>JAMPXJ010000028.1 GCA_023701205.1 Oligoflexia bacterium
ATGCCTAATAAGTGTCACCTATGTTTCCGGTTCGTGTAACCCATGTCTGGAGTTCAAAGTGTTACCCATGTATCAGGTCCGGACCATCCGCCCTCGGTGATGGCGATAGAATAACATTGCCCCTGCGTTAAATGCTTCATTTCAGCTTGATTTCCCAAAACACCAGGGATAGACACATTCTCAGTCATGCCCCGCAAGCCTGCCCAGCAGCTCGACTTCCTCAAAACCCCCGCGTTCCGCGGACTAGCGCGCCGCGAGCACGGCGGGCGCCTGGGCGAGGGCCGGCGCAAGACCGCGCGCCCGATGAGCCCGCGGCTGCCGCTGCATGTGGTGCTCCGATCGGAGAAGGCCAAAGACGACTGGTCGCTTCTGCGCGCGAAGCACGAGAAGCGCGTGAAACACCTGGTTTTCGGCCTCGCGAAGCGATTTCACGTGAAGGTGTATCGCTACGCCAACGCGGGAAATCACCTGCACCTGGTACTCAAGGCCAAGAACAAAGACGGCTTCCAAGCTTACCTCAGGGCCCTGACCGGCACGATCGCGCGCACGATCACGGGCGCCAAGAAAGGCATCCGCAAAGGCCGCTTCTGGGACGCGCTCGCGTACTCGCGCGTGGTGACCTGGGGACGGGAGCTCAAGAACGTCAGCTTCTACGTCATCATGAACGAGCTCGAAGGCCAAGGGGTCTGGTCGCGGCAATGGTTGAAGCGGTCGCAGGAGGCGCCTGGCCTTCGGGGTGCGGCCAGCTGGGATTTTGGGCAATCGGGCTGGGTTCGGTTCCGTGGCATGCGGTGGTCGGGTGCCCGCCGTGCAGCGGCGACTCGTGGGGGCGCTTTTCGCGGAGTCATTTGATCGCGGGGGGGGGGTTCGCGGAGGCGCTTGTAGCAGCTTCGAGATTCCGGATGTGCAACACTCCCCGGGGTTTTCGCTGTTTTCAATTTCGCTTTCCCGTGCGAGCATGGCCCCAGATAGGGAACGCTATTAAATTCGATCTTCGGCTTCTGCTGCTGACATTTCCGATGCTCTCGCTCGCGGGTTGCGCAATCGCGCCGCTCTCCAATACGCACACGGCGCAGCCTCTGGGAGGCGGACACGTTGCGGTAGAGACTGGCGTCGCGGGCGTGGGGGATTCTGCGGTGATACCCAATCTCCGGCTGCGGGTCGGCCTGAGCGATTCGTTCGATCTCGGAATCGAGTATGAGTTTTTTTCACTGGGGCTGATCGCGAAATACGCCATAAGCCATGATCCGGAGGGATTCTCCTACGCGATGCTCGGGGGCGCCGGTACGTCGCCGAGCGACGATTCCTCCGCCGGCAGCTATGTTTATCTGGGCGCGATCGCGAGCGGGCGCTTCGGCGCGTTCGAGCCTTTCGTCCTGACCCGTTTCAACCATGTCTGGCAGAATGGAAGGACCTTCGACTTCGGTCCGCTCGGCGGCGTAACGCTCCCGGCGGGAAGCTTCAGCTATTTCAACTTCGCGCTCGGGAGCTCCGTCTGGCCGGTGAACTGGTTCGGGCTCGCCTTCGCACTCAACGCGTTGAGCTCTGGCGCATCGACGGACGCCTCTCCGTTTTACCCGACGGGGAGCCTTCTTTTCCGCTTCTGAAAGCGAAGCGCTTTTCGCATCGATCAGGAGCGCCGTAGCTCCGGGCCCCCAAGAGGCGTAGCGTGATTGCCCGGAACTGTCGATCCGGCCCTTAACACTATTTTTCCCTCCTGAAATCGGCAAGAAATTCCGATCCCTCTCCTGTGGACATTTGGACACGTCCTCAAGCTCGGTTTTGCCGGGTAAAATCATAGGAGCAGGACGTAAGGCCGTGTCTTCCGGGACGCAGGCTTCGCGGGAAAGGTGTTTTTACGCATGGCCAGGATGGGAGGGCGCGGATGCGCCATCGCCGCACAGGGCGCCAGCAGCCTGTTATCGATCCTTCTGATCGCCTCAGGTTGCGCGAAGAAGGCGGAGACGGCCACGGGCTTCACGGTGAGCACGCGCTCTTATCAGTTCTCGGCCGTGTCCGGCTCCAATCACGATGCGACGGTCGCGATTGGTCAGACCACTTACTCGGGGGCCGGCGCCATCAAAGGCTTCGCCCAGGCGCTGCCCGAGAGCGCCGAGATCAGCTTCACGATCCCCATGCTCGAGGATCTGGGCGAGTTCGGCTCGCTCACGCTCGTGGGGAAGGCTACATCCATTCCGTCGCCGCTGAGTTACGTCACGCCATTTCTGGTTTCGCTCTCCGACGGCACGAACGAGCTGGTGAACCTCGCCCGCACGGGCGCCAGCGGGGACTGCCGCGCGGCGGGCTTGCTCAACAGCAGCGGCACCGACCAGAATCCCGGCTGCGTCGTGAATTCGCCCAGCGCCTTCGCCGGCTTCATGCCCTGGTTCCTGCAGCAATATGGGGTCATGTCCTCCGCTCCGAGCGTGAATCTCTTCCCGACCTGCAACTGGACCGGGGGCGTGGCGCCGCCGTCGACGGATCCGAGCTGCGCGTTCAACTCCAACTTCTTCGTCGGCGGGAAGCTCCGCTCCGGCGTGAATTACACGGCCAAGTACGTGCTGATCACCGAAGAGGCCTCGAGCGTCACCGGGCTTTCGGCCGGGATGGAGCTCACGGTGCTCAAGAAATCCGACGCGACGAGCGGGGGCGCGGTCGATCTGAATCTCGTGATCGTGGGAAACTCCAATATCAGCGCCTCGCGCAGTGAAAAAGGGACTCGCAACCTCAATACGTTGCTCGGTTCGGTCTCGGAGCTGCTCAATCAGGCGGGAACCGGGATCAGGATCGGCTCGGTAAGCCTTTATGAGTGGGGCGGCACCGACGGAGATGCCTATGCCACCATTCGCAGCGATCAGCTCTCCACGCTCTTCCGCGCCGGGGAGACCTTCCTGAGCTCGGCGAGCGGCGGCAAAGCCATGAACGTCTACCTGATTCAACAGTTCTCCGACGACAGCCAGTTCCTCGGCATGTCGGGCGCGATCCTGGGACCGCCGATGAACGGGTTGAGCACGAGCGGCGTGGCGGTGGCTACCTTCGGAGAGATCTCGAGCTATAACCCTGATTGCACGAGCGGCGAAACTTGCGCGCTCGCGACGCAGGATGCCGGTTTCGTGGATTGGGGAGCCACGATCGCCCACGAGATGGGACATTATCTCGGGCTGAATCATCCTTCGGAGCGCGACGGCACGATGCACGACACGGTGCTAGATACGCCGATTTGCACCGCGAAAGGCACGAGCGGTTACATCGGCATCACCTCCTGCCGCGCCACGGACACGCACGTGATCAGCGGCAGCACGACGACCTGCAACGACGCGTGCCCCGGCTACAGTGCGACGACCGGGGTCTTCTGCCCGACCCGACCGGAGTGCCAGTTCAATCATCTCATGTGGTGGAGCTCCAAGAATTTCAGCGAGACGACCCTGTCGGGCGATGGTAACCTGATCTCGACGTATTCGGGATTGAAGCTGAACTACAATCCCCTGATTCAGTGAACCGGACCGGGACCACCAGCGAACTATGTCGAAAACCTTACTGACGTTGGGGCTATTGCTTTTGAGCTTGGCGGGCGCGCCCGTGGCGCACGCGGCAGGTGATGCCGAGATCCAGGAGCAGGTCGGCGAGATCATCCGCCAGCGGCACCCGACCGATACGCCCGAGACCTGGCGCGGGCTCGGTCCCGCGGCGCCGCGGAACATCATCGAGATGTATCTTAAGAGCGATCACATCCTTCACCGGGTGAGGCTGCTGCAGGGGCTGGGGTGGTTCGATACGCCGGAGGCCTCGGAGTTCCTCAAGGCGCAGGCGAGCGCGACGAACGAGGACGCGATCCGGACCACGGCGGTGCGCTCGGTCGCGCATTCGCAGGGAGCCAAGGAGACCGAGTTTCTCGCGAAGTTTCTCGAGCATCCGGATGTGCAGACGCGGTTCGCCGCGGCCGATGCGCTCAAAAGGCTGAATGATCCGCGGGCGGATGAGCTCGTGGCGAGCTATCTCAAGAAGGAAAAAGCCCCTTGGATCGCGGGAAAGCTCGAGGGGAGGTTGCCCGAGCCCAAGGGGCGGTCGACTCCCGAAGCGCGCACCGAAGGGCGGCTGAGCGCGGAGTTCCACGGCGAATGGCGCGGCTTCTGGCTTCTGCCCAAGGGCCCGCAGGAGCCTGGTTTGAGCAGTGATGAGGCCACGTTCAAGCTCAGGCTCGAAGGAGACAGGCTTCATGGCGAGCTGGCGATCTCGGGAAAGCCCGGTTCCGGAAAGGCCAAGCCGAAGGTCTTTCGGCTGGAGCGCGTGACGGGCAGGGCAACGAAGATCAGCGGAGTGCTCGTCGGGTCTTCGCGCACGCCGCTTCTGCGCGCGTCGCCCGCGCCTTCGGAAGAGCTCGAGTTCGAGGCCGAGATCGGACAGGAGGCCGGCAGCTTCCTGCTCACGTTGCGCGCAAGCAGGCTCGGAGCGACTCTCGTGGCGCGGCGGACTCCCGTGCGCTGATGAAGACGTGATTCACGGGGCATTTCTCCGAACAGCTGTCAACGAGTTAGGCACCTTGTCGGGCCCTGTCGAGACCGCGAGGCGGATGGGCGCAGGAGCGTGCAGGTAAGAGGGTGATTTCGCCGAGGTTTTGCGCGAATTCGCGGGAATCCGGGCGCTTCCGCATGGCATGGACGCTGCACCCTATAAACCTGACGAGGAGCCCATGAGAAATCTCAAAAGGATCGGATATCTCCTGTTTTTCATCCTGGTGATCGAGGCCCAGGCCTCCGCCGCGGAGCCGGTCCGGCGTGGGCGGAAGGCGCCTCGTCCCGCGAATACGCAAAGCCAGCTTTCCGGAGAGGCCATGATGGCCACCGGCAGCGCCGCGGTCGGAACGACGATGGCGAGCGTTCAAGCGGTTCTCCACAATCTGGGTGCGGTGGCCGCGGGCGGTCTCGAAGCTTCGGCGATAGGTACCTTAGGCGCGTTCGCCCTGGTTGCGGCCGGCGCGGGCGGTTACCTCATCGGGGAAGGCCTGAACCGGATCGACGCGAAATATTGGAATCATGCCATGCGCGATGGCCTCGCCAGCGGCATCGATCGGGGCGCCGCGATCGCGGGTAAGGTGAAAAAGCAGCTGATGGAAAATTTCGACACCCCATCAGCCGAGCCTGCCGCGACGGTGTCTGGAGCTCTTTGAAGCCCCGGTGGACGGCAGGTCCAGGGCGGAACGCAGGACTTCGCGGAGCTCGTCCGCGAGCGTCTCGGCGACCAGTCTGATCCGGGCCGGAATCTCCGCCGCACCCGGGATGACGAGCGAGACCGGAAGGCCGCGTGCCGACCAGCGCGGCAGGACGCGTACCAGCTCACCCGATTCGAGCTTCTCCTTGCAGAGAAAGGCCGGAACCAAGGCCACTCCCGCTCCGTTCGCGGCGAGCTCCACGAGGCTTGCCATGTGATTCCCGAGCGCCCGTGCTCGAAGCGGGATGCTGACGGTTCGCGCGCCCGAGCAGAGCGTCCAGCGAGGGAGCGCCAGGCCGGGAAAGGCGAGGCTGTCGTGCTCCGAGAGATCGGCAGGTTCCCGAATCTCCGGTTTACGCGCGAGATAGGCGGGCGCGGCGACCGGGATCAGCGCGATCTCGCCGAGTTTCCTGGCGCGGAAGCTGCTCGGATTGAGCTTTCCGACGCGGATCGCGAGGTCGAAGCCTTCGCGCACGAGGTCGACCAGCTCGTCAGTGAAAGAGAACTCAAAGGAAAGCTCGGGATGCCGGCTGATCAGCCTGCCCATCGCCGGAGAGATCACCTGGACTCCGAGATCATCCACGGCAGTCAGCCGCACGACGCCGGAGATGCGGGCGTCCACACCGTCGAGCGTTCTTCGTGCCTCTTCAAGCGCGCGGATCGGGTCCCGGCAGCTTTCATAGAAGGCGCGGCCCGGTGCGGTGAGGCTGAGGCTCCGCGTCGTGCGCAGCAGGAGACGCGCATGCGCCTGATGCTCGAGGCGGCTCACGGCTCGGCTGACGGTGGATTTGGGAAGGTTCAGGACGGCGGCCGCCCGGGTGAAGCTCCCGAGCTCGATGACCTTGACGAAGATGCGAAGAGGTTCCAGTTCCATGATTGTTCCGTTAAAGCAAAATTATATTGCAAATATCCCATCTAATCAACGGCGCGCCGGGGTGGCAAAGTGATGGAAAAGGAGAAAACGATGAAAGACGCGACGATTCTGGTGTTCGGGGCTTCAGGCTCGGTGGGTGGGGAGCTGGTACGGCTGCTCAGGGAAAGGAAACTGCCGGTCAGGGCCACGACCGGCAAACAGGCCCATGAGAAGGACGGCGTGGAGTACCGCCATGTGAATCTCGTGACGGGCGAAGGGGTGAGCGAGGCGTTCGCGGGCGTCGACAAGGCCTTCATCTTGTCGCCCGCCGGCTACGCGGATCAGCATGCCGTTCTCTCGCCGCTCATTCGCGAGGCTCGGCGACGGAAGCTCTCGAAGGTCGTTCAGCTGAGCGCCTTCGGGGTCGAGGCCAATGAGACGACACCCATGGGACGGGCAGAGCTCGAACTCTCGCGCTCCGGGCTCGCTTACAACGCGCTTCGGCCCAACTGGTTCATGCAGAATTTCCAGACCTTCTGGGCTCACGGGATCCGCGAGCGCGGTAAGATCAGCCTTCCGGCCGGCGACGCGAAGGTGAGCTTCATCGATACCCGCGACATCGCGGCTGTCGCGGCGAAGCTCCTGACCACGACCGAATTCGACAATCGCGCCTTCACGCTCACCGGGCCTGAGGCGATCGATCACGCGCGGGCGGCGGAGCTGATCTCGGAGGCCACGGGACGGAAGGTGAGCTACGAGGACATTCGGCCCGAGGAGTTCCGCTCCGGGCTGCTCGCGGCGGGAGTTCCGGCGGATTACACCGAGTTTCTGGTCACGATCATGGGCTACCTCAAAGCAGGCTACAGCGCCGTCGTGACGGAGGAGGTGAACCGCATCCTGGGTCGGGCTCCTGCTTCGTTCGCGGCCTACGCCCGCGAGCACCGTAAGGCCTGGCTTTGAGTTCGAAGGCCGACTTTGAGGGGCCGTACGCTCAGTGGCGCTTTGAAAGCTCCGCCTTGAGGAACTCGCGGTAGGTGCGCGCCATGTTCTCCATGGTGATGCCCTTTGGGCAGGCGGCCTCGCAGGCTCCGGTGTTCGTGCAGTTGCCGAACTTCTCCTTGTCCATCTGGGCGATCATATTGCGGGCGCGGCGCTCCCGCTCGACCTGCCCCTGGGGGAGCAGCGCGAGCTGCGAGATCTTGGCGCTCACGAAGAGCATCGCCGAGGCGTTCTTGCAGGCGGCCACACACGCGCCGCAGCCGATGCACGCGGCGGCGTCGAAGGCGAGATCCGCGTTCTCCTTCGCGACGGGAATATTGTTGGCGTCCTGGGCATTGCCCGTGCTCACCGAGACGAAGCCGCCCGCGGCCATGATCCGGTCGAGCGCGGCGCGATCGACAGCCAGGTCCTTGATCACGGGGAAGGAGCGGGCGCGGAAGGGCTCGACGGTGATCGTCTCGCCCTCGGTGAACCGGCGCATATGGAGCTGGCAAGTCGCCGTCTCGCGGTCCGGGCCGTGCGGGTTGCCGTTGATCGTCATGGAGCAGCTGCCGCAGATGCCCTCGCGGCAGTCGTGATCGAAGGCGATCGGATCATCGCCCTTCTTGATCAGGTCCTGGTTGACCACGTCCATCATCTCGAGGAAGGACATGTCCGTTGAGATGTTCCGGGCCGGGTAAGTGACGAAGCGCCCGGGAGCGCCGGGCTTTTGTCGCCAGACTTTGAGGGTGAGATTCAGGCTCTTGTGGGTCGTGCTCATTTCTGCCTCTGCTTTACTTGTAGCTGCGGGTGGCAAGATGGATACGCTCGAACTCGAGCGTTTCCTTCGTCATCTCGGGGGCCTTGCCGTCGCCTTTGTATTCCCAGGCGGCGACATAACAGAAGTTCGCGTCGTCGCGCTTGGCCTCGTTGTCCTCCGTCTGGCTTTCCTCGCGGAAGTGCCCGCCGCAGGACTCCTTGCGCTCGAGCGCGTCGCGGGCCATCAGCTCGCCGAGCTCCAGGAAGTCAGCCACGCGGCCTGCCTTCTCGAGCTCCGGATTCATGAGGTTGGGCTCGCCCGAGACCTTCACGTTGTTCCAGAACTCCTCGCGGACGCGCGGGATCAGCTCGAGCGCCTTTTTCAGGCCGGCCTCGTTGCGCGACATGCCCACGTGATCCCACATGATCTTGCCGAGCTCCCGATGGAGCTCATCCACCGTCTTGCCGCCCTTGATCGACAGGAGCTTGGTAAGCCGGCCCGTGGCCTCGGCCTCCGCCGCGCGGAACGCGTCGTGCGTAGCGTCGACCTTTGGGAGCTTCGAGCCCGCGAGGTAATCCCCGATCGTATAGGGAATCACGAAGTAGCCGTCGGCCAGACCCTGCATGAGCGCCGAAGCGCCCAGGCGGTTGGCACCGTGATCCGAGAAGTTGGCCTCGCCCAGGACATGCAGACCCGGGATATTGCTCATGAGGTTGTAATCGACCCAGAGCCCGCCCATCGTATAGTGGACGGCCGGGTAGATTCGCATCGGCACCTCGTACGGATTCTCGTCGGTGATCTTCTCGTACATCTGGAAGAGGTTGCCGTAGCGCTCGGCGATCTTGTCCTTGCCCAGGCGCTGGATCGCGTCGCGGAAATCCAGGTAAACGGCCATCTTGCTCTCGCCGACGCCGCGGCCTTCGTCGCAGCGGAACTTCGCCTGCCGCGAGGAAACGTCACGCGGAGCGAGGTTGCCGAAGGACGGGTAAACGCGCTCGAGATAGTAGTCGCGATCCTCGTTGGGGATCTGCGAGGGCGGGCGGTTGTCACCCTGTTTTTTGGGAACCCAGACGCGGCCGTCGTTACGGAGCGACTCGGACATGAGGGTGAGCTTCGATTGGTGATCGCCCGAGACCGGGATGCAGGTCGGATGGATCTGCGTGAAGCAGGGGTTCGCGAAGGCTGCGCCTTTTTTGTAGGCTTTCCAGACCGCCGTCGCGTTGGAGCCCTTGGCGTTGGTAGAGAGATAAAAGACGTTGCCGTAACCGCCGGTGGCGAGCACCACGGCATCGGCCACGTGCGACTCGATCTGGCCGGTCATGAGGTTGCGGGTGACGATCCCGCGCGCGGCGCCGTCGACCAGAACGAGCTCGAGCATCTCGCGGCGGTTGAACATCTGGATCGCGCCGAGCCCCACCTGGCGCATCATGGCCGAGTAGGCGCCGAGCAGCAGCTGTTGGCCAGTCTGGCCGCGGGCATAGAACGTGCGTGAGACCTGCGCGCCGCCGAAGGAGCGGTTATCGAGCAACCCGCCGTACTCGCGCGCGAAGGGCACGCCCTGCGCGACGCACTGGTCGATGATGTTGTTGGAAACCTGCGCGAGCCGGTAGACGTTCGCCTCGCGGGCGCGGAAGTCGCCGCCTTTGATGGTGTCGTAGAAGAGGCGGTAAACCGAGTCGCCGTCATTGGGGTAGTTCTTGGCGGCGTTGATCCCGCCTTGCGCCGCGATCGAGTGGGCGCGTCGGGGGGAGTCCTGGAAGCAGAAGGCCTTTACCTGATAGCCCATCTCGGCGAGCGATGCGGAAGCCGAGGCACCGGCGAGGCCGGTGCCGACCACGATCACCGTGTACTTGCGCTTGTTGGCCGGATTGACGAGCTTGAGATTGAACTTGTGCGTTTCCCACTTCTGTTCGAGCGGGCCGCCCGGGATTTTCGAATTCAGCTTCAGCATGGAGGGATCCTCTTTCTTACTGCTTGTGAACCAGGAAAACGTAAACGGGCTGCGCGATGAAGCCCGCGGCGACGATCACGGCATAGAAGAGGCCGATCTTCTTGATCGCGGGAGTGTAGCGCGGATGATTCAGGCCCAGCGACTGGAACGACGATTGAAAGCCATGGCTCAGGTGGAAGCCCAAGGCGACGAGCGCCACGACATACCAGCCGACATAGCCGGGGCTTTGGAAGACCTCGAGTACGAGCCGATGGAGATCTCGCATGACCACGCCGTCGTAGCTGGCCATGTAGACGGTGCCGTACTTGAAGGTGATCAGGTGGAGGATCGTGAAAACGAGAATCAGCGATCCTTGCGCCGCCATCGTCTTCGAAGCCGAGCTCACTCCTTTGGCGCCGCTTGTGGTGAGGAAGGCGCGTTCGCCTCGGGCGGCCCGGTTCTCCAGGGTGAGTTTGATCGCGTTATAAACGTGGATCAGGAGCAGCAGCACGAGTCCTGCCTCGGCCACATAGATGAACGGGTTCGAGATCAGCACGTGGCTGTAGGCGTTGTAGGCTTTCGGGCTCACGAAGATCAGAAGGTTCGCGGCCATGTGCATCAGCACGAAAAGGCTCCACGCCAGCCCCGTGATGCCCATCAAATATTTCTTTCCGATAGAAGACGTGAAAAGTCCCGCGCTGGCAGCCATGAGGTCCGATTCCTTTCCTGTTTCTTTTCACGTAACTCAACCCAGGCAGCGCTGTCCAGCCTTGAGTCCATGACAGACTGCAACGAAACGGCTCAGACCGGAGGTGGAATTTACATCCGCTCGGGCAGAGGAATCAGAATCAGCGAGAGCCCGGTTGCGAGGACCCGGCGCGTGGCCTCGACCAGCATCAGGCGCGCGCGCGTGAGCTCGGGCTCTTCGCCGAGTACCTTGCATTCGCGGTAGAAGGCGCCGAAGGCCTTCGTCACATCGATGAGATAGTTGGCGAGCTGGCTGGCCTTGGCGAACTGGAGCGTGCGTTCGAGGTGCAGCGGGAGCATGCCCAGGGTCTTCACCAGCGCGAGCTCCTCGGGCTTCGTGAGCCGGGAGATGAGGCGCTCGTCGTAGAATGCGTCGGCTGCGGAGGCGAGCTGGCCGGTCTCGCGCGCTTTGCGGAGGATGCTGAGGCAGCGGGTGTGGGCGTACTGGAGATAGGGGCCGGTCTCGCCCTCGAAGTCGACCACGCGCTCGACATCGAACTCCACGTCGCGCGCCGGATCGGTCGAGAGATCGTGGAACACGACCGCGCCGACGGCCACCGCCTCGGTGATCGCGGCATGGTCCTCCGGGGAAAGCCCGACCGCGCCTTCCCGCGGCGCGCTGGCGCACTCGCGCTTGGCCATGAGCTCGGTCACGCGCGATTTCGCGAGATCGAGCACCTCCTCGAGCGTGACGAAGTTGCCTTTGCGCGTGGACATCTTGGCGTCCTTGAAACGGTACAGGCCGGTCGGCACGTGCTCGCAGCGGCTGACCCAGTCGGCCCCGAGCTTGCGAAGCACGGCGAAGATCTGCTGGAAGTGCAGGCGCTGCTCGCCGCCCACGATATAGGTCATGCGATCGAACTGGAACTTCTCCTGCCGATAGAGCGCCGCCGCGACGTCGCGCGTGGCGTACATCGTGCCGCCATCGGTCTTCTGGAGGATGCAGGGCGGAAGCTCATTGCCCTCGGCGTCCGTGACGGGCACGACCCAGGCGCCTTCGCTCTCGACGAGCAGGCCTTTTTTGCGGAAAGTCTCGAGCATCGGCGCGAGCTTTTCCTTGTAATAGGACTCGCCCCAGATGTGGTCGAACTTCACGCCGAGCCGCTTGTAGGCGTGGTCGAACTCCTTGAGCGAGATGCGCACGCATTTCTGCCAGAAGGCGGTGATCTCGGGATCGCCCTGCTCGAGTTTCACGAAGTCCAGGCGCGCCTGCTCCTCGAGCGAGGGGTCCTTTTCGGCCTCGGCGTTGATCTTGACGTACAGGTCGACGAGCTCTTTCATCGAGAGCTCGCGGTCGAGCGGGATGTTGAAATGGCGGAACGCCACCGAGAGCATCCCGTACTGCTTGCCCCAGTCGCCCAGGTGGTTGATCGAGATGACCCGGAAGCCGCGGTAGCGGCCGATCCGGTCGAGCGCGGCGCCGAGCGCGGTCGGGCGCAGGTGGTAGATGTTCAGGGGCTTGGCGACGTTCGGGGAGCTGTATTCGAGCACCCAGCTGCCGCGCGAGCCTTCCTGAAGCTTCCCGTAGGCGCCCTGGTCCGCGCCGGCGAGGATGTCCTTGAGAAGTGCCGAGAGGACCTTGTCCTGGGAGACGGTGAAATTCACGTACGGACCGACCGCCGCGACGCTGAGCTCCGCCGGAACGGCGTTCCTGGCCTTGAGCTCGGAGACGAGCTGCTGGGCGACCTGGGGCGGACCTTTGCGGAACTGCTTGGCCAGGCGGAAGCACGGAAAGCCGAAATCGCCCATCTTGGGATTCGGCGGCGTCTCGAGCTCCTGCGGCTGGATCGGGGATTCGAGGACCTGGTTGAGCGCCTGGGCGGCGAGACGGGCGAAGCGTTCCATAAGCTTCCGTATTTAGCTTTTCCGGAACGAAATTGCCAGCGCCGCGAGCTCGCGGCCTTGGATAAAAGGCTGGTCCGCGACCGGGCCCAGCTCGATCCCGAAGCCTTTCTGACGGGCCGCAAGCGCCCTTTCACCATTGACGAGTGCCAGCTCGCGCCGGAGCTCTTTCCCGCTCTCAAGGAATGGGTGCGCCTGCATCCCGGCAAGGGTCAGTTCATCCTGACGGGTTCCGTTCGATTCACCAGCCGGCGCGCGATCCGCGAATCGCTGACCGGCCGGATCGTGAATCTGGAGCTGCTTCCGCTTTCGCCCGCGGAGAGCCATTCCGAAAACTTACCAGGATGGCTGCCGGAGCTGGTTTCGAGCAGAAGTCTTCCGGAGCTTACGGCGGCCCCAGTCTCCTGGCTGACAAAATGGTCCGGTCGCTTCGCGGAGTTTCTCGCTCGTGGAGGGCTGCCCGGAATCTGTTTTTTTCGGGAGGGTCACGTCCGCGCCGCGCGCTTCGAGACGCAGCTTGAAACTCTTTTGGAAAGGGATATCCGTCTCTTGCTCAGGACCGACGTCTCCTACCGGCAGCTGCGCGCGCTCTTGCGCGAATTGGCTCTGAAGCAGGGACAACCTCTGAATCTGCAGGAGCTGGCCAGAACCGGGGGCGTGAGCGCCCCGACCGTGAAGAAGCTTCTTGCAGCGATGGAAGGGATGTTTCTCCTGCGCTCGTTCGCCACCGAGAAGCAGGCCCGGCCCGTCGTGTTTTTGGAGGATCAGGGCATGGCCACTCATCTCGCGGCAGGCGAATCGACGCCGGAATCCGATCTTATGCGGGGTTTGTTCTCCTGCATTCTCCCGCAATTTCTTTATCGTCCCGAGACTGCCCCGGTCTTTTATCAGTATCGCACCCGGGGCGGCGCTCGCGTCGATATCGCTATCCGCACCTCGGTCGGGCGGCTGGGGATCATACCGGTACGGGGCGACGGGCCGGCCGCTTCGGCGCTGGCTTCCGCGCGCAGCTTCATCGCCGATTCGGTCGGCGCAAAAGCCGTGATTGCCCATTCGGGCAGCAAGGTGAGCCGGGTGGGGGAAAGTATTATGGCGGTGCCCTATCCCATGCTGCTTTCGGACGGTTGGCGATGAAGAGAATCGGAACTACTTTTCGGGATTGCGATACCGCTCGCTGAGCTCCTGCCATTCCTCCGCCGTAACGCCGCCGCCGGACCAGTGATTCGACATGACATCATCGTCGCGGGACTGCGTGAGGTAGGTGCAGGTCGCAGGCTCCCAGACCGTGTAGTAGTGGTCCGGAAAGCCCAGCACGTGGCCGATCTCGTGCGCGATCGTGCTCGCCACGATCTCGGGGTAGAGATTCACGGTTTTCTGAGTGAAGCTCACGAAAGCCCGGCTGCCGGCTTCCTGGCCCAGCAGGAGGCGGAAGATCCCCGGCAGCTCCGTCTCATCGAATCGCGCCAGGACGCTTTCGCGCCGCTCGCCCAGAGAGTGGCTCCAGGTCGTTTCAATCGCGTGGGCGAGTGTTTCTTCGGCTCCGGCCAGATCCCCCGAGAGGAGCGGGAGCTCGTAGCCGGAAGAGACCCGGCGAATTGTGGAGTTGGGCTTGAAATCGTAGCCGGTGAGCGCCCAGTCGATCCATTTGAGCCAGCTTCGGAGCTTCGCCTGACGTTCGGCGGGATCGGTGATCTCGCCGAGCTTACGCGCGAAATAGCGGTAAAGCGGGTTCTCCGCCGCGCGCGTGGCGATCGCGGAGTCGAACTCCGGAACCCGGCAGCTCTCGTCGGCCAGGCACGCGCTCACCACGGGCCTTGATCCCTGAAGCAGGCTTTCGCCTTCGCGGCCCAGCGTGTAGTAGAACCAGTCACCGTTCACGACGCGATCGAGATCGTCCCGGAGCGTGCCGCGCACGCGCGCTTCGAGCCGGACCCATCGGGCATCGATCGGCGTGTCCTGGATTTTCCGGAAGGACTCGCCGATCAGAGCCCAGCTGTCGCGATCCTCCTGCCAGCCGGGGATCGGGACGGGCGGACTGACCCGCTCCCAAAGTCGGGTGGGTCCGAGCGGTCGCGGCCGGTAATCGGCGTTGCCGATCCGCGAGCTGTCCGCTTGGCTGCGAAATGCCGCCAGCTCGGCCTTCCGCGCATCGAGCTCGCGGGCGATCTCGAGCTGGATGGGTTTGGCGTCGTGGTCGCACTCCTCCGCGTCCTCGCTGTCCTGGATCTTCCAAATCAGCTCGGCGATACTGCCCTGCGGGGGAGCGTCGTGCGCCGAAGGAGGAGGGGAGTCGGGCGGGGATTCCTCCCGATCCGGCCTGCTGCAAGCGCTGAGGAGAGCGCATAACGCGAGCGCGGACGCCAGGGGGGCGACGCGTCTATTTCGCATTCCCGCGGTCTTCCTTCTTCTGTCCCGCCTCGATGAGGTCGATGATCGCCTTGCCGACGTCCACGGCGAGCGCGGCCTTCTCGAAGCGCTCCTGGTTCTCCTCGGCGTAGGCGGCGAGCTTCGTCTCGGCGATCGCAGTCACGCCCGCGGCGAAGCGGTTGCCCAGGCCGATGGACTGCCCAGAGGAGGGCAGCGGAGCCGAGCGCAGCGCGCCGCGCGCGTCCTCGAACTCGCGCGAGGTGTGTACATAAGCGGGTTTCACCGGGTAGATCAGCGCGCTCAGGTCATGGACGTGGTCGATCCTCTTCTCGAGCGCCGGATGGTCGCTGAGCAGCTCCTCCAGGCGCGAGGTGCGGCCCGAGCGGCCGAGAAAGACCTCGAACAGGTCGGCGATGCCCCAGGGCTCGTAATCCACGGCCCACGCGTACTGCGAGCCCATCTCGTCGGCCTCGGTTTCGGCCTCGCGGCTCTTGCTGAGCAGGTAGAGCACGCCGCCGGCCTGCACGAGTCCCGTGCTCACGCGCGCCACGGCGGCGCGGTAGTAGTCGCGGCGCAGCTCCGCCGAGACGACGGCGATATAGCCGGCAACCTCGGCCGCGAGCAGCGCGTTCATCATGCGGTACGCGCGCGTGACGTTCGCCGTGCCGTGACGATTGGTGACGTGCGCCCACTCGTGGCCCAGCACGCCCGCGACCTCGGCCTCGGAGCGCGCGGAGTCGACGAGCCCGCGGAAGACGAAGACCTGGCCGCCCGGGAGGGCGAAGGCGTTGAGCACGTCGGCGTTGATGACGTGCACCGTGGGCTTGAACGCAGCCGGGCCTTCGGAGGCCGCGGCGATGCGATCCATGACGCGCTGGAAGTAAACCGTCGTGGGGTGCTCATCGGGCAGGATCGAGGCGCGGTTCTCGGCGATGAACTGGGCGGCGTATTCGTTGCCCATCCGCACGTCGTCCGCGACGGAGAAGCGATTGGAATGGGTGAGCTCGCGCTCGCCGATCTTGAGCGGGCTGAGCTTGTCGAAGTCCCGGCCCTCGCTCAGGCAGCTCGAAAGCCCGTTGAAAGCCGTGAGATCGATGCGCAGCCGGCCCTCGCCCGGCGCGCTCACCGCGATCACGCGCGAGCAGTCCACCGGGAGCCGCGGTTCGAGCTCCAGGCGCGTGAGCTTCGTGCGCACGGCGCGCGTATCTGGGTCCTGGCCGATCGAAACCGTGGCCCGCAGGGTCGCGGCGCGGGAGGTGGCGCTCTTCGGAAGATTTGCCTGACCCGAGTAGCTCAGGCTCAAGGTGAGCTCGCGCGTTCCGACGCTTTCGAAGGTGAATCGGTCCGTGGTGTTCGTGGCGCTCAGCACGAGGTCTTTGGAGTTGCCGAGCTTCGGGTCGGCGCTCTCGATGCGCAGGGTGCCCGAGAGGCCCGGATTTTTCGCCAGCTCGACTTGGGTCAGCGGGACCGGAGCCTCGCAGGCGCTCAGGAGCAGAATTGTCAGGGTCGGTAGTCCGAGTTTTCGCATACGCATCTCCCGGTGTGGGAATACCTGAAGTGACGCGATGAGTCAATTTCCTCGAGTGACGGATTGGCATTTTTCAGCCTTGGGGGGATCATTGTCTGAACGGAACCGCCCGCCGAGAATAAAGTAAATCAAATCCACGCAGGCGTCGTACTCACTGCATTCCTAACGCATTTTCGCTCAGGCGAAGAAGCTGAAAGGCTGAGGCGTCCCATGGACGTGCAGTGGCCGGAAATTCCGGTGTCAAATGGCTGAAATCAAAGGAAAATTCATCCTCCTGGCGCGTGACTATCTCGGTTCGCCCTTTGAAGAGCTCCGCGGGATCGATCCGGAGGAATGGTACGACACGGATCTCTTCGAAGCATCGCTGCGCTCGCTCGCGCGCGCGTCCCGGGCAGGCCGTCAGCGGATCGTGGAGCTCGGGCGCGAGGTCTACCCCACGATCCGGCGAACGGTGGGGCTGCCGGCACGCCTGTCTTCTCCTCTGGACTTCATCCGCTACGAGGCCGACGGCTTCGTTTCGAATCACCGGGGGTTCGGCGTGGTTCCGCGCAGGTTCCTGCAAGCGGAGCAAGGGCGCGTTCTGGTCGAGGCCACCGCGCCCCGTTACAATCCGGCGCTTTTCGAGGGCGTTTTTCTCGGGCTCCTCGAGATGGCCGGCGTGACGGGAGGGCAGGTCCTCCAGACGCGGGCGCGGGCGCGGGGGCATCGTTCCGACGAGTTCCTCATCACCTGGCCGGTCCGCTGATCCTTTCGGCGTCGGCTCAATTTGATCAAACCACAAGAGGCAACATCATGAACTTCAATCAACTCAGCTTGCGCGCGAAACTCCTCGTTCTCACCTTGGCGATCAGCCTGCTCTGCATGGGCGTGGGCGCGATCGGGTATGTCGGCCTTCATCGCGTCACGGCCCAGTACGGCCACGTGGCGGAGGTCAACCTGCGCAATGCGCAGCTCCTGTCGGACATGCTCTCGAGCTTCAAGGAGGTCCGGATCTTCTGCGATCTCTTCGCGCGCGATGACCTGACGGCCGAGGACATGAGCCTCTTCACGGCCAAAGCCCAGGCCGCGAAAGACCACTTCGAGGAGGTAAACCGCATCTACGGCGCGATCGAGTTCGTGCCCGGCGAGGAGGAGCTTTACCGGCCGATCGCCAAGCAGTGGCCGCAGTTCTCGGGTTTTATCGATGAGCTGCTCTCGCTCGCGAAAAAAGGCGGCGAAGCCGAGCGCCGGAAGATCCGCTCGATGATCGGCAAGGACATCATCGCGGCCGCCGATGCGTACGGGATGCTCTTTGAGAAGCTCATCGCGTTCCAGAAGGAGCAGTCGAAGGTCTGGACCGCGAAGGCCGAGGCGACGGCCACCGCCACGAGCGGGCTCACGCTGATGGTGCTGCTCGGGGCGGCCATCCTCGCGCTCTCGCTGGGCTGGCTCCTCTCTCGCGCGCTCGTGAGCTCGATCGGAGGGATCGCCGAGCGCCTGGCGGCGGCTTCCAGGACGGTGCTCACGGAGTCGGGTGAGCTCGAAAGCGCGAGCACCGAGCTCTCGGCCTCGGCCTCCCAGCAGGCCAGCTCCATTCAGGAGACGGTGGCCTCGGTCGAGGAGATCAACGCGATGATCGCCAAAAACGCCGAGAACTCGACGACCGCGGGCGCGGAGGCGGGCAAGATGAGCGCGCTCGCGTCGAGCGGCCAGCAGGCGATGTCGCAGGTGGTGCACTCGATCGGCGAGATCTCCGAGACGAATTCCAAGGTGATTCGGCAGGTCGAGGAGAGCAACGCGCACCTGGAGCGGATCATCGGCCTGATCCGCGAGATCGGCGACAAGACGAAGGTCATCAACGACATCGTGTTCCAGACGAAGCTGCTCTCGTTCAACGCCTCGGTCGAGGCCGCGCGGGCGGGAGAGCACGGCAAGGGCTTCTCGGTCGTCGCGGAGGAGGTCGGCAACCTCGCCCAGATGTCCGGGACAGCGGCGCGCGAGATCTCCACGATGCTCGAGGACAGCACGCAGGAGGTGGTACGCATCATCGATGGCACGAAGCGCTCGATCTCCGGGCTGATGGAGGAGACGCGCGGACGCCTCGACCAGGGACGCACCGTCGCCAACGAGGCCTCCAGCCAGTTCCAGCTCGTGCTCGGACAGGCCGATGCGATGGCGCGTTCCGTGGGCGAGATCGCCGTGGCGAGCACGGAGCAGTCCAACGGCGTCCGGCAGATCACGCTCGCGATGAGCGAGCTCAACCGCGCCACGCAGCAGAACTCCACGAGCACCGAAGCCACGGCGCGCGCGGCCGGCAAGCTCAAGGATCAGGCCGAGGCGCTCCAGGCGATGGTGGCCCAGATGCTCGAGCTCGTGCAGGGGAGCGGCTCGGGAGGCGGTGCCGGCGCGGGCTTCGCGGGCAGCAACCGCGAGGCGGAGCCGGCCCGAAGGGGCGAGGCGAGCTTCGCCTGAGGGGGCGCGCCGGTGAGCTCTTCGCGGATGGCTGCCGGATTGAAGCTGGCTTTTGAAACACCTCCTTGAGGAGGAGGCCGCGAGCGTGTCCGGTGGTCGTGTGCGTGGTGTCAAATCCCGGAGAATAGCTCGGAGACCCGCGCTTCTTTCGCCCAAGTCGATAGATCCATGAGAATGGCCATGGCGAGCTCCTCAGGCTCGTAGGTGACCCTCCTTTCTCTCATGTCTTTGATCTCGCGGTAGACTTTGAAGAGCTCCTGGATGAACTTCTCGCGGGCGGCCACGATCCGGGCCTGGGTGGGGGCGTTCGGGGTGAAGGCAGTCCCCGTGCGGTAATTGAAAAAGCTCGCGGCTTCGAATTTCCTGAGCGGGATATCGATCGTGGGTATGGCCGCGGCGATCTCCGCGGCATAGTTTTCCTCGATGCCGAGCTCGACGAGCTGCCGGGTGCTCAGGTCCTTGGTCTGGCCCAGCTGCATCCGATTCGAGTGCGCATGCGCGAGGTCCTGCTTTTCCCAGATCTTCTGCTCCACGCTGCTTCCGATTTTCTCGATCGTGTCACTCCATTTCTCGAGCTTTCGGGTGGGGTCCCGCAGCTCCAGGCCGACTTTGACCCAGTCCCCCGAGCGCGACGGACCGTAGAGCTGTCCGCGAATTCCCATCGTGAAGAACTTGAAATTCCGCCTGCCGATGACGCCGGGCGAGCTGGGCAGGGTCTTGCGCCCGAACTTGAACCAGTTCTCAAAGGGCAGCAGCAGCTTGTCGACCCAGAGGGGTCCGGGCATTCCGGGCAGCGAGGTCAGGTCATTTCCGTGCAGGCCTTCTTCCATTCCGGAAAGGTAAAGATAGTCCTCGGCTTGCTTGGTCCACGCGATGAATTCCGGATGCTTGGGGTATTTTTTGGGCAGATCAAAGACGATATGCACGTGGAAGGAGTCGGTTTCTCCCAGCTGTGAGGAGAGGTCGTTGAGGTCTCTCATCAGGCGTTTACGGTCGATCTCGTAGCTCCGATGCGCGAACTCATAGGTGATGGGCACGGAACCCTTTTTGCCGGGAATGAACCCGGAGAATTCCTGGGAATAGCCCCCGAGATAGGAGGGCTTCAGCCCGGTCGGGGGCACGACCTCGGGTGAAAGGAATTTCTTCTCATCGAAGCGCGAGACCTGGGCTGAAAGCGCGGAGACGCGTTCGGATTGCGCCAGGTCCATCCATTTGTCTTCGGGGTAGGCGGGTGTCCGGTAGTAGAGGGTCACGGCCGGATTCTTGGTTTCTTTTTCCAGGGAGTAGGTGACCAGGGTCGCGGGCGGTCCACGTACTTTTCCGGAATAAGCGAAATAGACATTCTCCTGGAGAAGGTAGTCCAGGACCTCGTCCGCCCGTTTTCCGAAGTCCTCGAGATGCTGATAGAGATAGAGCGCGTGTTCCTCGGATTTCACCCAGTCGCTGATTTCGTTCACCGGACGGTTCAAGACGTTCGCGAACGCCCGGATTTCATTCGTGGGTTCGTTTAGGTAGTGGCCGGTCCTGTAAGGGTGCTTCGCCTCGGCAAGAAGCTCGGCTTCTATTTCGGGAATCGTGCGCTGGGGTTTCGTGACTTCTTGCCTGGCGTGGATGAGACGGGCGAACCAGTCCGGGCAAAACCCATTTGCCTGAGCTTGGGTCGCGGTGAGCGCCAGCAGGAGCGAAGCCAGCGCGAGGGAATGGCGGACGGAGCGCATCAAGAACTCATCGGAAAAATCCGGCGCTGATTTGAGCGATTGCCGGCAGTGACCCAGTTAAGGGAGGGGAGTTAATGGGAGGCCAAAGGCGAGCCGATAGGCAGAAGATGATCCGGATTTCGCGGGTATCGTCAAAAGTCGCGCGTTTGTGGACGTTGGGTATTCAAAACAATGGATGGGGGATCGTGGTCATGAAAGATCATCAGAGAAACAGGTCGGCTTCGCTCTTTTTCTGCGTCTTCGCATCCATGATTGCTTTGGACGCGCGCGCCGGGCAAACGATCAAGCTTCGGTTTCCTCCGGGCACGGTGACCGACAGTCGAAAGATCCGCCTTGAAGAAGCCTTTCTTCCGGAGCAGTCACCGAGCCAGCCAGTTCGCATTTATCCAGCGCTCGCTTCCGAACCCGCCTTTGCGCTTCTCGTCGTGAATGGAGGATTTGAGCTTGAGCTTTTGATCCAAGCTTCGGGAAAAACCGTTGTTCTTGCCAATTTCAACCCTGCTCAGATTCCGAACTCATCTGCAGGGATGGAGGAACTGGTTGTCCGACTCAAAGAGGACTTGATCATCCAGGTGAGCGGACCCACCGAAAAGCGGGTCGGATTCCAAGATCCCTGGAAATTGGATTTTCGATCCCGTTGTGTCGATGTCTACCGGGTCATGATCAGCAATCGGTCGGGCGCAGAGTTGCTTCACTTCGACAAGAAAAACGCGGGGCGACTCTGTAACGACAAAAGCGCGACAGGCGGTCTGGATCCTCGAAGATCTGACAGAATGGAAAAGAGCGGGTCGCCGACGGAGCCCATCTCCGGATCTCCCAATGAAAGAGCGGCCGGCACGTCAACGGATGCCGCCCGGTAGTAGCCAGGCTTCTCTCAAGAATTCCCGGGAATTTGACGAAAGGTAGCCAGGAGGAGTTTCCATGGGCAGAATCGCGTGCTGGTCATTGGCGGGGGTCGTGGCGGTTTCTTTCATGTCCGCGCAAGCTTACGCGGGCGCCAAGGCTCCTCCGGGCTATGAGAACGGCAAGGACCGGCACTACGGCTACAGCTACTCGAAGGTTCCACTCGTGGAGTCGCATCGCTCGGCGCTGGATCGCTCCTGGAGCGGCATGGAGAAGCACCTCGACGGCGATTACGACAAGCTCAAGGCCGCGGCGGCGGAGTTCGAGACCACGGCGCGCAAGGCCGATGAGGAGCGCCGCAAGTGGGAAGGCGAGATCGGCGTCCAGCGCAAGGCGCTCGCGGCCGAGCAGGCCAAGTACGACGATCTGGGCAAGCGCGTGCAGCGCGCGCTCGCGGAGGAGCCGGGTGCGGAGTCCATGGAGTCGCTGAAAAAGCAGATGGATGACTCCATGGGACGCCTCGTGGGCGGCAAGCAGAAGTTGAAGGAGCTCGAAAACGGCTTCCAAGCGGCCCGGGCGGCGAGCGCCGAGGTGCTTTCGCGCGCGGAGGAGGGGCTTTCGCAGTTCGACTCCTCGATCGCGAAATACGACAAGGATCTCCGGATCAGCAAGGACGCCTCGCCTGAGGAGCTGCGCCAGGCCCTGGCACGCCTCGATGAGAACGTGCTTAAGCGGATGAAGCTCGATCATTCCCGCCAGATCATCGACGAGATGTACGATCGCACGAAGGATGACCTGATCGAGACCAAGATGCTTTTCGGCGACTTCAAGCAGCTTGAGAACGACCTGAAGCTGACGGGGCACCGGATGCAGGCCTTCATGGAGGCCACGGGCCGCCGGCTCGATCGGACGCTCATGGGCAAGTACATCGAGGAGAAGATCCGCGACCAGTTCTGCAAGCTCCAGGCGCAAAAGCCGGTTTGCGCGATCGAGGCCATCAGCGACGCGGCTGCGGGAAAGCCGGGCCAGCCGCTCGGGCAGGGGCTGCGGGCCCCGGGCTCGGGAGCCCCGGGTGGAGCGGACGAGGCGAAATGAGGCCGGGCCAGAAGGCCAGGCCAGGAAAACCTCAAGATCTGAGGCTTTCGTGCCGATCAGGAGCCTGAGATGAAGGCTTCCGCGTTGCTTCAAAAAGTGAAATCGCTCCGATTCCCGGCGCTGCCGCGCAAAAAGCTCTTCCTGGGTTTGGGAGGGCTTGCGGTCGTCATTGCCTTGACGATGGGGCTGCGAGTCGGGTTCAAGGGCGGGCCCAGCGGCTCGGCGAGCTCGGGCGCGGACTCCCACACGCAAGCCGCAGCGTCGGTCGAGCGATCTCCCGCGAATCTTTCCGGGCACGCGACCGAGCACGCTCCGCGCGGCTTCTGGGCCGGCGCCTGGGGTGCTTACAAGGACGCGTGGGGCGGCGTTCAAGCCACGGTCGACCGGCTTCGCCGGGCGGATTCCGAGAACGAGCGCCTCAGGCTCGAAAACGCGCATCTGCGCCTGAAGCTCGAAGCACGGCAGTTCGAATGCCACGCGGGGGACGCCGAGCGCGCCACGCGCGGGCTGGAGCTGCAGCTCGATCGCGAGACCGGCAGCAGGATGGGGCGCACCCTGGCGTCGATCGGTTACAAGCCGCCGCTGCACCTTCTTCCGCCGCAGCTCTTCGCGCTCGCCGCCTCCTATTTCAAGGCGCGCGAGGACGAGAAGGCCGCGGTGCTCCTGACTTTTCTCACGGGCCTCGAGGACGACGACACTTACAAGACCGCGCGCGACTACCTCATGACCGGCATCGCCTGGTACCGGCTCGATAACTTTTCCGCGGCCGAGAGCTACTTTGACCGCGCGAAGGAGAAGGCCGACGCGCAGGAAGGCAAACAGCTTCAAAGCCAGAGCCGGCTCTGGAAGGCGCTCGTGGCCGAGCGCCTGGGCAAGCACGATGGCGCTCAGCGCTGGCTGCGCGACGTGCTCGATCGCGACCCCCATTCCACGGAAGCGGCATGGGTGAACTCCGACGGCCGCGGCAAGCCGAGCGCGCCCAAGAACAGGAACAAGGAGGTGGAACGTGTCCCCGCTCAGAGCCAAGAGCATTGAGGCGGCGCTTTTCGCGGTTCTTCTCTTTCCGGCGGCGCTGCACGCGGCTCATCCGCGCCAGGAGCCCGAAGGCCCGCTCCCCTGCGGGGTGAT
The DNA here is from genome assembly GCA_023701205.1 of Oligoflexia bacterium. Classification (GTDB taxonomy): domain Bacteria; phylum Bdellovibrionota; class UBA1018; order UBA1018; family UBA1018; genus JAMPXJ01. The sequence goes on from JAMPXJ010000028.1 coordinate 23,449, forward strand.
CGAGGAGTTTCGCGGCGCCGTGCAGATCATGGATCCGAGCCGCACCCGGCTCATCGAACCCGAGCTCCGGGCCGCGATCCCTTGCGGTGGCTGGATCTCCGTGGGCAAGGGGCGCGTGCGCATTTCCCATCGGGACGGATTTCAGGTCCATCTCTCCTCCAATTCCTTCGCCCAGTTCCCCGAGCCCAACGCGGACGGGAAGTTCTCGGGCGATCCGGTGGTTCTTTACCGGGGGCAGGCCTATGCCCGCGCCTTCGACGGCGCGCGCCAGTTGAGCGTGATGACCGCCAACGGTCGGGTGCGCGTCTCGCGAGGCGCCGCGCTCGTGCTATTCAACCAGGGCGACGACCAGACCCAGGTCGTGGCGCTCGAGGGGACCGTGTCCTTCGAAAACCGTTTCCAGAAGGCGCGCCAGGTGAAGGTCGCGCCCGGCGAGACGAGCATGCTGAGCTTCCGCCAGGCGCGGGTGGTGCCCAGCTCGCCCAAGGCGATCGCGCTGGCCGCGCTGCGGCCCCGCCTCGCCGAGCTCGGGGTCGGGGAAAAGGAAACCCGCTTCGCGCTCGCCAAAGCCAAGGCGCGCGCGGACCGCAAGTTCGCGGCGGCGCTGGACGTCGCGAAGGAAGCCAAAGACGACGTGGCGATCGCTTCGTCCGCGTCTCGCGGCGAGGCGTCCCGGCGCGCGCCCGCGTCGGAGGCCGCCGCCAAGCAGGAGGACGGCGTTCAGGCTCACCTGGCCCGGCGGCTCGCCGGCGGCATCGATCTCGGCGAGAGGCTCCTGCTGTCGGGCCACGGCGGGGGTCAGAGCCCGCGCGCGCGGCTGGAGATCGCCGATCCGGCCGAGAAGCTCGAGGCACGCGCCCGGCAGAAGGAAGATCTCGAGAAGCGGAAGCTCATCGACGAGCTCTCGCGTATCCGCGTCGATTGAGAGGAATTAACCAGGGAGGGGAGTGCCATGAGAATTGTCCTGTTCGCGCTGGCCGTCTGGATGCTGCAGGCCGTGATCCCGTATCGGGCGGCCGCGGAGTCTTTCGAGGTGTCCACCGGCTTTTCCTTCAACAAGAGCAACTATTCGGATAACAATTACTCGTGGACGCGGCGCTGGGGCGCCACCTTCGGCTTCCACTTCAGCGAGCGCTCGGGCATCGAGTTCTCGGCGCAGGACGTGGTGGACCGGACTTCCATCAGCGGCTACGAGGATACGACCTTCCATGACCGGATCTACAGCATCAACTGGTTCCAATCGCTCGCAGGCAGGAATGCCCCGCTTCAGCCTTATTTCAAGATCGGGGTCGGCCAGCTCAACCGTAACGCCTCGGGCAACTACGCTTTCGGCGCCACCCCTCCGCTCGAGGTGGATTCCGTCACGGGCGTGCTGGCGGGCGGGCTTCGCGTCTATCTCACGCGCACGCTGGGCCTCAAGGGCGAGGTCACTTCCTACCTCACCGGGGGGCGCCTCTCGACCTGGAAAGACAACATCGGCATCACCACGGGGCTTTCGGTTTATTTCTAGGCTGACGCCGCTTTCCTTACTGCTGCTGGGGCTGGCTCCCGCGGCTTCGGGTTGCAGCACGATGGGCTACCTGCTCCAGGCGGGCAAGGGACAGCTCGCGATCATGAACCGCGCCCGGCCGATCCGCGAGGTGCTCGAGGACGAGAAGACGCCGCCGCGGGTGCGCGGCCTCCTCGGGGAGATCGCGGCGATCAAGGCGTTCGGCGAGCGCAACGCTCTCAAGGCAACCGCGAATTATACGGAATTCGTGAAGCTGGACCGGGACGCCGCGAGCTACGTCGTGAGCGCATGCGAGCCGCTGCGCTTCAAGCCCAAGGAGTGGCGCTTCCCGATCGTGGGAAGCCTGCCTTATCTCGGCTGGTTCTCCCTGGAAAGAGCACGGAAGCATGCGGCGCGGCTGCGCGAGGAGGGCTGGGACGTGGATCTTCGCGGCGCGGGCGCGTACTCGACGCTGGGCTGGTTCCGCGATCCGGTGCTCTCGAGCATGATCGGCGAAGGCGAGGCGGCGCTCGGGAACCTCGTGAACGTCGTGCTGCACGAGTCGGTCCACGCGACGCTTTACGTGAAAGGCCAGTCCTTCTTCAACGAGAGCCTGGCGAACTTCGCGGGCGATCGGTTGACCCTCGACTATCTCGACGGCACGCGGGGGCGCGAAGCCAAGGAGGCGATCGCCTACCGGCAGGCCGAAGCGGACTGGGAGAAACGCCGGCGCCGGATGCATGAGGCCTATGAGGAGCTGAATCGCGTTTACGAGTCCGCGCGCCCGGAAGCGGAGAAGCGCGCCGAGAAGGAGCGCGTGCTCCAGGCGCTCAAGACCGAGTTCGGCGCCAAGCGCGAGATCACCAACGCGACCCTGATGCAGTTCAAGACCTACGAGACGGGCACGCCGGAGTTCGAGGAGCTCTTCCGCGCCTGCGGCTCGAGCTGGACGAGCTTTTTCGGGAGCCTGCGGGCCCTCAAGCCTGAGTCCTTCCCGTCCGAGCAGCTCGAGCAGCTGGGTGAGGTGCTCCGGCCGCTGATCCGGAAAGGCTGCCCCCGGGACGAGCGTTCCTGACGCTGCTTCCGCGACGCCCTCGGGCGCCGCGCCCCGCGCCGGCGCGCTCAGAGATTCGTGCCGTTCACCTGGATCGCGAGCTTTCCGCGTACGATGTGGTTCTGGTAGACGTTGTAAAGCGGGTAGTAATACATGCAGTTCCAGCCATACAGCCAGGGCTGCGAAAGGCAGCTTTTGTAATAGAAGTCATACCGGTCGGCCCGGACCTCGATGGTGACCGGACCGTGTCCGGGCTGGAGGCGATCGGAGAAGTCGATGACCTGGTTCGTGGGCGCGTTCGGGCAGTTCACCGAGACCGTGCCGCCGGCCGAGAGCGTGCTGGTCGTGACGGAATTGCCGAGCGCCGAGATCGTGTAGGTGACGCAGTCGTAGTTGGCCGTGAAGCCGCTCAGGGTCTGCGCGCCAGCCGCTTCGGAGGTGAGCTTCACCTTGAGCAGGTTATCCGTCTGCACCGTGACCGAATAGACGGGCTTCGAGCCTTTGGAGCCCGTGACGTCGAAGCTGTACTTGAGCGAAGGCAGGAGATTCGGGTCCGTCGTGACCGGCGTCGGGTTACTCACGGTCGTGCCGGTGGTGTCCGTGATCGTGCCCGGGATCACGCCTTCTTCCGCAAGGGCGCTTTCGTGATAGGGATTGCTGCCGCACGCGGAGAGCGCCAGGGCGAGTCCCAGGGCGAGGGCGCCGCCGAGGCTTCGCGACGGATTCCAGGTAAGTTTTTTCTCTTTCAATGCGTTCATGACTGACTCCTCGCAAAGGCAGACCATTGCCTTCCCTCAGGGGTTGCAAGGGTGGGGCCAGAGTGCCACACCCGGTAAAAGACTTGTTTTCCCGGTGTTTCGAGCTTTTTCTGGACTCGGCCGGAGGGTCGTTGCTGTTTCATGTGTCTAACCTTTCGACAGTCCGGTCGGGGCGCTCATTCGAGCGCGTCCGTGCTCTCGGTCTGGATTTCCAGGGTGCCATGCCAGGGATGGCTGGGCTCGATGTGGGTCCAATAGCCGCAATAGTAGCCGTAGTTCACGCACCAGTAGTCGTAGTTGGGCTTGGAAACCGTGATCGTGACGGACTCCTTGCATTCGGTATCGCCAGTCGCGCAGGTGCGGTCGAAGCTGTTGGAGAAGTCGAAGATCGAGCTCTTCTCGGCCGCGCCGCCGAAGACGCCGTTATAAAGCAGCGGAGTGGTCTCGGTGTTCGAGCCAACGGTGACGTAAACGCCCAGGCCGGAATATTTCGGGGAAAAGCCCGAACCGGAAACCGTCTCGTCCTGCACGCCCGGAACGAAGCGCACCTTGAGGAGATTGCGGGCCTTCACGGTCACGGTCACCGAGTTGTATCCGGCGGTACCCACTCTCAGCGAGAGCGGGGGGATGCCGAGCTTGGGGGTTTCGACGACCAGGTCGCCGCCGGAGCCTCCCGTCGAGGTGGTCATCGGAGCGGTGGAGTCCACTGCCGGCGCGAAGTTCGCGCTCTGGCGTTTGCGGGAGCCGGGCGAGCCCTGCCCTCCGCACGAGGAGAGAAGGAGAACCGAAAGGAGAAGAATCCCGATGCTTGAAAACGAGGTGGCGTTCCTCATAAAAAAAACCTCTGGTTTGGGGTGACACCAGGAGGTTTTGCAAGGGCGGGGCCACGCCGCTGTCCGGGAAAATCCCGTCATTGCGTTCGCTTGAATCGCAGGCGCTGTCGTTCCGGTGATCGGGCCTGTCCAAGGTTTAGGCAGGTGTCGCCTCCCGATGGCGTGTGCTACACTGACTCGGTGACCCCGGAAGATCTCACCACCGTAGCTCAGATCGGGCGCGCGCTCTGGATGAATCCAGCGCGCGCCGAGCCCATCACCGCCGAGGCGCTTTCGGCGGTGGCTTTGCTGGAACTCACGGGCGAGCGGGCGACCGAGCGCGCCGCGCGCGCGCTCCTGGATCGCGCGGTCAAGGAAGGAATGGCCGCCAACGCCCTGGTCAATCTCGCGTCCACGGAAAAGGGATCCGCGGCGGCGGCGTTTTTCCGGCTCTATCCGGAGGAGCGCTTCCTGCTCGCGGCGATGCACCTGGCGAACTGGCCCTACGCGCGCGTAGCTCGCGTGCTCGGCGATACCGTCGAAGGAGTGCAGGCGAAGGCCTGGGCCGCTCGCGTCGCGCTCGCCGCCGAGAATCACGGGGCGAGCCGGCAGGTGCCGTATCCGGCGGGTTCCGGCGCGCGCGGACCGAACTGCCCGGAATACGATCCGAAGGCCCCCTGGACCCAGCGGTTCCTCGACGAGGAGGTTCACTCGGGCCGCGAGCGCCTTTTCTTGCAGAATCATCTGATGGCCTGCGGCTCCTGCCTGTCCGCGCTTTCGAGGAGCCGCGATGTCTACTACGCCGTCGAGGGCATGCTCCCGCGGCTCGCCGCGGACGGTGCCGAATTCGTGAGGACTCTGACGCGGATTCATCGGCAGGGGACGCTGCTGGTGAATCCCGCGGCCCGCACGCTCGGGGAGTGCCTGAGGGATTTCGCCGCCCGGCCGGACGTGCGCTGGCCTCTGCTCGCAGCAGCGGGGCTGCTGGGTTACTGGGTACTGCAGCGGATCTTCGGAAGTTGAGCCGGTAAGCGCCGTTCAGTAAGCCCTTTTCGGGGGCAGCAGCTGCAAGCCTGTTCCCGATCCCACCTGTACCGTGAAATTCCAGCCGGTGTGCACCTTGCCGTCGGCCTCGAAGAGCCCGCGCGGCGGATTCGGAAAACGGCTGATCCTGCGCCACGACTCGATGACGGCGCGATCGAACGCTTCGATTCCCGAGGAACGGAGAATGTGCACGTCCTCGAGGGCGCCCTCGGCGTCCAGGATCACCTCGGCCACGGTGGTATACTCCCCGGGCGAGGGACGCTGGCTTTGATAGACGGCATTGAGCCGGCTCTGCCAGAGCGGCCCGATGGATTCGTAGAGGCGCGCATAAAACGAGTAGTAAACGGACTGCTGCGTATTGAGGAGGTTCTCGCCTCCTTCGGGCACCCGATCGTCGCGTACCCATTGGTCGGCGCCGCTGGATTGCTCCTGATCCGGCTCGCTCCGCGCGGGGGGAGCCGGCCGCGAAAGGGCGAGGGGCAAACCGAGCTCCGAAACCGAAGGCAGCGAGCGTCGCGGCCGGTCGCGTTCCGGAGCGGCTCGCGGCCTGGCGCGGGCGGAAGGCGATTTGGGCAGGATCGCGGTCCGGCGGGCGCGTTGCTCTTTCTCGACGCGGCGATTGCGATCGGAGAAGTACCGCGCATCGTCCGGAGCCACGGCATCGGCCGGCGCGGAGTCTCTTTTGAGAAGGAGCTCTTTCGGGTTCGTCTTTTTCCGCCACTTTTCCCGGATCGTCTCCAGACGCGAAGGATCGATCGGCTGCACCTCCACGGGCGGGGGCGAGGGGAGGCGAAGCCAGTCGATCTTCAGCGGAAAGATCGCGAGATGAAGCAGGAGCGCCAGCAGTGATGCCAGGAACCAGAGCCGCCTCCTGGGAATCGTTTCGTCCACTTCTTCTGCCATTAGCCCCGCTGGGCGGTAAACACAAGGGACCAGCAGCTTTCGGGACGAAGGCGCCCCAGCCCCGGAAAAAAGTCCAGCCCCGCCGGCGGCGCGACCGAGACGAAGCCGGTCGACTCCAGCAGTGCGCGCCACTGCGCATGCGAACGGTGGAACTCTCCTGCGGTATCGCGCTGGATCACGCCGCGAACGCGATGCTTGAGGCGAAAGAGAGGCGACAGCGGATTCTCCTCGTTGATCAGCAGCAGGGTGCCGGGCTCGAGCCACGCGCTCAGGCGCGAGAGCAGCTTGTCGGGGTCGGAAAAGTGATGGAGCGCATAGGCCAGCACGACCGCGTCAGGCTTGCCGCCCAGGGTGCGTTCCACGGCCACCTCCCAGGGGAGCTTCCCGGGCTGATCCTCGAGCAGGTCCGCTTCGAGAAAGACGCCGTCCAGGGCCTCCTCGAAAGCGAAAAGGCGGGCCATCCGGAGCTCCTCCGGATTCGCATCCACGCCGACGGTGCGAAGGCCCAGCGCCGCGATCGCGCAGGTGATGATTCCTCCGCCGCAGGCCAGATCGAGAACTCGAAGCGGCCGGGGCTCGCCGTTCTGGGAAGGATGTCTTTTTCGCCAGTCCTGCAGGGCGCGCAGCATCGCGAGCAGTCGTTTGCGGTTGAGGGGGGCCACCGGGTGGCTCGAAAAATAGCCGAAACTGTTGCGAGCGGCGGGATCCTGATGGTGGCGGTGGAAAAACGACTCGATGCGCAACGACAGTTTATTGACGACATCTTCCGCGGTCAGGGCCATAAGTTGACCGTCAGATTAGCAAGCCCCGCCTCAAAAAGTCACCTGATAAAGTCACCGACTGTTTCGGCCGAAACGGAAAGTGGAGGCGAAAAGTCCCATCGGCAAGTCGGCGGATTTCAAGTTAGAGCCCGGAAAGGTCCCGGTCCTCTTCATCGAGCCGTTCGCGCCCGCGTTCGCGCAGGCCGTCGCTCGGCTCGAGCAGGATCCCGGTATCCAGGTCGTCGAATGCGGATCGACGCTCGACGCGGCGTCGCTCGCCCGGCGGGTCGGGATCTGCGTCATCGTCGGCTTCGCGGGCCGGGATGAAGACGCCACCCGGCTGCTGACGCTGCAAAAGCTCGTGGGCCAGCAGATCTCGCGCAAGGCGGTGCGCCTGCTCTTCACCTCCTCCGTGCGCGACAAGGACGTGATTTTCCGAATGACCACGCAGCTGGACGCGGAGGTCCTGCCTGAGCCGGTCACGGAGAAAAGCCTGCTATTCAAGATCGATCGCCTGATCAAGGCGCTGCCCGTCGTGCAGGTCGCCGAGGACGCGCGCGGGGCCGAGTCGCTGAAAAAGGCCGAGCAGGCGGGGCTGCCTCAGCTCGTGCCTTCGGAGGCGCTCGCGATCGAGAGCGACTGCTGGCTCACTATCCCGGGCGGCGCGAAAGTGATCGGCGGACGTTGGGTGGTGAAGCTGCGCGGGCCTTCGCCGGCCCACGGCAGCTGGCTTCCGATCGAGTCCGCCGAGGCGGGGCTGCCGGCGTGGCAGTGGCGCCCGACCGATGAGGAGAAGGATCCTTTCATCCGAGAGCAAGGTGCCTGGGTTTACTACGGGCAGAAGCCGGAGTTCCAGGGCGGCGCGTGGACGTTCGTGGGCAAGAAGCTATCGCTGAGCTTCTACTACGAGGCGGAGTCCTACGGGAGCAAGTTCGAAACCGATTCCACCGGGAATCTCAGGCTCGCCGCGGACTCCGAAGGCGGCCGTCGCGCGGCGAGGGAGCTCGAAAGACTCGAGAAGCTCGAGAAAGCGGAGCGCGCCCGCGCCGCGGCGGGCGGCGAGACCGAGACGGCCCCGCCCGCGCAGCCCAATCCGCTCTTCGCCCAGGGAGTCACGATCGAAGCGCCGCTGGAGCTGGATAGCGACTGCTGGCTTCTCGAGAACCAGAAGCCCCGGCGTGTCGCGAACAAATGGATGGTCTCGCTCCTGGGACCGCCCGGCCACACGGGCAAGTGGGTCCCCATCGAGGAGGAGGGCGGCTCCAAATCCCGCGGGGCCGGCGCGGATCGCTACTGGCAGTGGATCCCCGTGGATCCCGACAACGACCCGTTCATCCAGGAGCAGGGTGCGTGGGTTTTCTACGGCATGATGCCGAAGTTCGTCGATAACCTGTGGTCCTTCGTGGGGGAAAACCCCGAGCTGGCCTTCTATTACGACGGGCAGTCCTACGGCGCGAAGCTCCAGGCCAGGAGCCTCGGCACGCTCACGCTGGCGCGTGACTCCGATGCGGCCCGGCGCAAGCGGCCCCTGATCGAGCAGGCGATCGATCGTGTGCTGGCGGCCAAGGCCGATCCCGCGCGGCCGCTGACGTCGGCGCCGATGGATGTCCGCATCCCGCAGCGCCAGTTCGGCGCGGACGGCGGCGAGTGGGAGGCCGCGACCGTCGGCAGCCAGATGCGCCGCTGGTTCGTATACATTCCCGTCGAGGTGCTGACCGTCGAAGGAACCGATATCCGCAAGCTTCCGGTGTACTGGATCTTCCTCGGTGCGGCGCCGCCGAAGGCGAGCGGTGCGGGAGAGGAGAAGACCTGGCTCTTCCAGGATCGCAAACCCCAGTCCTTCGAAAGCTTCGCGGCGCTGCCCGAGCCCATCCGGAAATTCCTGACGCAATATTTCGGAGGCGCGGGCGTGGCGCAGACGCCGGAAGAGCAGGAAGGGCTCTTCGTCGTCAGATCCAAGGGACCGGAGTCGGCGCCTCCCGTGCCCTCGGCCGAAAGCAAGAGCTTCTCCTTCCCGCTGGAGAGGTTCGGCAAGGAAGGCGGCGAATGGGAAGCTGTCAGCGTCGGCAGCGGCCAGCGGCGCTGGTACGTTTATGTCCCGGCGGAAGTGCTCGCCGGCGGGATCGCCAATATCCGCAAGCTCCCGGTCTATTGGGTTTACTTCGGCTCCGTGGCGCCCCGACAGAGCGTCTCGGACAGCGGGCGGGAGATGGTTTTCCAGGAACGGAAGCCGCAGCAGTACACCGCGTTCTCGGATCTGCAGCGGCCCGTTCAGGATTTCTTCCTCCAGTATTTCGGCGAGAAGGCTGCGGCCGAAGCGAGCTCCGGAGCCTCCGCGCGCGCGGGGGCCGGAGCGGCCGCCGCGACGGCTCCGGCTGACGAGTACGGGCTCAAGCTGATCCGGCATGAGGAAGGCTCGCCGCAGCGCAGGGAGGGGGGCTACCGCCTGAGCGAGGAGGAGATCGGGACGGCCGGAGGCGAATGGGAAATGACCGGCACGGGATCCGAAGGGCGACGCTGGTTCATCTATGTTTCCGCGGAGCTTCTGGCGGGAGCCGCCGATGCCCGCAAGCTCCCCCGCTACTGGGTCTACTTCGGGGCGAGGGCGCCGCGCCGGATCGCCGAGGACTCGGGCAGCTTCTGGCATTTCGAGGAGCGTCCTCCGCAGGCCGTGCTGAAATTCCAGGACCTCCAGCGCGCGGTCCAGGAATTCCTAATGGAATACTTCCAGCGGCACGTGAAGGCGGAGACGGAACGAGGGGCGCCGAAGCTAAGGGCCGAGGCGCCAGCGCGCCCAGCGTTCGGGTCCCCGAGCGCTCCGTCCGGGATGTTCGTGGCGGAGATCGACGATTCAGAAACCCCAGGCCCGGTGGGACGCGCGCCGGAAGGGGCGGAGCCCAGGGCGTCGGCGCCCATCGAGCCGGCGGCCATCGAGCCGGCGGCCATGGAGTCGATGCCCATGGCGCCGGCGCCGATCGAGCCGGAACCTGTCCCGGGACAGGAAGTGGCCGCCGCGGCGGAACGGGTGTTGGACATGAGGCCCGCTCATCCCGAAACGCCCCGCGGAACAGGTGAGGTGCTGAACTACCAGAACCTCCGGCCGGCGAAGGGCGCCGCGGCCCGCGCGGGCGCGCCGGAGCTGATCCAGGCCGAGGAGATCGAGGCGGAGCAAGAGCCCGCCGGCATCCCGCGCCTGCTTGCGCCCGAGACGCTGACTCCGGAGGCCGCAGGGCCCGCGGCGGTGCGCGCGATGCTTCCGCCGGGTCCTTCGCTGGGTCCGCTCGCGGTGGCGCTCCTGATGTCCGAGCTGGTGCGTAAGCGCGAGCTCGAGCGCAAGCAGGTGGCGCGACGCTTCTGCCAGTATATGAGCGCGTCCTTCGGCGGGCTGCATGTCGAGCTTTGGGCGCGAGCCGGGGCCAGCTGGTACTGCGCCGGCGGAAGCGACGGGCCCGAGGGGGCTTTTCTGGGGATTTTCTGCGGAGTCGGCACCGATCTCGAGGCGGGGCCGCAAGGCGCGGCGTACGTGGCGCCAATCCGGACGGCTGCGGGCACGGTCCTCGGCGCGATCGCCGTCGGTGCCGGGGCGTCACTCGAGCGGATGCCCACGGCCTATGTCGCGCAGGTCGCGCGCGTTTGCTTGGGATTGCTGCTCGCGCTCGGCGAGCCCGACGGCCCGCTGGGCGCCTCGCCGCAGTCGCAAAGCGCCTGATCAGGCCCGTTTGGAGGCGAGCGCGGCCGCCGTGACGTGCAGGCCCGCCTTGAGCAGGCGCTGGCACTCTTCAAGCGCGCGCGCGCGATACGCGGGGCTTTCAAAGTACTCGCGCATCGTCGCGCTCACGGGGACGACCTGCGGCGCCGGCTCCCAGCGCAGCTGGGTGTCGTCCGCGAAGCGGAGCCCGTCCTGCTGGACGATCTCGGAGGCGGACCAGAGATGGAAGCGGAAGAAGACCTGCCGCATCGCCAGGAGCCGGCCCTCCCGCAGGGGATCGAGAAAATGAGCCCAGCGGGAGGCGATGGCGGCACCGTGATAATGCGAGGGCATGCTGAGGATGCCGTCGAGCTCCTTGCGCCGGCACGCCTGCACGAGCAGCTCCATCACGTCCTCGGCGATCCCGAGGCCCGGCCGCGCCTGGCCGGGAAGCCTCGGATGATGCGAGCTGAATTCCGCCCTCGGATGCTGCAGCAGCAGCCAGTTCACGTTGAGCAGCCGGAAATCGCGCGGGATCCCGCTCCAGGGCGGCGCGGGCGCGTCCGTGCGCCCCACGACGAGCTCGAGCAGGAGCTCCGTCCCCGAGCTCAGGCGGAGGACCTGCCGGTCCGGGTCGGCCAGCTCGGTCCGCAGCCGGATGTCGGAGTAACCGAGCTCGCGGATCTTCGGGAGGATCCCGTACTTTTCGAAGGCGAACTCGAGCCCCTGCTCCGAATAGAGATCGAGGAACTGTCGCGAGCGGGTGAGGCGGCCCAGGTCGCCCAGGAGCTCGGCCTCCTCGCCGAGGCCGGAGTCTCCTCCTGTTCCGCCGGACTCCTCGAGCGATCGGGCGATCTCCGAGAAGCGGCTGCGCAGATCCGGCTGCCAATCGGTGCGGGCGCGGGCGCGCCCTTTCCTGAGATAGGAGACGAAGTTGGCCGTGCATTGCCACGAAAGCGGCGAGTAGCCGCCCCCGAGCGCGACTATCAAGCTCGCGTCGAGTGCACGCGCGCACTCGTGCACCAAGCGGTCGCGCGAAAGCACGCCTTGGGGCGTGAGCGCGAACGTTCCGAGCCGGTCTCCCGCGAGCACGTCATTGCCGGCGATATAGAAGATCAGTTCCGGTCGATGCCGCGCGAGGGCGGCGGGGAGGGTTTTCTTGAGCGTTTCGAGATAGACCTCGTCCGTGGCGCCCGGCGGGAGCAGGAGCTCCAGGTTCGACTCTCCCGCTTCGGGATCCCACACCGCCCCGTGGAGCGAATAGGTCAGCACCGAGCGATCGCGCGCGAAGATGCGGAGATTGCCGTTGCCCTGGTGGAAATCCAGATCGACGATCGCGATGGGACGCGCGTAGCCGTCTTTGCGGAGCGAGGCGATGGCGATGGCTACGTCGTTGAAGACGCAGTAGCCCGAGCCGCGCGCGGCCTCCGCGTGATGGAAGCCTCCGCCGACGTTGATCCCGATCTCGACCTCTCCGGCTACGACCGCGCGCGCCGCGGCCACGGTGCCTCCGACGGCGCGGCGATGGGCGCGCAGGAGCTGGTCGGCCTCGTCCTCCGTCACCGGGTAGCCGAAGATCCTCTGCAACGTGGCAGGCTGGGTCACCTGCTCGAGGTAATCCTCGGGATGCACCAGGCGCAGCTCCTCGAAGAGCGCGAGAGGGCTTGCGTGGACGAACGGGCGCGGGATGATTCCGCGCTCCACGAGCTTGCCCAGCAGCAGGGGATTGCGATCGGGCAGAAGTCCGGTGAGCTGAAACGCGGCCGCGAGTCCGGGCGGATCATAATGCGGGTGATACCACAGGCCCACCGTTCGGCGGAGCCGGCGCGTCCAGAGCGCTTTCAGGCCGGAGAGCTTCGGGAACTTCAGTTTTTCTGGAGCTCGCCGCACTCGAGCATGCCGGTGCCGTAATAGGGATTACGGATGGCGCCTTTCTTCTGCAGCCACTTCGCCTTGGCCATCGAGCAATAGACGGTCTGCACCTCGGCGGGCTTCGCCGTGGCGGCCCAGGCGGTCATCGGCGCGGAAAGCTGCTTGAAGCCGTTTCGCGCGTCCGCGAGGGTTTTCGCGTGAGCGAGCGTGCGCGCAGCCGTGGCGATCTCCTTTGCACCGGGCGCGCTGGAGGAGGCCTTTTCGAGAGCGCGCGCGGCCTCCGCGACGCCCTCGACGGAATCCTTCGCCAGCGTCTCCTGGATCGTCAGATAAGGCGCGAGCAGGTCCGGACCGCCGGCGGCCAGGGCCGGCTGCGGAAGCAGACTGAAGCTCAGGGCGAGAACAAGAAGGTGGAAAGCGTTCTTCATCGTCCCAAGATACGCCGCCCCGTTTGCCGGGGCAAGGGCTTCGGGCACGGGAGAGGGAACGCCGCGGGCGTCAGGCCGCTTCCTTGACCGATTCCTTGAGAAGCTGCGCGGCTTGGGTTTCGACGAGGTTGAGCGCGGACTTGCGGGCATCCGCGGCGGCCGCGCTGCGGATCCAGGAGATGACGGCGGAAAAAACGTCCGGATTGAAATACTCCGGGAAGGTCCGCGCCTGTTCCAGGCCTTCGAGCATGGCGAAGGTCTCCTTGAGGGTGCGGCGCGAGCCGTCCCATTGGCCCGAGGCGAAGGAATCCAGGATGTCAGCCATCGCGAGCAGCTGGGCCACGTCGTCGATCTGGAAGCCGTTGAGCTTGCGCGGATAGCCCGACCCATCGAACTTCTCATGATGCTGCGAGATGAGGGTCTTGACCCGGGCGGGAATCTCGGGGGCGAACTGCTGGATGAGCTCGAGGCTCGCCGACACATGCGCGGCGTAAGCGCGCTGCTCCTCGGGCTTGAAGGTGTTCCAGGCCTTGCCAGCGAGATGGGCGTCCAGCTGGGTCATTCCGATGTCATGCAGCAGGCCCGCGAGCGCGAGGTCGGCGAGCAGCTCGGCGTCGATGCGCCCGAAAGCCATGGCGAAAAGAACCGCGAAGGTCGAAACGTTGGCCGCATGCTCGAAATCGGGGTCGGCGGAGGCCAGCTTCCAGATCTCGGCGATCTGGTGGCGCGCGGTCTGGCCCGTGCGGTCGAGCAGGTCCTCGAGCAGCTCGGAAACGGCTTCGCGCAACGCGAGGTTGGTGAGGTTCTGGGTGCGATGGCTGTCGGGCTGGGCGCTCTGGCGGAGCATCTCCTGGGCGAGGTTGCCGATCCGCTCGGCCTTGGCCTCCTCGGGGAGTTCCGCCGTCCCGAGCGTTTCGCCGATGTGCTGGCCGAGTACCTCGATCGTGTGAGCCGGCGCGGTGACGCTCTCGCGCGCCTGCGGCGGATTCACGTAAGCCTCGTAGCGCTCGGAGTCGCCGCGGTAGACCCAGAACTTCTCGATTCCCTTGGCGCGGTTTTTCTCCAGGAAGGCGTCCGTCACGAGATCCCCGGCGGTGCGCCAGAGCATCAGGTGCATGCTTTGCGGGAAGTAGAGATGGATGTCGCACGGCAGGGGCTCGCCAGCCTTGAGGTCCGCGAGATTGCCGGAAACGAAATCCTCGATATTCCTGGACTTGGGCAACCGGCTTCTCCTTTCCGCTATCCCGTCTTGCTGCGATATGATTCCAGGGCGGCCGCGAGCTTCAGGATCCAGCCCTGCTGACGCTGAGCGAGGAGCAGCATTTTCTTCCGCAGCGCCTCGATTTCGCCGGGGGTCGCCCCGCGGTTCTCCATTTCGGCGATCTGCGTCTCGAACTGGCGGATCTGGAAGCGCGCCTCGAAGAACTTCTCCTGAAACGCTTCGAGCAGGCCTTCGGCATCCGGGGGCGGAAGCGCCGGCGCCGTTCCGATTCCTCCCGAGCGCAGCTCGCGGATCAGGGTCTCGCGATCGTCGAGAAGCTTGCGCAGCTCCCGGATCTTCACCGCCGCGTCGAGGATAAAACGCTCGCGCGCCTTGTTCTCGGCGCTTTCCGCGCGTGGCCGCGTGTCCAGCGGGGGCGCCGCTCCCGGCAGCTGCCGCAGATGAGGCAGATTGGGGTTGGGCGTCTCATAGGGGACTTCGCTCACCAGCCCCGCCGCGAGAGGTTCGATCCAGATCGAACGCGCCTGGCCCGGCTGCCGTTCCGGCGCGGCGCTGCTCAGGAAGCCCACGACGATCTCCAGGTCGTTCGTCTCGGCGATCCAATGGACCCGCAGGAAATCGGAATAGGCGCCCAGCAGCTGCGCGGGTTTTACGGGCAGGCCGCGCTCCGGCCAGAAGGAGGCGAGCGCGGTCTTGGGGCTCCAGCCCGGCATGGTGTAGCAAAGCCGCAGGGTGAGGAAGCCCGCGCTGGCGGCCACCTGAAGGTACGCCTTGGGCGAGCTCTGGGTGATCAGCTGATGGAATTCGGTTTTCCCGGGCCCTTCCTCGTAGATCAGCGACCAGAGCGCGCCCAGGCAGATCCGGAGCGCGTTCGAACGCTGGGTCCATTCATGGTTGCGGAGCTCGGGCAGCGCGAGCACCGTGTCCATGCGCGCGCCCAGGCCCTGGCCGAGATACCAGCTTTCGCAGTAGACCGGGGTGCCCGGGGGATGCAGCGGGAGCACGCCGCTGCGGCGGCGATCCACGATCAGGGCTTTGAGAAGCGTCGCCGTCTGCGCCGGGCTCGCCGAGCCCAGGTCGACGAGGATCGCGCGCAGATGGTCGGCCTGCTCGCCGACCTCGTAGGCCTGAAGCGGTTCGCAGAAGTAGCCCGCGAACGTGGGTCCGCTCGTGCGCGTCAGACCGTAAAACGCCTCGACGCGGCTCCAGGCGAGGTAGCGGTACCAGGGCGCCAACACGAGGTGGGGCGTCTTGGTTTCCAGGAGTTTCAAAAGCTCCTCTTCGGTGATGCCGCCGCCGATCATCTGAAGCTCCGCCGTCTGGCGAAGCGCGTGCACGTGTCGCGCGAGCAGCGCGGCTTTTTCTCGCGAGAGGCGGTCATCGGTGATGAAAAGGACGGTTCCCAGCTTCTTCATAAGGCGGCGGTACGGGGGTACCGCTCATCTTCTTATCGGCTTGCGGGGAGGGGAACCTTGAGTGTAATTGCTTGTTTATGAGCCAAACCCATTACGTCACCACCGCGATCGTTTATCCAAACAGCCGGATCCATGTCGGCTGGGCCTGGGAATGCCTGGGTGCGGATTGGCTCGTCAGAAGCTTGAAACTTCAGGGGAAAGACGCGTTTTTCGCCACCGGAATGGACGAGCATTCGCTGAATGTGCAGCGCGCCGCCGAGCGTCAAGGTCTCACCCCGAAAGTCTACTGCGATCAGATGGCCGAGGATATCCAGCGGGTGCTCCGCCAGATGGGCATGAGCTACGACCGTTTCATCCGGACCTCCGACCCGGATCACGAGTGGGTCGTGCAGCAGCTGGTCAAAAGGGCCTTCGAAAAGGGCGACATCTACAAGGCGAGATACGAAGGCCATTACTGCGAGAGCTGCGAGGCCTTTTACACGGAGAAGGACCTCATCGAAGGCAACTGCCCCCAGCACGGCAAACCGCCGAAATGGATCACCGAGGAGAACTACTTCTTCCGGCTTTCGAAATATCAGGAGCCGCTTCTCAAGCTTTTCGAGGAGCACCCGGAGTTCATCCAGCCGGACTATCGCCGCGCGGAACTCGTGAACTTCATCAAAGCCGGCCTCAAGGACTTCTCGGTCTCGCGCTCGACGTTCACCTGGGGGATTCCGCTCCCATTCGAGCCGCAGCACGTCGTTTACGTCTGGTTCGACGCGCTCATCAACTATCTCACCGCCGCGGGCTTCGAGTACAAGCTCAAGGAACCCGACGGCGCGCGTGCGCGCGAGTTCGAGGCCCGCTGGGCGGGGGCCGTGCACATCATCGGCAAGGACATCTCGCGTTTCCATTGCGTATATTGGCCGGCGATGCTGATGTCGCTCGATCTCCCGCTCCCGAAGCAGGTCTTCGCCCACGGTTTCATCACGCTCAAGGGCGACAAGATGTCCAAGAGCACGGGCGTGATGGTGACGCCTGACGAAGTGGTCGCCGTGACCGGGCCCGACCCGTTCCGCTACTACATGCTCGCCGAGAACCGCTTCTCCGAGGACGGCAACTTCACCTGGGAGGCGCTGCTCTCCAAGGCGAACGCGGATCTCGCCAACGACTGGGGCAATCTCGTCAATCGCTCGATCAATATGGCGCGCAAGTATTTCCCGGACGAGGCGCTCGCGATGCCGGCGCCCTCGGCGGCGGGGAGCGCTTCAGCTGCCGCGAGTGGCGCGGCCGAGGTGCGCGCGTCCTTCGAGAAGCTCCCTGCGGAACTCGCCGACGCGATTCGCCGGATCGATCCGGGCGCTTACGCCGCGGCCTGCACGGCGCGCTCGCGCGTGCTGAATCTCTACATCGATCGCACGAAGCCTTGGGCACTCGCGAAGGCGGCGACTCCCGAGTCCCGCGCGGAGCTGCAGTGGGTTCTTTACACGCTGCTCGAAGGCATCCGCTGGACCGCGACCGCGCTTTTGCCGCTCCTGCCGTTCCGCATGCCGGAGGTCTTCCGCCAGCTCGGGATCGAAGTCCCCGCCGAAAAAGGCGCGCTTTCCGCGCTAAAATGGGGCGAAAAAACTTATCGCCCGCTGGAGCCGAGTCCGATCTATCCGCGCATCGAACTTCCGAAGACGGAGTGAGCGGGACAGCGCCGCTCATTGCAATTTGCATTTGAGGCATCTTGTCTCCTGCGCTTCCGCGGCGGGAACTCCTTGGAGATTTCTTCTGCTTTTCGAAATTAGGGGGTTGATTTTTTGGCGCTCAGGGGGTCAACTGAATCTCGTTAGGCAGTTCGCTAACGGCATTGCACAACCAGGCGATGGACGAGCGTGCTTTTTTTCGGCGTCTTGTCCTCGCTCATGAGGAGACTAAGAGCTATGAAAGCATCCCGTTTGATTTTCGGGACTGTTGCTATTCTGTTCGGAATGACGGTCCTGAATTCCAATTCAGCCTTCGCGGTGTCCCAGTGGACCCGGAAATACAAGACGTCGTGCACGACCTGCCATACGATGTTCCCCCGCCTCAACTACTACGGCGAAAAGTTCAAGATGAACGGCTACCAGGACATGACCACCGAGGAGCCGGATGGCTCCACGGCCGGCAAGAAGTCCTACGGCAATACCGTCATCGGTCTGGTCGAGAACTATTTCGGCGTGCGCGTGAACATGGTTCCCGTGCAGTATGAGACTAAAGGCGCCACCGTCGGCGCCTCGGACAAAAAAGACAAGTGGACCTTGGGTCAGACCCCCTGGCTCCAGTTCTTCACGGCCGGCACGATCCTAAAGAACGTCTCGATCTTCGACGAGTTCGAGATCGGCCCGACGAGCGCCACCGCGGTCGGCGTCAAGCACGGCTGGTTCACCCTGGGCTTCCACAACGTGATCGGCGAGCGCGGCATGGTCAACTTCCGCGTCGGCCGGATCTCGCCCAAGGACTGGACGTCTTTCTCCAACCGCCTGCGCATTTATCCGGACATCACGGCGAACCCGGATAAGTTCAAGTCTTCGCTCGGAGGCTCGGGCGCTGCGGAGTCGGCCGAAACCTCGCAGTCCACGAACGGCATCGACTACTACGGCACCAACGGCCTGCTGATCTGGGCCTTCGGCGCGGGTAATCCGAACTACACCAACGAGAACCGCTACCTCAACTACTGGGCCTCGCTCCGCGCGAACGTCCATTCGGAAGAGTCGGACTTCGAAGGCAGCTCCGTTTCGTTCCATGCTTACAAAGGCACGGATACCGGCGCGGCCGGCACCGTCGTGAACCATTATACCCGGTTTGAGCCGGCGATGAACCTCCGGTACAAGGACTCGGAGATCGTCGCGGCGTATAACTTCGGCACGGACAGTAACTACACCCTGGTGAACACCGCCCGCGAGCGCAAGTTCAAAGGCTTCACCGCGATCGCGGTGTACCAGATGACCGAGTGGTTCCGTCCGGGCGTTCAGTACGATCGTATCTGGCAGGATCACGAAGATCAGAACGGCGCGACCTTCACCGATTTCAGTGGCGAGAAGGCCCGCTTCGCGGTCAACCTGGGCTTCCGCCCGGCGGACGTGTTCCAGGTCTTCGCTGCGGCTGATTACGACGTTCGAGCCGGCATCGCCGACACGAGCCGTAACAACAAGTACACTCTGACCCTCAGGACGATGTTCTAATGAGCATCGCCGGGAAAATCGGAAGTGGATTGGCGCTCCTCGCGGTCCTGGGCTTTGCCCTGGGCCTCGGGGGGCTCCCGGCCCAGGCGGCGGATCAGGCCAAGGCACTCGAGTCCTTCAAGGATCGCAAGTGCACCGAATGCCACGGTCTGACCTCGCACGGGATCGGCAAACCCGAGAAGAAAGCCGAAGCCGAGGAAGAGGGCGAGAAGGAAGCCCCCGATCTGGCCAAGCTTTCGGACGAGGTGATGAAGAAGGCCGACCCGGCCGCGTTCATCACGGCCTATCTCAAGAAAAAAGAGAAGCTCCACGACAAGCAGCACAAGAAGATGTTCAAGGGCAATATGGAAGAGCTCAAGAACCTCTCCGAGTTCCTTGTCGAAGGTGCGAAGAAGAAGGCGAAATAGCTTTTCGCTTTCGATCCTCAGAGAGCCCGGGCAGCGCCTTGCAGCATGCCCGGGCTTTTCTTTAGCTATCGCCAATTGCCCGTCACGTTTGGTATCCTTTTCACCAGATGGCCGCTGAAACCCGTGTCGAGTCGCCTAAAACCCGAAGCAGCCTGCGTCAGCGCATCCTGGCGCTGGTCGGCGGTTTGATCGTCCTTTCGCTGCTTGGCTCCACGATCAGCCTTTACCGGATCACCGAGATGAACCGGCTGCTCGAGGCGATCAACCGCGTTTCCGTGCCTCTGGGCCGCATTTTCACGCAGATCCAGTCGGATTCGGACCTCTATCGTAGGGAGCTCGAGCGGGGCTTGGGCTCGTCGCATTGGCGCGATTCCCACTGGCGACCCCGGCGCGTGCCCCGCTGGATCTCCGACGTGCTGGAGAGCGAGGTCACTCGCGTGGGTGAGCTCGTGGGGACGGATCTGGATTGGGCCGCCCCCGATTCGCGCGCGCGTTGGCAGGAGTGGGCTGGCGAGGTCGCTCAAGGGTTGCGCGCCTTGAAACGCCAGGAAGCGGAGCTGCACTCGGCGCTGGAACGGCGCGACTGGAACGCGGCCGAGACGAGCCATGCGCGCTGGACGTCGGCCATGGAAGAGTGGCGGCGCCAGATCCAGTGGGGGGCGCTCGAGTACGAGCGGCTTTTCCATTCCACCTTCTCGCTCGCGCAGAGCCGGGTCTCCGAGCTGCGCACGGGACTGGAGATGATCCTGGTCGTGGTGGTCGCGCTTTCGCTCCTGCTGCTTTGGTTCGGAGAGCGGGCGCTGAGGCCGCTCGGGGAGCTGACGCGCGTCGCGCGCGAGATCACCCGGCGGGGTCTGCGCAAGGAGGACAAGGCCCTGCTCCCCACGGCCTCGCTCGGCCGCTCGGACGAGGTGAGCCAGCTCGCGCGCGAGTTCCACAATATGGCAACCGCCCTTCTGGAGCGCGAAAAGACCGTCGAGACCCAGAAACGCCACCTTTTGGAGCAGAATCGCCTGCTCCGCGAGATGGGGAGCCTCAACGAGAACATCCTCGACAGCATCCAATCCATTCTGATCGTGACGGATCTCGAGGGCCGCATCGCGCAGGTCAATCCCGTGGCCGCGCGCTGGCTCGAGGCCCAGCCCGATAAGATCATCGGCTCTCCGCTCAGCCAATGGGAGAAGCTGGCGCCGCTGCTTTCGGGCATCCGGCAAGGCCGGATCGAGGCGACGGTCGTCGGTGAACGTACCTACGGTGGGCAGCTTTTTCGGTTGCGCGCCGAGAGCCCGGCCGAAAAAGCAGGGGTGGAGGTGGCGGTATCGGAAGGGGCGGGAACGAGCGAACGGGGGGCGATCCTGGTGCTCGAGGATCTCACCGAGGAGCTCGATCTGCAGGAAAGGCTCCGTCGCGCGGAAAATCTCGCCGCGATCGGCCGCTTGAGCGCCCAGGTCGCGCACGAGGTGCGGAATCCGCTGCATTCAATCGGGCTCGAGGCGGAAGTCGCCACCGAGCTTGCCGGTCGCTTGGGCAGCCCGCCGCTGAAGCAGTCGTTGCAGTCGATCCTCATGTCCGTCGATCGGCTCGAGAAGATCACGGAGAACTATCTCAAGCTCTCCAAGCTTTCTTCCGATCGCAAGGCGCCGGTCGATCTGGCCGAGACGCTCGAGTCGGTGCTGGCGACCTATGCTTCCGTTTGCGAGAAGCAGGGGGTGCGGGTGGACTGGAAGCTCGAGTCCGGCTCGTCCTTCCGAGTCCTGGGCGATCGCGACCTGCTCGAGCAGGTCCTGGGCAATCTCCTGCGCAATGCCCTGCAGGCCCTGGAGGGGCGCCCGGGAATCGAAGAGGCGTTCAAAGAAGCGCCCGAAGAGCCACGCATCGCCTGGGCGATGGGGAGCGCCGAATCCGGCTCCGTCTGGCTTCGGATCGAGGATAACGGCCCGGGTATCCCCGAAGAGCTGCGGCCGCGGCTCTTCACTCCGTTCGTCACCACGCGCGCGCAGGGAACGGGACTAGGGCTTTCTTTCGTCAAGAAGGTGCTCGAGGATCACGGAGGGGCGATCCGCTGCTGCGAGCGCGAGCGCGAGCCGGGCCGCGGCGCGGTGTTCGAGCTGACGATTCCGGCGTTGAGCGCCGAGGCGGAGCTGCCGGCGAGCGTCGTTTCAGGGGAGCTGAACGCATGAAGACCATCCTGGTCGTCGACGATGATCCGCAGGCGCAGCAGTCCACGCG
Organism: Oligoflexia bacterium; assembly: GCA_023701205.1. Lineage (GTDB taxonomy): Bacteria > Bdellovibrionota > UBA1018 > UBA1018 > UBA1018 > JAMPXJ01. The sequence continues at coordinate 44,719 of JAMPXJ010000028.1, forward strand.
CAAGATCCTGGAGCTCGCGGGCTTTTCCGTCCGGGTCGCGAGCGACGGGCAGGAGGCGCTGGAGCTTGCGCGCCCGGGGGCGGCCTGCGAGCTGGACCTGATCCTCACGGATGTCCGCATGCCCCGGATGGGAGGGCTGGAGTTCCTCCGAGCGCTGTCGGTCTGCGGTGACGGCATTCCCGTGATCCTGATGACGGCCTTCGGGCGCGTGGAGGACGCGGTCTGGGCCATGAAATTCGGCGCGGTGGATTTCCTCACCAAGCCGTTCAAGCGGCAGGCGCTGCTTTCGGCCGTGGAGGCGGCGCTCAAGCGCTCGCGCCCGCGCGCCCGCGGTGACGTGGGAGGCGTCAGCGAGGGCGCCGACGAAACGCTGCTCGGCCGCTCGCAGGCGATGCGCGAGCTGCGGGCGATGATCGCGCGGGTCGCGCCGACGGCGGCCTCGGTCCTGATCACCGGTGAAAGCGGGACGGGCAAGGAACTGGTCGCCCGCTGCATCCACCGGCAAAGCCAGCGTGGCGCGGAACGCTTCGTGGCGCTCAACTGCGCCGCCGTTCCCGATTCGTTGATCGAAAGCGAGCTTTTCGGCTTCGAGAAAGGCGCTTTCACGGGCGCGACCGGCGCGCGCGACGGGCTTTTCGAGGCCGCGCATCAGGGGACGCTTCTGCTCGACGAGATCGGCGAGATGCCCTTGAATACCCAGCCCAAGCTCCTGCGAGCGCTCCAGGAAGGGGAGGTGCGGCGCCTGGGCTCGAACGTCTCGAAGAAAGTGGACGTGCGTCTCGTGGCCGCGACCAACCGCGATCTGCGCGAGTGCGCGCGCGCGGGGACGTTCCGCCAGGATCTGCTTTACCGGCTCGAGGTGATCTGCCTGCGCGTGCCGCCGCTGCGCGAGCGCATGGAAGACCTGCCGGACCTGGCTTACCGCTTCCTGAAGGTCAACTCCGCCCGGCACGCCAAGAGCGTCACCGGTATCGGCGAAGAGGCGCTCGAGCTGCTCCTGGCGCATCCCTGGCCCGGAAACGTGCGCGAGCTCGCCAACGTGATCGAGCGCGCGGTGGTGTTCGCTCGGGGGGAACACCTGGAGGCGGCCGACCTTCCGGAGCATCTGCGAAGCGCCTCGGGAGCGGTCAGCGCCGGCGCGGCGATTTCCGTCCCGCTCGGGATGTCGCTCAAGGAAGTCGAGGACCTTCTCATCCGGAAGACGCTCGAGGCCACCGACGGCGACAAGAACATGACCGCCAAGATCCTGGGGATCAATTCGCGGACGATTTACCGGAAGCTCGACAAGAGGGCGGAGCGGGAACCCGAGGCCTAAAGCGTCCGCCCCTTGGTCTTGGGCGCCCTCGCGGGCGCGACCCGCTTGAGAAGCAGGCAGTACCGCTGGGAATAGGGAATCGGCTCTCGCGGCAGGAAGATCTCGCGCAGCTCGCCGGCGCCGGCCTTCCCGGCCAGGAAACACAGGTGCAGCCGTTTGGCCAGGATATGGCCCGCGTACCGCGCGGCCAGCTCCGCGCACAGGGGCGAGGGGAACGGCAGCGGCCGTGTCGCCGGGCCGGGCCTGAGCGCGAGCAGGGCGAGGCTGCGTGCCTGGAGGTCGAACGCGGCCGGACCTCGGGCGGCGCGCGGCGCGAGCAGGAGCGCGCGCGCGAGATCTTGGGGAAGGTCGCACTTGCGACGGGGATTGATCAGCAGGCTCCCCAGGAACCCGAAGGCGGCATCCAGGGCCTGGCGGTGGAAATCCTCGGAAGATCGGATCAGGAAGCTCGCGTCGCCCGTGTGCCGGCGCAGCAGATGGATCGCCGCGAGCTCGGCGACATGATTGGAGCTGCCGCTCGCCAGGTAGGCCAGCTCCCGCGAGGGGAGATAAAAAGCGCGGTTGCCCGTGACGTGCGACCGGATCAGGCGAAGCTCGGCCGTGTTCAGCTTCTCGCGCGCGAGCCCGTAGGCCGCGCTCGCCTCTTCGATCGTGAGCGCGTGGAGATTGGACCACGAGACGGGCTCCAGGCCGAGGACCTCCGATAGCGTTTCGCCGAAGGCGCGCATCATCGAGAGATGGTCTTCGGGACCGGCGGATTCGTCGCGTTCGTCGGCAGGCATGGGCGACGGCAGGCCCTCGGCCCAGCTCACCAGGCTCTGGAGCCTGGCCCAGGGAGTTCCCGACAGGACGCAGTAGACGTTCCGGCGCAGCTGCAGGATTTCGGTCCGGTCCTCCTGCCCTTTTCGGGCGAGCTGCCAGTAAAGGCGGTCCTGGTTCTGATGGACGACGATCGAGGAGAGCGGGTCGCCCAGAAAACGGCGCGAAACCTCCTTCAGCGCCGCCGGCAGATGCGCGGTCGCGACATGCAGCTCGCCGTAAAGCACGACGAGCTTTGGGGGGGACGGGGCAGCGAAAAGATCGGTGATCACGCCGGCGGCCCAGCGATCGCGCCGTTCGAGATCGCGCTCCGCGCCGCCGCGCCGGATCGCCGCCCGCGAGCGCTGCCGAAGGTCGAGCAGCTCACGGAGCTCCGGAGGGCGGTTCAGCGCGATCATGCGGATTCCGTTTTCGCGCGCGAACTGGAAAAGCGGAGCGTAGTTCCTCCAGGGAAAGCCCCACTCCTCCCGATAGCGGATCGCGCGAAGGAACTCCTCCAGCGAAAGCTTGCTCGCCTGGAACGCATCGAGCTCGCGCTGGTTTCGGCTGGAGACCAGCTCCAGGCCGATCATCCAGTTCTCGCCGGGCCGGGCTGCCTCGCGCACGATCCGCAGCGCCGTGCGCTGAGCCTGTTCGAAGGTGTGGAAGTCGGCGACGAAGGTCACATCCGCCGCGCGCACGGCGCGGATCAATTCGCGCTTGTCCACGACCGCATGGCGGGCAGCCGGGAAATCCCGGCGGAACTCCCGTTCATAGCGGCGGATGCTCGCGGGCTGCGGGCCCAGGAGGCGCTTGGCCTGCGCTTCCAGCGAGCGGAAGATCCTGCGTTGCAGCTTCAGGAGTCGCGCGCGGTCTGAGGTCTTCATTGAGTTTCCATCAGGGAATTTCCATCAGGGGACTATCTTCACGCCGGGTGCAGGCGCCAGCGCTGACCGCAGCGCGCGCCGCTCGGCGCGTTCTCGGCGCTGATGCGGTGATTGAGGCCGTAGGCGAAGCCTCGCAGCCATTGCGCGTGCAGCGCGCAGAGCTCGGAGGCGATCGAGGCCACATCGGGGAACTGCGATCTTCGGTGGGGACAGGCCAGGAATTCGAAAGCCGCTTCCCCGCGCAGCGCGCGCTTGACCAAGAGGCCCTCGCCCTCGGGTACGTCGAGAAAGGGAGCGCCTGAGGCGGCGGGCACGAGAGCGCGCAGGTCGGCGCGCGCTTCCTCTGGCAGCTCCTTCCAGCGAATCTCGGCGACGCGCCTTCCGAGCTTCCAGCTGGCCTGCTCGAGGGCCCCTTCCAGCGCGGGCTGCTCCGCGAGCGATGTTTTCTCGATCAGCCGGGAAAGCGTGTACGCCTGGACCGACCAGACGGTCCGTTCGAGCCGTCCGAGCACGTCTTCGGGCGCGGTGTCGTCGAGCAGCGGATCGAGACGCGAATCCGCGTCCAGCGCGTCGAGTACCCAGAGCTGGTCGGCGACGTCCGGGCTCAGTCCGCGCGCGAGCAGGTGGGGCGCGCGCTCGATCCTGAGCTCCCTGACCCAGGCCATGGTCAGCTCGTGCAGGCCGATGAGCTTCTTGAAGCGGCGATGATGATGGTGATCGGCCGCCCTGGAGTTCCAGGTGTACTCGCGCATGAGGAGAGTCTAACCGAATCGCGGCGACGGTGTAAATATCGGGTCTCCGAGCGGCGCAAGGAGGGGGCGGGGCCACGGATCCGATCTCGTGGCCCCGGAGGGAATTGGGAGGGGGAGGGACAGCGCTTTCCTGAGTCGCCGCCAGAAGCCTTTCGAAAGAGGGGGGAGTTGATCGGCTCCTTCGCGGCGGCGTCTCAAGAAAACCCACAGTCCGCGGTGTTCACCGGGACCATGTCGGATTTCTCGGTGCCTAGCTATTGCACCGGCGATGCCAGGTCCGCCCGGACACAGGGGTCAAGGATTTCAAAGGTTTCGCGTGACTGAGCCCTGTCGGAACCTGTCAAAGAAGTGAGCAGGCGGAAAGCAACTCATTGAGCTCGCGCAGCCGGCGGCACTGATCACCATGGAGGCGCAGGATGTCCGAAGCGGTGGATTCGGCGAGCTCCAGGCGGCGGGGCAGGCGTAGGTAGGAGACCAGCTCGGCCCAGGTCGGGCTGGTAAGTCCCTCGAGCTGCTCCATCAGCATATCGAGAAGGATCGGGCTGTCGGAGGTAAGCGAAAGATGGAAGCCCGCTTCGGTAGCCAGCAGGATGCCGGGAGCGGGCGCTTTCACGCGCTCGATCCGGCCGATCGCCATGTGCAGCGGCAGGTTGCCTACGATTCCCACGCGCGAATGCAGCGGAACGGAAACGCACTCGGACGCGGGAAGCATCTTGAGGAGCTGGCCCCAGCGGATCTTGCCCGACTCGGTGATCACCGAGAGGAAAGAGGCGTGGCCCGATTGGAGCTTCGCGAGCTCTCCCGAGGCGCGGATGAAGATCGCCGCGCGAACCGGATCGCCGGTCTCGTCCCAGCAGAGTCGTGGCAGGATCGCGCCCGCGGTCTCCGGCTTCTCGACGACCTGGCGGGCGGTCGTCTCGTTCTCTGCGCTGATGCGATGGCCTTCGAAGCCCAGCCCGTGCAGCAGCGCCTTCGGCACCGGGATGCATTTGATCACCTGCTCATTAAGGAGCCACCTGCCTCCGCGGCGCTCGGCGTGATGATCCAGCCAGTTGTGGACCGCCTTGGATTCGAGATAGCGGCTCAGCGGCGCGACCCAGGTCTCGTCCGGCAGAAGGATCAGGTAGCCGGACCCCTGCGCTTCGTGTCCGGGGATCGGGAGGGGACGGGCCGCGAGCCTTCGGCCTTCGGCGCCGTCGCTTTCGCAGGCGATCCAAAAGCCTTTGAGGCCTGGGTGCACGTGCCAGGAGCTTGGGCGGGCATCGGGGGTCTTCTCGCCTTCGGGGGTGTGGCGGATGGTGGTCGCTGAGGCGAGCGGAATGGATACATCGCGCAGGCGCTCGAGATTGCGGATTGTGGCCATGCAGGCCGGATCCGGCCAGCGTTCGGCCCATTCGCGCTGCGGTGTCGGGCTCTTCTGCACATGAAGGGTCCAGGAACCGCGGGGTTCCACGGGCGCAGGCCGGGAGGCCGCCGCCAGCATGTCCTGGAAAATGATCGGCACCTCGACATGGCTTCGGATCTGTCCGTGCAGGGTGATCCGGAGCGGCCGATGCGTCAGGCGCTCCTCGACCTTGGGTTCCCGCCCGAAGAGATAGAGGTATTTCGGGAAGAGCGGGAGGCGTGCTCCCGGCAGCCCGTGCGAGAGGTCCGAAAGATCCCATTCGCAGAGCACCTTGGCCCGGTCGAGCAGGAAGTTCAGCATCTCGGAGCCGTCGCTCGTGCTCAGGGGTTCCTCGCGTGCCCACCACAGCAGCCCATTCGGACGAAGCTTGGTCAGCGCCACGCAGGCCTGAAGGTCGCCCAGGCTCGTGCCCGGCGAGCGCAGCTTCTTGAAATAGGGAAGCAGCTCGAGTTGCTCGCGCAATCCCTGGGCCTCGGGATTGCGTCCCTGCGCGCGCACGGCGCGCTCCTCGAAGACGAACGCGAGGTCGCAGGCCTCCTGCTCGGCGATGCGTGAAAGCAGCGAGGGCTTGGGCGAGCCGAGATTGAGGCTCAGCTGATCACGGGTATGCACCTCCAGGCCCGTGCCGATCGCCCAGAGCGGCGGACTCGAAAGACCGAACCACAGCTGCAGCAGCTCCGCCGTCAGCAGGTGGAACGGCGAGGCTTCCAGGCCGATCCAGGTGACCGCATGCGGGGCCGAGGCGCGCACCACCCCGCCGTCGCGCAGCGTGGGCGAAAAGCCGATCCAGCTTCGCTTGATCGGACCCGGACTGGCGGCCGGATTGAAACCAAACGAAGGGAGCTGGTTCCAAAGCGCCTGATAGAAGCGCGAATCGTAGCCCTGCGGATCGGCGCTCATGGGCCGGCTCTGGCGCGAGGTGCTCAGCAGGGTGAGCAGGAAGGCCGGACCCTCGGAGGCGATTTCCCAGGCCCCGATCACCGACCAGATCTCGCTCTGGATGAAGGGGCTCGGCTTGTACCAGGAGTAGATATTCTGGCGCGCGACCTGCCAGCTCTCGCGATCCAGCGGTACGAATGGCTTGATCGCGGAGTTGATGACCCAGTTGAGATCCTTGAGGTCTGCCTCGCTCCAGCGCCGGATTCCGCGATCGGACCAGGCCTTCAGCAGGAGAGCCTGTCCCAGCGTGAAAAGGGCGACCTCTTCGAAATAACTCTGCAGTGCCGCGCTCTGTGCCGGATTGCGGGGGCCTTCGATCCAGCGGCGGAGTCCGCCAGCCGCATCGAGACTGCCCGAAAGCGCGGTCGGCCCGGATGCATGACCTGCCAGGCGATCCAGGTACTGCGCCACGGCCTCGCGGCGGCTCATATTGAGCGAGAGCAGTCGCGTCAGATTTCCCTCGAGGTCCTGTAGGATATGTCCTTTGAGTGTCAGGAAGGCGGGGAGGCGATTGCCATTGAAGCCCGCGGGAGCCGGAGGCGGAACGGGAGGAAGCAGCGAGGATGCGGGCGGCTTCGCGCTCATGCCCAGCATATCGCCGGCGTGGCGTCGCGCCTGCTGGATCAACTCAGGATCGATGCTGAGGCCGGCATGGTCGAGTAGAAGGGGAGCCGGATGAGACGGCTCGAGAAAGGCACTGAGATCTGGAATCTTTTTGGGATTCTCTGTTGGCCTATCCATTGAACTACCTATCGAGCTACCGTCGAACTGCTGTTCACAAACACCTGGCTCGCGCCGGGCATTCCCCATAACCCCACCGACACCCACCGACACCCGCCGACACCCGCCGACACCGCTCTTTTTGGAAGAGAGGTCGAAAACTAAACAACAGATTCGCAATGAAGGCGAGCGAAAACGTCCGACGCTTGACGTCAATCCCAATTAGCCGAAACCGTGCGGTTTTTTACTGTTGAATGCGTCGCTACGCGACGGCATCAGGCCGGATCCCCTTCTTTGCGATACAAGGCATAAACTTTCAGGAAATTTCTGCCGATGAAAAGTATCGGAGAGACCAAGACATGACTGGCACCCCTCAATCCAAGTCCGCGACACCCGATGCTACCGCTGAACTCGATCAGATCATGAACGAGATCGAGGAGCTTCAGCAGGAGATGACGAGCCCGAAAGCGCAGGCGGCCGCGCCGCCGTCGGAGGAATCCCCGGAAACATCCGCGGTGGAAGAGGATCTTCTGAGCGAATTTCGCGCTTCCGGCGGCCAAGATGCCGGAATGGAAGAAACTCTGGGCGACCTGAAGGATGAATCCGGGACTGGCGGGGGACTGCTCGATCAGGAGACGCCTGAGGCCTCGGCGGCCGAAGAGGCGCCTGAGGAATCGCTTGAAGAGCCGGTCGAGGAGCCGATCGAAGAGCCGGTTGAAGAGGTTCAACCTTTAAGGAGTAAGCCCATGACGATCCATCCTTCCGCGTGCGCGTCCCCGGAAAAAGACGAATCCACCGAGGAGGGGACGCTCACGATGACGCTGACGGGCAACATGACCTTGCGCCTGAAATACGAGTTCGAAGGGCAGGAGGTCACCGTGGGCTTCCAGGACGGTTCGCTGCGCGTTCAGCTCGCGGATGGCACCGAGTTCAAGGTGCCCGTGGGCAGGGCGCGCGCCCTGCGGAGGGTCGCCTAAATCATCCGGATCACGTCGGGCGAATTTCGTGGCCGCCTGCTGCGGACGCCGAAGGATCTCCGGACGCGTCCCACTCAGGCCCGGTTGCGACAGGCGCTTTTCAACTCCCTGCAGGTGGCCATTCCCGAGGCGCGGGTGCTGGATCTTTTCGCGGGCTCGGGAGCGCTCGGTTTCGAAGCGCTTTCGAGGGGCGCTTCATTCGTCTGTTTTGTCGAGAGCGCCAAGCCCGTGGTGAAGCTGATTCTCAAGAATGCCGAGGAGCTCGGGGTAAATGAGCGCGTGCGGGTGCTCGAAGAGTCCGTCATGCAGGCGCAGGCGGAGCTCCTGGCCGCGGCCCCGTTCGACATCGTGCTGGCGGATCCCCCTTATGCCGGGGGCTGGGAAGAGAAGCTGCTCCTGGAGTTTCCCTGGAACGAGCTTCTGGCGCCTGAAGGCTACTTCTGCCTGGAATGGGGCGCGCAGAAGTCCCTGATCTCGGAGCTTCCCGAAAAGGTGCCTTACCTTGTCAAAGTCCGTGAGAAAAACTATGGTGACAGCGTGCTGACCACCTATCAGCGCCAAGACTAGGAGAGCAAATGTCGGCCCGCCGAGCCATCTATCCCGGTTCTTTCGATCCGATCACCAACGGCCATCTCGATATCCTGGACCGGGCGCTGCACCTGTTTTCGGAGGTCGTGATCGTCGTCGCGGGGACGGGTGCCAAGAACCCGCTGCTCACGCCTGAGGAGCGCGTCGAGCTCATCCGCGAGGTGACCGCCGGGCGCAAGGGCGTGAAAGTGGATCGCTGGCCGGGGCTGATCATGGATTACGCCAGGGCCCACAACATCTCGGCCGTGATCCGCGGGCTGCGCGCGGCGAGCGATTTCGAGTACGAGTTCATGATGGCGAGCATGAACAAGCAGATCCATTCCGAGGTCGAGACGCTTTTCATGATGACGGGGCAGAATCTTTTCTTCGTCAGCTCGTCGATGGTCAAGGAGCTCTTCCATTACGGAGGGGACGTTTCGGCCTATGTGCCCGCGCAGGTGGCGGCCCGCCTGAAACAGAAAATCCCCCAAAAGAAGGTTTTCTGATAAGTTAGCGTTCATGAGCCAGCTGCAACTTTCCCGACGCCTCGAAGGCGTTTCCGAAAGCGCGACCCTGCGCCTGAATGCCGCCGTCCAGGCGATGAAGGCGCAGGGGATCGACGTCATCAATCTCACCGCGGGCGAGCCGGATTTCAACGTGCCTGAGGCGGCGAAGAAGGCCACCATCGAGGCCGTTCAGGCGAACCGCTCCAAGTACACGGCGGCGCCCGGGATCCCCGAGCTGCGGCAGGCGATCGCCGAGAAGACCAACCGGCAGCAGCCGACCTTGTCCGCGAAGACACCTTGGAAAGCCACCGATGTGGTGGTGACTAATGGCGGAAAGCAGGCTCTTTTCAACGCCTTCATGGCGATCCTGAATCCAGGGGATGAGGTATTGATCCCGTCGCCGTACTGGCTGAGCTACCCCGAGATGGTGAAGATCGCCGGGGGCATCCCGAAGTTCGTGACCGCGCCGCTTTCGCAGGGTTTCAAGATCCGCCCCGAGCAGCTCCGTGGCGCCCTGCAGGGCTCGCGCGTGAAGATGCTGGTGCTCAACTCGCCGAGCAATCCCACGGGAGCGCTTTATACGCGCGCGGAGTTCCAGGAGCTCGCCAGGGTCCTGTGCTCTCCCGAAGGGCAGGGCGTGTGGGTGCTGAGCGATGAGATCTATGACCGGATCCTGCTCGGCAAGACGCCCTTTTGCTCTTTTCTCGAGGCGGCGGCGGGTGTGGATCCCGGATTCCGCGAGCGGGTGATCACCGTCAACGGAATGTCGAAGAGCGCCTCGATGACCGGCTGGCGGATCGGCTGGTCGGTCGCGCAGTCGGCGCTGACACAGGCGATGATCACCTTGCAAGGACAGTGCACGTCAAACATCAATTCGCTGGCTCAATACGCCTCTGTGGCGGCACTGGGACTTCCCGAATCGGAGTTCACCGCCCAAGTTGAGAGCTTCCGCCGCCGCCGGGATCTTTGCTTGGATATTCTCCGAAAAACCGGCAAAATTGACTTATTCACCCCCGAGGGGGCGTTCTACCTCTTCGTGGGCGTGAGTCGGTGCCTGAGGCCCGGCGAGGATTCCTATGCGTTTGCCGAGAGGCTGCTCGAGGGGTCCCGGGTCGCGACGGTGCCGGGAGCCCCGTTTGGCGAGCCCGAGTATGTCCGGCTGAGCTTTTCGATCGAAGAAAACGCGCTTCGCGAAGGCTGCGAAAGGATCGTCCGGTTTCTCGAGAGCTAAAGAAAGAGAGAGAACAGGATGTTCTTTTTTCGGAAGCGCCCGATCGCAGCCGTCCTTGTCTGGGCGGGCATCGCGGTGGCAGGCGCCACGGCCTTGACCGGCTGCTCGGCGCCCGAGGAAATCGGCACGGATCCGGTAGGCAAGCAGGCCATCCTCGACTGGGTGGATATCGCGCTTTCGAGCGGCAATTGCGCGGATGCGGTCGCCAAGATCGAGCCGCTGCTGAACTCCGAGGAGAGCGATAATACGGTCCGCATGAAGGCGGCGTCGGCCTACGCCTGCCATGCCGGCATCAATTTTTTCCAGACTGTGACCAACATCAGCGCCAACAGCGACGCCATGACCGCGGATTTCGGCGCGGGTTTCTGGCCGACGATGGCTAAGCTCTTTCCCTCGGCGGGCGCCGGCCTCGACTACCGCGCCGAGGGCGCGATTCTCGCGATCGACGCTCTGCAGGCCACCCTGGCGCCCGGGATCGCGATCCTGCCTTCCAACCGCATCAATGCGGGAAGCTTCAACGAAGGCTCGCTTTTCGCCACCGATCGCACGAGCGACGCCAATATCTTCATGATCTTCAACGCGATGGCGGCGATCGGGTCCTTCGAGAACCGCTACGGCGTGCCCGACCCGGTGACTTACAAGAAAACCGCGCTCCTGCCCTGGAAAACCGCGATCTCCGTCGGGATGGACGAGGATGGCTGCGCGTATGTCTCCTCGATCTTCAATCTGATGGACTCGCTCGGGGCTACGGCGGGCGTCGTGCCCGCGAACCTCGCTACGACGCTGAATCTCATTCATGACAATCTGGAGTTCGTGCTCGACGGGGCCTGCGCGATCGGCTGCAAAGGCACCGATCCGGCGCTGCTTCCGGTGGAACTCAACCGCAACAACCAGTGGGTCAACAGCGGCTGCAGCGCGGCCGTCACCGACTGCGATGCCTGTCCCGCGGGCCTTCGCGATCGCACGCGCTGCCTGAAGCAGGATGACGACATCATCTCGTGCGCCGCCGCCGGGGTGGTGAACTTCATCAACTCGGCGGACGCGGGCTGGGTGGGCCCATGAGGAGGTTGTCCCCGGTCGTATCCATGCTTCTGGCGGCGCTGTTCACGATGTCCGGGGCGGTCCGGGTCGCGCGCGCGGAGCCGCTGCGCGAGCTCTACCGGGGTGCGCGAGCCCAGGCCATGGGCAACGCCTTCACCGCGCTCGCGGACGACGAGCAGGCGATCTTCTACAATCCTGCCGGCCTGGCCGGAATCCAGAAGCACGCGATTCATTACTTCGTCTCGGATCTGGAGATCTCGCGCGACATCATCGGCAACTACCAGTCGCTGAGCACGATCTCGAGCCCGAGCGGCGATGCGATGAACGCGATGATGGGCAAGAACACCAACGGCCGCGCGCAGCTCTCGCCGAGCTTCGTGATGCCGAATTTCGGCGTGGCGATCCTGCTCGACCAGCAGTTCGCGGTCATGGCCAAGAACCAGGCGCTTCCGAACATCACCCTGGGCTACCAGGCCACCAACGGGGTGCAGGTCGCTTACGGTGTTTCCCTGCTCGGAGGCCGGCGGCGCAACCAGAACACGGACCTGAGGCTCGGCGTCGGGGGCAAGGTCATGTGGCGCCGCGGGGGTTTCCGCCAGATCGGCCTGACCCAGATGCTCAATCTCGATGCGGATTCGCTCAAGGCGATGTTCGGCTCCTACGGACGCGGCCTGGGCTTCGATGTCGGTTTGCAGTCCGTCATGCAGGTCAACTCCCGGCTCCAGATGAATGCCGGCATCGCGCTGACCGAGATCGGCGACATGAAATTCCTGAGCGGGGCAGACACGCAGAAGGGGAATCTCTCCGCCGGCGTCGCATTCAAGTACCGGCTGCCGCAGGTCGGGATCGCGCTGGCCTATGACTATCGGCACATTCTCGATGACGCCGACTGGCGCAAGAAGTTCCATCTGGGAAGCGAGTTCCAGCTGCCGATGCTGAGCCTTTATTTCGGCCTCAACCAGCTCAAGCTTTCCTACGGAGTGGCTTTCGACGCCTGGCTGGTCAAGGTCACCGCCTTGACCTATACCGAGGAACTCGGGACGACGCTCGGGCAGGATCCCGAGCGGCGGTTCATGTTGCGGCTGGCGCTCAAGTTCGGGCTTTGATACGCTGGGGGCGAGCGGGGCACCACGAAGGGCTCCGCGCACGAACCGCAGCACGCACACCCACGCGTACCCACGCGTACCAAGGAGGCCCGGATTGCGCAAAGCGTTCATTCTCGACACCAACGTCCTGCTTTTCGATCCCCAGGCGGTTTTCAAGTTCGGCAACAATGACGTCGTGATCCCGATCGTCGTGATCGAGGAGATCGACCGCTTCAAGCGCGAGATGAGCGAGAACGGGCGGCACGCGCGCCTTTTCTCCCGCTTCGTCGACGAGATGCGCGCGGACGGCGAGCTTTCCAAGGGCGTGAAGATGCCCAACGGGGGCCTGCTCATCGTGGAGCTCGGAAGCCATGCGCCGCTCCCGATGGAGCTGCAGATGGACAAGGCGGACAACCGCATCCTCGCGCTCGCCATCTCGATGAAGAAAGACCAGCCCAAGCGCCCGGTCGTCTTCGTCACCAAGGACGTGAACCTCCGGATCAAGGCCGACGCGCTCGGGATCGCCGCCGAGGATTACGAGCCGTCGAGCGTCGAGCCCGAGCAGCTCTATTCGGGAGTCGCGACGGTGATGCTTGACGCGCACCTGGTCGACGAGTTCTACCAGCAGAAGCGCCTGGCCTACAAAGATCCCACGCAGAATTTCAAGGCCAACCAGTACCTGATCTTGAAGGATTCTGCGAATCCTAACCATACCGCCATGGGTCGGTATTCCAGGGAGCTCGACTGCATCGTCCCGATCTTCAAACCGGTGGAAGGGCTCTGGGGCATCTTCCCGAAAAACGCCGAGCAGGCCTTCGCCATCGATGCGCTTCTGAACGATGACATCAAGCTCGTCTCGCTCGTCGGCAAGGCGGGCACCGGCAAGACCCTGCTCGCCATCGCCGCGGGCCTGGCCAAGACGGTGGATGAGGGCGTCTATCATCGACTGCTGGTCTCCCGCCCGGTCTTCCCGCTCGGCAAGGACATCGGCTTTCTGCCGGGGGATATCGAGGAGAAGCTCAATCCCTGGATGCAGCCCATCTATGACAACATCGACTTCCTCTTCGGCGCGACCGGCTCCAAGGGCCGCCGCGGGGCGGGGAAGGGTTGCCAGGAGCTCATGAACCAGGGGCTGCTGCAGATCGAGCCGCTGACCTACATCCGCGGCCGCTCCATCCCGCAGCAGTATCTGATCGTGGACGAGTCGCAGAACCTCACGCCGCATGAGATCAAGACGATCGTCACGCGCGCGGGCGACAACACCAAGATCGTGCTCACCGGCGACAGCTTCCAGATCGACAACCCGTACGTCGACTCGGCCAACAACGGCCTGGTCTATCTCGTGGACCGCTTCAAGGAAGAGTCGATCTCGGCGCACATCACGCTTTCGAAGGGTGAGCGGTCGAAGCTCTCCGAGCTCGCCAGTAATTTGTTGTAATACGCGAACCCCTTGCCCAGCCCCGCTGGGGAATTCCTCTCGTGCGTCCCAGTGGGGCTCTGGCAGGAGGGTAATGCGTGTTCTTGCGCGCACGCCAGGCGCGGGGCCCGGGGCTCAGTTTCCTGCTTTGAGCAGGATCTCTCCCAGGGCGCCCAGCGGAGGAAGGGCTGAGCCGTCCCGGTAACGGGCACGCACTGCCTTGAGGCCGTTTTGGATCAGCTCGTGCGAGAAAATCCCGTCCGCGGGATCCGTGAAACGCGTATCGAGCTGCACGTAGATGAAGCGTCCCAGCTCCTGTTGCGCCGGTCTTTGGCTGAGAAGGGTTTCCATCCAGCCGATCCGGTCCCAGAGCCCTTCGCGAAGGCCTTCTTCGTAAAGGACCAGGGTCACGTGCCAGGCGCGATATTCGGCAAAGAGCCCGCGCCCCAGGCCCGCCTCGAGCCAGCGATCGAGTTTCGCGCGCGTCTCGGCGGGGAGAAATGCGGGCTCCGTCGCGCACACGGCCCACTCGGCGAAATCCTCGACGTCTTTTTGCGCGTTATAGGCGCGCACTGCTTCGGGCAGGCGGTCATCGAGCCCATGCGCCAGCTCATGAATGAAGATCACGAGCCACTCGTCCGGCGAAACGCGACCGAGATCCATGAAAATGGACCCCGACCCGCGATGAAAGCCGCCTTTGAGCTCGACGGGCGCCTGCGCCTGCGTGTGGCCGGTCAGGCGGAAGGGGATGGTCCTGCCGCCTTGGGTGCGCGCATCGACCATTGCGGCGAAAGCGCGAAGGGCAGGGCCACGGGCGGCGCTGAGCTTGGCCAGGCTTCTTTGAAAGAACACGGCCTGAAGCGTGTTGTAGAAATTCTGCCGATCCGGCACTGTGCTCAGGCACGAGTCGAGCGCGCTGCGATCGAGCCTTCCCGCCTCAAAACGCTCGAAGAGTTTTGAGGCCGCGTCTCTCCTGAGATTGAATTCCCGCTCAGCGGCCTCGCTGCGTTCTTTCATGCTCATGGCTGAAAGGGATTGAGCTTTGGCGGCAAGCCAGGGGCCGAGCGCTTCGCAGGAGGCGGAAACGCTGCTTGAAGCCTGGGCCTGCGAGAGCCCGAAAAAGAGGAGCGCTGCGGCGAGGGTCATGCAGGCCCTGGCCGCAGCGCTCGTTACTCTCTTGGCGATCTTAGTGGATCGCATTTCGCTGGAGCTCATTGCTGAGGCACTCCGCGTATTCCACGTGGTTCAGGGTGAGCTTTGTCTTCTTACCGGTTTTTTGATTGTAGACCGGAACCGCGGAGCCGTATTCTTTGGGCAGACGGATATGAACGCCTTGCAGGATTTTCTGGCCGTTCACTTCGCGACCCCAATCGTCAAAGCCACTGTCCTGTTCAATTCGCTCGAAGCTGATCGTAGGCAAGGGGACCGAACGGAGTTCGATCTCCAGTGAGCTATTGTGATCATTATAGCTGATCTCAGTTGAGGTGTTAGAGCTGAAAAGTTTGATCGAGACGCGACTTTTAGATGACCTGAGATCGCCAGTGAACCATACTGTCTGAGTCCCGCCGGCAATAACGGCCTCTCCTGATTTACTATCATCTTTGAAGGGGGGCCGCCCCAGAGCCTGCTCATGGATCCGACTCATCAGAGGTATGAGTCCTCGGGAAGAATCGCCTAGAACCGAACAGACTCTGACTGCCCACTCAGCGCCATCCAGGGTGATCCCCCGCTCCAGTTCAACGGGGATGGAGGTCCCAGCCAGGCTCGGTCCATTGAAAGCGCCACCATCACCGCCGGCCCCAAAGGCCGGAAGCAGAGGGGCGGCGATAAGCACCGCGCAGAGGGTCAAACCAAAATTCACGATCTTCTTTGACTTAAACATCTTCAATCTCCTGTCTTGGGCGCTGGCGAGGGGGGCTGGCCGGCACCGGGTTGATGTCCAGTCGGGTTCAGGACTTACCATTCCCGACTAAGATGGTCAATAACTACAACTTGCCGCATTAGATCTACACTGATATATTTTGCGAGATATGAAAGCGTGGATAGGCGAGCTGGATTCACTGATTCGCCAAGGTAAATCAAGACTTGTGAGACGGCGTCTCGAAGACTGGGTTCGCGCCCGTTCAGGGAGCGAGCCTGGGGAGCGCCCCTTTCTAGCGGAACTCGCGGCACTTTGCCGCCGTTCGGGCATTCCGGCGACCGCGGTGAGGCTCCTCAATCCGATCGTTCGGCCTAAGCCCCGCGTCCTGACTCACCCCACCGGCGCCGAAAAAGCCGAGTACGCCGCCGCCCTCGCCCAGCTGGGCGCCGATCGCGAGGCGCGCGCGCTGCTCGATGGGCTCGATCCGCGCGAAACACCCCAGGCGCTGCTCTACGGAGCGTTCGCGCGCTTTCCGCGCTGGGATTACGCCGCTTCGATTCCGCTTCTTGAGGCCTATCTCGCACAGCCAGCGATCGGGCCTTATCAGCGCCGGATCGGCGAGGTGAATCTTCTGGCCGCGCTCGCCGCGGTGGATGAGCCCGGCGAGGAAGGCCTGCGCAGAGCCGAAGCGCTCGCCGAAAGGCTCCTTCGCGAGACCCGTGAGGAGGGAAATCTCCTCTTGCAGGGAAATACCCTCGGTCTTCTCGCCCAGCTTCGGATCGCGCAGGGGAATTTCGGGGCCGCTCGCGAGGCGCTGGATGCGGCGGAGCGAAATCTCCGTGAAGCTGGCACGCTCGATGCGCTTTATATCCGGAAATGGAAAGCCATCGCCGCGCTCGGCGAAGGCTCACTCCGCGCCCCCGCGCTCGAGGAGCTCAAAGCTGTGAGCGCGGAGGCCGCGTCGCGCGCGAACTGGGAAACGGTCCGCGACTGCGATTACCACCGAGCGGTAGCGGTCGGAGACTGGGAGGCTTTGATTCGGCTGTATTTCGGCACTCCCTATTCCGGCTATCGGGCACGAATCGCGCGGGCCTGCGCCGCTCTTCGTGCGCCCTTGCCCGAGAGCTATGTTTGGATGCCGCTCGCTCGTCCGGGCAAGAAAGCGGGCCGGATCGTCATCGATACCCTCACGGGCGAAGTGCAGCTCGGGAAATTCCCCGCCGGTGCGGCACTCAAGACGGGCCAGGTTCCTCACAGGCTCCTCGCCGCGCTCGCGAAGGATTTCTACAAGCCGCAAACTTTGCCGGCCCTGCACGCTGAGCTTTTCCCGGATCGCTACTTCAATCCCGTCTCCTCGCGCGACGTCGTTCATCAGGCGATGAAACGTCTCCGCGCCTGGCTCGTTGAAGTGTCCGCTCCGGTGGCGGTGGTGGAAAGCCGCGGCAGCTTCTCGCTCGAATTCCATGGTCCCGTGGGGATACGGGTGCACCGCGCGCTTGGGGACGGAGCGCGGAGGGAGGACCATCTGCAGAGCCGAGATCAGGAGCAGAGCGCCGCGGCCTCGGCCTCTGCCCGGCTGAGCGCGGTGCTCGAGCGCTTCAAGAACGGGCTCGGCCCTGCTTCAGGCCAGGCCTTTTCCCGCGCGGAGGCGGCGCGTGTCCTTGGCATCTCCGAGCGCTCCGCGAACCTGCTACTGGCCGAGGCGCTCGCCCTCGGCCTCGTGCGGCGCGAGGGGCGAGGGCCTTCGACGCGATACCGCTTTGATCAGTCGACTTCTTTCATTTCGACCAGGTAGAACCTATCCGGGAGCTTTTCGCGATTCAGGACCTTGAACCGCGTACCGGAGGGAACAGCGGTTCAGTTCATCAGCTGAAGCGGGTCCCGGGATGCAGCTTCCGGCTCGCGGCGCTCAGCTCCGCGAATCGCGCAAGTTCGGGCCGCCGCACTCCGGGCCGCCGCACTTGCCTTCTGATGCAACTCCGTGAGAGGCGAGTTCTCTGCTGGCGGGGGAGGGCAAGGAGGGGCAGCCAGGAGATGGGGAGAACCTATGCGCGCAAAGAGCAAGAGGCCGGCTATTGTCCGGGAGTGGGTGGCGCTGGGATGCAACCTCCATCGGTTCTTCTGCTCCCGAATGAACCGGCCGCAGCTTCAAAGGATCACCTCTCGGAATGAGCGCGCCTAAGATCCTCGCGGGGCCAGGGCAAGCGCGTTCGTCCTTGCGACAAAGCCGCGCGACCAGATCCCAAGCCCTTCGAGCTCGTTCATGATGACGTAGAAGCTGACGTTTTTAAGCTCCCGCCCCCAGGTCACCACGCGCGAGTACGCGAGGGCGTCCCAGAAGCGGCCCTTGCGGACGCCTTTTCGAGCGCCGGTGATCGTGCGCGCGATCGTGCCGGTCAGGGCGCGCAGGTACGCTTGAAAGCCGTCCTTGCTCTTTGCCTTGAGGACCAGGTGCAGGTGATTGCCCGCGTTGGCGTAGCGATACACCTTCACGTGAAATCGCTTCGCGAAGCCGAAAACCAGGTTTTTCACGCGCTTCTCGTGCTTCACGCGCAGAAGCGACCAGTCGTCTTTGGCCTTCTCCGATCGGAGCACCACATGCAGCGGCAGCCGCGGGCTCATCGGGCGCGCGGTCTTGCGCCGGCCCTCGCCCAGGCGTCCGCCGTGCTCGCGGCGCGCTAGTCCGCGGAACGCGGGGGTCTTGAGGAAGTCGAGCTGCTGGGCAGACTTGCGGGGCATGGCTGAGGGTGTTTCTATCCCTGGCGTTTTGGGAAATCAAGCTGAAATGAAGCATTTAACGCAGGGGCAATGTTATTCTAGCGCCATCACCGAGGGCGGATGGTCCGGACCTGATACATGGGTAACACTTTGAACTCCAGACATGGGTTACACGAACCGGAAACATAGGTGACACTTATTAGGCATAAGGGAGGCTCTCTTATGTCTTGGAAGGAAGTCCGCGTGG
>JAMPXJ010000029.1 GCA_023701205.1 Oligoflexia bacterium
TAAAAACCAGGAAGTCATAAACGGCGAGGAGCAGGGGCACGGGCATCCTGCCCTCGCACCTTTGTGCCATCCTGGCACGTGCAAGCCCTTGTCCTCGCCGTTTATGACTTCCTGGTTTTTGTGGTTCAGAGTTACAGAAAAGAATGGTGGCCGAGGGTCGAGGGTCGAGGGTCGAAGCGGCATTAGCGGAGGTCATCTTCAGATGACCGCAGCGGCCGGTTCGAAGGAGGCTCACCGAAGGTGAACTCTGCAATGGCCGCGCGCGGGACGCGTGCGCTCCTTGCCGCCACCGGAGGCGCATGCAATCAAGCTCCTACCCAATCGCGGGGAGGATTGTTTGTTTAGCCAGATTTTGAAGTTAGTTGGCGGGTCCAGCTGTGGCAGTCGTCTGAGCAGGCGCCGCGGACCCCGAAGCAATTTTGGACACGGGCTTCGACCGGTTATCACTGATTCTCGCTTCGAACTGGCGGCTCTGCTGGTCGGAATTCGTAATATCACTCATGCGGTGCAAGCAGCTTGGAACGTCGGCGCATGATTTCGTCTTTGTAAGCCTGCTTGTAGGCCTCATGATGTAATCTGACCGTCCACTGACCTTCACGGCCACGGAGCCCTCCTGAAAGATGCCGGCAATTTCGCCAGAGATTCCATCGTCACCTACCACCCGCGAGCCAACGCAGTAATGATCTATAGAGCATCCATCAGTTCGAGCAAGCCTGCTTGTAGGCCTCATGGTGTAATCTGGCCGTCCATCGAACTTCACGGCCACGGACCCGCTCTGAAAGATGCCGGCAATTTCGCCAGAGATTCCATCGTCACCTACCACCCGCGAGCCAACGCAGTAATGATCTATAGAACATCCATTAGTTCGGGCAAGCCTGCTTGTAGGCCTCATGGTGTAATCTGGCCGTCCATCGAACTTCACGGCCACGGAGCCGCTCTGAAAGATGCCGGCAATTTCGCCAGAGATTCCATCGTCACCTACCACCCGCGAGCCAACGCAGTAATGATCATCTCCGCACAGCGGCTTCGATTCCGCGAAAACCTGAACTGCACTCAGGAGCGCGACTGATACGATAAGTTTCTTCATCATTTTCATGCTCTCCTTCAAAAGCTCTCTTGCAGCAGAGGAGAGCAACTGACGTGCCGACCGGCCGAAAAATGCATCCTGTTGCTTTTAAAGGAATGGCCGGATTTCGCAGTAAATTCGCAAACGCGAAGTCCTGACCACCTGCCTACTCTCTAGGCGGTCGCGGGCCTCTCTCACGATTTAGCCTAAGTGCTTGAATAGGCATTACCCTGAGTGAACGGGAAAATTTCAGAATTTCAAAAATGCTTAAATTCGTGAGTCGAATTTAAGAGAATAGCTCTATTTCTTGATGGCGCGGTGCGTTAGTTATTCGTGTCAGAACGAACCAACGATGACCGGCAACTTGATCAGCCGTATTTGGAAATAACTAAATTTGAACTGAAATGGAGAGACTTACGATGTTCACTATTCTTAGAAAACAATGGGTCCTGGCAGCTCTTGTGGGACTTGTTTCGCTGTCAGCTTCCGCTGAGAACCGTTCCTTTTCCTGCGCCGCAGATAGCGACCAGAGTACATACTATGTTCAGGTTAACGGGTCCACGGCAACCATGGCGGATTACACGCCGGGAGCGACTCCGGATGGGAGAAGTGTTAACTACTTTTTTCTGCTCCGGGCGAGCACGTCCAGGGGGATGCTGTTCACAGATGCGGCCAATGAATACGGCCTAGAGGTGATGTTCGACGGGAGAAATGGGACGTATATTAGCTTTTCCGTTGGAGGACTATACGCATTCCGGGGATTGAGGTGCGGTGCAGTGCCTTCGGGGAGAGGGTGAGAAACTGCTGTAGCGATCGAGTAGCTGGGGCCGCCTATCCGATTGCCCTTTGAGTTCTGCGCTGCGAAAACTCTATAAGGACCATCTTGGAAGCTAATAAACCGGGGCATTGCTCTTCTCCCTCTCATCAGTCATTGGCCAGGTCAGTATAGTTTTCTTAAATGTTCTCAGCGGTTATTTAACAAGATATACCTGACCATTTCGATTGACCATCGTAAGCCTAATGATTATACTGCCCACCAATGAAGAAAGCCCAAGCCAAAAAAACAGTGACCCTCGCGACCTTAGGAGTTCTTGTGGCCAGCGTCTTCCTCGGAGCGAGTCATGCTGCGATCCCAGCAGTCGCCACCGTATCCTCCAAGGACACGCCGAAGTTCATTCAAGCATTACTTCGGGAATTCAGCCCCGTGAGCAGAGAGGGATTGGATATCAGGCTCTCCAGAGGAACCGAAAGCGGTGGCGGCGGAAGCTGGGTAGAGATCCAGTTTTTCAAAGGCGCGCATCGCATAGTCGAGAAGCTAGGCAAGAAAAATCCCCAAGGAATCGACCTCCAAGAGTTCACGAACCTGATCGATAATACGACGCTCGTCCTCTCGGATAAGCCGCTCTATTTGAACGGCCAACGAAAAAACGCGATCAACTTTTTTCCTGATCACCTCGTCATTCTCCTCGAAGCCGAAGCCTGGAAGACGCTGTTTGAGCAGGATCGGGACGTAGACTCGTTAATCTATCACGAGTTTCTCCCTTACTTTAAAGGCAACGACTTCCAATATAAGCTATCCCGCGCGGAGCAGTTCAACCTGCCACGCCCCCTTTCCATCAGAAATATCAGGAGCGGCCATTACGTACCTTACCTGAAACCAGAAAATAGCTGCATTATTGCCGTCGATGTCGACCCGGACCTTGGCCTGATTCGTGTTCGCTGGACCCAAAATCCGGCATCGCCAATCTCTTGCGGATCAAGTGCTGAGATCGGCGACTTCCAGTGCCCCACGGAATCACCCACCAACTGCGTTGCCGAGCGTTTTCCAGAGCATTGGACGACCGTCCTGAGCCCCGGAGGAAAGCTCGGAAGAGTCCGCTTCGGTGCCCATGAGCTGAGACTCAACTTTCGCAGCGAAACGGAACTCGAGTGGGGCTACTTCAAGGCCGATCCGGACGATACCACGTTCGTAACGGCAGGCCCGGAGACGTTTACCGCCGTGCCGACGCGCGAATCCGTTGTTGTATCTCGGCTCTCTGAGATGAGTTGGAGCAAAGCCCCGGGCGCCACCTACGGGCAAAACTGCAGGAAAGCCGCTCACGCCGCCACTGACAAAGCGATGCAAAAGTGCGCCAAACTCGGGAGCAAATGCATCCCCATCAAGCAGGAGCCCTATCTCCTTGGCTCATCCTCGGGAGAAACCGGCTGCGCGATACGAAGCACGGTCGAAATCATGCCCTGACAGTCAGGGTTGCGGAAGTAGGCCAAAAAAATCCAAGGTATACGAGTAGAGCGTCTCGTCTTTGGATTGCGTCACGGTTTGTCGAACCTTCTGGATCGCCTTCACGAGTATTTCCCGTATACGGTCGACATCCTCTCGAGAGAGAGTCACCACCCCCGAATAATGCAGGTCAATGTCCTGTATCCGATCCAGGGACCGGATGGCTTGCAGTCTCCAATTAAGATGATGTCTCGCAATATATGGAGAATCCGCCCCGAGGAAAAGACTGGTCTCCCCTTGCGACAGTTCGCCGTCCCTCTGATTCAACAGCCCTATCTCGACCAGGAATTCCACCGTTTCGTTCACGGTCCGCAAGGGCAGGGATAAGGCAACGGCTATCTTCTCGGCGGTGCGCAAACGATTGATGGAAACCAGGACATGGATCGCGGCGTAGTGCCAAGCGCTGTAATAGCGTGCTTGCTCCATCTCATTCAGGGTGCGTTTGAATTCAACCCTGTTTATCACCAGGAGGTGTTCGCCCCGGAGCACCTGGATTTCTTCCTGATAGTGCTTGCGCAGAGAGGGGGTCCCGGCGCGCGCGTGCAGAACGAGCGCGAGAAAAAACTTCGCTTCGGCATTGGAGTGACCAAGGAACTCATTAGCGGACTGAGCGTGCTCAGGACTGAGGTCCAGTGGGCCGCTCAGAACCTGCGAGATGAACGATGGCTTGCAGTTAAGCTTCGCGGCCAAGCGTATCCGCTGCCCTTTTTCGAGCGCGGCACGTTCCTCTAGCTTGAAACTCAGATATTCCTTGTAATCTTTGAAATCAAAGACGGTATCCCTGGATTTCATCAAGTAAACAGAGACCGTTGCGGGTCCTCACTCCTTCTTTAAGCCGCTAACACTACTATCCGGTTTGGTGCATAACATAACCGCAAAAAGGGTCTGAAATCCACTTGTAGCAGAAGGTTTTCAACCAAGAAAATCTTCCAAAGAGGATTCAGACCCGTGGCCAATCCTACCCTTACTATCGCCGCACCTGGATTCGAGCAATTACATAACAACGCGTATTACTCTGTTCCTCAACACGGGTACGAACTCGGCTGTGGCAATCATCACCACTATGTCCGTCAAAGTAGCATTGTTCGACCACGCAACTTATGGCGGCTTCTCGCGCCGAATAACATGCCGCCGCATTGGACGAGGCTGTATTTTCACCAAAGCATTCATAAGTAGCTGCAAAGGCCAGTGACGGTATCAAAACAGTCGTCAACGCGAGCGCACAGATTTTGGAAGCAACGATTTTTTTCATAAGTCTCTCCATTTCATTTCTAGTTTAGATATTTTCAAGTACGGCTGATCAAGTTGCTGGTCATCGTCTTTTCGTTCTGATGCGAGTAACTAACGCACTGCGCTACTTAAAAATAGAACTATTCTCTTAAATTCGACTCACGAATTTAAGCATTCTTGAAATTCTGAAATTTTTCCGTTCACTCGGGGTAATGCCTACCACGAACAAGGCCGGAGTTGAAAAGGGCGGCGGTCACTTCACAGTCTCCGGGCTATATGCGCTTTCTACCAATCGGGCGCTGATCGGCATTCGGGAAGTGAATAAGCAGAAAGATGCTCCCAAGGATCAGGTCAAAACTTCGGCCCGCGATCATTGAGACCGAGGTCTTTGAGAAGGTCCAGAGATCGGTCGTCCAGTACCGTGATTGTTCGATCTCAGGAATCGCTCTCGAGCCTGACCAGATAGCACTAGAAAGCCCCGCTCTCAGCCGCGATCAAAAGCCTCTTTGAGTTTCCTGGCATCGAGCTTGACCATCTTCCACATCGCCTCGGTCATGGCCTGTTTCTTTTTCTTGTTCCTGCTGGTGTTCCACTTCTCGATCTCGGCGGGAAAGACCTGCCAGCGGACGCCGAATCTGTCGATCAGCCAGCCGCATTGCACGGGCTTGCCGCCGCCTTGGAGAAGTTTCTTCCAGTAGGTGTCGATCTCGCGCTGAGTTTTGCAGGGCACGACCAGGGAGACCGACTCGTTGAAGGGCATCTTCACGAACCCGTTCAGAAGCATGATCCGTTGACCCAGGACCGTGATGTCCATCGTCAGCACGGAGCCTTCCTTGACTCCCATGGGGTTGGGTCCCCAGTATGACGTCTTGCCGATCTTCGTGCCTTTGAAGACGGATTTGTAGAACCTGGCCATTTCTTCGGCTTGGTCGTTGGACCAGAGACAGATGTGGACTTTAGGCATGCGATAATCTCCTTAGCCGAGGATGACTCTATGGGTTTCCTGGTTTTCTCGCCACAAAAACTCCAAATTCGATAGTGCGCGCACTCTAGCGCATGGCCTCATTCTGACGCGAACCGAAAGGAAGATTGCCATTCGCTCCGAGGCGATCGATGCCGCGTCAGCCCTGACTCTGCACGCGGGTGGAATCGCGCCGCAAACTCAGTCACCACTGCCCTGTCAAAAGTCTGGTCAGCCCTCAGCAAAAACCCCCGGCCGCCCGAAGACATGGCCCTTTCGGACACACCCCCCTCAGAATTTCCGCGCAAAATCCGCGAAAAAAGCAGGCAGCCACGAACTAATACATCTATAATAGATAAATCCCTTTACGGCGGGACCCTCGGGTTTGTTATTGATTTCGGACGGGGTGAACCGATGGCGAAACGTACCGCAAAGATCGCGACTCTTGCCGCCTGGCTGGCGCTCTTCACGCTCTGGGGCTGCAATCAGGCATCCATGGACGTGCCTTTCGGGAGGCAATCCATCGTGACCGAAGGCGCGGTTTCTTACGAGACCCATATCCTGCCCCTCTTCCAGAGGAGCTGCTCGACCTGCCACAACGCCTCGAGCGCGATCCCCAACTGGCTCAGCTACGAGGTAGCCTACTCCAAGCGCGATCGCATCCATGAACGCGTGGTCGTGAGAAGAGACATGCCGATGGTCGGCACCCTGACGCAGGAGGAGCGCGACCTCGTCGCCGCCTGGATCGCCGCCGGCGCTCCCAAGACCTTGCCCGCGGGCATCGAGCCCGCGCCCGCGCCACCGGCGCCGCTGCCGACCGCCACCAGTCCCGCGCCTGCACCGAGTCCCGTCGCCGACGCGCCTACGACCTCCACCGGGCCGATCAACTACGTGACGCAGATCCAGCCGCTGTTCAGCCTCAAATGCTCGATGTGCCACAACCCGAGCAGCGCCGTTCCGAACTGGCTCGATTACAACGTGGCTTTCGCCAACCGGGCGAAGATCCGCGACCGCATCTTCGTGAGGCGCGACATGCCTTTGATCGGCTCGCTGACGGATGAGGAGCGCAAGCTCGTCGCCGACTGGGTGGATGCCGGCGCGCCCTATGCTCCGGAAGGGGGCGCGGTGCCTCCCCCTCCCTCACCGGCGCCGCCGCCTTCACCCAAGCCCCTCACCTATGACGATCTGATGAAGCCGCGGATCTTCGGCGCCGTATGCATCGCCTGCCACAACGGGAGCAATGACCTGCCCAATTGGCAAAGCTACAGCGTGGTCTGCCGCGAGATTGACAAGATCTACCGCGAGGTCGTCGAACGCAAGACCATGCCCAAGGACATGCCGTTCGCGGATTCCGAGCGACAACTCATGGCCGACTGGATCCGCGCGGGCGCGCCCGAGTCGACGACCAGCGGGCCTTGCGATCGCCTGAACTGAAGGGAATCCTTCCCAAATCCATTGACCTGGAAGCGGCTTGCTTGCAGAATTACCGGAGAATGCGGAATATTCCTGCAAAGCTCCTGTTCGGCCTATGCCTGAGCCTGGTTTTCGCCCCGGCCGCCCGGGCCAACCTCGAAGGCACGCCGACCCAGAACTTCAACCCGACCTCGAGCGGGATGGATTTCATTTCCGTCCATTCCTCCGAAACGCTCAAGCCCGGGGTAGCCAACTTCGGCTTCTTCCTCAACTACGCGGTGAATTCGTTGCCCTATTACGGCGCGTCCGTCCAGAACAAGCTCAACTTCAACGACACGCTGCTCAGCGCGGACCTGAACTTCGGCCTGGGCATCCTGCGGAATCTCGAGGTCGGCCTGAGCATCCCCTTCCTGCTGGCCCAGAGCGTCTCGGACGTCTCGGTCTCACATGGCAGCTTCGGGGCGCTGGGGCTTTCGGAGTTCCGGGTGCTTTCGAAATACCGGCTCTGGAACGCCGCGACCCAGGGCCTCGCCGTGGTCGCATCGATGAACTTCAATCGAACCACGAACGAGCCGTATACGGGTGCGGGCCTGGGTGGCGGCCCCACGCTGAACCTTCAGCTCGCGGGAACCACGCTTTGGAAAGGCATCGTCTGGGGCGCGAACGTCGGGCATCGCTGGCGCAGCCCGGGAGAACCCATCGCCGGGGTTCCGGTTCAGCCGCTCGGCAACCAGCTCATCGCTTCAGTGGCCGCGAGCCATCTGCTCGAGAAGCTCGATACGAAACTCATCGTCGAGCTTCTGAGCGGCTTGCCGACGGAGGACTCCGGCCCGGACCCCGCGCGAAGCCACGCTTCGCTCGAGCTGCTGGCGGGCCTGAAGCATGACCTGAGTCAGAACCTCTCGGGTCACGCGGGGCTGGGCACCCAGATCGTCAACGGCATCGCCTCGCCCGACTGGCGCGTCTACACCGGAATCAACTGGTCCCTCGGCCCGCTCTTCAGCAAGCCCGAGAACGAGAAGATCGTCGACTCGGATTCGTCCTCGCGCCTGATCATCCGGAGCATTCTTTTCGAGTTCGACTCGGACGTGATGACCGGGGACTACGATCGGGCGCTGGACGTGCTCTTCGAGGAGATCAAGAGGCTCCGGGATTACCGGGAGATCATCATCGAGGGGCACACCGACTCCCGTGGCTCGGCGGAATACAACGTCGCGCTCAGCGAGAAGCGCGCTCAGGCGATCAAACGCACGCTGATCGAGAAATACCGGATGGACCCCAAGACCCTGACTGCGGTCGGCTTCGGCGCGGCAATGCCGATCGCGAACAACGGCAACTACCAGGGCCGGCAGGCCAACCGCCGGGTCGAATTCAAGATCGTCCGCAGGAAGTGAGCTCACTGCCCGGCTGAGAGCACCGCTTTCTCTGAGAGCGCCGCATCACCCGTAAGGGCGTGCCCCTTTCTCGGGGGCGACATTCCTGGTAAGCTCATGGCTTCGGGGGAACCGCCTACGCTCACCAATACAGACGCCAAGACCATCTGCATCACCATTGACGGAATAGCGATCCGGGTGCCCGAGGGCACCGCGCTGCTCAAGGCGATCGAAACGATTGGAATCTCCCTGCCCGCCCTCTGCTTCGACGAGCGAATGGCGCCGTCCTCCTCGTGCCGACTCTGCCAGGTCGAGATCGAGGGCCGTGAGCGCGCCTCCTGTGCCTGCGCCACGCCCGCCACTGAAGGCATGGTGGTCCGGACGCGCTCGCCGGCGCTGGAAGGGTTCCGCCGCGCCGCACTCGGATTTCTCGCGCGCAGCTATCCGCCCGAAGCGCTCCAAAAGTCCCCTGAGAAGCCCTTTCACCGCTTCCTCAAGGACTATGGCGTCACGCCGGGCACCGAGCCTGATTCCGCCCCCTCGGGCCGGCTGATCGATCTGACTCACCCCTACATTCGCGTCGACATGCGCCAGTGCATCAGCTGCTATCGCTGCATCCGGATCTGCGAGGAAGTCCAGGGCCAGTACGCCTGGAAGAAGGAAAAGCGCGGCGGCGCGACGCTCGTCCTGCCGAATTCGGGAGGAGCGTTAGCCGCAAGCTCCTGCGTAAGCTGCGGCGCGTGCGCGGATACCTGTCCGACGGGAGCCCTTGAGGACATTTCGGTGCTCGAAAAGGGGGCTCCGAGCCACTGGGTGCGAACCACCTGTCCTTACTGCGGCACGGGCTGCGAGCTCGACGTAGGCGTTCGCGAGGACCGCATCGTCACAGTGCGCCCCGTGAAGGATTCGCCCGTCAGCAAGGGCCACCTCTGCGTCAAAGGGCGCTACAGCTGGCAGTTCGTGGATTCCCCCGAGCGCGTCACCCGCCCCATGATCCGCCTTTCGGGGCGCTGGGTGGAGACCTCCTGGGAAGAGGCCCTGCGCGAAGCGGCGCGGATGATGCGGCAGGCGCGCGAGGTCGCCGGCCCGGATTCGGTGGCCATCCTGGCCTCCTCGCGTGCGACCAACGAAGAGTCCTACCTGGCCCAGAAGCTCGCGCGCTTCCACGTCGGCACCAACAATGTCGACTGCTGCGCGCGCGTCTGCCATGGACCGAGCGCGGCCGGACTCGGCCTCATCTTTGGCACGGGTGCAGCGACCAACAGCTTCGACGATATCGAACGCACACAAGCTTTCCTGATCGTGGGTACCAATGCCACGGAAAATCATCCCATCGTGGGAGACCGCATCCGCCAACGGATCCTCGCCGGCATACCCGCGGTCGTGATCGATCCGCGACGAACGGAGCTTGCCTCCATCGCCACCGTGCATCTGCAGCTCCGGCCGGGGACGAACCTCCCGCTGCTCAACGCGCTCGCGCGCGAGATCCTGCACCAGGGCTGGCACGATCCCGACTTCATCTCTCGCCGCACCGAGGGCTTTGAGGACTACTCCCGCTCGCTCGAGCCCTGGACTCTCGAAAAGGCGGCAGAGATCTGTGGCGTCGAGCCCGCGCTCATCCACGAGGCCGCGCGCCTCTATGCGCAGGCCACGCCCGCGATGATGTTCCATGGACTGGGGGTCACCGAGCACATCCAGGGAACCGATGGCGTGCTTGCCCTCGCCCAGCTCGCGCTCCTCACCGGGAACGTCGGAAAGCCCGGCGCGGGCGTGAACCCGCTCAGGGGCCAGAACAACGTCCAGGGCACGGCCAACATGGGCTGCGAACCCGCGCGCCTGACAGGCTACCAGAAGATCGAAGCCGCGCGCGAGCTCCACGAGCGGGTCTGGGGCCGGCCGATCCCGGCGACAAAAGGTCTTTCGGCCATGACGATGATGGATGCCGCCAGCCAGGGCAAGCTCAAGAGCCTGCTTCTGATCGGCTACGACCTGCTGCTCTCCCATCCCAACCTCTCGGCTACCCGAGAGGCGCTCTCGAGCCTCGATTCGCTCATCATTGTGGACCTGTTTCTGAATCGCACCGCGCAGGAGTTCGGGCACGTTTTCCTTCCCGCCTGCAGCTCCTTCGAGAAGGACGGAACCTTCATGAACTCCGAACGGAGGATCCAGAAGCTCCGCCCCGCGCTCCGGCCGCGGGGCGAGTCCAAGACGGATCTCGAGATCCTGAAGCTCCTGGCGCGCGAGCTGGGCGAGACCGAAGGGTTCGCGCACGCGGACAGCGAGGCCGTCTGGAACGAGATCCGCGCGGTATGGCCCGCTGGCGCGGGCATCAGCTACGAACGCATCGAAAAGCACGGGATCCAGTGGCCCTGCCCGAACGAAACCCATCCCGGCACGGAGGTGCTGCATGGGGAACGCTTCCCGATCGGCGAAAAAGCGCGTTTGCGGCCCCTGGGCTTCCAGCCCAGCTCCGAGAGGATCTCCCCGGAATTCCCCATGCTCATGAATTCCGGACGCTCGCTCTTTCATTTCAACGCCGCCACGATGACCGGGCCTTCGCGCAACCGGGAGCTCCGGCGCGATGATCTCGTGCAGCTCCATCCTGAGGACGCCCGCCGCGTGGGAGTCGCTACCGGCGACCGGGTCCGCGTGAAGAGCCGCCACGGCGAGTTCACCGGAGTGGCCGAGATCACCGCGGAGGTCCGCCCTGGTGAGCTCTTCACGACCTTCCATGCGGTGCAGAACCTCGTAAACCTCGCCACGGGCACGGGGCGCGATCCCGTCACCGACACGCCCGAATACAAGGTCACGGCGGCCCGGATCGAAAGGCTGCCGCCCGCCTAAGCCGCCACCAGACGGCTCCCCAGCGTCAAGGTCGTCCGGCGCTCCGGCGCGGGTTTGATCAGAAGCACCGGGAAGCGGCTGGCCCGGAAGATGGCCTTCACCGTCTCGGCGTGATTCCGCGCGAGCGACCCTTTCCATTCCACGATCAGAAGCCCCCGCTCCCGATCGCGGATCCCCCGGAAGATCTCCCGCGTGGTGTCCCCGCGGACGTGCAGCGTATCGCGCAGAACCCGTCGCTCCCGCACCCCGCTCATCGGACAGGACTCCGCCACGAACTCCTCGATCAGCTTCGGATATTCATGATGGAATTCATCGCTCAGGCGCCCCAGGAGCGAAGGGTCCTCGCCGCGCCGGGCCCCGCCTGGCGTGACGTGCAGCACATCGACGGGAATCCGGAGCCGGTTGCCCAGCTGCAGGCCGAGCTCGAGGGCGGAGCTGATGCGGGCGCGCTCGCCGCTCACCGGCACCAGCACCGATTTGAAAGGCCTGAGCTCCATCGTCGAGGGCAGCACGAGCACGGGCTCCTCGATCTTCTCCAGAACCTCGCGCTGCCATGCCAGAAGCTCCGTGCGCCTTCGCAGGAACGCGGGGGAGACCGAGAGAACCACCATTGCGGGATGTCGCCGCTCGGCCCACCGCAACGTCGCCTCCGGCTGCTCCGTCCTGTCGAACTCCACATGGAAGCGCGAATGCCGCGGTAGCAGCTTTTCCAGGAGCTTTTCCGTGCGGAGCGCCTCGGAGATATCGGCCTCGGGAGCGAGCAGCAGATGCAGGTCGGCATCGAGCCACTGGGCGAGCTCCACGGCGGACCGCACCTGCTTGAGCGTCCGCCTGCAGAGCGCGCACGGATGCAGCGGCATCAGGATCGACTGAACTTCCTCGCGGTTCATGCGGCAGGGCTCCTTTCCAGGACGGGAACGGTGCGGGAATGGGCCTGCCCGCGCCGGAACAGCTTGAAACGAACGCGGCGCCCTCCGATCGGCAGGGCAACCGGGCGCGGATCGGGCGGAACGCCGTTGTCGGAGAACTCGGTGCCCAGGAAGTGGAAGACCAGCGACTGCCACGTCCCCCCCGCGCACGCCGCATGAAATCCCAGGGAGGTGTTCTTCATGAGATTCTGCAGGTCCAGGTTCAGCCCGGCCTGCCAGTACCGACCGGCCTCGTCAAGCTCGCCGATGCGCGCGGCGATGGCCGAGTGGATGCTCGGCGAGAGGCTGCTGCCGTGATCCGTGATCCGCTCGTAGTAGCGGTAGTTGGCCCGGACGAGCTCCACCGGATACGCCTTCGGAAAGAGGAACGGGATCATCAGGAAATCGGCCTGCTTGAGCAGCTTGCTCGAGTTGACGTTTTTCCATTTCAAAAGCCGCTCGAAAGGCGCCCGGTACTGCTCTTCGGCCGAAAGCGGCACGTCCGCCAGATCGAAGAAGCCCTCGAACTGCGGGATCACGCCGTCCGCGCGCGGCTCCTGGATGCGGATGCGCCCGGCCATCTCCGCCCAGCGCTTGAGCTCGCCTGGCGACAGCTTCAGGCGCGCGCAGAGCTCCTGCCAGCGCGCCGGATCCCGCGCTCTGAGCCATTCGGCCGCTTCGAGCGCGCCTGAGAGATTCTGCCGGGCCATCCAGTTGGTATAGGCGTTGTCATCCACGCCATGATGGTACTCATCGGGTCCCACCACCCCCAGGATATGAAAGACGCCTTTGCGCTCGGTCGCGCGACTCAGCCAGAAACGCGCCGTTTCGAAGAGGATCTCCGCCCCGAAGTCGCGGATGAACGCCTCGTCCCCGGTGGCATCCCAGTACTGAAGCACGGCGTGGGCCACGCCTCCGGTGACATGGATCTGCTGCGTGCCCGTGAAGATGGGCACCGTCACCTCCGTTCCCTTGAGCGAGATGGCTTTCGGGGTGGCGTCCAGGCCGGCGGCCGTGGACTCCCAGGCAAAGCACGCCCCCTCGCAGCCCAGGCGCCGCGCCCGCTCGCGCGCCCCGTTCAACGTCGAATGCCGGTAGCGCAGGAGGCTGCGCGCGAGCTCAGGCGCCGTATGCAGGAAGAACGGGAAGATGAAGACTTCGGCGTCCCAGAAAATATGCCCTTCATACGCCCGCCCCGACAGCGTGCGCGCTCCGATGGAGGCACGGGGATCCTCCGGCGCCGCGATCCGCAGATGATAGCTATTGAAGCGCAGCGCGCCCGTGACGTCGGGATTGCCTTCGATCTCGATATCGGCCGCGTCCCAGAAACGCTCCCAGCGCGAAGCATGCTCCTCGATGTAATCGCCGAAGCGCTCCCACTGCCGGCCGGCCACGTGGGCGTGCGCTGTGGCGACGGGGTCGGCGACATCGCGATTGGTGTAGATCGCGATCATCCGGCGCAGGCGCAAAGGCCGTCCCCTCTCGGCCGGCAGGATCACGCGCGGCTCGGAGAGCTCCCGATTGCCCATCGCCGCACGCCCGGCAAAGCAAATCAGGATCTTGGAGGCTCGGGTCTCGAAGACCTGGATCTCCGACAGCCCCTCGTCATGGTTCTGGGCGCTCTGATGCCCCTGACGCACCGAAACCAGATGGGGATGGCGCAGCCGCATCTCGGGATCGAGCGTCTCGGTGTTGAAGGACACCGGCCCGGCATGGTTCAGACAGGTGACCTCGACCTCGTGAAGCAGCAGGTGGGGGTCCCTGAGCGAGGCGCACCTCAGGGTGCGGACCCTCGTCTCGCGGCCGATGTCGTCACGAAAATCGAAGCTCTCAAATAGCAGCGAGCGCTTCAGGTCCAGCTGACGCTCGTAATTCTGCAGATACTGAGTCGCCGGACCGAGCTCGAGCCCACCAGCTTCCAGCCTCAGCTGAAAGGGAAACGGAAACGAGACGAGCTCCGGAAACGGCTCATCGCGATCAGCGCCCGTCAGGAACTCCGCCTCCGAGTAGGGCACCTCGCTGACCTTCGCGTCATAAACGCCCGCCAGAAACAGATCGGCCTGGGAACCGGGAATCAAAAGGTTGCACGAGCCGCGGATCCCGGCGTAACCGTTGCCGATGGCGAAAATCGTCTCCCGCTCGCGTTCGTCCGACGGATTGAACCCCTGCTGAGTGACGATCCAGTTGGCATCCCGGGTACGGGCCCATTCCTGCGCCGAATCCCGGGGTCGCGATTCCCAAGTCGGCCGCTCTTCCAATGGCTGGCGCTCTTCCATGCCTTGCCTCAAGGCAATGCCCGTACCACGACGGAACGCAAAACCGATTGACCGGATCGCTTCGATTCAGTAAACGACACCCATGCAAACCAACGGAACGATTTCCAAATTCATCAAGCATCACTATCGCCATTTCAATGCCGCGGCGCTTGTCGACGCCTCCGAAGGCTACCGCAAGCACATCGATCAGGGCGGCAAGATGATGATCACGCTCGCCGGCGCGATGAGCACGGCCGAGCTCGGGCTCTCGCTCGCCGAGATGATCCGCCAGGACAAGGTCCATCTCATCAGCTGCACGGGCGCCAACCTCGAAGAGGACGTCTTCAATCTCGTGGCGCACGACCATTACGTGCGGGTTCCGAATTACCGCGAGCTTTCGCCGCAGGACGAGCAGAAGCTGCTCGATCGGCACCTGAATCGCGTCACCGACACCTGCATTCCGGAAGCCGAGGCGATGCGCCGTATGGAGCAGGCGATGCTCGATGTCTGGACCGCCGCCGACAAATCCGGCAAGCGTTACTTTCCGCATGAGTTTTTCTATCAGGCGCTCCTGAGCGGCAAGCTCGAGAAGTTCTATCAGATCGACTCCAAAAACAGCTGGCTGCTCGCGGCCGCGCAGAAGAACCTGCCCATGATCGTTCCGGGCTGGGAAGACGCGACCCTGGGGAACATGTATGCCGCCGCCGTCATGCGCGGCGACATCAAGAATGTCCACACCGTGCGCACCGGCATCGAGTACATGGTCTCGCTGGCGGAGACCTATCAATCGCTCACCAAGAGCTCCTCGCTCGGAATGTTCCAGATCGGCGGCGGGATCGCCGGCGACTTCCCGATCTGCGTGGTTCCGATGCTGCATCAGGACATGGGTATCGAAGCGAAGCTTTGGGGATACTTCTGCCAAATCTCCGACTCGACCACGAGCTACGGCTCCTACTCGGGCGCGGTCCCCAACGAGAAGATCACCTGGGGAAAACTCGGAATCGATACTCCGAAGTACATCATCGAAAGCGACGCCACGATCGTAGCCCCGCTCGTATTCTCTTACGTGCTGGGCTGGTGATAGAGCGACAGAATAGTTATTTATTACGCTGAGTTGCAACCGGAAAGCTCCTGCGGCTGCCTTTACAATTCATTCCAATCGTCATGGTATGATTCCATTGAGGAACGATATCATGCGGATGCGATCGCGGGCCCCTTCCCCCGGCTTATGGCTGAGTGCGCTGGTCGGCTCGTTTCTCTTTCCGTTCGCCCAGGCCTTCGCCTGTGGAGCCTTTCCCGCCGGGACCGCGAGCACGGATCGAGTGCTTTCCTTTCTGCCATCGTCTGGAACGTTTTTTGACGGGCCTCAGAGCGCTTCAGGCGCTTCGGCCGCAGGCATGCTCGTTTTTGACGCTCAGGCCGGCAATTTCAAATACTGCGACGGAACCTCTTGGCAAACGATATACAAGAAGTCCACCGCGACCGAAAATGCGCCTGCCATCGCGGGCCTCTGGGGCACGAACACTTCCCGTCAGCTCGGAAACGGCGAGAACGAGCAGAACCAGACAAGCCCGATCCGCTTGAATTCGATCGATTTCGGCACCTCCAGCTGGTTGGGCATTGCCGCCGGAGAATCGTTCAGCTGCGGCCTCCGTTCCGACAACCGGATCTTCTGTTGGGGGACCGCCGGGAGCGGACGCCTTGGCAATGGAACGAACGCCATGAACTATCCGTCTCCCAACGCGCTCCGAGTCTCCGGTGGCTGGAACCTGGAAAAGTGGAAAGCCCTCAGCGCCGACGGGATGCATGCCTGCGCCATCCGTCTCTCGGACAATCGGCTTTTTTGCTGGGGAGCGGGAAGCAGCGGACAGCTCGGCACCGGCATTTCTTCAAATTTACAATTTCCGTATCCCTTGAATCCAACCGGCGGCTGGGATGCCATGGAATGGAAAGCGGTCACCACCGGCATGTGGCACTCCTGCGCCATCCGTCTCTCCGATAATCGGCTCTTTTGCTGGGGCGATGATTCAACGGGCGCGCTGGGCACGGGTGGATCGGCCGGTAGCTCTACGCCCGTTCCCCTGAGCTCCACTGGCGGCTGGGACACCACGGCATGGAAATCCGCAAGCGTCGGCCGGACCCATTCCTGCGCCATTCGGCTTTCTGATGATCGGCTCTTTTGCTGGGGAGATGGCTCTACCGGCCAGCTTGGAACCGGGGACTCGTCGAATCAAACCGCCCCTGCTCCCCTGAGCGCAACGGGTGGCTGGGATACCACGGCTTGGAAATCCGTTTCTTCCGGATACTATCACACCTGCGCGATCCGCTCCTCGGATGATCGGCTCTTTTGCTGGGGATACGGATTTTACGGCCAGCTGGGAAACGGACAAGACGGGGCTGCGGCGAGCCAGACTTCACCAACGCCACTCAGTGCTACGGGGGGATGGGATATCACCGCCTGGAAATCCGTGAGCTCCGGAGAATATCACACCTGCGCCATCCGGCTCTCGGATGATCGCCTCTTCTGCTGGGGAATGGGCACTTCGGGACGGCTGGGCACGGGGAACACCCTCAACCAGACCGTGCCGACGGCGTTGACCGCCACGGGAGGCTGGGATGCCACGGCCTGGAGAGAAGTGAATAGCGGCACCACTCAGACCTGCGCGCGCCGGGCTTCGGATGAGCGCCTGTTTTGCTGGGGAGATGGAGGCTATGGGCAACTCGGGACAGGCAGAGCCGAAAGCCAAACGTCTCCCAGCGCGCTTCATTCGCCCAGCGGTTTGGGCGCCCAAGGCTGGAAGTCCATCGGTGGAGGAGCCAAACATGCCTGTGGCATCCGGAGCTCGGATGATCGGATTTACTGCTGGGGAGAGCATAATCTCGGCCAGTTGGGAATCGGTTCGTGGCTCTCATTCCGGATGACCGCGCCCTCTTTCCTTTACGCCACGGGAGGCTGGGACTCCACGACCTGGAAATCCCTGAGCGTCGGCAGCGACCACACCTGTGCCATTCGACTCGCCGATGATCGGCTGTTCTGCTGGGGAAATGGCGCTGGGGGACGACTCGGCAGCGGAGGTATTACCACCCAGACTTCACCCGGCCCGCTGAACGCAACCGGCGGCTGGGATGTCACCGCCTGGAAATCCGTGAGCGCCGGGTATGAACATACCTGCGGCATTCGACTTTCGGATAACCGGATCTTCTGCTGGGGAGTCGGCACAATGAACCGCCTCGGAACGGGCAATACCACCAGTCAGAACTCTCCCACCCCGCTCAGCGCGACGGGCGGCTGGGATGTCACCGCCTGGAAATCCGTGAGCGCGGGCTATTACCACACCTGCGCCATCCGCCTTTCGGATGATCGGATTTTCTGCTGGGGATATGGAACCTACGGGCAGCTGGGGAACGGGCTAAACGCGGATCAACCCGCTCCCGTCGCGCTCAATGCGACGGGCGGCTGGGATATCACCGCCTGGAAATCCGTGAGCGCGGGCAAGATCCACACTTGTGCCATTCGTCTTTCTGACGATCGCCTCTTTTGCTGGGGTGAAGGATTCAACGGCAAGCTGGGTAACGGCGCCACGAGCAACCAATGGTCTCCCGTTTCTCTCAATGCGACTGGCGGATGGAATACCATGTCCTGGAAAACGGTCAGCGCGGGTTCGGAACATACCTGCGCCATCCGCCTCACCGATAAGCAACTGTTCTGCTGGGGGCTGGCGACCTCCGGCCAGCTCGGGACCGGAAACACCACCGATCAATCCTCGCCCGTTGGGCTGACCTCGACGGAGTCGTGGAACCAGGTCGCTTGGCAGGACGTGGACGCTAGCGCCGATTTCACGATCGCCCTCGAAGATCCGGCGAACTTTCCTTCCACCGCGGGACTTCCGGCGGGAGTAGGAGCGAATGATCTCTTGATCCGGTTCCAACCGGATTCCGGCACCATGCGCTCCGGAAAGGCTTCAAGCTTCGATTCGACTTCCCTGGTCAACTCCAGTGTCCTCCTCCTGGACTCCGCCAACGGCCTTCGCTTCTCCTCAGGATCGCGATGGGTTCCCATCACGACGAACTCCACGGCAACTTCCTGCACAGCCTATCCGGATGCGACCAATACCCGGGTAATCGAGCTTTTGGCCGATGGTTCGGGCCTAACCTACAACGCCACGCGTGCCACGCGAGTCAACCCCCGCTCGGGAAGCCTGATTTACGATCCCGCGACCGCGACCCTGCAGTACTGCGACGGAACGAACTGGCGGGTCATTCACACGGAAGCCAATTATCCGAATCATACCGCGGCGGGGACCTACTCTTACAAAGTTCCACCCGGAGTGAGCAGCATTCAGGTCGAGGCCTGGGGCGGCGGCGGCGGCGGCGGCACTCAGTCGGCCCAGGCCAACGGCGGCGGCGGCGGCGGTTATTCCAAGAAGCTTTTGAGCGTGACCCCGGGCGAGACCTTAACGTTAGTCGTCGGAGCCGGAGGCGCAACCGGAGTCGATGGGCAAAGCAGCAGTGTCAAACGCGGCGCGACCGTCATTACGGAGGCAACGGGCGGACTTTCTGCCGGAGGCGGCAGCCCCACTCCCACAGCCGGCCTCTATGACGTCTGGTATCCCGGCGGTGCCGGTGCCGCCGCGCAAGGCGGGGGCGGCGGGCGCGCGGGCTCCGGCGGCGGCGGCGGCGGCGGCTCCTCGGGAGCCGGAGTGGCGGGAACCGCGGGCGCCGGCGCCACGGTTGGCCCAGGGGGAACGGGCGGAGCCACGGACGGAGGCCGGGGTGGTGATGGCGGCGCTCCTTCGACTGCCGGTCAGAATGGGCAGGCGCCAGGCGGCGGCGGCGGCGGATCGGGCTCTTCGAGCACCGTCTCGGGGACCGGTGGCGACGGCCGGCTCCGAATCACGATCCCCTGATCTTCGAACATCTCGCCTCGCACGAGTAAAAAAAAGCCCGGACTTCCCAAAGGAGGTCCGGGCTTCGTGTTTTTCGGAAATCCGCCGCTTACTTCTTGCGGAAAGAAAGGACGTAGTGAGCGAGATCACAACGCTCTTTTTCGTCCTTGATCTGGCCTTCGAAAGCCGTCATCGCGGTGCCCGCAAGGCCCTTGCTGATGGTCGTGAAGACCAGGTCGGCATTGGGCTTCTTGCCGCCGGACTTGAAGTCATCCGTGGCGAAGCTGCGCGGCTTGGGGTTCATGTACTGGCCGGCAGGGCCGTTGCCATCGCCTTTTTCACCATGGCAGCTCACGCAGTTCGTGGTGAACGACGTCTTGGCGCGGGCGAGATCCGCCTTATGGCCTTTGCAGTCGAAAGCAAAGCTCACCGAGGACGCCATCATCCCCAGAGCGCAAACCAACGCGAAAATTCTCATTTTCTTTTCTCCTGAGTTTCTCTTGATTGATACGATACCAACGTCAAGACCCGAAAAGGACGCAGATTCTTGAATCCTTGCACGCATCGCTTCACGGGAGCTTGAGGCTGCTTCCTTATTTGCCGTTTTTCGGCAAAATTACAACTTTTTTCCGAACCTCAGGGCTTATCGGTCAGCGTTCCGGCCGCTTGATGATTTTTTCGCGCGCCGGGCCCAGCTTCTTGTAGATGCGGTTCACATGGGTCTTGAGCGTCGGCTTGGAGATGAACAACTGAGCCATGATCTCGCGATTGCTCAGGCCACGAACGAGAAGCTCGGCGATCTCCTTCTCACGCGGGGTCAGCTCGAAGCCATCGAGCGCCTTCACCGATTCGGAGATCTGATCTTCGATCGGGTAGAGGATCGTGGTCAGGTGGGTTTTGCCGCGCAAAAAGAGCGCATCGAAATGCTTGTCGCGGATCTTTCGCGAAGGCATGAGAATCGGGCGGGCTTCGCCGCCTTTTTTCGCGACCTTCATCGAATAAAGCTCCATGCAGCCATCCTTGCAGGAGACGCCGATGCGGTCTCCGCAGTTCTCGCGGCACTTTTCGTTCTGGTACTCGACTTTGCCGTCGCCATCCTTGATGCAAACCGTGCAGCCGTCTTCTTCAGTAAGGTTTTTCAGGTCTCTCATGCTCATCTTGGAAAACTCCGTTGGACTCCGTTAAACTCCGTTTGCGCACAGGCGTTTTGCATAATGCATTGCACAGGGCTTGCCAAGAAATCCAGTTAAATTTCAATGATTAAGATTATTTCTAGACCGTCCCTGTCGACAATTTGTCCCATACCAAGGACTTTTTGTCACACCCAGGGTTTACTCAGGCGCCTCATTTGACCATACGAACGGTCGGAGCCGAGAGCACGGAATTCAGGCGTTCGAGCAACGCGGGCAGCTCAAAAGGCTTCACGAGAATGCCGTTTACGAGCCTGCCGATCCTCTTGATGAGGGCGGGCTCGAGAAAACCGCTCATGATCAGGATGGGCGTATCGTGATTGGGATTGGACTCCTCGGTGCGCAGAAACTCCACGACATGGTCCCCCCCGCGATAGTCGAACTTGATGTCCAGGAGGATGCACGAAAACTTCTGGTTATTGAGCTTGTTGAGCGCGTCGGTGACCTTCGAGGAGGTCACCGTTCTGAATCCCTTGTCAGCGAGGAACCTTGCCAGCGCTTCGCGAAGGTCGTTATCGTCTTCGACGATCAGGATCCATTTGATTTTGTCGATTACCATAGAGATCCAAATTGTTTGTAATTCGCTCCGCGGCCCGATCGCCAACCGGCGCTCTTTGAATTATGACCCCCGGCTTGAAGTTAGTCGAGAAGTATCTTACC
The DNA here is from genome assembly GCA_023701205.1 of Oligoflexia bacterium. Classification (GTDB taxonomy): domain Bacteria; phylum Bdellovibrionota; class UBA1018; order UBA1018; family UBA1018; genus JAMPXJ01. The sequence continues at coordinate 21,068 of JAMPXJ010000029.1, forward strand.
CTCGTTGAACGAGGACTCGATGACAGCGGACAAAATCAACAGCGGCACGCCCAGCGCTCAAGATCTTGCACGGGATCTCGCAAAAGAAGAACGCGCGTTCATCCACGATCTGGCCACACCGCTCGCCACGCTCAACCTCGTGCTGGAATCGATGATCGAAGCCGGCAACCTGCCTCCGGACTCCGTGCCGGAGCGCCTGCAGCAGCTCCAAAGACTCGTAGGCAAGATTAACACCCTGCTCCGCGCTCGCCGCGAAATCCTGCTTCAGCGCAGCGTTTAACGCCGCTCCCTTTGACAGACACCCGCCTTGATGACACTTTACACGCAAATGCCACACCCTAGGCCTATGGAGAACCTTCGATGAAGCTCGTCATGAAAAACGGCGCCCAAGAGGCGCGCGCGCGAATCAGCCCGGGTAAGGCCTTGTCTTTGATTCTGCCATTCCTGCCAGCGCTCCTCTGGACTACCCTGCTCTGCGGCGGAGCGCGCGCCGAGGGCCCTGAGGAAGCCGTCCTGGGCTCCTTCCGCAACACCTACTACTACATCGCGCTCGAGGAGGATTTCCGGAACCTCCCCATCAACGACACGATCCGCGACCTGCAGGACCGGGTGATCGCGCGGGTCAGCGCACGCTTCAAGAAATCGCTCGCCCTGGAAGGAACCGGCAAGCTCCTCGATGGCCGCGTCGTCAACTTCGCCGGGCGCAAAAACGGTGAAACCCGCTATCGCGTGACCTCGAACCCGTTCGGCGACGGCGTGGGGACCTGCGCGCTCCTGCCCTTCCACACCGTCGCTGTCGATCCGACGAGGATCCCCCTGGGCTCGCTCGTGCAGATCGACGAGACGGTCGGGATGCTCCTGCCCGATGGGAGCCGCCATGACGGGCTCTGGCGCGCCGAAGACGTGGGAGGCGCGATCAAGAAGGATCGGATCGATCTCTTCATCGGTGCTTCGAGCGACTCCGGAATTCTCGATCGCCAGGGCATCACCCATCTGCAGGCGCTCACCGTGCGGCTTGTCGAGGCCCCGCGGCCTGACTCCTGCGCTCAGCGCCTCTATTCGGAATCGCATGTCGAGCATCCGGCGAATTGAAGGCGCGGCGGAGTGGGAATCGCTCCGCCGGATCTGCTGCGACACCGGCAACGCCGGCGAGCCGATCGAAGCCGCGCGCCGGAAATTTTTCGCCGAGCATTGGATCGGCCCCTACCAGAAGCTGCGGCCGGAATGGGCCTACGTGAGCGCCACCCCCGAAGGCCGGGTCCAGGGCTATCTCACCGGATGCCCGGACACCGCGACGTTCCGCTCCGAGAAGACCCTGAGCTTCGATCTTCCCCTGCTCCTGGCCCTGTTTCTGCGCCGCTACGAGTGGAACGGGGATGCCCGGCGCTTCGCGCGCAGGGCCCTGCGCCTGGAAACCGGCCCGGAAGAGCGCTTTGACCCCGCGCTATTGCGCGATGTTTTCCGCGCTTATCCCGCTCACCTGCACGTCAACGTGGACGCGACCGCGCGAAGCGGGGGCATCGGGGCGCGTCTGCTCGAGCGGTACTTCGAGGATCTGTGCCGGCACGGCATCCGGGGCGTCCATCTTTTCTGCGGAAAAAAGCCCCTGCGGTTCTATGCCCGCAACGGGTTCGCGACACTCGGAAGCATCGAGTTCCGCCCCGGAGTTCCCGTTTTCCTGCTGGGCCGGAAGCTCTGACTCACCAGAGCTTGGGCTCGATCGAAAGGTACACGAACGCGCCGATTCCGCCGCTCGAGGCCCCGACGGTCATCGGAATCGCGAGGCCGGGCACGATCTGCGTATCCCCCGTATTGATCGCGTAGCGGAAGCCCGGGCTGAAGGTGAAGCTCGCCGCGGTGACCATATCCGCGCCGACGCGCGATTCCTCGTAAGCGCCCGCGAACTCGAACATGAGGTTGAAAACGGAGGAGGCCAGGTAGATGAAGCTCGTGCCGAAGTTAAAACCGCGGAGCACGTCGATCATGGCGCCCTCCGGGCCCTCGGCATCCGGAACATAGGTCGCACCGAGGTTCCAGTGGTTCACCCAGGAGTCATTCAAAGTCACGCTCGCCGCGAGGTTCGTCTGATAGCCCAGCGTCCCGTTGCCCCGCCCCTCTTCGGCCTTGCCCGTGGGCAGCAGCAGCGTGAGCCGGGGCGTGAGCACGAAGCCCTCTTTCTTGAAGGCCTGGAGGCGGTAGTTCAGCTGGATATCGCCCAGTCCCCAGCGGGCCTCCTCCTCGCCTGACTTCAGCACGGGAAGCACGTAAGAGAACTGATGGGTGTCGTCGCCAAGGGGGATCTCGTTGGTGAAGGAGTAGGCGCTTTCCTCCGTCTTCCCGTCATAGACGTAGTTCTGGATGAACTGCACGATTCCCGATTCCTGGTTGTACGCCTCCTCGATCAGAAAAGAGTTGTCCTCGATCGGGCCCGAGTCCTCGGCCCAGGCGCCCGAAGCGGCGATTGCCGCGCAGACCATGCTGATGATCGTCATCGTGATGAAGTTCATGCTGCTCTCCCAAGTTGCGCTACCGCGAGTTGTTACTTGCTGTGCATTTCCCAGCTGCCATCCCAATCCGCGCCCGGCGGATTCTCCTTGAACATCTTGCAACGCTCCACGAATTCCGCGCAAGGGCCATCATCCAGCCCCGGCGCCGGGCGAAGCAGGTCATTGGCCTGCCGGAAGGCCTGCGCGGCCTCGTCCCACTTCTGGCGCGAGTAGAGCTCGCGCCCCTCCGCGAAGAGCTTCAGTCCCCGTTCGGCGAACTCCCGATCGAGCACCTGGATCAGCTCCACGGCCTTCTTCTTGCCCTTCACCTTCACGTGATCGAGCACCCGGTGCGGCGGCTGCTTGCCGCCCGCCTTGTCGATCTCCTCGAAGGTATAGCGGGTCGTGAGGATCGAGACCCCGTAAGCCTTGGTCAGCCCTTCGAGGCGCGAAGCGAGGTTCACGTGGTCGCCGATCACGGTATAGGCGAAGTTATTGTTGGAACCCATGTTCCCGACGCTCACCGCTCCCGAGTTGATCCCGATTCCGATATTCACGTCGATGCCATAGGTCGTTCGGAAGCGTTCCTTATGCTCGTGCAGGGCCCCCATCATCCTGATGGCCGCTCGGCAGGCGTTCTCGGCATGGTTTTTCTGGTCGAGCGGCGCCCCCCAGAACGCCATGATCGCGTCGCCGATGTACTTGTCGAGCGTGCCTTCGTGCGCGAAGACGATCTCGGTCATCGTGCCCAGGTACTCGTTGAGGAACGCGGCGAGCGCCTTGGCGTCCATGCGCTCGGAGAAGGTCGTGAAGCTCCGGATGTCCGAGAACATGATCGTGAGATCCTTCTTCACCCCGCCCACCGAGAGCTTGGCCGGGTCCTTGAGGATCGAATCCACGACCGCGGGGGCGACGTATTTCGCGAACGCCCCGCGCACGAACTTCTTGCTGCGCTCCTCGAGCACGTACTTGCCGGCGACGATCAGGCCGAAGATGAACAGCAGCTCGATATAAAGAAAGCCCGTGTCCCAGTTGGTATTGAGCCGCGAGAAAAGCTGCAGATCCCCCACCCCGATCCCGCTGAACACCACGACGAAAAGCAGGAGCGCCGGGACGGACTCGAGCCGCTCGGTGGCATAGGCCAGCCCGAGCGCGCCGACCGTCATCAGCAGCAGCACCCAGACCCAGCTGCCCGCGCCGTTGCCGCGGGTCAGGAAATCGTTCGAAAGGATGTTGTCCAGGATCGTGGCGTGCCCCTCGACCCCCGGAACGTTCGAGTCGTAAGGGAAAGCGCGCATGTCGTGGACCCCGAGCGCCGAGATCCCGATCAGGACCTGGGCGTCCTTGAGCGCCTCGAGCGCCGAGACATTGGCGAGCTTCCGCTCCTGAGCCTGCTCGGGCGGGAGATCCGGCTCGCTGCCGGTGACCAGGAGACTCACGGCCGAGACGTACTTGAAGGTTTTCCCGGGACCGCGGAAGTTGATGTCGGCGATGCCCATCGGATTCGCCGGAAGCTTGATGCCGGATTTCAGGAAGCCCAGCTGCTTCACCTTGAAGTCCGAGTCGAACTCGACCCGCAGGTCCTCGCCCAGCGCCACGCGCGCCATCTCGAGCGAAAGCGGCGGATAAGGTTTGCCGTCCGCCAGGTAAAGCAGCGGAACCCGCCGCACGCAGCCGTCGGAATCCGGCTGGATATTGAAATACCCCGCGTGCCTTCCGGCCTGATTGAACTGCGGGAGGTTCGGAATGAAAGTCAGGAACGAGAACGCGGGCGTGCTCGTCGGATCGGCGTTCTGAGGGAGCCGCGCCTCGGTGAAGGTGAATTTAGGCATCTCCGCCGGGTGTGTCGCGATGGCGTCGGGGTTGGTGACGGGACACCCGTTGTCATGCGAATCGTAAAAAGGCTGACAGACCGTATCCGTCGTCCACCCGAGCACGAGCCGATCGCGGTACTGCTGAATGACAGCTTGGAGCACAGGATCGGTCTCAAACTTTTCCGCGAGCTCCCCGAGTTTGTTCTCGGCGAGTACCTGCTTGAGCTCAGGGGGTACGCGCTCGTCGGTTTCCGAAAAGACGACGTCGAGACCCACGGTCTTGGCGCCCGCCTTGAAAACCTGGTCGATCAGCATCGCCATGAGGTCCCGATGCCACGGCCAGCGCCCGAAAAGGTCCAGCGACTCGCTGTCGATTTCCACGATCACGATCTTGTTGCGGGGCGCGGTCGGCCCGCGCAGGCGGAACTTCAGATCCGTGAACGCGTTGGAAACGCTCCTGAGGTTCAGAAACAGCCGATCGCGGAGAAAGCCGCTCTCAAGCTCCCCTTGCACTCCGAGCTCGGTGATGACGAAAGCGGCGGCGAAAAGCAGGACAAAGGGCAGCTGCAGAAGCCAGAGCTTGTTTTTCATTTCCCCTGCTTATCGGCGGCATCTCCCCTCAAGATGATGAGATTTTTCAGACGAAAAACCATGCCGCTTAGCACAACACTCGACGTAACGCTCAGCGTTGACGGAACGGCGAAAAAAGACTGTAAACGCAGGGCACCACGTAGAGCGTCAGCAAGGTCGAAACGAGCACCCCGCCGATCACCGCGATGGCCATGGGGATGCGGCTTTCCGCGCCCGGCCCGATCGCCAGCGCCGGAGGAATGGCACCCGCGATGGTTGCGGTCGAGGTCATGAGAATCGGCCTTAGACGCACCGGACAAGCCTCCAGGAGGGCCGCATGGATCGCTTCCCTTCCTTTCACGGGCAAACCTTCGGCCGCCCGGCGGTCCAGCGATTGATGGGTGAAATCGACCAGCAGGATCGAGTTTTTCTTCACGATTCCCATGAGCAGGATCAAGCCGATGAGGCTGTAGATGTTGAGCGACTGCCCGGTCATCAGCAACGCGACGAACGCGCCCGAGATACTGAAGGGCAAGGCCATGAGGACGGTGACCGGATCGATGAAGCTGTTGAACTGCGATGCCAGCACCATGTACGACACCAGGATGCCGAGCAAGAGCGCGAAGATGAGGCTCTGAAAGGACTCCTTGAAGGACTCGGCGCTTCCGCTCAGGGTGACGTGGTAATCCGAAGGAAGGAGCTCTTTGCCGAGCCGTTCCACGGCCGCAAGCGCATCGGCCTGGGACTTTCCGGGCTTGATGTTCGCAAAGACGCTTACCGCGCGCTCGCGGTCCATCCGGGCCACCGCCTGCAGGGTCATCCGCTCCTGCACCTTCGCCACGTCGGCGAGCCGGATCAGCTCGCCGCGATTGTTTCTCACCAGGAGATTCCGCAGCTGATCGGCCTTGTCGCGCTCTTTCGCCTTGAGCCGCACGCGGATCTCATAGCGATGACCGCCTTTGGGATAGCGGCCGGCGACCACCCCGCCGATCAGCGCATTGACCGTCTCGCCGATCGAGCTGATGCTCACGCCGCGAAGCGCCGCCTTTTCGCGATCAGGGATGATCTGAACCTCAGGCATCCCCTCCTGGTAATTGGTGTCGACATCCGTGACAAGCTCCGTTTTTTCAAGGGCCTCCTTGAGCTTCTTCGAGTACTCCGCGAGCTTCTCCCATTCCGGCCCTTGAACCGCGAACTCCACGGGGAAGCCTCGCGAAGAGGTGAACCCACGCATCGAGAGATCCTGGATGAACGCCTTCACGCCCGGAATGGAATTCAGCGCCTTGCGGCACACGCCCATGAACTCCTGCTGGGTCGGCTCCCGCCCGGTCTTGGGATCTTTGCCGCGGCTTCCGGGTTTCTTCATCGTGACGAAGAGCATGCCGGTGTTCACCTCACCGCCGCCGAAGCCCCCGACAGAGCCGAAGTAGCGCTCCACCTCGGGACGGCTCATCAGGAACTTCTCCACCTCGCGCATCTTGCCATTGGTGAACTCGATGGAAGAGCCGACCTTTGTCTGAAAGCGCACCATGAACAGGCTCTGATCCTGCGCGGGCACGAACTCCTTGTTCAGGCGCTTGACGGTCGCGATGCTCACGCCGAAGAAAACCAGCGAGAAAAGCAGCACCGGCCAGCGGTAACGGAGCGACCAGCCCAAGGTGCGCGCGTAGCCGCGCGCGAGAAAACGCAAAAGCCATTCCACGCCCCGCCCGATCCGCGTGGCCCGCTCCGCCACCTCGACATAGCGCGAGCAGCGCATCGGGGTCAGGGTGAGCGCCTCGAGCAGCGAGAGCAGCACGGCCACCGTCATCGTCACGCCGAACTGATAGAAGAACCGTCCGATCACGCCCTTCATGAAGGCCACGGGCAGGAAGATCGCCACCACGGCGATCGTCGCCGCCATCGCGGCGAAGGCGATCTCGCGCGAGCCGATCAGCGCCGCGTTCATCCGGGTTTCGCCCTTTTCGCGATGCCGGACGATGTTTTCGAGCACCATGATCGCGTCGTCGACGACGATCCCGATCGCCAGGCTCAGGCCCAGGAGCGTGAAGGTATTGAGCGTGAAGCCCGCGAAATAGAGCACGATAAAAGAGCCCACGATCGAGGTCGGGATCGCCAGGAGCACGTTGAGGGTCGAAGACCACGAGCCCAGGAAAAGCCAGCACACCAGCGCCGTCAGGATCGCCGAGAGCAGCAGCGTGAAATTCAGCTCGTGCACCGATTCCTCGATGAAGCGCGTGCTGTCGGAGTTGACCGTGAGGGTCATGCCCTCGGGCAGGGTCTTCTGCAGCTCCGCGAGCTTGCGCTTGACGCTTCGGGCGACCTCCACCGCGTTGGAGCCGCGCTGCTTGCGGATGCCCATGCCGACGGCGGGATTCCCCATGGTGCGGCTGATGCGGCGGACATCCGCCAGGCCCTCCTCGATTTCGGCGACTTCCTTGAGGCGAATGGCGCGATAGTTGGGCTGGCCGCCCCGCGAGTTGATCACGATATCGCCGAACTGCTCCACCGAGGTCGCCTCACCCATCGTGCGGACATTGCTCTCCCTGACCGGGGTTTCAAGCCGGCCGCCGGGCACCTCGGAGTGCTCGTTGCGGATCGTGTTGAGCACGTCGCTCACCGTCAGCGCGAAACGGGAGAGCTTCTCCTCGGAGACCCAGACGCGCAGGTTGGGCTCGATATACCCGCCCAAAAAGACCTCGCCCACGCCGGGAACGGTCGAAAGCTTGCCCTTGAGATTGTCGCGCACGTAGACCATCAGCTCGCGGATGGGATGCCGGTTGCTCTGAAGCGCGATCCAGAGGATGGGCTGATCCTCGGGATTCGTCTTGGTGATGACGGGAGGGTCGACTTCCTTCGGAAGCAGGCGCTGCGCCTGCGCCACCTTGGCCTGGACCTCCTGAAGCGCGCTATCGATGTCCTTGCCGAGCTCGAACTCCACGCTGATATTGGCCGAGCCGTTGCGCGAGTTTGAGTTCACCTTGCGCACGCCCTGCACGGTCATGACCGCGTCCTCGAGCGGATCGACGACATCGGTTTCCATCACGACGGGCGCGGCGCCCTCCATCGTGACAGAGATGCTCAGGACCGGGAAATCCACGTCCGGCAGCTGACTCACGCCCATCCGGGAGAAAGAGATCCCCCCGAAGACGATCAGCCCGAACATGAGCATCCAGGAAAAGACCGGCCGCCGGATGGCGATTTCCGGAAGCCTCATGCGTTATATCCTCGTTTCATTCTTCTCTCTCTCCCTGCTCTCTTCGAGGCTTGCGGCCCGCCGCTATCTCAAGCCGGAGGAAATCCTGTTTCGAAGCGAAGCGCGCCCGATCCAGCGCTCGCCGGCTTTCCTGGAAGCTCGTGAGCGCCTGCAGCACCTCGAGGTTGCTCACCGTCCCGTTGCGATAGTCCTGCGATTGGGCGACGTAGTTCCTCTCGGAGAGCCGAACGGATTCCTGGAGGGCCTTGATTTGCCGCCGGTCCGCGCTCACGACCTCGTAAAGCGCCCGGATCTCCTGCTCTCCGATCCGGCGCGCCCGCGCCAGCGCGAGTTCCGCCTGCCGGAGCTGCGAGCGCGCCTCGGTCACGCGCGACTGAAGCACCCCCCCGGCGTAAAGCGGCAGGCTCACTCCCAGCTGTAGGTCCCAGGTCACATCCTTGAGACTGCCGGACCGGACGAAATAATAGTTCCCTCCCAGGTCGGCCGATGGCAGATGCGCCCCCCGCGCGATCCGCACCGCCTCCTCGGCGGCTTCGAGCCGATGCCGTTCCGCGCTCACGTCCGGCCGCGCCTCCACCCCCTTCAGATACTCCTCCAAAGGGAGCGGAAAGGAGCCTTCGGCAAACGAGGACTCCTGCGGATCCTGCAGCGCCGCATGGGGCTCCAGGCCCGTGATCGAGGCGAAATTCTCTCTGAGCGCGCGCAGCTGGCCCGAGAGGATTTCGGCCTGCGCCTTGAGCGCGCCCATCGCCGCTTCGGTGGAAAGCTCCTCGCTCAAGCGCGAACGTCCGATCTGCCGTCGCGCACGAAGCTCGCCCACGCGCTTGCCATGGAGCTCGATCTGGGTCCCGACATTGCGCAGCTCGCGTTCTATGGAAAGTATCGAATAAAAATTCTGCACCAGCTCCAGATAGACCTGGCTCTCGACGAGCCGCCGCTTCTCACGCTGCGCGCGCACCTGATCCTCGGCTGCGCGGATTCCGGCGAACTCCCGAAGCCCTCGGAAGAGCGGCTGGGTGGCCGAAAGCTTCAAGACGGGCTGGACGCTCGGGAAGATCGAGCTGCCGAAGCTCGAGCTGGGCTGCTCCTGCCAGGTTTGCGTCGCGCTCGCGTTGAGCGCGGGCAGGACGCTGCCTCTGGCCTGGCGATGGCGCTCTTCGGTCTGAGCCAGAGCCTCGGTCTCGATCGCGAAGGCTTCGCTTCTGGCAAGCGCCGCCCTCATGCTGTCTTCGAGCGAAACTGACCGAAGCGCGGTTCGCGCCGAACTCACTGAGGTGACCGGCTCCGCGGGCGCGGCAGCAAGCGGACTCATCCCGGGCACTGTCCCGATCATGATCCATCCAGCAACCCAAACTGCGATCAGCGATGATTTGAGCCCGCAAAGAAGGCGCGGTCCCCGAGCAAGCGTATGCCTCATCTGCCGGAACAGTATCCATCAGAAGTTTTGGATTCTCAAAAGTTTTTTGGAATCTTGAAGATGAAATGGTTGGCGCGATAGGGATTGAACCTACGACCCCCACCGTGTCAAGGTGGTGCTCTCCCACTGAGCTACGCGCCAACATATGGGATCAGAGAGACAAGACATATAGCCGGAGACCTTACCGGCGTCAATCACTTCCAAAAACGTTTTAGCACTTTGGCGACCAAGGCCTTTCCCAGGGCTTCAAACCCTTCGGGCCCCGAAAGAAGGAAATCCACCGGAGCATCCAGCCCGCAGGGGCGCAATCCCACGAAGCTCGTCGGAGTTCGAAAGCCATTGAGCGAAAGGCCATGCAGAACGACTTCTTGCTCCACATGAAGGCCCACGGCCCCGAGCTTTCCGCGCGGAGACCACACGCCGGTTTCCATCCCGCTTCGGATCTCGGCCCGCGGCTCGAACTCCCGCGCAAGCTCCAGCGCGCTCTCGAGCAAGCCTTCCACCGCCTGCCGCACCCCGCGCCGATCCCCGGTCAGCCGCTCCAGGGAGTCAACGGCGAAAAGCACCCACTGGCCAGGACCGTGATAAGTCGCAAGCCCTCCGCGATCCGTCGGATAGACCGATATCCCCAGAGCCTCCAGACGCTCGGGCGAAAGCAGAACTTCGCCCGGTCCGGCCCGACGTCCCAGGGTGATCACCGGCGCGACCTCCGAGAGCAGAAGGGCGCCTTCGCCACCTTCGCGCACGCGACGGGCCAAATCGCGCTGAAGGGCGTCGAGCCGGGCATAAGTCCAGGGCCGGGCGGGATCGTGCCGGAAAAACTGCGGTTCAGGAGCGCGCGCCATGACGCCGGTCCTATCAAAAAACGGAGAGCACAGCCATCCTCCTGTCAAGCGTGTCTCGGCGCACCTTCAGGCGCGCTAGACGCTGTCTGCACCTTAGACGGCGGGGCGGGCCTCAGCTCCACCCAGGTCTCCCGTGCCAGCCCCTCCCCCTGGCATGAGGATCGCAACTCATTTCCGTCATGAAGAAGTCCAAAAAAGTCCTTCGGATCGCGTTTCTCCTGTTTTCCGCCATTTCCGGCCCGAATCTTCAGGCCGTCGAAACCGGTCGGGGCAGCGAGACCATTCCAGGACGCTTCATCGTCACGCTGAAATCCGACGTCAGCGCCCGCGATGTCGCGCACGAGCATCGCGTGGCGCCGGACCGTGTTTACCGGAACGCGCTGCAGGGCTTCGCCGGCGCGCTTTCCGATTCGGCACGGGAGGGCCTGCTTCGCGACGCTCGCGTCGCCAGGATCGAGCCCGATGTGCGCCTGAGGCTCTTCCAGACCCAGGGCAATCCGACCTGGAGCCTGGATCGGATCGACCAGCGCGCGCTTCCGCTCGATGCGAGCTACTCCTCTCCCACCACCGGCAGCGGCGTCCGCGCCTACATCCTCGATACGGGAATCCGCATGAGCCACGCCGACTTCGGCGGGCGCGCCTCCTTCGGCTTCGATGCTTTCGGCGGAGACGGCTCCGATTGCAACGGCCATGGCACGCATGTGTCGGGCACGGTCGGCGGCGCCGCCTTCGGAGTGGCCAAGGGCGTCTCGCTCGTCGCCGTGCGCGTCCTGGATTGCGCGGGCTCCGGATCGCTCTCGGGCGTCCTGGCCGGCATCGACTGGGTGATCGCCAACCGCGCTCTGCCCGCGGTCGCGAACCTCTCGCTCGGCGGCAGCGCGAACTCGACGCTCGATACGGCCATTCAACGGCTCATAGCCGCCGGGGTCGCAACCTCGGTCGCGGCCGGCAATGACGGACGGGACGCCTGCAGGTATTCGCCTTCGCGCGTTCCCGAAGCCATGACTATCGGCGCCTCCGACCGCAGCGACACAAAAGCCTCCTGGTCGAATTTAGGCGACTGCGTGGACTTTTTCGCGCCTGGCGTCTCCATTACTTCAGCATGGAACGGCAGCGACTCCGGAACAAACACCATCAGCGGAACCTCGATGGCCGCCCCGCACGCGGCGGGTGCGGCCGCGCTTTTGCTCGAGCTTGATCCCGGAGCCACGCCCGCTTCCATCCGTGATACGCTTTTCGCGGCGACCACGAAGAATGTGATCCTCTCGGCCAACACGGTGAACAACCACCTTCTTTACGTATCCGGTGAAGCGACCCCGCCCGACCTGAACCCTCCCACCGTCTCCATCACTGCGCCAGCTACCGGGAGCGTCGTCCCCAAACGCTCGCTGATCACTCTCTCGGCCTCGGCTTCGGATGCGGAAGGCCCCGTGACCCGCGTGGAATTCTTCATCGGAACGACCCGGGCCTGCGTCGCCCAAGCCGCGCCGTTCAGCTGCAGCTGGAAGGTCCCGAACGGCCCGAGCCGCACGTTCAGCCTGACGGCACGGGCGTTTGACGCCAGCGGCAACGTGGGAGTTTCGGAGCCGATCGAGTTCAGCTCGCGTTAAGGAGCGTTCCCGAGCTTGGCAAACGCGGCTTCGCAGTTCTCGATGGAGATCTTCTTTCCGCCGGACCAAAGCTCGCCGATGCCCTTTTTCGTGGCCTCGTTGAACTCACCCAGGTAATTGGGGTTCACCGGAAGCTTGATCCCGAGCTTCCGCTCCACGATCTCCCGGAGCTCGTCCTCGCTGATTTCTTTTTCGCTCAGATGAACGAACTCGTCTGGGAATGTCGCGATCACCGTCAGATACTCCTGCTCCGAAGCGATCCCGGTGATATTCGGCAGCACCCGGCGCTTGTCCATATAGAAGACCCCCATCGGCGGGGAGAAATTCATGGCCACATCCGGATTGGGCGTCAGCGATCGGAACGGCGAGCCTCTGGGATCTTTCGCATGATAGTGGAGTGCCGCGACCAGGCTCGTCGGCCCCTCCGTGATCCCCACTCTCCTCCCGATCTCCTCGTGCATCGACTCGAGCCGGCGCAGGCGGAAGTTGTAATTGCCCTGTCCTTTCTCAAGGACCTTCGACATGACGAAAACCGATTTGCCGTCGCTGGATTTCTTGAGCAGATCCCTGTTCAGGCCGCTCACGAGCACGAGCTTGTCTTTGGGATTCGTGCTGGGATTCTCGATCGCGTCCAGCCACTGCCGCCAGGCCACCTTCTCCGACGGCTCCATCGTGGACCAGGGCAGGTACTGACGCACGAGCGCGGCGACCCCTTTGCGGTCGTTGCGCGCGATCATCGCGTCGATCTTGTCCTTCTGCGCGTCGAGCGCCTTTTGCAGTTTCTTCTGGGCTTCGATTCCCTGCCGCGCGGTCCTCTTCCAGGCCTTGTACTTGGGCTCGATCTCCCGGAGCTTGCGCTCGGCGTGCCCGAGCCGCTTGGCCGCATAGGCTGATTCCTCGGGGGTTCCCCCCTCCTGAAAGGCCGTGAAGATCTCCTGAGCGACGTCTCTTTCGAGAAGCGCAAGCTGGTACTGGGCGGGAACCGAGCCCGCCCGCGCGTTCAAAACCCACTCGAGCCAGCCCCAAGGCGAGCCGAGGCGCTTCTGGATGATGTCATAGCCGTCATCCAGAGCCCCTTTCCCCCATTGCGTGAAGCTCTTTCCAAGGATATCCCAGTCCCGGGTTTTGCCGATGATCTGGCGCAGGTGCAAAAGCTCCTCGCGCACCACCATGGAGTTTTTGGCCCCTTCGGGAGTGAACTTCATCACGACCGTGAGATGCCCCGTCTCGTCGAGCTCGGGGACGATCTCCGCGAGCGCGCCATCGGGAAGACTTGGGACGTCGTCGACGATCCTGATCGAGACGTCCTCCAAATTCAAATACTTTACCTCCAAGGGCTCGATCGCCGTGCGCAAAACATCCAGCGCATCGTCTCGCACGAACTTGGCGAGGAGCTTTTTGGTTTCGTCATCGGGCGGGAAGTACTGGAGATGGCAGGACACCTCGGCGGGCGTGCAGGCGGCGAGCTTCCCGGTGGTGGGCACGGCCTGGAGCTTGAGCGGGCCCTCCGCACCCAGCGCGCTCACCATCCCGGCGTTGGCGTAAGCCGCGCGAGCATACAGATCGCGGACGGCCGCGCGGCTCAGCCTCCCGTCGAGCAATCCCTCGACGCGCGCCCAGTCGTCGCCCTCGGGCGGCGGGCCGCGCGCGATCGCGAGCGTCAGGAGCTTCGCGAGCTTCGGATCCTTGCGAAGCTCCGTGAGCCATCCCTCGATCCGCTTGGCGTCGCCGGCGTCCGGCACGTGCAACAGCAGCGCGAGCTTCTCCTTGCGGGGATGGAACGTGCCTTTGGCCACCGAGGCTGAAACATAGGGCTTGAGCTCGATGCCTTCCGCCTGAGCGCGATCCCAAAGACGCGCAAGCACGGCGCCGCCCTCGGAGAGACGGTCCGTGAGGAGCTTGGAGGTGAAAGCCGGAGACTCCTGCGCGAGCGCGCGGGCGCCATCCTCGGTGAGCGTCAGGGGGAGACGCTTGGCGAAGGCCTTCTCCTTGCCGAGCTGCAGAAGCTGATAGTGCCAGGCCGGATCCCCCTGCGGGAAGGCCCGGACGATCACCTCGAGCGGCCCGCTCGGGGCGGTTCGCGCCGCGGGGACGAAAGCCCCATCGACCTTGAAGAGATTCGCGAGCTCCGCCGTGCGCGCGCGCCTGAGCTTGCCCGAGTCCAGGCGATCCAGCGTCTGCCCCTCAGAGCCGACCTTGTCCGAGATCAGCAGATAGGGTTCCACATCGGGCAGGACCTTCTCGAGATATCCCACCTCGAGCTCCACCGCGCGGGAGCCGGCGCCCTGCGACTGCGAGAGCCACAGCGCCGTCTCCTCGAAGGGCGAGCCCACGTTCTCGAGCCGCCCGCCGATTTTCGCGCTCGAGGGCGGCGCCAGGGGCGGCTTGACCTTCAGCGTGTCGGACGCGATCCTGGTATGCACTTCCGATGGGACGAAAAGCTCGCCCACATTGAGGCTGTTCTTTCCGGGAATCGCCCCGGCCGTGCCGATATAGATGGGCGTACGCTCATAGCCGGCCGCCTTGACGGCTTCGGCGATGGGCAGTGTCTCGTCGCCCCAGACGTTCTCGATGAGCCGCCAGCGCAGAAGCTTCCCGTCCTTGGTGCGGAAGAGATAATCGGCCAGGTTATGGCTCGGATTGGAAATCGCGAAATCGCGCGCCTCGATGGCCTTCACCCCCTTGGCATCGAGGAGCGGCTTGAGCGCGTCGTGCATCTTCTGCCAGTCCGGCGCGTTCTCAAAGGCGCGGAAAGGCGCGGGCGCGGACTTCATCGCCTTGAGCAGCTTGCGTTGGGCGGGATTGAGCCTGGCTTCGACCTCCTGGGGCGCGAGCTGACTGAGCTCGAGAATCGCCTGAGCTTTTGCCGCGGCCTGGAATGCCTTTTCGATCTGCCCTTTCTGCCCGATCACGACGCGATCGGGCCGCGGGAGATTGATCATCTGCGCGGTCAGCTCGGCGGCGTCTTTCTTGAGCTTGTCCGCAAGATCTCCATAGAGAGTCACCGCCTTGGGCGATTTCCAATCCGTTTTCTTGCCGTTCCATGACGCGATCTCGAACGAATGGGCGAGGTGCTCGAGGCGGTCATAACCGCTGATGCCGCTGATGGCGTACTTCGGGGCCTCGCCGGGATACTGCACGAGGAAGATCTTGTTGTAGTTGCGCGACCAAGGCCGGATCTCCTTGAGGATCTTCCCTCCGCGGCGATCCAGGCGCTCGTTGAAATCCCGCATCGAGCCCAGGTGCAGCTCCATCGAAGTGCCGTTCTCAGCCATATCCCAGAAGATCGCCCGCGTCGTGCGGCTCTCGATGTACATCTCCGCATTGAAGGTGATCGCCGAGCCATCCAGCGGATTCATCTTCAGGGGTTGCGCGGTATCGGGAAGCTGCGAGAGCGTGCCGGGCGGGCTCGAGGCGGCATCCAGGGTGCGGAACGCCTCATTGAGCTTGTTCTTGAGGAATGGGTAATCCCAGCCGATCTTCCCCGCATCCTCGGCGCTCCAGCCGCGCGCCTGGAGCTGCTTCTGGATGAAAGGATCGAAGCCCCGGGCATCCGTCGGAGGATCCCAGCTGGAGAGCTGCTCGGGAGTGATTTGCTTCAGGCGCTCCGCCAATTCCTTGGCGCCCGATTTATCGAGTCGCTGCACCAGCTCCTCGAGATAGAAATGCAGCCGCCCCACGCGGAGGAAATGCTCGAGATCCCGCGTACTTTGCGCGAACGCCCGCTCGGGCGCCAGATTCAGGAAGATTGCTAGAAGCAGGGACGCGAGTAGACGGGTGTGCAGACGCATACCGGCTTATCGACCGAGCTGAGGGAATTTTGAATGAATCGCGCTTCGGCCGGCTGCGCGTCGCGGATCAATAAAGCTGAACGATGTCGCCTTCGAGGACGTTCCCGCCCGTGTGAAGCTCGGTCACGGCGCCATCGGTACCCAGGAAATCCACGACCTCGAGCGTCCCCTTGAGCTGTCCCTGCGAGCGCCCCAGGAACGCGCCGGTCGCCGGATCATAGACGTCATCGCCGGGCGCCAGTACCCGCAGGATATCCCCCACGACCAGGCCCGAGGCCTTGCCGGCGTTCACGTAGATCTTGTTGGCCGCGACCTTGGCGATGCGTCCTTCCCAGCCGAGCTTCTCCACCGCGCGCACGACATCGGGGACCAGCCGCGCGGCCGCCTCGCGCATGGCGAGCTTGGTGAGATCCGCGCGGTATTGCGGGCTTTCGATCTGCGACTGGTCGAGCGCCACCATCGCGTTGCTCGCGGCCTCGCCCGAGCGCGCCACCGCCATGATCTCGCGCCCGCCGGCGACGTCGAAAACTTTCAGCTCCAGGTCCACGGCCGCGAGCGACTGCTTCTGGCGCAAGAGCCCGATGTCGTCGCCGCGCTGCCGGAACACGACCTTGGAAACACGGCCGATCAAGAGCACCGCCACGCCGAGCTTGCGTCCTTCGCGGATCAGCTGCGCGACCCGGACCTTCTCGCCCTGGATGAAATCCTCCGTCGAAAGCTCGGTCGTGAGATCCGTCGGCAGGATCATCCGCTGCGTGAGGTGCAGCCCGCGCCGGAGCTCATCGGCGCCGAAAGCGCCGAGGTCGCCGATCTTCACCGGCGTGTCGTTCCAGAAGTTCAGCACGAGCACCCTTTTCTTGGGTTGGCCGAGCGACTCCACGCGCTGAGTCGGCGACTTGCCCTGGGGATTGCTGTAGTAGCTTCCGCTGTCGCCCCGATAATAGTCCTGGTCGCGCTTGTAGGCCGGCGAACGCTGGCAGGCCGCGAGCGCCAGGCCCAGAACCAGCGTCATCATCATCGGAACTTTCATCGCACATCTCATGGATTCTCTCCCTCGATGAACGTCACCTTGCCCATCGCGTCCAACCCCAGCCCCGAGATGCGCTTACGCAGCTCCTCAGGCGACTCTTCCGAAAAAACAGCGAAAACAGCGCGTCCTTTGGAGACCCGCTTCTCCTCGACGGCCACGCCGTCCCGCGCGAAGGCGAGCAGCCGATTCTTGAGCTCGACATAAGCCGGGAAATTCCTGAGACCCGTGACCTCGACCCGGAGCTTTTCCTTGCCTCCCGTGCCCGCCAGGCGGGTGCCGTCCAGCTTTCCGCCCAACTCCGTGAGGAAATCCGTGACCAGGCGGTCGGCCGTCCGCTCGAGGCTGTCGTTCGCGAGGATCTCCAGCTGCCCCTCGCTTCGAGGGAGCTCCGCCACCCAGAGCATCGAGCGCACGAGGTACCTCAGCTCGTCCGCATGCGCGGTGTCCACCGAGTCGACGGGCGCCTTTTCCCAGCTGACCACGAGCGCCGCGGGAATTTTCTGCTCGGCCGCGAGCCGCGCCAGATGCTCCGCGAGCGCCTTGCCGCCGAAGCGCAGCTCGCGCTCGGAGGCCCAGACCGGAGTGAAGCCGCGACGCTCCGCTCTTTCTTTCATCATCCGACGGATCTCGGGCAGGGCTTCCAGGCAACGCGGGCACCCGGCCTCGGCCTTGAGGCCGATCAGCATCTTCGGGAACTCGCCCTTCTTAAGGACTTTCGCCGCATGCAGCTTGAGATAATTCCTGAGGCTCGGCAAATCGACATCCACGACGAGCCCCGCGTTCGAGGCACGATAATCGCGAACGAAACGCGACGCGCGCGGCACGGCCTCCTCGCTGAAAATCCTCTTCTGCCACGGCTCGAGCTCCCCGAGCTGCGGGAGCGCCCCCTGAACGGCTTCCTGCAGCTTCAAGCCGATGGCGACGGAATCCGTCGCCCCTGGAGCGGCGCTGACTTCGGAAACGGCCGCCATCAACAGAAGCACTACTCCTAAGTCAGTGAAACGCATGAAATAAGTCTAGCACGGGAACCCGAGGAGTCTAGGCTGAAAACTCGACGAAACGCGCACGCGGCCATCGCCGCCGCAAGCGGGCGTCAGGCGAGCGTGACGACGTCGCGACCGAAGATCCGGTTGATCGTCTGGACCATCTGCGGCGAACCCGAGACCATGACGGTCTTGGGTAGCTCCAGCCGGGTCCTGAAACGCGGGTCGAGGAAATCGATCCTGACCGGGCAACGGCCGCGATGCTGCAGCAGGCTTTTCTTGAGCTCGCGGAGCTGGTCCGGACTCGTGTCCGAAGGCGTGATCCGCAGCACCACGCGCTGCACGCGAGCCTTATGCGCCTCCGCCACCCACTCGATGCCCTTGGCGAGAATCTTTGGCGCCTCCTCGCCGATCTCGAGCTCCCCCGTCAGGACGATCGCTTCGGCTTCGGCCGTAGCCTTGCGCAGCAGCTCCTGAGTGGCGGCATAGGCTTCCGGAAAGAAAACCACCTCGATCTTCCCATGCAGGTCCTCGAGCACGCCGAAGGCCATGCGGCTGCCCTTCTTGGTCATGACCTCGCGCAACTCCCCGACGAGGCCGCCGAGCTTGATCTCCGGACGCTGCGGACGGAACCGCCCGGGTCCGAAGCCTCCGCTGCCGGCATCGCCCCAGCCGCCTTCGGCCGGAGCGGGCGCAGGCTTTTTCTGGGCCGACTTCTCCTCGGCATGCGCCTTGATGCGTTCGGTGCTCCAGCCAAGCCATTCCTCGCAGATGCGCTGCCAGGGGTCCATAGGATGCCCCGAGACGTAGAAACCCACGACCTGCTTTTCCTGCAGGAGCTTGCGCGAGAGCGGCCAGTCCTCCTCCTGCTTGAACACGGCCGAGGCCGGAGTCACGAGCTTCACCTCCTCGGCGCTGAAGGAGTCGAAAAGAGAGCTTTGCCCCAGCTCGCGCTCCTCCTGCTCGTCGCCGGCGTGCCCGATCAGGGCCTCGAGCGAGGAGAAGAGGCTCGCGCGGTTGACCTCGGCGACGGAATCGAAGCCGCCGGCGAGCGTCAGCGACTCCAGGACCTTCTTGTTGACCTTGCGCACGGAGACGCGCTTGACGAAGTCCAGGGCGCTCTTGAACGTGCCTGCCGCGCGCGCCTCCAGGATCACGTCCACCGCGATCCCGCCGACTCCCTTGATCGCCTCGAGCCCGAAGCGGATCGCCTTGACGGTCCTCGCAGGCGCGTTCGGTTGCGTCCCGGCCTGCTTCACCCGTTCCACGCTGAAGCGCTTCTGCGAGGCGTTCACGTCCGGAGGCAGCACCGGGATGCCGTGCGCGCGCGCATCGCCGATGTACTTGGTGATCTTGTCGGTGTTGTCCATTTCGGTCGTCATCAACGCCGCCATGAACTCCGCCGGGAAGTAGGTCTTCAGATAGGCCGTCTGGTAAGTCAGCACGCCATACGCCGCCGAATGGGACTTGTTGAAGCCGTATTCGGCGAACTTCGCCATGAGATCGAAGATCGACTGGGCCTTCTCGGCGGGCAGCCCCTTGGCGGTCGCGCCCTTCACGAAGATGTCGCGATGCTGGGCCATCTCCTCGGGCTTCTTCTTGCCCATCGCGCGCCGGAGGAGGTCGGCCTGCCCCAGCGAGTAGCCCGCGAGCTCGCGCGCGGTCTGCATCACCTGCTCCTGGTAAAGGATCACCCCATAGGTATCCTTGAGGATCGGGGCGAGGGCCTCGACCTCGTAGGCGATCTCCTTGCGCCCGTGTTTGCGCTCGATGAAATCATCGACCATCCCCGAGCCCAGCGGCCCGGGCCGGTAAAGCGCGTTGATCGCGGTGATATCCTCGAGAGAGCTCGGCTGGATGCGCGAGCAGAGGTCCTTCATACCCGAGCTTTCGACCTGAAAGATCCCGTCGGTATCACCGCTGGAGATCAGCGCGAAGACGCGCGGGTCCTTGTAGTTGATCTTCTCCAGGGCGAACTCCGCGTCGGCCGAGCCGGGCTCGGCCACCTGGCGGATGAGCTTCACCGCGTTGTCGATCACGGTCAGGGTCTTGAGGCCAAGGAAGTCGAACTTCACCAGTCCCACGGCCTCGGCGAAGTCCTTGTCGAACTGCGTGACGACGTCGCCGTCGCGCCCCACGAAAAGCGGGCAATACGAAACGACCGGCTTCTCGGTGATGATCACGCCGGCGGCGTGCATGCCCGCCGAGCGATACAGCCCCTCGAGCGAAAGCGCGTACTCGATGATTTTGGCCACGCGTGGATCCTGGGCCATTCGCTCTTTCAGGCGCGGCTCGCGCGCGAGCGCATCGGAGATCGTGATGTCGATCTCGTCGGGCAGGAGCTTGGTGATCGCGTCGGAATCAGCGAAGGACAGCCCGAGCACCCGGCTCACGTCCTTGATCACGGCGCGCGCCTGGAGTTTCCCGAAGGTGATGATCTGACAGACGTTGTCCTTGCCGTACTTCCTCGCGACGTACTCGATCACCTCGCCGCGCCGGTCCTGGCAGAAATCGACGTCGAAATCCGGCATCGAGATGCGCTCGGGATTGATGAACCGCTCGAACAGCAGGTTGAACTCGATGGGATCCAAATCGGTGATCTTGAGCGCCCACGCGACGACCGAGCCCGCGCCCGAGCCGCGGCCGGGCCCCACGGGGATCCCGTTGCGCTTGGCCCAGAGGATGAAATCCGACACGATGAGGAAGTAGCCGGCGAAACCCGTCCGCTCGATCATCGCGAGCTCGTCCTCGAGGCGCTTCTCGTAGGCCTTCTTCTTCTCCGGCCAGTCCGGCGCGGCGGCCTTCTCGGCAAAAACCATTTCTTCGAAGCGCTCCGCCAGGCCCTTGCGCCCCTGCTCGCGGAAATAGGCCAGCAGATCGAAGGGCGCCTCCGGCGCGACGTCATCGGGCCGGAAGTTCGGCAGATGATAGATCGTGCGACCCTTCTCGTCCTTGAATCTGAATTCCAGCTGGCATTTTTCCGCGATCCGCAGCGTATTGTCGCAGGCGTCCGGGAACTGCGCGAAGCGCTCGCGCATCACGGCCTCGGGCTTGAGATAGAACTCCGGAGGCACGAGGCTCTTGGGCCGGTCGAAATCGAGATTTTTCCCGTGCTCGATGCACTGGAGCACCTCATGGGCCTCGGCGTCCTTCGCGTCGAGATAATGGCAATCGCAGGTGGCCACGCACGGGATCCCGTGGCGCTCTCCGAGCAGGCTCAGGAGCTGGTTGACCTGGTCCTGCTCAGGCAGCCCCGTGTCCTGGAGCTCGAGGTAAAAATCCTCGCCGAAACGCTTCTTGAACCAGAGCATCGAGTCGACAGCCGCCTGCTCGTCTCCCGTCAGGAGCTTGTAGGGTATCTCCCCGCGCAGGCATCCCGACAGCACGATGAGCCCATCGCCATACTCGTCCAGGAGCGCGCGATCGATCACCGCACGCGGACCCGCGGCCTGCCCTTTTTGGGGTGGCGGCGCCTCCGTGTAGGACCGCGTGACCATTTTGCAAAGGTTCTGATAGCCGTGCAGATCCTTGCAAAGAAGTACCAGGTGATGGGCGCGCGGCGTATTGGCCGCCGCCGCCGAATGGGTGGTCCCCGCGACCGCCGGGGCCGGCTGGAGCGATCCGCGCCCGAGCGGCGCATAGAAGATCTCGCACCCCAGGATCGGCTTGATCCCCTTCTTGCGCGCCCCCAGATAGAAATCGATGGCGCCGAAAAGATTGTGGGTGTCCGTGATGGCGATGGCCGGCATCCCAAGCTCGGCGGCCCGATCAAAGAGCGCGTCCGTCTGGATCGCCCCCTGAAGCAGGCTGTATTGAGTATGGACGTGAAGATGGACGAAGGCCATTGTCCCAATCTTGTCGCATGAGGGCATCCCGGGAGTCTATTGAGAAAACCTCAACTCACCGTGTCAGCTTATCCGCCCGAGACCACGGCCACATGCGGGGCATAGGTCATGGCCACGTATCGTTTCCGGCCGAGCACCCAGCCGGCATCGATCACTGCGACCTTCTCGCCCGGCGCGGGGATGGCCGCTTTGAGCGGCACGTAGACGCGCGCCTGATGCCCCGATCCCAGCTGCACGCTAATGGCCCTCATGCAGTAGAAATAACCGAAGAGATCGTTGGAAAGCTCCGCGGGCTCGGTCACGCGCGCGGTGAACGCGCCCATTCCCTTTTCCACCCGCTTCCTCAGTCGCCGATAGGTCAGCTGCAGGGAATCCCAAGTGAGAAACGCGAATAGCGCCGCTAGCAGCAGCGGACTCGCCGTCACCAGGGCCGAAACTC
This sequence comes from Oligoflexia bacterium, assembly GCA_023701205.1. Taxonomy (GTDB): domain Bacteria; phylum Bdellovibrionota; class UBA1018; order UBA1018; family UBA1018; genus JAMPXJ01. The sequence goes on from JAMPXJ010000029.1 coordinate 43,115, forward strand.
CCAGCTTCCGCCAACCTTCGGCGCACTGGCCCGCCTGGAAATCGCTTTTCACCTCGCCGCTCCAGCAGGGCTCCGGCACCGCGGCGACCGCGAGCCTGAAGTCGCGAAACTGGGCCAGAGCCACGCGCAACGGCCGCCCGCTCGCGAACGCCTGCGGGTCACGCGAGGGCGGCAGATGCGCCCGCACTTCCGGTGCTCGCGCAAACACCCCCATCGCGATCGCACCGAGAAAAAAAACCCCCGCGGCGGGAGCCCCGATCCGGAGAAAGAACCTCGCGTTCGGGATGGACTGGAACGGGTTGCGTTTCATTCTCTTTCGCGCCTTACTCCCACTCGATCGTGGCCGGGGGCTTGGAAGAGATGTCGTACACGACGCGGTTCACCCCGCGCACCTGGTTGCAGATCCGCGATGAGACCTTCGCCAGGAAGCGCCCGTCGAACGGATACCAGTCGGCGGTCATCCCGTCCGAGGAGGTCACCGCTCGAAGCGCGACCACGTGATCGTGCGTGCGCCCGTCGCCCTGAACGCCCACGCTCTTGACGGGCAGAAATACCGCGAAAGCCTGCCAGATGCGATCATAAAGACCGTCCTCGCGCAGCGCCTGGATGAAGACCTCATCGACCTGCCGCAGGATCGCAAGGCGCTCCTCGGTAAGCTCGCCGATGACCCTGACGGCCAGCCCAGGCCCCGGAAACGGATGCCTTCCCAGGAACTCCGGCGCGATGCCGAGCTCCCGCCCGAGCGCTCTCACCTCGTCCTTGAAAAGACTGCGGAGCGGCTCGACGAGCTTGAGCTTCATGTCCTTGGGCAGTCCGCCCACGTTGTGATGTGACTTGATCGTCGTCGAATGCTTGTGGCCCGGGCTCGACTCGATGACGTCGGGATAAAGCGTGCCCTGCACCAGGAACTCGGGCGCCTGCCCGAGCCGCGCGGCGATCTCTCCGGCCGCGTCGTCGAAAACGGAGATGAACTCCGCCCCGATGATCTTGCGCTTTTTCTCGGGATCGCTCACCCCCGCGAGCTTCGTGAGAAAGCGTGCCGACGCGTCCACGCATCTCACCGGCAGGTGCAGCCGGGTCTCGAAGAGCTCCATCACGCGCTCGCGCTCCTTGAACCGCAACAGCCCGTGATCCACGAACACGCAGTGCAGCCGATCGCCGATGGCCCGATGCACGAGTGCCGCGGCCACGGCCGAATCCACCCCGCCACTGAGCGCGCAGAGCACGTGCGCGCGCTCTCCCACCTGGGCGCGCACGGCGGCGATCTGCTCGTCGAGCAGCGAGCGCATGCTCCAGTCGGGGCGAATCCCGCCGACATCGAGCAGGAACTGCCGCAAGAACTCGATTCCGTTCTCGGTATGGGTCACCTCGGGATGGAACTGCAGCGCCACGATCCTGCGTTCGCGGTTTTCCATCGAAGCGAGGATTCCCTGCGCGCTCTTGGAAACGCTTTCGAAGCCGGGCGGAAGCTTGGAGACATGGTCCCCATGACTCATCCAGGCCAGGAAGCGCTTGCCGCACTCGCCCACGACCTCCATCTGGCCGTATTCGCGGACATGCCCTTTTTCGACCTCTCCGCCCAGATCACGCGCGAGCAGCTGCATCCCGTAACAGATCCCGAGCACCGGAAGCTTCGTGCGCTCCTGGAGCGCGAGAAAGCCTTCCGGAAGCATGGGCGCGCCGGGCTCGTACACGGAAGAGGGTCCGCCCGAGAGAATCACCGCCCGAGGCTCGAAAGACTCGATCCGCTCCAGGCGCGCATCCCCCGGCAGGATCACCGAGTAGATCCCGAGCTCCCGAACGCGGCGGGCGATCAGCTGCGTGTACTGCGAGCCGTAATCCAGGATGACGACCGTCGCGTGACGCGCGCTCATCGCCGGCTCTCGATTCGGTAGTTCGGCGCCTCGATCGTGACATCGACATCGTGCGGATGGCTCTCGATGAGGCCACTGTTGGTGATGCGCACGAAGTTCGCGCCCTCCTGCAACGCCGCGATCGTCGCGGCCCCGCAGTAGCCCATGCCCGCGCGCACGCCGCCCAGGAGCTGGTACACGTTGAAAGCGAGACTCCCCCGGTAGGGCACCCGTCCTTCGATCCCCTCGGGAACGAGCTTTCCGACCTCGTCCACCTCGGACTGGAAATAGCGGTCCTTGGACCCCTGCGCCTGCGCCATCGCGCCCAGGCTCCCCATTCCGCGGTAAACCTTGTAGGAGCGCCCCTGGTAAAGCACGATCTCGCCCGGCGACTCGTCCGTTCCGGCGAAAAGCGAGCCGATCATCACCGAAGAGGCGCCCGCCGCGAGCGCCTTGGTGATGTCGCCGCTGTATTTGATTCCGCCATCGGAAATGATCGGGATCCCGGCCTCGCGGCCCGCGCGCGCCGCTTCGCTCACCGCAAAAAGCTGGGGCACGCCGATCCCGGCCACGACGCGCGTCGTGCAGATGGAGCCCGGCCCGATGCCGACCTTCACCGCATCCGCGCCCGCCTGAATAAGGGCTTTCGTGCCTTCGTAGGTCGCGACGTTCCCGCCGACGATATCCGCCTTGTCGCCGAAGCGCTTTTTGAGCTCCGCGACCGCCGTGAGCACCCCTTTGGAATGTCCGTGCGCGCTATCGACGAAAAGCACGTCCGCTCCCGCTTCCACTAGGAGCGCCGCGCGCTCCAGCCCGTCACTGCCCACGCTCACCGCGGCGCCAACGACCAGGCGCCCGAAGCCATCCTTGTTCGCCGTAGGATACGCCTGCTGCTTCTTGATATCCTTGATCGTGATGAGCCCGCGCAAGTACCCGCGCGCGTCGACCACCGGGAGCTTCTCGATGCGGTTCTGCCTGAGAATCTCCTTGGCCTGCGCCAGCGTCGTGCCCTCGGGGACGGTGACGAGCGGCATCTTCGTCATCCGCTCGGCAACACTCTGGTTGAGATCCCCTTCGAAGCGCAGGTCGCGGTTCGTCAGGATCCCGAGCAACTTGTGCCCGGTCGCGTCCTGGTGAGTGACGGGAACGCCCGAGATCTTGTAGGTGCGCATGAGCTCGAGCGCCGCCCCGATCCGGGCATCCGGATCGATCGTGATCGGATCGAGGATCATGCCCCACTCGCTCTTCTTGACCTTCTCGACCTCGAACGCCTGATCCTTGGGCGCGAGGTTCTTGTGGATCACTCCGAGGCCTCCGGCCTGCGCCATCGTGATCGCGGCCTTGGCCTCGGTCACCGTGTCCATCGCCGCCGAGAGCAGCGGCGCATGGAGCCCGATCCGCCGGGTGAGCCGCGAGTCGAGACTCACCTGCGAAGGGAGCACCTCGGAGTACCCGGGCAAAAGCAGCACGTCATCGAATGTCAGGGCCTCACCGACGATCTTCATCTCTCTTCCCCCTTGAGGTTTTCGAAATCCGACAGTTCCCCGTGCAAATCCCGATGGTCCGCGTCGAGACGTACGGGTCCCCGCACGTAGCTGTAATATTCCATCGCGTCCGCGACATAATTGGCGGCGCTCTTCTCGAGCGAGGCGAGCTCCTCGGGCCTCAGCGCCCGGATCACCCGGGCCGGCGCCCCGAGCACCAGGCTGCGGGACGGGATCCTCGTCCCTTGGGTGACCAGCGCGCCCGCGCCGATGATGCATTCGTCGCCGATCACGGCGTCATCGAGGACGATCGCGCCCATGCCCACGAGCACGCGATTGCCGATCGTGCAGCCATGAAGCGAAGCGCGATGCCCCACGGTCACCTCGTCGCCGATCGTGAGCAGGCTCACCTTGCGCGTGACGTGCAGCATGGAATGATCCTGGATGTTCGTGCGCGCGCCGATGCGGATCGCGTTGACATCCCCCCGCACCACGCACTGGAACCAGATGCTCGAATGCGCGCCGATCTCCACCTCGCCGATCACGTCCGCCGAAGGCGCCACGAAAGCCGTTTCGTGAACCCGGGGCCAGTGGCCGTGATGAGGCAGGATCACGTCGCGCCCTCCGTGCCGTCGAGCAAAAGCTCGCCGTTCAGTGACAGCGCGGTCGAGCCGGTGATCCGGACCTGGACGAACTTGCCCGTGAAGTTCCGCGGGGCCTCCGAAACGAAGTTCACCACGCGATTGCAGCTCGTGCGCCCGGTCCAGACCCGCGGCCCCTTGCGGAGGCCGAAGGCCAGAAGCAGGGACTTGGCCGCGCTGGATTCCTCCGGCTCGGCGTGATGACCGTGCCCGTGCCCGTGCTCATGCTCATGCCCGTGCCCCTGTCCGCGACCAGGCTCCTCGCCCGCCTCCCGCGCGCTCTCAGCGCCCGTCTCACCGCCAGCTTCAGACGCGCCCGAGGCGCCACCCGCCAGATTCTGGTTCTTGGCCTCGCCCTCGACGAGGATTTCCATCACCTTGCCCACGCGCGTGGCGTAGCGGCCCTCGGCGATCCTGAGCTGGTGCTTGAGCAGGCGATTCAGGCGCTCGTTCTTGAGCGGATCCGGCACGTCATCCGGGAGCTTCGCCGCGCGAGTTCCCGGCCGTGGAGAATAGGCAAACGCGAAGATATTGTCGAAGCGCACGCGATCCAGGAGCGCGAGCGTCGCTTCGAAGTCGGCTTCGGTCTCCGTGGGGAAACCCACGATCAGATCCGTCGAAAGCCCCACCTCCGGATTCAGCTCCCGGAGCCGTTCCATCTGGGCGTAGTAGCCTTCGATCCGGTGATGCCGCCCCATCTTCGAGAGCACCGCATCCGAGCCGCTCTGCACCGGCAGATGCAGGTGCGCCGCCAGGCGCGAGACGCCGCCCTTTTCGGCCGGCGCGTAACACTCGATCAGCTCGTCGCTGAAATCCAGCGGATGCGACGAGGTAAAGCGGATGCGCCTCAACGCCGCGCACCGCGGGTCCGTATCCAGCGCGCGCAAGAGCTGAGGGAAGTTCTCCTCGCCCTCCTTCGGACCCACCTTGCCGATCCGGTTGTGCAGCTCTCGCGGCTCGCGCGCCTTCGCGTTGGGATTGCCTTTTCCGAAGGAATTCACGTTCTGACCGAGCAGCGTCACCTCGCGCACGCCCATGGCCACGAGCCTGGCGACATCGTTCACGACCTCGTCGATCGTCCGCGACTTCTCGCGCCCCCGGGTGAAAGGCACGATGCAATAGGTGCAGTACTTGTCGCAGCCCTTCATGATATTGACGAAGGCCTGCGCCTTGTGCGCCTGGACCTTGGTCTCGGTGGAATAATCCATGGACTTGTCGAAATCGGCGTAGACCACATGCCGCTCGCCGCTCTGAACCCGATGGAGAATCTCCGGCAGGTTATCGATCGTGTCAGTTCCGAAAACGAAATCCAGATAAGGGGCGCGCTTGAAGAGCTTTCCCTGGTCGAGTTGGCCCACGCAGCCGCCGATGCCGATGACCGGCGCCCCCTCGCCCTTTTTCTTCAGCGCCTGGTAGCCCCCGAGCGCGGACACGGCCTTGTGCACGGCCTTCTCGCGCACCGTGCAGCCGTTGATGATGATGACCTGGGCATCCTCGACCGAAGCGGCCGGCGCGAGGCCACGCTCATCGAGCAGGGCGGCCATCCGCTCGGAATCGGCCACGTTCATCTGGCACCCGAAGGTCTTGATGTAATACTTCTGGGATTGAGTCATTTTGACGCGAATCTATACCTTAACCCTGGGTCACGGCAAAGGGGAACTTCCTTGAAGTCCCCGCCTCGCGTCGCGCCTCAGAACCACGGCCTCCGCGGCCATGTAGATCACGAGGCTCAGGGTGAACCCCGCGCCTTTGAGAAGTCCCCAGGCGGCCGTCGACCACGCGAGCGCCGCCCAGACCGCAAGGCCGGCATGGAGCGCGAAAAACAAGCCCAGGCGCCAGGTCAGGCCATTGAGCGCCACGCCGATCCTCGCAAGCGCCGCCTCAGGCAGTCCCGCCGGAAGCTGCCTGCGCCCCAGCACCGCCAAAAGCGGCGCGCCCGCCAGGCAGGAACCCCAAAGCGCCAGGGCCATCACGCCTTCGAGAATGGCCGGCTGAAGCTTGAACCAGATTCCGTCTTGCGTGAAGAGCGAGACCAGGCCCAGGGTCACGATCATCCCGTTGCCGCCCCAGGTGAGCGGCGAGACCTTGCGGAACCGGAGCCATTCGTAAAGTACCTCGCCCAGGCCGAAGACCATCCCGGCGACCACGCCCCAAGCGATCCCCCAAAGCTCCTCGATGACGGTGAACGCTACGACCGGGAGCAGCCCACCGAGAACCAGCGAGCGCAGCGCCTGGCGATTCATTTCCTTCCGATCCGTTTCCGCGCCACGCCGACCAGCGCGGCCGGATCGAGCCCGTCGCTCGGACAATGCGCGATGCCGTACTGCAGTTCCTCGCCGATCGCGCGCGCAAGGCGCGAGAGCAGCCCCGGCGCGTCCTCGGGCTTGCAGTCATCGAGCACCAGCGCGATCTCGCCTTGTGCCTCGAGCGGATACGCGGCGTCCGTCGAGCGGAAGAGCGTGCTCCGGATCTTGCCTCCGAGCTCCGAGACCTTTCTGCCGGGTGGCACGCGGATCAGCGCGAGCGCGACGGAGGCCAGCTCCGTCGAAACCTGGTAGGCGCGCGACTGTAGCACGGCCCGAAGCCCCTCCTCCGACGAAAGCACCGGCAGCACCAGCCCGAGCCTAACCGCACGGCCCTGGCGTCTCTGCTCGAGCCGCCCGCCGTGAAGCCGCAGGATCTGGTGAATGAGCAGGAACTCGCTGCCCAAACCCTCTTCGCTTCGCGTGAGAAAGGCCTGCTCCGACTGCAGCACTCCCGCGAAAACTGAGCTCGGCGAGGCCAGCCCCGCCTCGTAGCCCGCCAATCCCTGCGACCAGGCCAGGTCCCAGGCTTCTTCCTTTCCGGGGCTCAGCTGAAAGCGGAACTCCGCGCGGTTCGCCTGCAGACTCGCCTCGAGTGGCGTGCCCGCTTCCATTCTCGGCAACGCGACCTCGAGCACCAGCGTCACGCCACGCCCCAGACGCTGCGGATCGCAGAGGATCGGAGCGGCCTCGCTTCCGCCGAGGATCGAAAAGGAATGGCCGTTTTCCCGCAGTTTCGAGCCAAAAGCCTCGAGCCGATGACGGACCACCTTGCCAAGCTCCGCCTCGCGCAGCCGGAGATGGAAGGTTCCGCTCTCGATCGAAGCCAGATCCAGCAGCGTGGAAAGCGCATGCGCCAGGCGATCCGCGTTCTGCCGCGCCATCGAGACGGCAACCCCGCGCTCGAGCGCGGCCTCGCGTCCCGCCTCATGATCCTCAAGCACGCTCAACGCATTGAGCACTCCCATGAGCGGCGTGCGAAGCTCGTGCGAGATCAGCGAGAGCAGATTGGACTGGAAAGACTGAAACAGCGCCTCGTCCTGAGGCGAGAGCGCCGATGCGGGCAAATGGCCGATGGCGACGCCGGCGCCGAAGCTCACGGAAGCGCCTTGAGCAAAATCCAGCTCGGCCTCGGGCAAGAAGGCCGGCTGCGGTACCGACGCTGGCCCGGGCAACGAAGCGCCGCCCGCGAGCGCCGCCTTCTCCGCCGCGGAAGGACGCCGGATCGTCGGGCGCTCAGTCTTCTTCGCTCGACTCTGCCGCGTACTCTTCAAGGTCTGACGAGTCCTGGATTTCGAGCTTGACGAGCCAACCTTCTTCAAGAGGGTCCTCGGAAACGATATCGGGTTCTTCGACCAGCGCCGCGTTGACCTCCTTGACGAAACCACTCGCCGGCGTCGTGACCTCGAGCTTTCCGTTGGAGCCATCCACCGTCACGACGGCATCGCCTTTTTCGAAATCCTCTTCCTCGTCCGGAAGCTCCAGCGACTGGACCTGGCCGACCTCCTCGGTGGCCAGGCTCGTCAGGCCGATCGTGACCGTGGAGCCCTTGCGCTGGAACCAGAGCTTTCCTTCCTGGTACTCACCGTTTTTTGGGGCGCCCGCTGCCATGATCTTCCTCCGTTGCGACTGTGCAACACAATTGTGCCACGAAAGAACGACAGGTGACAAGCCGCATGGCATGCGACCGCTTCTGACGCTCAGAGCGCGGGAGAGCGGGCCGAGAGCGCCGCGCTCACGTCGAGCACGCCGCCCGTGGCGACCTTGCCGGCGAGCCCCGGCACCTTGCGCGCCGTGCCCAGGATGCGGGCCTTGATCTGGCGATAGCTCTCTTTGGGATACTTCGACCACAGGAGGGCGGCCGCGCCGGCGACGATCGGAGCGGCCATGGACGTTCCGTCCCAGGCCATCGCGCGCTCGACGCCTTGCTTGTCCTTGAACCTGGCGACCAGGTCGTTGTACGCGCCGTCGGCGGTCGTCGAGAGGACGCGCACTCCGGGCGCGCCGATATGGACGGTCTTCACGCCGTAGTTGGAGAAGCCCGCGATCGCGTCCTTCGGGTCCGTCGCGGCGACCACGATCGTGTTGTCGAGGGTGTAAGCGGCAGGGAAGCCCGGCTGCGCATCGGTGTCGTTGTTGATACCGTCGTTTCCGGCGGCGATCACGACGAGCACGCCGGCCTGCTGCGCGCGGATCAGCGCCTTCTTGAGCTCGGACTGCTCGGCGCGCGCGGGGCTCATCCGACCGCCCCAGCTGGCGTTGATGACCTTCGCGCCGTTCTTGATCGCGTAATCGATCGAGCGGATGGCCGCGGCGTCATCGCCCTGGCCCGCCTTCGCTTCGCCGGCGTCATAGAAGAACTTCAGCGCCATGAGCGAGGTCTTGGCCGGAGCCCCGGCTCCGTAGAGCCCCAGGGAGTTATTGAGGATCGCGCCAACGCGCCCGGCGACATGGGTGCCGTGGCCCGGATTGGTGAGGAACTGCCCCGAACCCACGCCTTTGCTGCAGCCGGCGTCCTTCATGCACCCTTCGAGATCGAAGTGACGCACGTCAAAGGGCCTGGGGACGTTGTGAGCGAAGTCGTAGCCGACCTCCTTGGGATTCCCCGGCTTTTGCCACATGGCCCCGCTCAGGTCCTCGTGATTGTAATGCACGCCGGTATCGATCACGGCCGAAATCACCGGGGAAAACTTCGAGCGCACGAGCGAAGAAAGCGCCGGCATGTTGATGTTGCGGTTGGCCCAGTCGCCCGAAGTCAGGGGATCGGGACCGGACTTGTAAACCGGAGGAGTCTGGAACTCAGGAGCGGCGGCCACGCGGGCCGGCGGATTCACGCCTCCCCAGGGGAACGGAAAAGCCGGATACGGCAGCGGCGCGCTCGGCGAAAGCTCCAAGGAACTCTCTTCGATCGCATGCAGGTACAGCGCCGGCAGATAGGTATTGTTCTCCGAAACGCTTTCGACCTCGTCGGACTGAAGGAGTCGCTCCCGCGCTTCGCGCGCCAGCTCGGCGTTATCGAAAACGAGCTTGACGAGACCTTGCTCGGAGTTGACCAGCCCCACGCCGAGGGCCTGCTGCGCGCCGGTGAAGAGCGCGGTTTTCGCAGCCTGCACTTCGGTATTTTGCGGCTCGCGATACCGGACCAGGAGCTCCGTACTTTCATTGAGAGCCTCGGCCCTCGCTCCGGCTGACGCCAGCAAACCCACGAACCCCAGGCCCACACACACGAACTGCAAAATCACTTTCATGAACTCCCCACGTTCCCCACATACGCCTCGGACTTCGATGAACTCCCCCAAAAAACCTGAAGTTGGAAGCTGAAGCTCTGCGATGATCAATGCACAATAAAAAACCAGCAGTCCGCCGAAAGCAAAAGTCATGCCGCCGCTGAAAGTCCGTTAATTGAGTTTCAGGGCCTCTTTTCAGGCTTCCAGTTCCAATACCTGGGACTTTTAGACATAACGCATGAAGCTAGCGACTTGCGTCACAAACACGCAGAATTCTTGAATTTAGTCTCATGGGAATTCGGCCCTCATTCCCTATACAAGACCATTTGACTCGGGCATCAGAAAGGCTCAAAATAAAGGAAAGCATCTGATCTTCGGGGTTTTCAGATCAGAGGGGGGATTCCATATGCAAGCGAAGCGGTTCGCATTCATCGTGATTTTCGCCTGGGGTGTTTCGATCGCGGGGGCGGGTGTCAGCTATGGAGACCGCTGGGGAGACGATGCGACACCTAAAGACTCGCAGAAAACTGAGGAATCCAGTGGCCCAGATGAATGCCAAAAATCAGTGGATGCATTGGGTGGAAGCAAAGGCCACTGCGACCCAACTTATCAAACCATCAAGAACGCCACGATGACCAATGTTTTGGGACAAACCCTGGGCGCGGTAGCCGTGGGAGCCGCCGGCACCGTCGGTCAAATGAAAGCGTCTCAAGAAGGCACTCAATCGGCGGCCTACTCTGCGGCTGCCTCAGGTTACAAAACGCAGGCAACCGCATCCTTGGGACTTGGAGCCGCCAATCTGGCGTTTGCCTATAAGCAGCATCAGTTCACCGGCGATCACAAGAAGAATAGAAGCGAAATCTTCCAGAAGATGGAAGCCGAGAAAAAACTGGCAGCTCAGCAAGGAAGGCCGCCAAATCCAGATCTCGTGAAAGAATACAACAAGGCGATGGGTGAGCAAACCAAAGCCGAAAAAGCCGCCGACGCCGGCTCCTTCCAGTCCATGGTCGTCGGCGCCCAGCAACTCGTGAATGGCCTCACCGGCATGGCCGCGGCCGGGCAGATGGAAGCCGCCGCCAAGAAGGTCAAGAGAATGGAAGGCATCTCCTTCAGCGTGAGACCGATGACCCCGGGTCAGCTGACCGCGGGCGACGTGCTCGCTCCGCGCACGGCCACCGCGATCGGTGGCAATGGTCAGGCCGATACGACCAACGCGGTGGACGAGCAGAAGACCGAGGATCTCGCGGATCTCGGCGCGCCGGTTCCAGACGGGCTTTCGCCCGAAGGGCTCCAGAACGCCGCGCCGACAGCGCAAAAATTCGTCGGCAAGGATCCAGGCGATGCCAAAGGCGGCGGCGGCCCGGCCTCGATGAGCGTGGGCTCCACCTCGGCCAACACCGGTGCGGGCGAGACGCCTTCGGGCCCCACGGCCGCAAGCAATGCCGGCTCGACGGCCTACCAGGGCGGCGCGGGCGGCGGCTACCAGGGTGGTGGCGGCGGTGGCGCGGCCGGCGGGAAGGATCCTGACCTCTCGAGCATGCTCGCCCAGTTCCTCCCCAAGAAGGAGGACGAGGTCGGCCAGAACGGCATCCTCGATTACGGCGGGCGAAGCCCGGCTTCGGACGAGAGCGCCTCGCTGCTCGATCGCAACGCGAATATCTTCGAGAGGATCCACCAGACCTACCAGAGCAAGCAAAAAGCCAAGAGCGTGGGGATCTGAAAATGAGAACGATCTACCTTGCCGTACCCGTGGCGCTTGCCGTGGTTTACCTCACCGCGGTCGCGCAGGCGGCGGACTGCAGCCAGCAGGGCGCTTCGCAGACGCAGAGCTACTGCGATGCCGCGAAAGCCAGCAAAGAAACCGCCGACGCCCAGAAGTCCGTGGCCTATGCCTACACCGCCGCCGCCGCGGTCTGCACCTATGCCTGCGCCGCCGCCTCTTACGACTGGGCGACTGCCGGCTCGGCTCAGCAGTACTGCAACTACACCTCTTGGGGTGCCGCGGGCTTCGAAGCGATCAAGACGCAGGAATTCGCCGGCGCGATGATGAGCCTGGGCTCCTATATGCTCACCAAGGACTCTCCCGTGGCCGCCAACGGCGCCAAGATGGTTCAGATCCCCGTCGTCGAAAAGCAGGTCGCCATGTCCTGCATCACTGCGGGAACCAGCGCCCTCAGCGCGACGATGAAGTACAGCGCCGCCAGCGACGCCAACAAAGCGGCGAACGCGAACCTCAAGCTCGCCGAGCGCACTTCCGAGACGCGCACGGGCGTTGCATTGAGCGGCGCGAGCGCGGGCTCCCTGAGCTCCGGCGCAGGCAGCGGCTCCCTGGGCACCATCGGCTCGCAGAGCGCCTCCTCGGCGGGCAAGACCGCCGAGACCAGCGCCACGCAGCAGGCCTGCGCGCAGGGCGCCTCGACCGGCGAGCTCAAAGCCACCGTGATGTGCGCGCTCGCGAGCGATTCCAGGCTCCCCTCCTCTCTCCTGGATCCCGGCTTCGAAGACGCCTTGAAAAAAGCCACCGGAATGAGCGCCTCGGATTTCTTCAAATCCGTCGATCAGAACGGGCCCACGGGTGCGCTGAGCGGCGCGCTCGGCGCGGGAATGAATGCCGAAGGCAAGGCGAAGCTCTCGAGCCTCATGGCGGGGCTGGAGCGCCGCGCGCATGCCGATCTCGCCAACAGCGGTTACACCGGCGGCGGAGGCGGCGGCAGTGCCGCGGGCTCCGGCGGCAACGACATGGACAAGCTCATGGCGAATCTCATGGGGAGCCTCCTTCCGCAGGAGAAAGCCGAGGACAAAGGTCCTGCGCGCTCGCTCGCGTTCAATGCCAAGAATTTTCCGCCGAACGTGACGGAGGATCGCCGCGTCAGCATCTTCGAGCGCGTGACCGCGCGGTATTACCACGTGAGCCCGAGGCTTTTCACCTCGCCGTCCGCCGCCGTCGCGGCACCGGCCGGCAATCCGCTGAGCAACCAGGGCTTGCCGAGCTCGCTTTATCGCTGAGAGTGGTTTCAGGCGACGACTTCCTCGGCACATTCCTTCGGAATTTTCGGGGCTTCGCGCCCTTCCGGCTTCCTTCTTGCCAAGGATTTCCTTTCAACCTAAGAAAGGAAATCCATGTCCCAATCCGATATCGTGAATGATCTTTTGACCTCGAACCCGAACGAGCCCGCCACCAAAGGCGTGGTCCTGCTGCTCCGAGCGGAGCTGAAATCCGAAATCAAGCTACTGAGGCAGGAAATGCAACGGGAGTTCGCCGAGGTCAAAGCGGATATCGCGACGCTCAAGAGCGATGTCGCCACCCTCAAGCACGACGTTGCCAAGCTAAAAGTTGCGGTCGATGGCCTTCAGACCTCCATCGAGCTCATCGCCCAGAACGTCGCCGTGCTCGTGAACCGAAAGCCTTGACCTCACGCCTCCCGGGTGACGGGAGGTTTTTGAAAATCCTCAGCTGCAGCTCCGTTTGCGGGTGGGGCAGGATTTCAGGATCCGCTGATAGCCGCTCTGATCCTGCTCGAATCGCGCTTTGCGCTCCTCGTCCGTTCGGGCACTGACGTCCCAGACGAGATTGCGGTAGAAGAGCTCGGCGAGGTCGAGCTTGCAGCCTTCGACTTCCCCCACGCTGATAGAGCGCTGCTCGGCGATTATCTCCAGGTGATTGGTGGCAAAGTCGGCGATCGGGCCATTGCGGGCTTCCTCGGAATCACTAAGCAGGGCGCAAAGATCCTGATCCGTGGGAACCGGCCGGATCCCGGCCAGGGCGTAGATTTGATTGAGGCCCGCGATCCGGTCCAAAGATACCGCCAGAGCGGCCTTCTCGGTCAGCTGCCCTTGGGAGACGGCTGCTTTAACATCGGTAAACCGCCGGTCCGTCCAGATCAGATTCCAGAGGCCAAGCTCGGAGGTGAGCTCCTTGGGATCTTTCCCGTTGCCAGCGGCGTCAAAAGCGATATTCATTTTCGAAAACGCCGGCAGATCCGGGCGTTGCGCGAAGGCCGGCAACGCGGCCGAAGGATGAAGCCTTCTCCATTCGTTCGCTTTGGCTTCGAGGTCCTTCGGAGAATCCAAAGCAGTGAGAGCCATTTTCAAAAGATCAATCGCATCATTTTCCTCGGCATGAGGGCGAAGCTTGACTAACGGATCCTTTGCGCCTGAGGTCTCAGCGTACTTCCCCGCCCCCATGATCCGGGCGAAAAGCTCGATATCCGAATAGGTGCCGCCTCGCAGCGCCCCGCGTTCCGCGGCCACCCGAAGCGATGGCGTCAGCAGCAGTCCCAGAAGCTGAAGGTCCGACTCAGGACGTTTTGAGAAACGATCGGAAGTCCTCAGGGCCGCCATCAGCTCCGTCGCGACGGCTTCCGAAAAACTCGTCCCGCTCGCGGCCGCCTTCTTGACTGCGCTCAGGGCGAGCTCATTGAGCTCCCGGACCTCCTGCTCGTCGCGCAGGATTCCGCTCGCGCGAAGATCGCTGAATCTCGGAAGCCTGGCCGGATCCCGCGACGTCATCCAATCCCGCAGCTGCTGCCGATACTCCCGCACCAGCTGCGCGAGGTCCGTCGCGGAGCTCGAGCCGCCGAGCGCGCTCACGAGCTTGGATTTCGAGGCGATCATCTCCTCCTCGGCAAGCGCGCTCGCGTATTCCGCTCCTGGCGTGTCCGATAGGCTATCGGAAACCGCGTGTTTCGCCTGGGAGTCCACCTTCTCCCAAAAATAGAGAACCCCCGGGGTACTGGCCACCACCGCTGCCGGAACACTGAGGTTAAATTTGGCTTTCAGCAGCTCCGGGGGGAGCGTGAAGGGATAAGCAAAGGGGTCCGCAAGCCACCCATAATTGAATTTCTCGCGGGGCTCACGGGTGACCAGCAGAAGACGCCGGCCTCGGGTGTCTTTGACGTTTCTCCAGTAGCGAAGCTGCTGCCGGGGCAGCCAGAGAAGAGCGTCCTTGCCGAGACCCGCGACACGGGAGAAGAGCCTGGCGCAGTCGACCTCCGCAAAAGCGGACGTCGCGGCCAGCACGAGGATGACCGCAAGCCAGCAGGCGCTACGGAGCACGCTTGGACCGTTGGGCGACACCAGACCTCCTCTTGGTCTTTTCGAAATCCGGCCTGATTGTCTGAAGATAATTCCGGCGCCGCTCCCGCCGCTTACCGCCCGTCTACTCGCTAGACAGTGCTGAATCGGGAAAACCCAGAAACACCTTCTATTTTCAGGAGTGTCCGGTTTGACATCCTCCCTTTTCGAGGCGGCATTTCCTGTGACCCTCCATCAACGATCGAATGGTCAAGGAAATGGCCAGCAAGGTCACTGCAGCCCCCGCGACTTCAGCGACTGCCGAGTCCGGATCATCGGCCGCGAAGTGAGGCAGCCCTGCTCAATTCCCAGAGCCTCACGACCCGACAAGGCATCGTGAGGCTCCGAAATTTCAAGCGTAAAGTGCCGCCGAGATGGCGTCCGGATCAAAGCCTTTCAAATACGACCGCGATCCCCTGACCGCCGCCGATGCAAAGCGTGACGAGCGCGTAGCGCTTCTGCGTGCGCTCGAGCTCATAGAGCGCCTTCGTCGCCACGATCGCGCCGCTCGCGCCGATCGGGTGCCCGAGCGCGATCGCGCCGCCGTTGGGATTGGTCTTGGCGGGATCGAGCTCCAGCCCCCGCATCACGGCGAGCGACTGCGCGGCGAACGCCTCGTTGGCCTCGATCACGTCCATCTGGCCGAGCGAAAGCCCGGCGCGATTCAGTGCAAGCTTCGTCGCCGGGATCGGACCCTCGCCCATCACGTCGTTCGGCACGCCCGCGACCGCGTAGGAGACCAGGCGCGCGATCGGCTTGTGGCCGGCTCTGGCGGCGGCATCGGCATCAGCGAGCACCATGAAAGATGCGCCATCGTTGATTCCCGAGGCATTTCCAGCGGTGACCGTGCCGTCTTTCTTGAAGGCGGGCTTCATCTTCGCGAGCGCTTCGAGGTTCGTCGCGCGCGGATACTCGTCGGTGGCGAAAACCACGTCGCCCTTCTTGTCCTTGATCGTGATCGGCGTGATCTGGGCCTTGAAGCGTCCCTCGGCGATCGCCGCGGCGGCGCGTTTCTGCGATTCCACGGCGAAGGCATCCTGCTCCTCGCGCGTGATCTTCCATTTCACGGCGAGGTTCTCCGCCGTGATCCCCATATGGCCGACACCGAAGGGATCCGTCAGGGCAGCCACCATCATGTCGATCATCTTGGTGTCACCCATCCGGGCGCCGCTGCGCATGGCCGGCGCCATGTAGCCGCCGCGAGACATGACCTCGACACCGCCGCCAATGGCGTAGTCCGTATCGCCGAGCAGGATCGCCTGCGCGCTCGACACGATGGCCTGAAGGCCCGACGAGCAGAGCCGGTTGACCGCCATCGCAGTGCACTCCATCGGGAGCCCGGCCTGGATCGCCGCCACCCGGGCGACGTAGGGATACCGCGCCTCGGTCGGCACGCAGTTCCCGACGGTGACCGTGCTGATCTTCGCGGCTTCCACTCCCGAGCGAGCGATCGCGTCTTTCATCACCAGGCCGGCCAGCTCGGTCGGCTCGAGGCTACTCAAGGATCCGTTGAATGAGCCGATCGCCGAACGAGCGGCACTCAGGACGACTACTTCGCGATTTTTCATAAAAGTTTCCTTTTTTGGGAAAATGGATGAGCCACAGCTACCTTCCCACTGCGGCCTTCAATGCCGAGAACTTACCAA
The DNA here is from genome assembly GCA_023701205.1 of Oligoflexia bacterium. Taxonomy (GTDB): domain Bacteria; phylum Bdellovibrionota; class UBA1018; order UBA1018; family UBA1018; genus JAMPXJ01. The sequence continues at coordinate 59,342 of JAMPXJ010000029.1, forward strand.
GACAAAATCGGCGAGTTCAAATGCGTTTTGGGAAATGATCTTCGTTCCGCCCCAGGGAACTGAAGCGCGCGGAACGGGCCGCCGGAGTCCCTCCCGCGGCTTCAAAAAGTTTTTGAGAAACCCAGTTGCAAACTCCCGAGGTCCCGGTTATCACTGGCTTCGTTCAATTGGGAATGGGGCATTAGCTCAGTTGGTAGAGCGCCACAATGGCATTGTGGAGGCCAGCGGTTCGACCCCGCTATGCTCCACCATTTTGTAAAGTCTTCGAACCAACATTCGAAGAAAAAAAGCCTGACTCCTCGATAGGGAGTCGGGCTTTTTTTTCGACCTCTAACACCTCGACAACATGGCTTTTTCCCACCCTGAAATGAACCTTTACCCCTTCCGGGAAGATCTCAATCCTGGAAACCACGTAGGCTCTTCCCCATTACGAGGGGCATGTCGATTTTGCATCGAATCAATTCCTGATCGCAAATACTCCA
>JAMPXJ010000003.1 GCA_023701205.1 Oligoflexia bacterium
CTTTTACCTGACGAAGAGGGTGATCCTTCCGGATCCTTTCCTCGACCTGAAACATGGCGAAAAGCTGCGGCGCTTCGTTGACCTGTCCACGCATACCGAGAATCTAACCGAAGTTTCGGCGGTCGGGTGACTTTATCAACGGCCTGCTAGAGGCGCTTTGAGGGTAGTAGAGCGCGAGAAGTCTTTGGCAGTTGCCTTCGAGGACGGAAAAAAGGCTGTCCGTTTCGAAGTCCCGGGTCAATGGATTCTCCTCGACCTTCTTTTGAAGCTCAAGCAGCCTTTTTGAGGACTGGGGAAGGTTTTCCGCTACCAAGGTGCAAACGCGCAGCCTCTTGAGCAGCTCTTGTTTCCACTTTTGCTTGTACTCGGCTGAAGCGGATTTTTCGGGATCGGGATAGCTGAAGAATCCACCAAAATTCTCAAAACCCCCTCCCCCCGTGCTCAGTTTTTTAAGCAATTGATAACCCGGCCGAGCAACGGGTTCGAAATCAAAGGTTTTAAGAAACGCATTGAGATCCCCTTCGCAGAGATAGATCGAATCCGATTCCACGCAGCGGGTGAGCTGTGGAGTCGCCATGAGGAATGGGCCCATGAGGAGCGCATAGGGATTTTCGGGATGTTGCCACTCTTTGAGAGGAGGTAGGCCGTCTTCTTTTCTGGCCCGATTCAAAAGCACCAGAATGTTCGCCTTTTTCTCATCAATCTTGGCCAGCGCGGCCCGGATTTCGTCAGGAGAGAGAGCCGCCGGTTTCGGTGGTGCGCTTGGCGCCGCGGTGATCGAGTCCAGAAGCTTCTCGTTCTTTCTCATCCGTTGCTTTTTTGCCACGTAACAGTCGGGCTGAGGCTTCTTGATGCTGAAGTCGGCCTTGCCGCCCAGGAGCTTGTAGCTCAGCTCGCCGGACTTGCCGCGCGGGCCTGGGATTCTCTCGGCCTCGTCGAGCGCATCGATCGCCTTTCCGCAGTTTGGGGAAGACTGCGTCGCGCAGCGGAGGACAGGCACCATTTCCTTGCGGGTCGCGGCCTCGAAGCGGTCTTTTTTGAGCCAGCCCGTGGTGCCGTTCTCGTCACGCACCATCGCCCACTCATCGAGTCCACAGCCCAGGCCGGGAGCCACAACGGAAACCCGGGAGCGTTTGGGCAGGGTTCCTTGAACCGAGTGATACGTCTTGGATTTGAATTGCTGGAAGGACCCCTGGTTGCCCGCGCCGTTCGCGTTGCAATGGGGAGGGGCCGCGTAGAGCACGAGGTCTTCCTGCGCGACCAAGGCGTTCTCGAGCCGTACCGGAGCGGCCACGGCTTTCGTCGCGGGTGGAACGGCAGGGGAAAGCCGTGCGGGAACGTTTGCCGCCACTGCCTGAACGGGAGCTTGCGATTTGGGTGCGGCGGTACCCAGCGCTTTCTGGACGTCATTCATGTAGGTGCGGACGAAGAAGCCGAAGTAGTTCACTCGCGGGGCGCGCCCCGCCGCTTTGGATTCTTTAGCGCGCCGTTCTTCGTGGCCCAGGTTATAGACCGTGGCCAGGATCGCCGGATCTTTCGAGATGTCCATTCCCTCGGCTCGATAGGTGTCCTGGACCCCGCGCAGAACGGCCGCGACGTACCGGATTGCCGAGGCGGGCTTGAGCAGCTCTTGTGCGACGGTATCGGAGTCTCGCTGCGCGCGACCTTCGATCCTGGCGGCCAGGGGCTCGGCTTTCATCGCGACCGTGGTACTGAGTTGTCCCCAGCCGAAGGTGAATTTCCTGCCAAATAGTTTCTCAGCGCTTTTTTCAAGCTTGAGCTTCAAGAGGAAGTCCTGGATAGCATCGCTGGTCTGCACGTTCAGGCTGTTTTCGGCCATGATCGCGCCGGCGATGCACGAGAGCTTTTCGGAGAAGGGGACGACGGGCTTTACGAAAAGCGGTTCCACACAGCGGCTAAACCCTTTGTTGACCGTATTAAATAAATGGCGTACAATTGTTTAGTATGTTGTCTAGACTATTTAAGCCTTCAAACACAAACAGCTTTTTTGTTTTTGGGGCTAGGGGCACCGGCAAGTCGACTTACCTTCGAGCGGCTTTTGACCCTAAGAGTTCCATTTACATCGACCTCCTCGATCTTCGAATCGAGGACCGATTTCGAACGAACCCGGATGAGCTCAGAGCCATGCTCGAGAGCCAGCCGCAGCTGGAATGGGTGATCATCGACGAAATTCAAAAGCTGCCGCGCCTTTTGGATACCGTCCATCAGCTCATCGAAAGCCGGAAGGCCAAGTTCGCGCTGAGCGGCTCGAGCGCGAGGAAGCTCAAGCGCGGCGCCGCCAACCTCCTTGCCGGGCGCGCGTTCGTTTATCATCTTCATCCGCTCACTTCGTCGGAGCTGGGACCGCGTTTCGATCTGTCGGATGCCTTGAACTGGGGAACGCTCCCGAAGCTCCTCGAGCTGCCCGATCCTTCTGACCGGAAGGAATATCTCCGAGCTTACGCCCTGACCTACCTGAAGGAGGAAATCCAGCTGGAACAGGTCGTGCGAAAGCTGGATCCTTTTCGCTCTTTTCTCGAAATAGCCGCGCAGTCGAATGCCCGGATCCTCAATTACCGCAAGGTCGGCCTGGATGTCGGGGTGAACACGCTCACGGTGCAGAGCTATTTTTCGATTCTTGAAGATACGCTTTTGGGTTTCCACCTGCCGCCCTATCACCGGTCAATCCGGAAGCGCCAACGAGCGAATCCCAAGTTCTATTTCTTTGATTCCGGTGTGGCCCGGGCGCTTGCGGGGACCCTGGAGTCGCCATTGGTCCCGGGCACCTCGGCTTATGGAATCGCGTTTGAACAGTGGGTCATTCTCGAGATTCGCCGCCTGGCGGATTATGCGCGCAAAGATTGGCGGTTCTCCTACCTGCGAACCAAGGATGATGCCGAGATCGATCTCATCATCGAGCGGTCAGGCCAGAAGACCCTCTGCATCGAAATCAAATCCACGGGAACAGTTCGTCCCGATCAGTTGTCGTCGTTTATCCGTCTCAGTCGTGATTTCCCGAACTCCGAAGCCTGGTGTCTCTCTCTGGATCCTCATCGCAAGAAGATCGAGGATGTGACCTGCCTGCATTGGATGGATGGGTTGCGAGAGCTTGGGCTCTGACGAGCTCGACGATCAGGCCTTGTCTTTCGCGGCATCAGCCTTCGCTTCAGCCGGCTTATCGCTCTTGTCTTCCTCTTCCGAATCAGCTTCCGGCTTGGTTTCCGCCGGCTTGTCAGCTTTTGCCTCAGCTTTGGTGTCGGTTTTGCCCTCGGTTTTGGCTTCGCCCTTCACTTGCGGTTCCGCTTCGGAGGCTGAATCCTCCTTGACGACGTTCTTTTGAAGGCGGCGGATCGTGTCATTCGCCTTGCGCAGGCGATCCGCGACCGCCGAGATGATCGTCTTCATGTAATCCGGAATGTTGTCGTAAATCTTGTCCAGCGAGTCGAAGGGAATCTCAAGAACCTCGACCTCGGTCAGCGCGACCGCGCCCGCGCTGCGCGGGAGCCGATCGAAGAAGGAAAGTTCGCCCAGCACCTCGTTCGAATAAAGCCGCGCGATTTCCACATGAGCCGTGGCTTTCTGCTTGCGGATGGAGATCGTGCCCTTCTGGATCAGGTACATGCAATTCGAAGGGTCGCCCTCCCGGAAGAGTTGCTGCCCGGGGGCATAGGTTTTCTTGATCGCGGCGGCTTTTGCGTTGACGGCCATATCCCTCATCGTGCCAGGGCGCGATGGATTCCTCAAGGCCGATGCGTTAGAGTCAGAGAATGCCGGGTCTGTCGAGCGCATTTTCGGAATATTCCTCGGATCACCGCACTCGGGGCAACCGCCTTTGCCATCTCGTGAGCTTTCCCTTGGTATTGACAGGGCTGCTGGGTCTCCTGAGCGGGCTCATTCTGCCGGGAAGCGCGGTTCAAGACGGGCTCTTTCGCGTCGATGCCGGCGTCGCCCTCTGGGCATTGGGCCTCCTGGGTTATGTTTTCCTGGATTGGCGGATGACCATCCCTTTCAGCATGGTCACGCTGGGGCTGTATTTCCTGGGTAGATCCCTGTCCGCGGGATTGCTCTGGGGAATCCTGATCCTGGGGCTCGCGCTCCTGGTCGCGGGACATGCGGCTTTCGAGCGCAACCTCCGCGCGGCGGCCAGTAACCCGCGCTGCCTCGCGATCGGGCCTTTCTGGGGATTCGCCCGGATCTTCGGTTTCAGTGCTTCTCGAGATTCCTGAGCCGCCGCGCGTTTCGCCCTGCCGCCAGCGACTTCAGAAAAACACGGATCTCGTGACGGTGCCGCTGCTTCCAGACATCCCAAAAGAGGAGCAGAACTCCGGCGAGCTCGCCGCCGAGCAGGTAGGGCTGCGTCAATGTCCGGAAATGCTCACCCGAATCGGCAAAAGGATAAGTCGGAAACGCCAGCCCGGTAAAAGGCCAAAGCACCGCTTTCGCGAAAGACTGCGTATTCGCCGGTCCGAAAGGCTCCGAAAGCCCATCCAGCACCAGATGCGTGGCGATCCCGAGCGAGATCGCCGCGAGAACGCGGGATTTGCGGGCGAGGGCGACGAGGGCCAGCGCGAGAAGGAAAAGCGCGGTGTGGCCGAACGTCCGGGTGCCCGAGATCAGCCCAAGCTCGGCGCCTTTCATTCCGGTCGCGAGCGAAAGCGAATAATACAGCAGCTTGTCCTGGATATCGGGAAGCAGCATCCCGAGAAAGAGCCAGCCGCGGGGCAGGCCCCTGCGAAAAGGAGCTGCCAGCGCGTTTCCGATACCCAGATGCCCGAAGACGAACATTCCTGAAGCTTATCCCAAAAGGCGACGCGTGGCGAGTTCACGCCTTCGCGGTGAGCACGACCTTGCCGAAAACCTCGCGTTGTTCCAGGCGGGCGTAAGCGTCATGAAGCCGATCCATCGGGAGCACGGTGTCGATCACGGGCTTCAGGCGCCCTTCGGCGACGAGCCGGACCACTCGGAGCAGGTCGGCTTTGCTTCCCATTGTGGAGCCCAGGATCGAGAGATTCTTGAAGAAGATGAGCTTGAGGTCCGCCTCGAGGCGGGCGCCCGAGGTTGCGCCACAGGTCACGAGTCTGCCGCCCCAGGCGAGGCTCTTCAGGCTTTCGCCGAAGGTATCCTGGCCGACATGGTCGAGCACGACCTCGCAGCCTTTCTTGCCCTGGGGCGCCAGGATTTTCTTGAGTGCTTCGCGGAAAGGTCCTTGGCGATAGTTGATGACGTGATCGGCGCCGAGCTTCCGGGCTTTTTCGGCCTTCTCTTCCGAGCCAACCGTGGTGATGACGGTCGCACCCAGGAGCTTGCACATTTGGATCGCGGCGACGGAGACGCCGCTGCCGCCGGCCTGGATCAGCACGGTCTCTCCGGGGCGAACCTGGGCCTTGGTGGCCACCATGGTCCAGGCGGTGAGAAAGGGAATGGGGAGGCAGGCGGCCTCGACCGCCGAAAGCTTCGCCGGTCGGGCGATCAGGTTCGCCACCGGCACGATGACGTGATCCGCGCAGCCGCCATCCTGTGTCTCTCCGAGAATTCCATAGCGGGCGCAAAGCGGATCGAAGCCGCCAAGACACGCTTCGCAGCGTCCGCAGGAGGTGCCTGGGTTCAGAACGACCGCGCTGCCGGTCTTGAGTCCGTCCGGAGCGAGCGCGGCCTCCGCACCGGGGCCGAAAGCCTCGAGCACGCCCGCCACATCGCAGCCCGGAGTGATCGGAAGCGGGAACTTGTGGCCCGGGACCCCGTTGCGGGTCCAGACATCCAGGTGATTGAGGCCCACGGCCTCGACCTTCACCCGGACCTGCATCGGCCCGGGCTGGGGCTCAGGAAGCTCCTTGCGCACGAGGACCTCGGGGCCCCCGTGCTTTTCGATGCGCCAGGCCCTCATGTCAGCCGTGGTGCTTGGGCCCGCGCGTGGCTTCGGCCCACTCGCCTTTGAGTGCCAGCTGCACGCGACGCGCGATCTGGCCCGAGGAGATCCCATGCTTCTCGTAAAGCTCGACGGCTTCGCCGCTCTCGCCGAAGGTGTCCTGGACGCCCAGTCTCAGCAAAGGCGCATGGGAGGGCGCGGTCGCGATTGCCTCGGCGACACAGCTTCCGAGCCCGCCGATGACCGAATGGTCCTCGATGGTGACGAGGAGCTTGGCCTCTTTCGCCAGCTCGAGCGTCTTCTGGCCGTCAAACGGTTTGAGCGAGTGCGCGTTCCAGACCGAGGCGCTCACGCCTTGCTGAGAGAGCGCTTTGGCCGCCTCGACGGCTTCGGCCACCGTGGCGCCGGAGGCGATGCACACCACCTGGGCCTTGCCTTGGGCCGGGGTGATCTCCATGAGCTTGCCCGGCTTGAACGGCGCGTTCGCGGGATACAGGTCCGGCAGGTTCTGGCGGGTCAGGCGGATGTAGGCCGGACCTTTCCACTGCTTCACCAGGTAATCCATGAGGAGATCCGTTTCGCGGGCATCCATCGGCTGGAACACCCCCATCGTCGGAAGCGCGCGCATCAGCGAGATGTCCTCGAGGCCCATCTGGCTGTGACCGTCGTCGCCGATACCGATGCCCGCATGGGTTCCGATCAGGCGGACGTTCGCCTGCGCGTACGCGACGCTCAGGCGGATCGTGTCGTAGCGTCCGGTCAGGAAGCAGCCGAAGCTGCAAAGAAAGGGAAGCTTGCCGGTGAACGCCAGGCCTGCCGCCGTGCCGATCATGTTGGCTTCGGCAATCCCCATTTCTACGAAACGCGCGGGGAATTTCTTCGCGAAGAGATCGGACTTGGTGGATTTCGCCAGGTCGGCATCGAGCACGACGATCTCAGGATGGGTTTCGCCCAGGCGCGCGAGCGCCTCTCCGAACGATTGCCGTGTCGCTTTAGCCATTTTTTCCTCCAACCGCCTCAAGGGCAGCCCCTTCACGGGCGAGCTCCTCGCGGGCTTTCCTGGCGTCTTCGGCCTTCGGCGCGGCGCCATGCCATTCGATCCTGTTTTCCATGAAGCTCACGCCCTTGCCCTTGACGGTGCGGGCGAGGATGAAGACGGGCTTTTTACCGCCCTCTTCGCCGAGATTGCGCGCTTCCTGGAGCGCGCCGAGGATCTGGTCGAAGTCATGGCCGTTGATCTCGAGTACCTGCCAGCCGAACGCGCGCCATTTCTCCGCGATCGGCTCGATCGGCATCACCTCGTTCACGGGACCGTCGATCTGGCCGTTGTTGGCATCGAGGATCACGCAAAGATTGGAGAGCTCGAACTTGGGCGCGGACATCGCGGCCTCCCAGATCTGGCCTTCCTGCATCTCGCCATCGCCGATCAGGCAGTATACGCGCGTGGGCTTGCCCTCGTGCTTGTAGCCCAGGGCCATGCCCTGCGCGACGGAGAGGCCCTGACCGAGCGAGCCGGTCGAAGCTTCGACGATCGGCATACGGACCCGGTCAGGATGGCCTTGGAGGAGACTTCCAGTCCGGCGGAGCGTGTTGAGATCCTCGCGCGCGATGAAGCCCTTCTTGGCCAGAACGGCGTAAAGTGCCGGAACCGCATGACCCTTGGACAGTATGAAGCGGTCGCGTTCGGCCGCGGGGGCTTTGGCGTCGACTCCGCGCATTTCGTCGAACCAGAGCGCCGTGACCAGGTCGATGGCCGAAAGGCTTCCCCCGGGATGGCCGGACTTGGCCGCCTCCAGCATGTCGATGATCCAGACGCGAAGCTCGTTTGAGATGGAGGCCAGCTTCCGGGCCCGTGGCGATGTGTGCATTTCCGAACCTTACCAACGCAATTCGCCCGCGAGAAGGGCCTTTTTCGCCCGAGTCGATCGATCAGTCATCCATTGAAGGCGGCGATCAACCTTGTTAAGTTAAATGAATGTCCCGAAAGTGGTGGGTCCTCGCCTCCGTGGCCTGTGGCACGTTCATGGCGACCCTGGACTCCAGCATCGTGAATATCGCTCTGCCGACGCTTACCAAGGAGCTCGGCGCCGACTTGTATCGGATCAAATGGGTGGTCATCGTCTATCTTTTCGTCGTTACGGTCCTGCTCCTGCCTTTTGGCCGGCTCTCGGATGAGTACGGGCGGCGGCGGATCTTCACGGCCGGCTACCTGGTCTTCGTGCTCGGATCGGCGTTATGCGGGATTTCGCCCGACCTGGGCTGGTTGGTGCTCTCCCGAGGGCTCCAGGCGATCGGGGCTTCGATGCTGATGGTGAACGGCCCGGCGATCATCACGGCGGTTTTTCCGGCGACCGAAAGGGGTGCCGCGCTCGGCACCCTGGCCATGGTGGTCAGCGCGGGCTTGATCTCGGGTCCGAGCATCGGCGGATTCCTGATCAGTCAGCTGGGCTGGCGCAGCATCTTCTGGGTGAACGTTCCGATCGGCCTGGCCGGTGCCGCGCTCGTTTATCGCAACGTGACCCGGGATCCCTCGCCCCGTTCGCGAGCTCCGTTTGACTGGGTGGGCGCGTTTCTCCAGACGATCCTCCTGACCTCCTTCATCATGCTTTTCGATCCGCCTCATATCTCGGTTTCAGGAAGCGAGCCGATCGTGCTTTCGCGCTGGCTGATCGGGCTCGTGACGCTGGTCTTCGCCGGCTTCTTCCTGAAGCTGGAGTCCGATGCGAAGGCGCCGCTCTTCGATCTCAAGCTGCTGCGCAACCGCACTTTCTGGACGGGCAACCTCGCCAGCTTCCTGCTTTTCGTCTCTTTCTCCTCCGTATCGGTGCTCATGCCTTTCTTCCTGGAGGAGATTATGGGTTTTCCGCCGCATCGGGCGGGTCTTTTCATGACGGCGATACCGCTCATGATCTTCGTGGTCGCTCCGATCAGCGGACGGCTCTCCGATCGTCTGGGCGGACAGGAGCTGAGTTTCGCGGGGGCCCTGATCGGCGCCCTGGGCCTGCTGGCGATGGCTGGCGCCTTCGGGCCGGGCATCCATAAGGAAGTGGGCAATTCCGGGATCCTCCTGGCGCTTTCCTGCATCGGATTGGCCATGGGTCTCTTCCAGTCACCCAACAACAACTCCATCATGGGCTCGGTTCCCCCGAGCAAGCTAGGAGTCGCCTCGGCGCTCCTGGCGACGGTCAGGAACCTCGGTCTGGTCACCGGAACGGGGCTGGCTACGGGCCTTTTCACGTGGCGGATGGAAGAGACCGGCGACTTCGTGAGGGCGTTGCATCTCGCGCTGCTCGTTGGCGGCGTGCTATCCCTCGGGGCCATGATCGCCTCGCTCGGCAAGGAACGTGGGCCACTCAAGGCGCCGATGGGAAATCCCGAAGCTTAGGAGTCTCGTGATGACCGCCTGGAAACCGAAGGAGAAGCCCCTGTCCCTCGAGGAGGCCGTCGCGCTGGCCAAGCGGGAGCTGAGCCGCTACTGGATCGGGTCGGAGCCCCTCCTTGCGGCGGTAAGATCCGGCGAAAAGGTGACCGCCCATCCCTTGAGTGCCGACTTCGCCAGGCGCGACTGGCTGATGCTTTTTATGGACCCGACGGGTTTTTCTGCCGAGCCGGCCCTGAACCGCATCGAGGAGTGGAGCCAACGCTTCGCCGGTCACGGGATCGGTTTCGTCGTCGTGTTGAGAGTTCCCTATGCGAACCTTCGGCGCGTGGAGGCGCTCGAATGGCTACTTCCCAGGAAGCAGTTTCCTTTCATCCTCGTACTGGATGCCGAGGATCAGCTGTCTGCCGCTTTCGGCGCGACGAGTGCGCGGGAGCTGCCGAGGATGTATCTATTGGTGGATGGAAAGCCGGTTGCCGAGCGCTCCGGACGGAGCTGGGGCGAAGGGGTGGAGGAGCGCATTCAGCAGTTGCTCTGGAAGCGCGACCCGGGTTTGCCTTTGCCGCCCGCGCTCCCGCCCGAGCAGTCCGGTGCGGCCGATATCGCGGCGATCAGCTTTGCGGACCGGCGTCAGTATCCCAAGCCGGGCTTTCAGGTGGATGAGTTCGGCGAGCTCAGGGCCGGCTTCGCGGGTGCGACCTCGATCGCGCTCGAGAAAGACGCCACTCCGTACCAAATCAGCGGTGGCTGGAAGCTCGAAGGCGAACGGCTCATCGCGGCCGATGAAACGGCCACTCTGAGGCTCAAGTCGCCGGGCTCGCATTTCGCCGTGGTCGCGGAGCTCGCGGCGCGTGAACCGGGCGATGGGGAGATCCTTCTCGAGCTCGAGGGAATCCGGATGCACGAAGGCCTTGCCGCCGAAGATCTGGGCCAGGATGAGAGCGGCGGTTCCGTGCTGCGGGTCCGCGAGGCGCGGACCTACCGCGCTTTCAAGGGCCTTCCAAATCCGGGCCGGGAGCTCTGTCTTCGCTTCCCTCATGCGCGCGAGATGCCGGTCGCCCTTTACGGGCTGAGATTCGGCGGCTGAAACGCGTCCAGGCACCGTTGCCATTCCTTTTTCGCGAACTCGTCGGTCTCGTCTTGCCATCTACGCGCGACGAGCGATTCCAGGCCTGCATACCGGATTCGATCGGAGGGGGGCGAGAGAAGTATCGCGTTTCCGAGCGCGATCGCGAGATTGCGGCTGAACTGCCCGGGCTTGACGCGGCTAAGCGCCGAGCCGAGGACGCGTTCCCGGTAGCCCTCGTTGCTTTCGCGAAGAAGCTCCTCCCAGCCCCTGAGAGCGATGGCCTGATCGTCGGTGACCGGCTGGGGCTCGGCTTCCGAGCGTCTCGCCGCCCGGACGTTATAGGGGCAGGCTTCCTGGCAGAGATCACAGCCCGCGACCCAGGTGTCGATCGCGCGTTTGTGCGTCTCGTCGATCGGAAGCGCGCCTCGTTTTTCGAGCGTCAGATAGGAGAGGCACCGGGTGGAGTCCAGCAGGCGCGGCTCGGCGAAGGCCTGCGTCGGACACGAATACTGGCAGCGTTCGCAGTGCCCGCAGTAATCGGGCAGGGGCGCCGCTCCATGACCCGTCTCGCGGTCGAGCAGAACGGTTCCGATGAAGAAGTAGCTGCCGAGCCGCGGATGGATCAGCATCGTGTTCTTGCCGATCCAGCCCAAGCCGGCGAGCGCGGCCCAGCTCCGTTCGAGAACGGCGCTGGTGTCCACGCAGATCTTCCATTTAAGCGGCGGTACGACGGAATCGCCCAGCGCGCGCGCCACCTCCGTCATCACGAGCTCGAGCTGCGCGGCGATGCCGTCATGGTAGTCGCCCGCGCGCAGATAACGCGAGTAACGGGGACCCTCCGTGGAGCTTGCAGCTCCCGCGGCCCGCACGTCGTAGGGCTGCGCGACGCAAAGGATGCTCTTTGCCCCCGGAAAGACGAGCGTCGGATCCGCGCGACGGTGGCGACCGCGCTCCAGATAGTTCATCGCGCCGGCGTAGCCACGGGAAAGCCAGCGGTCATAGCGGGCGACATGGGGGCCGATCGGGGCGCCTTCGATATCCAGAGCCCCAGCGAGGGGGAAGCCGTTCCGGCGGGCGGTCTCGATCAGGAGCTGGTGAAAGTCCAGCATGGCCTCCTCAGTGAAGCGCGTTCTGGCGCCATTCCTTTGAAGTCGCGGCCGCGGCGGCGGCATTGCCGTTACGGGCCTTCGAGAGCACGCGGGTCGCGCGCCCGATGAGGTCGTGCGGGAGCGCCTCGGTGATCTCCACCTCGACGAGATCGCCGGGCGACAGCTCTTCGGCGACGATTCCGCCCAGATCGTTGATCAGGACGTGGCCGTCGATCTCCTGCGCCTGCGTCTCGCTCCGGCCCTGGATCAGGAGGTCTGTCTCCTCGCTCGGCCCCTCGACGAGGACGGTGAGAGTGCGACCGAGGTATTTCCGCTGGTTCTCGAGCGACTGCTTCTCGAGCAGCGCCGTCAGGTGCTTCACGCGCCGGCGTTTGGTCGCGGGGTGGAGCTGGCCCGGCATTTCAGCCGCAGGAGTGCCTTCTTCCTTCGAGTAACGGAACACGCCCACGCGATCGAGGTTGAGCTTGCCGAGATCCTCGCAAAGCTCCTGGAACTCCTCCTCGGCCTCGCCCGGAAATCCGACGATGATCGAGGTTCGCAGCACGATCCCGGGAACGGCCCGGCGGAGCTTGTCCACGACGTCGAAGAGCTTCTCTTTCGTGAGGCGGCGGTTCATGGCCTTGAGCACGCGATTGTTGGTGTGCTGGATCGGCATGTCCAGGTACTTCACGATCTTCGGCTCGCGCGCGATGATCGCGACCAGCTCGTCGGAGAACTGGTCGGGATAGACGTAATGCAGGCGGATCCAGTCGATGCCCTCGATCTTGCAGAGCTCGGGCAGGAGCGTTTCGAGGCGCTCTTTGTATTTCCACTCCATCCCGTACTCGGTGAGGTCCTGCGCGACGAGGTTCAGCTCGCGCACGCCGCTTGCCGCCATCTTCCGGGCCTCTTCCACAAGCGAGGCGATGGTGCGGGAACGGACGTTCCCGCGGAGCTTCGGGATGATGCAGAAGGAGCAGCGCCGATTGCAGCCTTCCGAAAGCTTGAGGAAACCCGTGTAAGTCGGACCTGTATGGAGGCGCGGGTCCTTCTCGGTATGGATGAACGCGGGCTGGTCGATGTACGAGCGGCGCGGAAGGGGAGCGCCCAGTTCCAGCGCCTTACCGTGGGCTTCGAGCAGCTCCGTGATGCGATGGTACTGGCCCGTGCCGATGAAGAGGTCGACCTCGGGCATCTCCTTCTCGAGCTGCTTGGAATAGCGCTGCGGAAGGCAGCCGGAAGCCACGAGCACCTTGCATTTGCCCGTCTCCTTGAGCTGCGCCATGTCCAGGATCGTATCGATCGACTCTTCCTTCGAAGCCTCGATGAACGAGCAGGTGTTGACGATGATGACCTCGGCGTTCTCGGGGGATTCCGCGATCGTGTAGCGGTCCTTCTCGAGGATTCCCAGCATGACCTGCGAGTCGACGAGGTTCTTGGGACAGCCGAGGCTGACGAAGTAGACGGGGGCTTTGGAGGTACTGCTCATGGGTCGCTCGAATACTCGGGTTAGTCGCGGAAATTCCCGAACTGCATCGGGACTTTCAGCTCGTCCTGCTTGCCGCGCAGAAGGGCGATAGCGCTCTGGAGGTCATCGCGGCTCTTGCCGGTCACGCGCACCTGCTCGTCCTGGATCTGAGCCTGGACCTTGAGCTTGCTCTCCTTGATCGCGGCGATGATCTCTTTTCCTTTTTCCTTCGAGACGCCGGCCTGGATCGTCGCCACCTGGCGGACGCTGCCACCGAAGGCGGGCTCGATCGCCTGATAGTCGAACGACAGGAGCGAGATGCCGCGCTTGATGAGCTTGTTCTGGAAGATGTCGTTCAGCGCTTCGAGCTTGCCTTCCTCGGAGCACCACAGGGTCACGGTCTTGGCCTTTTGATCGAGCTTGAACTCGGCCTTCACGCCTTTGAAGTCGTAGCGTTGCGTGACTTCCTTGGTGGCCTGATTGATGGCGTTATCGAGTTCCTGCCAGTTCATTTCAGATGAAACGTCGAAAGAGGGCATAAGTGACGCAATCTATATAGAAATGGTCAATTAAATTCAACCGCGATTTTCAACCCTGGGCTTGAGATCGGAAGTCCTTACCCGATAGGCCAGCGAAAGCGCATCAAAAGGCGCCCGCACCTTCGCATCGTTGTCGAAATAGACGAAGACTTCGCGGCCTTGCCGCCTGGCCCTTCGGTCGATCCATGGAGGGGCGACGCAGGCGCGCGTGGGGCACTGCCGGCCGGAGGACCAGACGTTCACCCGCTCTGCCCAGCGATCGAGGGCGTCCTCGTCGTAGCCGCTGACATAGGTTTCCTTCTCTCCATGCAGGCGCACATAGACAAAATCCGCGGTGACGTCCTCGAGATAGGGCCAATGATGGGCGGCATCGGCCACGACGAGCCCGATGCGATTCTGCCGTAGCAGCTCGATGAACTCGGGAACGGCGAAGCCACGGTTGCGGATCTCCACGGCATGGCGCAGTGGCCGCGCGATAGGGGAGTGGGTGGAGCCGCGTTCCTTCATCCAGGGACTCATCTTGCGCGCCAGGCGGGAGGCCTGCTCCGTGTCGCGCGGGAGCAGCGCCAGGAAGCGCTTGAACGCCTCCGGATCGAATGTCATCTGCGGGGGAAACTGCCACAGAAAGGGCCCGAGCTTCTCGCCGAGCAGCAGGACGCCCGAGGCGAGGAAGTTTGCCAGCGGAACCCCGATCTCGCGGAGCCGTCGGAAATGCGTGATGTACCGCGATCCCTTGATCGCGAAGAGGAAGCCCTCCGGCGTCTCGTCGTACCAACGCAGGAAAGTCTCGGGCCTTTGCATCGAGTAGAAGGTGCCGTTGATCTCGATGCTCTCGAATTGGCGGCTCGCGTACTCCAGCTCGCGTCTGGCCGGGAGCTTTTCCGGATAGAAAACTCCCCGCCAGCCTTCGTAGGTCCAGCCTGAGATCCCGACCCGCACCCGCGCGAGCATGCTAGCCAGCTTTCCGCTCGCCGGGGATCTTTCTCATCTGCTCGCCTCCGTGGGGGTTCTGCACGACCTCGGGTCGCGCGTCGCGGTACTCAGGAGCGGCGATGAGGGCTTTGCGGCGGTTTTCCATCGACTCGGCCAAGCCGTCCTCGCTCAACGCCTCGGCCAGCTCGGACTCGGCGAGCAGGAAGAGCTCGCCTTCCTCTCGCGCCAGATGCTCCTCGCAGGTGGTCACGAGATTGGTGAAGCCGGTATCGAAGAACTCGTCGCGTGTCCCGCGCCGTCGAAGCCCCTGGATCAGGGCGCGGATCGAGGCATGCTCTCGCTCACAGTCGTCCGTGAGCGCGGTTCCGGGTTCGCTGCCCGTATGGGCGACCAAAGGGTAAAGGAACTCCTCTTCGAGACGGAAGTGCACGTCGAGCATCATGAAGAGCTCGCGCACGACGCCGTCCCTCATCTCGGGCGTTTTTCGCCGGACGCCTTCATATTGGCGGAAGAGCCCTCGGATGGTCTTGTGATTGTCCCTTAAAACCTGGGTGGCAGAGAGCTGGGTCATGCCCAGTCGAACTGCAAGGATCGGCCCGGATCCTTGCGGGGGCTACCCGCTATTCCTTGAGCCGATCGGTGTTCGGCGGAATCTGAAAGGTGAAGAGCCGGTCCTCGAGCGGCTTGCCGAGCTCGATTTCCGAGAGCGTGATTTCCGAGCGGTTCCCGTCCCGGTGCAAAAGAATCACTTTCTGGATCAGCTTCTCGGCCGGATTCACGAATACGCGGGCTTCTTTCACCGAGCCGGCTGTGCCGGCCTTGGGAACCAGGACGAACTCCCTGTCACCCGCCTTCTTGACCTTGAGATCGCGCGCGGCCGAAAAGGAGCCCGACAGCAACGCCTGGGCGAGCTTCGATTTCACGGCCGAGGATTTCTTCTCGACGACCTGGCCGTTCTCGCCTTCGTCGAATGGGGGCGTGTAGAACCAGAACTTGCGTCCGTCGCTGACGAGCAGGTTACGATCCGGTGCAAGCGTTTCCCAGCGGACTTTGTCCGGCCGCTTGACGAGCAGGGTTCCCGAGCTGGTCTTGCGGGTTTTGAGGGTCGCGCTCTCGTTGATCTGGCTGAAGCGGGCCGAAAACGTGCCCGCTTCGCCGTACTTCGCTTCGATTTCGCGCAGGATCACCGGCAACGAGTCGCTCTTGGCCCAGACCTGTCGGCCGGGATCCGGCACTATCAATGCGAGGAGCAGCGCCAGCGTGATCACTGCAGCTCGATGGAGACCATCTTGGAGACGCCCGGCTCCTCCATCGTGACGCCGTAAAGCGTATCGTTGAGCTCCATGGTCTTCTTGTTGTGCGTGATCAGGATGAACTGGCTCTTGGCCGACATCTCGCGCAGCAAGGCGTTGAACTTGCCGATGTTCGCGTCGTCGAGCGGCGCGTCCACCTCGTCGAGCACGCAGAACGGCGAGGGCTTCACCATGAAGATCGCGAAAATGAGCGAAACCGCGGTCAGTGCCTTTTCGCCACCCGAAAGCAGGCCGATGTTGACGACCTTCTTGCCAGGGGGCTGGGCGAGGATATCCACGCCGGCTTCCAGGATATCGGTCGAGCCTTCGGGATAAACCAGCGAGAGCCGGGCCTGCCCCCCGCCGAAGATGATCGGGAAGAGCCGCTCGAAGCGGTCCGCGATGGCTTCGAACGCCTTGCGGAAGCGCTCCTCGGAGGTCTTGTTGATGTGCTCGATGGCCTCCTGGAGGTTATCGATCGAGCGCTCGAGGTCCGACTTCTCGGTGGCCAGGTAATCGTAGCGTTTCTTCTGCTCTTCGAACTGCTCGATCGCCTCGGGGTTCACGTCTCCCAGGCGGCGGATGCGTTCGCGCAGGCGCTCGACCTCCTCGCCGAGCTGGAGCTCCTCTTCGGCGCTCATCTCGGCGGTGATCACGGGTTCGCTCATTTCTTCCTGGATGGGCGAGGTGACCGGTGTCTCGAGGCAGCCCGGCCCGTACTTCTCCTCGAGGTTCTGGGTGAGATGGGCGATCTCCGAGGAGATCTTCTCGAATTCCAGCGCGAGCTGGTTGGCATCGGAGGTCTTGGCATCGCCCGTGTGGTGGAGGTACTTGATGCGCTCGAGGGCCGAATTGACCTTAGCCGAGGACCGCTCGATGCGATCTTTCACCACAGCGAGCTCCTCGCGGACGGCCGCGAGGGAGATCGTCAGCTCCTCGATTTTCTGCTCGGTCGATGACTCGCTCCCCGTGAACTGCTGCTGTTCGCTGGACGCGCGATCCAGCGCGCGATTGACCTCGCTCAGCCGCCGCTCGCGGTCGGCGATCAGGGCGCGCCCCGCCTCCAGCTCTCGCTTGAGGCTGGAGGCGCGTTCCCGCAGGGACGCCTCTTGCACGCGCAGGACCTGGAGCTCGCTTTCCTGCGAGCGTGCTTCGGTCTCCCGGAGGTTCACGTCGGCTTCGCCCGCGGCGATCTTCTCTTCGAGGTCCGAACGGGTGGAGATGAACGAATTGAGCTCAGCCTCGATCCGGCTCCGCTCGTCGCGAGCCAGCTCGGCTTCCTCCTGGAACTCGGCGAGCTCCCGCTGCAGGCTCAAGAGCTGGTTTTCGGCTTCCTTGAGGGCCCGACTCATCTGGTGCACGTCGCGGTCGAGCGCGGCAGCCTG
The DNA here is from genome assembly GCA_023701205.1 of Oligoflexia bacterium. Taxonomy (GTDB): domain Bacteria; phylum Bdellovibrionota; class UBA1018; order UBA1018; family UBA1018; genus JAMPXJ01. The sequence continues at coordinate 17,020 of JAMPXJ010000003.1, forward strand.
GATTTCCAGCCCCTGGACCTCGGTCTGAAGACCCTGAGACCGCGTCTTCATCTCTTCGAGAGCGTGCCGGGCCTCGTCGGCCGCGGCGACCCGGGCTTCGTGCGCGGTCGCCGCCGCGGCGACCTGCGCCTGAAGATCGTGGATCGCCCGTTTGCGACGGAGGAGGCTCGCGGTGCCTTCGGTTTCCTTGCTGCCGCCACGGAGGGTTCCGTCGGCATCGAGCGCGTCGCCTTCCATGCTGAGCACGGACCAGCCGTCGAGCTTTCGGGCGAGGCCCTTGCTGATGAAGCCCGACATCGGGCCGAAGGATCTCACCACGATCACGTTCCCGATCGTGCGCGCAGCATAATCGAGGCCGAGAAGCTTGCTGTTGACGGTCACGAAGTCCGAAAGCTTGCCCAGGACCTCGAAGTCGTTGGTCCGGAGCAGCGACAAGACCTCGTCAGCCGTCGCGGCGCTCTGGATCCAGGTGCCCGGGTTCTCATCGACGTGCACGGCGACGCGGCCGTTGCGGTTCTCGCGCACGCGTTCCATCGTCTCCACGGCGAGCGCCGCGGTTTCGCTGATGAGGTGCTCGAGACGGGTCTCCAGCCACCCTTCCATCGCCGACTCGTAGCCCGGCGTGACGTCCAGGACGTCGGCGAGGGCGACGAGGCTCTCCTCGTGGCCGTTTTCCCGTGCCCAGTCGAGCGCCGCCTTCGAGGCGTCGCCGAAGCCCTCGCGGGCCGCGGCGAGCTCTTCGAGGCTCTCGAGCTTCGAGCGCAGCTGGGTGAGTTGGCGGTTTGAGTCATCGCGTTCGCGCTCGAGCGCGCGGAGTTTCTGCTCCTGCTCCTTCGCGCGCGCGGTCTCGGCCTGCAGTTCCTCGCGAAGCGTCTCACGGCGGGCTCGGATCTCTTCGGCCGAAACGCGGGTTTTCTCGGCTTCTTCGCGCGAATTCTCGACTTTGGCGCCTTGGATCTCGAGCTGCTGGGTAAGACGCAGCACCTGGCTCTCGGCCGACTCGATGCGACTGGCGAGGGACGCGCCTTTGGAGGTCAGGTCCGAAGCTCGGGAGATCCCGCTCATCAGCTCGCGCTTGTTCTGCTCGTGCGCGCGGCGGGCGGCTTCGGTCTCCTGGCGCAGGCGGCGAACGTTCTCGTCGCGTTCCTGCGCATTGAACGCCGCGGTCTCATACTGGGCAGACGCTTCGGCGGCCTGGTCCTCGCGCTCGCGGAGCTTTTCCTGCTCGAGCGCGATATTGGCCTGCAGATCCGCTTTCTCGTGCTCGAGGGTCTCGAGCTGCGTGTTGAGATCGTTCTGGCGCCGCTTCGAAAGCTCCAGCGCGCTGCGCTCACGGGTGAGCTCGTCCGAAAGCTGCTGGATGCGCGCCTGCAGCGTCTCTGCGGCCTTGGTGTCGGTCAGCTGCTCGATGCGATCGGTCTCGATGCTGTTTTCGGCGACCTGCAGCTCCGCGCGCAGCCCGACGAGCTCCTGCTCGAGCGCCACTTTCTGGACGCGGAAGGCCTCGAGCTTCTGCCGAAGAACCTGGATCTTGCGCCGTCCCCAGGTCATCTCCTTGTCCAGGAGCTCCTCTTTGTACTTCTTGTATTGACGGGCCTTCTGAGCCTGGCGCTCAAGCGAACCCAGGGTGCGCTCGATCTCGGAGATCACGTCGTTGAGGCGGGAAAGGTTGGCCTGGGTCGCTTCCATCTTGCGAAGTGACTCTTTCTTACGGGCCTTGTATTTCGCGATTCCGGCGGCTTCCTCGACGAGCAGGCGTCGGTCCTCAGGTTTGGCATTGACGATCTTGCCGATCTGCCCCTGCTCGATGACGGAGTAGCCTTTGGCACCCACGCCGGTATCCATGAAGAGCTCCTGGATGTCCTTGAGCCGGGCGGGCACGCCGTTGACGAAATACTCGCCTTCGCCGCCCCGGTAAAGGCGGCGGGTGACCGAGATTTCCTTCGTTTTGAGGTGAAGCGGCAGGTCAGCTGCCGAAGCGCCGGCGGGCGCGTTCTCGGTATCGACCGCATCCGTTTCAAGCACCATGGTCGCCTCAGCCAGGCCGAGCGGCGAATATTTGGAGCTGCCGTTGAAGATCAGGTCATCGCTGCCGCTGCCGCGCATGTGCTTGTAAGACTGCTCGCCCATGACCCAGAAGAACGCGTCGACGATATTGGATTTACCGCAGCCGTTCGGCCCCACGATACCCGTGATGCCGTGGTCGAAGTGAATGACGGTCTTGTCTTTGAACGATTTAAAGCCTTGAATCTCAAGCCGTTTGACGCGCATGAGGCTAAATCCCCCCGATAAATCCACACATTGGAGTTTTTGACTCCGCCACTCTAGCAAGGAGACTCAAAAAGGCAAGGTGGGGGATGGGAAATTTAGGCCCAAAAACAAAACCCGGCGGGGGTGTACAGGCCCCGCCGGGTTCCTAATCCTTTCGTTTGATTTTCAGGACCTCTGAAAGAGAGGGGCTTATTCTTGCCCTCGGCGTCGCCTCCCGGCGATTCCGCTCTTTCCGGTCAGACTCGATTTCCAGGTAACCGCTGTCGCTGCCGCTCCAGGCCAATAGAGTGGTACGACAGTCCGTGAGCACCGCAGGCACCCGCCGGTTTCGCTCACGCTACCTCAAGCGCGGGGGGCCGGTTTCCCAGGATTCAAGAGCCGCTCGAACGCTGTTGTTGTATCGCATCAGCGAACCTCCTGTGAGGTAGCGGAGCGTTTGCATCGCTACCTATGCTTAAAGAATAGCGATTTGGCGGCCGCTTCGCAATGCGTCAATTCTGACATTTTTTTGAGTCCGCTCGAAATCAGGCAAAAAATCCGATGAAATCGGCAGGATGGGCGCGCGCTTTCAGGGACTCTTTTTTTCGAGCGCTGCAAGCCGGGCCTCGAGTTCGGCCACGCGATTCTCGAGTCGAGTGATGACCTGCTCGACATCCATGTGCTCCGGAACATCCACCGACATCGGATAGCCGGAGCAGGCGTAAGCGATCATCCCGTTCTGATCGCGGATCGACATCCAGTAATTGCAGGCGCTGATGGAGCGGCGACGGAGATAGGTCTGCGTGCCTGGATAGTCATTTGCGAGCGCTTCGCTGGTCACTCCCAGAAAGAGAGCGGCTAGAAAACCGAAATGGAAAAGAAGTTTCATAAGCGGGAATCCTTCCTGGGGGCCAGTCAAGCACGGGAGATTCGGAAATTCAAGCCGGCCCGCATCCGTGCGCCGCGGACTCCCTGGAGCAGATCATATTCCCGGGACTGCGTTTCGGAGCGTCTTGTCTTCGCGGATCGTCCAGTAATCATAGACCGCCATGCCGCTCGGACGGATCTGACCGACGGCGCCTGCCGAAAAGAAGTCGTTTGTCAGGACCGTGCCGAGATCGGACTCGTCAGGAAGCGCCGCAATGGAATTGGCTCGGGCATTGGCGGAAAACCAGCTTGAATCCACCGCTATACCACACAATGGAGTGTCGCAAAGGTTGCCGCTCCAGGAGAGACAGTTGCAAGGGCCACCGCCCATCGGGCCGCAGATCGACCCTCCGGAAACGATGTCACGATAGCCGATGGAGTAGAACCTTCGAGCACCGCTTTCCGGCGAAAATCCGATACTGTTCAAGCAGGCGGTATAGCTGGAATGTTCTGTGGCGAAGCTCTTTTCGGAGGTGTAAACGGCCGCAAGAGCGATTTTCGCCTCGGTCTGGCGGGTCCGGGTCGTCAGCTTCTCATAGCTGGGAATGGCGATCGCGGCCAGCAGGCCAATGATCGCCACGGCCACCATGAGCTCGACTAAAGTGAAGCCTCGGATGCCCATCTCTGGGATATTAGCCGAAAATCACTGACTCCGCTCTTTCGGAACCGTCCGAATCAGTGGCGGCCCTTTCCGCGCGCCTTTCCGGAGGTTTTCCGCGATGTTGGCTTTGCCTTTCCGTTACCCCTCAGGCCGACTGCCTTCCGGCGCGGATTCGCGATCGCGGCCTGCGCGGCCGCGAGGCGCGCGATCGGTACGCGGTACGGAGAGCAGCTCACGTAGTCGAGATTCGCGTCGTGGCAGAAGGTCACCGACGAAGGATCGCCGCCGTGCTCGCCGCAGATCCCGATCTTGAGTTCGGGGCGCGTGGCCCGGCCTTCCTCGATCGAGAGCTTCATCAGGCGTCCCACGCCCAGCGGATCGAGCGAGGCGAAGGGATCCTTCTCGTAGATCTTCGCGTCGAGGTAATCCTTCAGGAACATGCCCGAGTCATCGCGCGAGAGGCCGTAGGTGGTCTGCGTGAGATCGTTCGTGCCGAAGCTGAAGAACTGCCCGTACTTCGCGATCTCGCCCGAGGTGAGGGCGGCGCGAGGCAGCTCGATCATCGTGCCGATGAGGTACTCGGCCTTGAAGCCTTTGTTCTCCGCCTTGAAGCGGGCGATGATCCTCTCGGCCTCCTCGATGCAGTAGTCGCCGACGAACTTCAGCTCGCGCCAGTCGCCGACGAGCGGGATCATGATCTCGGGAATGATCTTGAAGCCCTCGTCGCGGATGAGCTCGCACGCGGCCTCCATGATCGCGTGGATCTGCGTCTTGTAGATCTCCGGATAGCTGATCCCCAGGCGGCAGCCGCGATGGCCCAGCATCGGGTTGAACTCGTGCAGCGTATCGGCCTTGCGCTTGAGGCGCTCGTAGGAAACGTCGATCTTGCTCGCGAGCTCGTGCAGCTCCTCGTCCTTGTGCGGGATGAATTCGTGCAGCGGCGGATCGAGCAGGCGGATCGTGACGGGCAGGCCCTTCATCTCGCGGAAGATCCCTTTGAAATCGCCCTTCTGCATGGGCATGATCTTCTCGAGCGCGCGCTCGCGGCCAGGCAGGTTGTCGGCGAGGATCATCTCGCGGACCGCGTCGATGCGGTCGGCTTCGAAGAACATGTGCTCCGTGCGGCACAGGCCGATGCCCTCGGCGCCGAACTCGCGGGCGACGCGCGCGTCGTTCGGAGTGTCGGCATTGGTGCGCACCTTGAGCTGACGGACCTCATCGACCCATTTCATGAGCTCCTGGAAATCCTTGTTGAGCGTCGGGGCGATCGTGGCCACCTGGCCCTGGATCACCTCGCCGGTACCGCCATCGAGAGTGATGTAATCCCCTTCCTTGATGATCGTCTGACCGACACTGAACTCCTTGAGCTCGTAGCTCACCCGGACGGCGCTGCAGCCGGAGACGCAGCACTTGCCCATCCCGCGGGCGACGACCGCGGCGTGCGAGGTCATTCCGCCGCGGGCGGTGAGGATGCCTTGCGCGACCGACATCCCGTGGATGTCCTCGGGCGAGGTCTCCAGCCGGACGAGAATCACCTTCCGTCCGAGCTCCTGGACCCATTTTTCGGCGGTATCCGGATCGAAGACCACCTGGCCCGAGGCCGCGCCGGGTGAGGCCGGCAAGCCTTTGGCGAGCAGGGTCTTCTTGGCCTTGGGGTCGAGCGTGGGATGCAGCAGCTGGTCGAGCTGGTCCGGCTTCACCCGCATGATCGCTTCGGGCTTGGTGATCAGCCTCTCGCGGACCATGTCGCAGGCGATCTTGAGCGCGGCCTGCGCGGTACGCTTGCCGTTACGCGTCTGAAGCATGAAAAGCCTGCCCCGCTCGATCGTGAACTCGATGTCCTGCATGTCGCGGTAATGCTTTTCGAGCTTCTGGTAAACCTTGACCAGGTCCTTGTATGGCTTGGGCAGGGTCTCCTCGAGGGTGGGGAGGTTTTCGCCGCCCTCGTGCCGGGATGCGGCGTTGATCGGCTGCGGGGTGCGGATGCCGGCGACGACGTCCTCGCCCTGCGCGTTGATGAGGAACTCTCCGAAGAACTTCTTCTCGCCGGTCGAAGGATCGCGCGTGAAGGCGACGCCCGTGGCGCAGTCATCTCCCATGTTGCCGAAGACCATCGACTGGACGTTGACGGCCGTACCCCACTCCTCGGGGATCTCGTTGAGCTTGCGGTAGGTGATGGCGCGCGGGCTCATCCACGAGCCGAATACGGCGCCGATCGCGCCCCAGAGCTGCTCCCAGGGATCTTCGGGGAACTGCTTGCCGTTGGCGCGGACGATCTGCTTGAACTCGCGCACGAGGGCTTGGAGATCCTCGGCCGAAAGCTCGGTGTCGAGCTCCACGCCGCGCTCATGCTTCTTGTTCTCGAGCGCGGTCTCGAAATGGTTCGAGTGCACATCCAGCACGACATCGGAGTACATCATGACGAAACGGCGGTAGCTGTCGTAGCTGAAGCGCGGGTCCTTGGAATCGGCGATCAGGCCCTGCACGGTCTGGTCGTTGAGGCCGAGGTTCAGGATCGTGTCCATCATGCCGGGCATCGAGGCGCGGGCGCCCGAGCGGACCGACACGAGCAGCGGGTTCCTGGCCGAGCCGAACTTGCGGCTCATGGCCTTCTCGACCTTGGCGAGCGCGGCTTTGAGCTGCGGCTCGAGCGTCTTCGGATAGGCTTTCTTGTTGCCGTAGAAATAGGTGCAGACGTCGGTCGTGATCGTGAAGCCCGGAGGGACCGGCAGGCCCAGCCGGGTCATGCCGTGGAGATTGGCTCCTTTGCCGCCCAGCAGCTCCTTTTGGTGTTCCTGGCCGTCGGCCTTCCCGTCGCCGAAAAAGTAGACGAACTTCTGGTTCTTCATCGCCGCCTTACTTGCCCCAGCTTTCGAATTTTTCCTCGATGTAACGGACGAGGCTCTCAGCACTGACCCTTTCTTGGACCATGCTGTCGCGGTGGCGGATTGTGACGGTGTGGTTTGAGAGAGTGTCATAATCGATCGTGACTCCGAACGGTGTACCGATTTCGTCTTGACGGCGATACCGCTTGCCGATGGATCCCGCATCATCGGTAGTGACGCGGAAATGTTTCTTGAGACTGGCGTAGACCTTTTCCGAGTATTCCCGGAGCTCGGGCTTTTTCATGAGCGGGTAGACCGCGACTTTGTAGGGCGCGAGCGCGGGATGCAGCGCGAGCCAGACCCGGTCGCCGTCGAAACGATACGCGTCGACGAGCGCGACCAGAAGGGTGCGATCGCAGCCGGCCGAGGTCTCGACGATGTACGGGACATAGCGTTCCTTGGCTTCCTCGTCGAAATACTCGAGCTTCTTGCCGCTGTACTGCTGATGGCGGCCGAGGTCGAAGTCGGTGCGGTTGTGGATGCCCTCGAGCTCCTGCCAGCCGAACGGGAACTCATACTCGATGTCGAAAGCGGCGCGCGCGTAATGAGCCAGCTCTCCGGGGCCGTGCTCGTGGAAACGCAGCTTCTCCTTGCGAATGCCGTTGTCCAGATGCCACTGGATGCGCATCTGCTTCCATTTTTCGAACCACTCCATGTCCGTGCCAGGCTTGACGAAATACTGCATCTCCATCTGCTCGAACTCGCGCGTGCGGAAGATGAAGTTGCCGGGAGTGATCTCGTTGCGGAACGCCTTGCCGATCTGCGCGATGCCGAACGGAATCTTCTGCCGCGAGGACTGCTGGACGTTGAGAAAGTTGACGTAGATCCCCTGCGCGGTCTCGGGCCGCATATAGATGATGGCGGCATCCTCCTCGACCGGGCCCATGAAAGTCTTGAACATCAGGTTGAACTGCCGCGGCTCCGTGAGCTCGCCGCCGCAGCTGGGACATTTTTTCGCGGCGAGCGCCGCCGCGTCGATCTTGTCCGCGCGGAAGCGCGACTTGCACTTCTTGCAGTCGACGAGCGGGTCCACGAAGCCGGCGACGTGACCGGAGGCTTCCCAGACGCGCGGATGCATCAGGATCGCGGCATCGATTCCCTCGATGTCCTCGCGATCGGTCATCGCGCGCCACCAGCGCTCCTTCACGTTGCGCTTGAGCTCGATGCCGAGCGGACCGTAATCCCAGCAAGCATTGATGCCGCCGTAAACCTCGCTCGAGGGAAAGACAAAGCCCCGGCGCTTGCACAGCGACACCAGGTCGGCCATGTCTTTGAGGCCTTGCACGACCTTGGGCGCGCCATCGGAAGCCTGGGCAGAAGCTTGGGAAACATCAGAAGTTTCAGTGGATTCGGTCATAGCTTAGTGGGGATAGCAAAGACCTATGCTCAAGGCAATGAATTCGTCAGCAATACCGCGCGGTGGAACGGGCAAGGGAAAGCGATGAAAAATGATGCAGCGCATGCGTGCGCTCGCAAGTTCTTTACTGCCACGGCGACTCCCGTAAAATGAAGCTATGGCCCATAGAATTCTCGTTTCGTCGTTGGCGGCGCTTTTTCTTTTTTTATCGGGTGCGTCGGCCGTGGCGCAGCTCCGGTTCCGGATCACGGCGGATCCCCTGACCCTGGATTGGAACCTGGCCAGCACCTCTCATGAGACTTACGTCCTCATGAACGTGATGGAAGGCCTGGTCGAGGAAGGGCCGGACCTCAAGCCCCGCCCCGCGCTCGCGGAGCGTTGGGAGATTTCGCCGGATGGGAAGACCTACACCTTCTTTCTCCGCGACGGCGTGAAGTGGTCCGACGGGAAGCAGCTTCACGCCGCCGACTTCGAGGCGTCCTGGCTTAGGCTGCTGGACCCCAGGACCCGCGCTGCCTACGGCAGGCTGCTTTATCCCATCGAAGGCGCGGAGGAGTTCCACTCCGGCAGGCTCAAGAGTCGCGCGGAGGTGGGCATCAAGGCCACGGGACCGCTGACGCTGCAGGTGCGGCTCAAGCGGCGGGTGCCGCACTTTCTGCACCTGGCGAGCTTCTGGGTGACCTTCCCGATCCGCGCGGAGCTCATCAAGCGCCACGGCACGGGCTGGGCCATTCCCGGCAAGCTCGTGACTCTCGGTCCCTATCTCCTGACGGAATGGAAGAAGGGCTCGATCATCCGGATGCGACGCAACCCCGGTTACTATGCGGCCAAAGCAGCGGAGATGGCCGCGGCTCCCGAGCAGGTGGAAATCCGCATCGAGGCCAACGACTCCCGCGCCCGCGAGCTCTTCGGGCACGGCAAGCTCGACGTCCTTTTGAACGCCACGACCCAGGACCTGCTCAAGGCGCGCGCGGGGCAGGGTGCGCCGCGGGTGGAGCAGTATCCTTATCTCGCTACCTATTATCTGGGGTTCAAGCTCGGCAGCGGAGGTCCCTTGCGGGATCTCGGTATCCGGCAGGCGATCGCCGCCGCCATCGATCGCGACGCGTTGCCTGCGGTGCTTCAGGGCGGGCAGGTCGCGGCGCGCTCCTGGTTCCCGCCGGGCATCGACGGTCACGGCCTGAATTCTTTCACCTCGCTCAGCCTGCGCGACGCGCGCGCACATCTGGCGAAGGCGGGCTTTCCCGAAGGGCAGCGCTTCCCGAAGCTCGTCATGACCGTCGAGCGCTTCGATGGGGCGGAAGTGCTCGCGCGCTTTCTATCGAAGAACATCGAGGAGCGCCTGGGAATCCCGGTGGAGTATCGCTTCCCCGCGTCGGGCGAGAGCCTGAGATCCGCCAAGACGGATCTCTTCGTGGCCCACTGGGGCGCGGATTATCCCGATGCCGAGAACTTCCTCAGCGTCTTCGCCAAGGGGAGCGGGAGCAACTACACCGCCTGGACAAGCCCGGAGTTCGACGCGACCCTCGCGCGCGCGCAGGCGAGCTCGGACGCGGGTGAGCGGCTTTTGGCCTACTCAGAGGCCGAGCGGCTGCTACTCGAAAAAGAGGTTGCGATCGTTCCCCTCTTTTACCGCAAGAACACGGTCCTGCTGGGTGGGCGAGTGCAGCGGTTCTCGATCTCGCCGTTGAATTACCTCTTCTTCAAAGATGTCGCGATCAGGGAGATTTCGTGAAGTTTGCGTCAGAAAAGGAATCAGATTCATATCCCTGGTTCTGCTGCTGGTTTTGAATTCCTGCGGCCTGAGAGCCGCCACGAGCGGGCGAGCGGCTTTGAGCGGGCCGCTGCCCGTCAGTTCCCCTGAGGCCTCTCTGGCGCCGCCCGAGCCTTCCCCCCCCCCGGAGCCTGAAGCCGTGGAGCCTCCCGTTGCTGAGCGGCAGGTAATGCCGTGCCGATTTTCAGTAGATCGCCTTGGAATTCTCTCCGAGCGAGAACACGCACTCGGAGCACTCCACGTTCGTGCGGATATTGACGTAATACAGGTCCCGGGAAGGATCGATCGGGCAATATCCGCTACCCGTTGAGACGCGAGGATTGCCCGTGCCGGTGGCCTGGCATCGGGTATCCGAGAAATCTCCGGGCGTCGCCGAAACCGAGATCGTCGTATCGTAAAGAATCGGTCCTCCGCCGACGTTGTAGAGCTTGAAGTAGCCGCTGTAGGCTTCCAAGGCCATCTCCCGATTGACCCGGTACCGAAGGCTGAGGATCTGTCCCGCGGTCAGCCTGATGCGCACTCTCTGGCCATTGAGGACTCCATCGTACCAGGGCGTCGCACGGCATTCCGCTCCGAACGAAGAAGACCCGCCGTTCACGCAACCGGGGATGATGCTCGCCGTGATTCCTCCGTTGATGCCGCTTTGATCCGCCACGAACACGTTGGTTCGGCCCGCGGGCTGCCAGAGTCCCGTGCCAAATCCCGGATCGACGCCTGGGATCGCGGCAGTCGGCGTGGTGGCGGGCGCGGGAGCCGGGCTAGGCGTGAGAACAGGTGCGGGGCCGGGGGCGGGGAATGCCGACGGGACTGGGTCCATCGGTACGTGCGCACCGGCGTCCCCCAAGAGTAGGCAGGGATCGGTACCGGGGTGGATCAAAGCGCCGTTGATCCGGATGCATCGTTCAAAAAGGAGGGCCATGGCCCGTTGCCTCAGCGTCATCACGGAGTCGTAGGATCCGATCAGCGCCGAGGTGAAAACGGCGAGAGGAAGCGACCGGATCGCCGCACCATGGGAATAGACGGCAATTCCCGTCGTCGTGTCGACGAAGTAATGGATCGGGGGGTCGACATCGCCTCCGCTCTGGATTCCGTCGATGTACAGGCGGTTGGCGGCGCCCTTCGCGCGCGCATCTTCGATGAGGGCCGCGGCGCTCGGATAGGTCAGAGCTAGTTCGAGGGCCGGCGCGAGACTCGCTTCGACGGAGCTCCTTCTCATGACCTGGAGGTCCTCGCAGGAGGAGGCGAGGATGGGCAGCAGGAAAATCATCGTAAGGACTGGCCGAACGGGGTTCATGGTCATTTGCCTCTGCTTCCTGGTTATCGGCAGAATCGTGCAAGACATGCACCGGGAAATTCCCCTTTTGTCCTGAGGCTGTGTCGCGCGAGACTCTTGGAACGATCTGGGCAGTGGCAAAAAAGGGTCTCGAAGCGCGTTCGCTGGTTTATTGACACATAATATAATAGGCGTATCATATCAGGTATGAATTCTCATGAATTCGCCGAGAGGATCAGGCGCACTCGAACCGCTATCGGGATGACTCAGTCCGAGCTGGCCCGGCTTTCCGGCGTGAGCGTGCCGACGGTGCAGAATATCGAGGCCGGGAAGGCGAATCCCGCCGTTTCGACGTTGGAACCGCTTTTCGGGGCGCTCGGGCTCGATCTGGCTATCCGGGTCCGGAATGCTGATTGGGATCTGCTGGCGCTTTGTGGCGCTCCGCTCCTCAGCGGGAAGCGGGTGCCTGCCCGCCAGGCCTCGCCGGAGCTGCTGGTTTCCGCCTTGCGCGGGTGCTGCCTGGAGCTGAGCGAAACGGTTGAGATCCCGGATCGAGAGCGGAAAACGGAAGCGCTTCAGGCGCTGCTCCTTGCGCTGCGATCGGAGTTCCCCACCTTTTTCAGAGCCTACTGCCGCAGCCCGTCCGTTTCGGCGGTTCTGCCAGCGAAGTTGACGGGTCGACTCATTCGTCTGAGGAGGCAGGCCGCAGCAGTCCTGGTTACCTACCTATGAAAGGGCCCGCTAAGCCAATTGATGCGCGGCTGATGCGCAAGTTCATCGAGTCCGCCGGCAAGAAGCTCGATGGAAGATGGGTCTTGATGGGCGGAGCTTTGCTACCCGTCCTGGGGTCCTCGATCCGTTCAACTACCGACATCGATCTCGCCGGGCTCACGGCCAAGGAGCAGGCTCAATCCATCGCGCTCATGGAGCTTGCCGAGTCGCTTGGACTCCCGATCGAGGCGATCAATCAGGCGGGAGGTTTTTTCCTGCTCCGGATCCCTTCGTACGAGAAGCATCTGAAAGTCCTTCACCAGGGGACGTCCGCCACGATCTTCCGGCCCGATGCCACGCTTTATCTTCTTCTCAAGATCCGCAGGCTGAGCGAGACCGATCTGTCGGACTGCCTGGAATGGCTCAGGCTGATGCGAAAGCTGCGCGAGCCGATCGATGCCCGGGCTGTTCAGGCGGCGATCCAGCAGGAGCTGAAAAGGGCGGCGGGCGCGAATCCGGCCCGTCAGGCGCGTCTTGAGGAGCTCGCTGGAAAATTCAAAACGAAAATCCGAAGCTGATTCCGCCGGTAAAAACCGTTCTATCGGACATCAGATAGAGATAGGGTGCGAGGCGAAACAGAAAGCCTCCCGACGAGCGGTATTCGTAACCGGCGCTGAGATGTGGCGCGATCGCGCTCAGAGGGGGTTGGACGGTCGTTTCCCCGTCCCGGGTTTCGATTCCTCCCACGCCCAGAGCAAAGGTAGCCCCGAGTGAGACGTAAGGACGATGGGCGCCTTCCAGGAGATAGTAATTTCCGTAAATCGGCACCAGGTAGATGCTGGCACTGTGTCCCGCCTTGAGAGGAATGGAAAAATAGGAGAGGCCGAAGCCGCCGCTGAATCGCTCCGCGAAGGCGTGATTGAAGTTCAGGCTATATAAGATGCCGCGCCCGAGAACCTCGAGTGCGATGGAATTCGCGCGAGGCGCGAAGGAGCTTTGCTGCGAAGGAGAGGGCGGCTCCTTGCCCAGGGCCAAGGCATGAGGAATGCTCGAGTTGAGAAGTAGAGCCAGCGCTAATCCTTGGAAACGGCATTTTGAAAATTTCATGGGAAGCTTTGTTGCAAAGGTTAGTCCCATGGGCGTCCGTGTTTTACCAAGCAAAGCGAGGAATCCGGATGCCAAAAGATCAGTCAGCTGCGCAAGGACCGCACCAAGAAATCACCGGGGCAGCAACTGGAACAGCTCCCGTCCTCGAAGCGCCCTTTGATGATCCAGTCGGAATCCGGGAGGCGCGTTCCGAGCAGCGTGGGCTCGATCCATTCCCGGAGCGGCAGCCTTCGCGAGGGATCTCCCTCCGGAACGAGCCCGAAGTTCTCCGCGGTGAGCGCTCCGTGCGTGTAGAGCGTGCCCTCATGCTCGTACACGATCTGGCTGCGCGAAAGATATTCGCGCAGCAGCCCGCCGGGCTCGAGATCTTTGAGGAAGCTTGCGACCACGTCGCTGTCGCTGATGCGCGCGACCTTCACGCGCCGGCGAGAAGCGAGCTCCTTGCGGCGGAACTCGAAGGCATGCGGCGCGCCCATCCGTCGCTCGAGCACCCAGCGCAGCCGGGGCGCACGCGCATCGGGATCCGCGGGCGTCGCGCCCCGGGCCTGCTCCTCGAGCCAGGGTCGCATCTCGTCTGGAATCGAGGCCAGAGCTTCGTCCGCAAGCAGCTCCGGAAGCCGGGCTTTGATGCTATCGCGGTTTCCGGCAAGCAGGATCACGCGTTCGGGATACCGACGCTTGAGATCGACGAGCGTCTCCAGCACCTTGAGGTCGCCGATGCCCTTGTCGACGGAATCCCCGCCGAAAACGAAACGCGCATCAGGCCGGATCAGCACGGTCTTCTTCCAGGGCGCGAAATGGATGTGGGGATTGCCATGGACGAAGGTCAGGAACTTCTCCCAGCTCCCCTCGACATCGGTCACATAGGCGACCGGGTCGGCGAAGGTCGCGACGCTTCGAAAGAGCAGAGCGACGAGAATGAGACGCTTCAGCACACGATCAGTCCCAGGTGGCAGGTGCCCTCGGGGATCTGAAACGGTACCCAGATCACGCGCGTGGGCTCGCCGTAACCCGCAGGCAGCGCGAGCGCGGCGGTGCCGGCCGGGATCTCGACAGGATTCCCGATCCGGGGCTGAATCTGCCGGCGCTGGAACTCCGTGCCGGCGCGTTTGAGCAGGGCCTGCCAGAAGGCCACGTGCCCGATCCCAAGCGCTTTCATGAACCCCGGATCAAACGCCAGGAGCGCCGCTCCTCGCACAGCTTCGGGCCCCTCGCCGTTGGGCAGGAGCTCACAAAGCAGGACCTTTCCGCCAGGAACGGGAGAGACGGGCTGCCTCTGCCGCACGGGCATGCCGAGCGTGGGTTTGGGCTCGGGATGGCGTTCCACGAGCTCGTCGATCAGCGCGGAATGCAGCGATTCGAGCACTGCCGTCCAGACGTTCATGTGACCGGGGTCTCCGCCACGAGATTGAAGCGGGCGTACTCCCCGCCCATGGCCATCAGCTCGTCGTGCTTGCCCTGTTCGACGATCCGGCCCTCCTTGAGAACCAGGATCTGGTCGGCATGTCGCACGGTCGAGAGCCGGTGGGCGATGACCAGGGTCGTGCGGTTTTTCATCAGCTCGTCGAGCGCTGACTGCACGGCGCGTTCGGAGGCGGTGTCGAGGCTCGAGGTCGCCTCATCGAGGATCAAAATCGGCGCCTCGCGCAGGAACGCGCGGGCGATGGAGAGGCGCTGCCGTTCGCCGCCAGAGAGCTTCTGTCCGCGATCGCCGATGACGGTGGCAAAGCCCTGGGGAAGCCGCTCGATGAACTCCAGCGCGTGCGCCCGGCGCGCGGCCTCGCGGATCTCCGCGTCCGTGGCGGTGAGCTTGCCGCAGCGGATGTTCTCCTCGATCGTGTCGTTGAACAGGAAGACGTCCTGGTTCACCACTGCGATCTGCCGGCGCAGGTCCTCGAGCGCGAGCTCCCGGATGTCGTGCCCGTCGATGAGGATCCTGCCTTCGGTCACGTCGAAGATCCGGGGCAGCAGGCTCACGAAGGAGCTCTTGCCGGCGCCGCTCGCGCCGACGAGCGCGACCATCTGGCCGCGCCGCACCGGGAAGCTGATTCCGTCCAGTACCTTGCGTCCGGGTTCGTCCGGATAGGCGAACGAGACGTCCTCGACGCGGATGCCTTTCTCGAAGGACTTGAGCGGCGCGGGTTGCACCGGCTCGTGCAGCCGGCCCTTCCAGTCCATCACCTCGAAGATCCGCGCGCAGGCGGCCGATGCCTGGCTGAGCCGGAGATTCACGTCGTTCATCTGGCGCAGCGGGTTCATCATCAGGCCGAAGGAGATGATGAAGTCCTGCAGCTCGCCCGCGGTCATCTGGCCGCCGAGGACCTGCCGTCCGCCGAAGTAGATCACCAGCGCGATGATGAAGGAGGTGAGGATCTCGACCATCGGGTGCGAGGTCTCCTCGAGGACCGCGGTCTTGAGAAGGAACTTCGTGAACTGCTCGCTGCGGTCCAGGAACTTGCGTTTCACGTAACCTTCGAGCCCGAACATCTTGATGACCCGGACGCCCGTGAAGCTTTCCTGGAGCGTGGAGTAGAGGCGCGAGTTCTCCTCGGTGATGCGCGCGATATAGCGCTTGAGGTTGCGTCCGGTAGCCGAGAAGACCCAGGCGAGCGGCGGGATCACGAGGAAAGTCAGCAGCGTGAGCTTCCAGTTGAGCATCATCGCGTGGGCGAAAAGGAAGAGGAAAGTCAGTGGCTCGCGCGCGAGCGTGTTGATGCAGGCCAGTCCGGCGTCGATGTACTGGGGATCGGCGCCCACGCGCGAGATCAGCGTCCCCGTGCTCCGCGTGGTGAAGTAATCGGCCGAAAGGCCCAGGATATGCTCGTAAAGGTCGTTCTTGACCTTCTGGTTCACCCGCGCGATCACCACGCGCAGGAAGTAATAGTGCCCGAAGCGGACGAAGAAGTTCACGAGATAGATCCCGATCGCGATGATCGGGAAGAGCGCCAGCTTCCCGGCGTTGCGGCTGACCAGGACCTCGTCGACGAAATATTTGAGCAGCGGGCCCGGGCTGGCCCGGATCGCCGAGAGGGGGATCGCCAGCAGGAGGCTGGCCACGATCAGCCAGAGATAGGGACGGATATATGGTTTCAGCCGGAGCAAAGGTTTCATGACGTGCCTTGAAAGTATCCGATCTACCGGCAAAAGGCCATCGCCCGTCGCCACGGCCTATGTTAGCTTCAAGTGCAATGCAGGCCAAAGCCAAAGCGAGAATCCTGGTCGTCGGAGGGGCGGGCTACGTCGGGAGCGCCACCTGCGCCTGGCTCCTGGATCACGGCCATGAGGTCTGGATCCTCGACGATCTGAGTACCGGTCACGCGTGTTTCGTGGAAGCGCTCGGCATCGGCGCATCCCGCTTCGTTCAGGCACGGGCCGGCGATCGCGACCGGGTCCTGCCGCTCCTGGAGCGCGAGCCCTTCGACTGCGTGATGCATTTCGCCGCCCGCTCGCTCGTCGCCGAAAGCGTCGAAAAGCCGCGAGAGTACTTCGAGAACAACGTCGAGCAGACGCGCGCGCTCCTCGGCATGATGGCCGAGACGGGTACGCGGCGTTTCATCTTCTCCTCGACCTGCGCCATCTTCGGCGATCCAGGCGCGAACGATATTCATGAGGACCTTCCTAAAAAGCCGCTGAACCCTTACGGCGAGACGAAGCTCGAGGCCGAGCGGGTCATGGAGGAGTTCACGCGCGAACAGGATCTGCAGATCGTGGCCCTTCGCTACTTCAATGCGGCGGGTGCCGAACCCGGCGGCCGCGTGGGCGAGTGGCATGCGATCGAGACGCATCTGATCCCGCGGATTTTCGATGCGGCGCTGGCCGGCCGTCCGGTCGAGGTCTACGGCACCGACTATCCGACTCCGGACGGAACCTGTGTGCGCGATTACATCCACGTGACGGATCTGGCGGCCGCGCACGAGGCCGCGATGCTGAGGCTTCTGGACCCCGCGCGCGGCGCGGAAGGGCGCTTCGAGGTTTTCAACCTGGGCAGCGAAAAAGGCTACTCTGTCCGCGAGATCATCCGCGCTTGCGAAAGGGCGACCGGAATTCCCCTGCAGTTCATCGAGAAGCCGCGCCGCGCGGGCGATCCGCCCCGGCTGGTCGCCAGCTCTAAGCGGGCGGCAGCCGAGCTGGGCTTCACCATCGCGCATCCGCTCGATTCGATTCTCGCGAGCGCCTGGGGCTGGGAACGCAAACGTCGCGGGTTTTTGAAAAAGGCCGTTTTTCTCGACCGCGACGGCACGCTCAACCATGACCCCGGGTATCTCTCGCATCCGGATCAGCTAGAGCTTCTGCCCGGGGCAGGCGAGGCCCTTTCGGCGCTGAAAAAGGCGGGTTATCTCCTGATTGTCGTTTCGAACCAATCGGGAGTCGGGCGCGGGCTGATCGACCCCGCGGCGATTCCGCGCATCCATGCGAGGCTGCTTGAGCTGCTCAAGCCTTGGGGAATCGAGATCGATCATTTCGAGCTTTGCTTTCATCGGCCGGACGAGGATTGCGACTGCCGCAAGCCCAAGTCCAAGCTCGTGCTGGACGCGGCCGCGAAGCTTGGGGTGGATGTCTCGGCGTCCTTCATGGTCGGCGACAAGCTCTCGGATCTCGGCACGGGACGCGCGGCCGGCTGCCGCGGCTCCATCCTCGTGCGCACGGGCGAGGGCCGCAAGCAGGAAGCCGGGCTGCAGGCAGGCCAGGCGAGCTTCACCGCGGATTCGCTGCTGGAGGCTGCGCGCTGGATTCTAGCCCAAGGAAGCGGAGCCCTTTGAGCGGCTTCTGATCGAAGCCGGGAAGATGGTAGATGAAAAGCGCTTCCAGGTACTGGAAGAGCGCCACGTGCTCCTCGCGCGTGGCCTGCGCCGCGAGCGGGACCTGCCGGATCGGCAGCAGCAGGCTCACGTGGAAATCCAGCATGGCCAGCGGCATGACCCGAAGCTGCGCGTGCTCGAAGCTTTCGCCCGCGTGGCGCCGCACGTGCTGGGTTTCGCTCGAACGGCAGACCGCGCAGATCCAGCCGGCCTCGGCGACCCGTGCGCTGAGCGGGAGCGCCGGATCCACGCGCTCGATCGAGGTCTGGCAACCCAGGCAGGCGAGGAGCTGGGGCTGGCTGCCGCTCCACTTCAGGAGCTTGGCGAGATAGCCGTTGAGCAACGCGAGATCGTGCTTCCAGGTGGCTCCTTCGGGAGCGTCTTCGCTCAGGCCCGGAGTCGCGGCTCGGAGCATTCCCGGCGCGGGCGCTTCCTCCAAAGCCGCGAGCGCGTTGGAATGCAGCCGAAACAGCTCGGGGCAGGCGTGCTGCCGGGGGGCGAGCCGGATCATCAATTCATTGAAGACGCTCGCCAGCGACAAACGTTCGAAATCCTTGCGGAGTCCCTCAAAAGACCGTCGAATCTTGGCCTCATCGAGGCGATGCAACTCGGCACCGGGTTTTTCGGCAAAGGACCACTCGGACGCGGCAAAAGGCTCGAGCGCCCCGCCGAACCGGCGCGAATGGATGGAGTTGCGCGCCAGGGCTGAGATCTGGCCATGCCGTTCGGTCAGTGCCGTGATGATCCGGTGTCTTTCTTCATAAGCGACGGATCGCAGGACGATAGCCAGGTCCTTTTTGGGCTCCACAGCAAAGAACTAGCACAAATTTTCTGGCTCTTGCCTTTGAAATCGGCTAAGTCTTTTTCGCACGGGGCTATAGCTCAGTTGGTAGAGCGCTGCAATCGCACTGCAGAGGCCAGCGGTTCGAATCCGCTTAGCTCCACCATTTTTATCCGCGAACCCCGCCGCCTTCCGGGCGGCTTCCTCTCGCGGACCCCAGAGGGGCCCCTTGTTTGCGGTTCCTCTGTCGTGGGTGGTTTCAAGGCTCCGGATTTTTCCGGGGCCTTTTCTTTTGAGGCCTTAGGTCTGCTATACCTTTTATTCGCGCCGTGTTACGTCGC
This sequence comes from Oligoflexia bacterium, assembly GCA_023701205.1. Classification (GTDB taxonomy): domain Bacteria; phylum Bdellovibrionota; class UBA1018; order UBA1018; family UBA1018; genus JAMPXJ01. Next base: position 35,826 of record JAMPXJ010000003.1, read on the forward strand.
CACTTCCAAAACGCGAGGTGACGATGTTTTCACGGGCTCCTTATTATTTGAATTTTCTTTTGCTTCTGGCCCTGGCTCTTCCGGGCACCGGCTGTCAGGACGACGGAGCCTCCGTCGCCAACAAGGACACGGGTTCCCTCGCCCCACCGTCCGATCCCGGCTGGCCCACGAACCCGCCTCCAGGATGGCCGCAGGACCAGCCCTGGCCGCCGAGCGTTCCGGGGTATCCCGGGATGCCTGGGCAGCCCTCATTGCCGAGTGATGAGGAGCCGACTTCCTCTGACGGCAAGGTCCTGAAGGATCTCGTGGAAGGGAAAATCACGAACGATCAGGCGTGGCTCTACCGCGTACAGGCGCGGTTGAATCCCGAAGCGATGCCCCAAAAGTATCTGCCAACTCCGATCGAACTCCCACCCGGCGTGGAAAAACCTGTGCACGACCACAACACTCTGAATCCGCAGTTCGTGAACGCGGTGATGGCCGAGCTTCCGAAGCTCAACGGTGACACCCAGCGCGCGATCATTCCGTACCTGCTTCCGCCTTCGTCGCCCGAAAGTTTCTTCAATCGCCCCCTTTCGCTGCGAACGCAAACGCTTCAGGCGCGCGGTATTCAGGCTGGAAAGTTCAGTTCACGGCTCCTGACCACGGTCTCCGGTCGTGCCGCGCTCGCTTTGGAGGCGGGATGTCCAGGTTATGGGCCGATTCCGGAGCCGATTCCGGAGGGTGCCTGGAGACTTCAGGACGAGGATTTCTATCGGGTCTGGTGGGATCCCACGGATCCCGGTTTCCGGGGCGGTGACCAGGCTTATGCAGACATGCTCATCAAGCTCAGGAGAGCTCTAGCTGCCGCCAAGCCCGTCTTTGAGGAGCTGACCGGCAAGAGGATCCTGAGCGACGCTGGGAATCATGCGTTTATCGACAAGGACGGAAACGCGCATGTCTGGTGTGACGGAGGCAACGGCAAGCTGGATATCTATATCGGGAACGTCCGAGGACATGCGCTCACAGTCGCTTATCCGGGATCCTGCTCGCAGCAGCCGTCCTTCATCCTCATTGACACGATGACTCTTCACGTATCGGAGAAGCTGGCAAAATTCGCGACGGCGCACGAGTTTTTCCACGTTTTCCAGTTCACGCACGAGCGTCAGCTCCCGTGCGGCGAGTACCTTGAAGCGGATGAGGGACTGGCCAACTGGGCCGCTCATCATGTTTTTCCCGGCAACAACAAGGAACACGATTACGACTCATTCCTGACAAGCCCGAACTGGAGCCTTTTGGACCTGGATTACGCCTCCTGGGCGTTTTTTTTCGCGGCGATCGATAAGGCGGGAACTGGACTGATCAAGCGGCTCTATGAGGCCGAGAAGACGCTGAACCCCTATCGGGCGCTCAACCAGGTGCTCGATGGGGGATTCCGCAAGCAATGGCCGGAGATCGCGCTTCAGGCCTGGAACCAGGAGCCGAGTTCGTTCTATGCCCAGAAGGATCAATTTCTGCAGACTCCGGAGCCACAGTTCTTCGGTGAGCCGCCGATCAGTCGAGAGATCAAGCTCGATGAGAAGGGGGAATTCTTCGAAGAGATCAGCCGGCATATGGATAAGGGGCTCACACGCTCTTACTTTCATTACAAAGTCGCCCCTGAGGTGCGCTCGTTTCGGGCGAGGTGGAATGATGCGGGCGTGGACGAGGACGACTTTCATCTCCGCGTGATGATCAAGCGGGGAGGGAACTGGACCACCGAGGACTGGGGGCCGAAATCCACCAGAAAACGCAAGCACCCACGTTACGAGGAGATCTGCTTCGAGGAGCCCGGAGTGGAGGGGATCGAGGAGATCGTTTTCTCGTTTTCGCGTTCAGAAATCGAAGCGCCCTTCGGGATATGGAGCGGCAAAGCCCAGGTGAGGTTGAGCATCGGAGCCAATAACCGGCCTTGTTACGCATTGCAGGGCACGGCCACCGTCGTGCGCAAGGAGGTCTCGGGTACTCCAGGCAGCGGCAATTACCGGTTGCGCTATTACAATGCCCAATACCGACTGGGTTTCGAGGCAAAACGGGGCCGCGAGGGCTTCCTCAGTTCCACCTGGAAGATGACCCAGGGGAGCGGGGCCTTTTTTATCGAAGCGGTGGATGAGCGAAAGGGACCCTGTTCCGGCATCAATGCCTGGAACCCGCTTTGTCGCGTGGGAACGGACTCAGTCGGCCTCCTGGAGGCGTTCTTCCGTCCGAATGCTCCCGAGCAGTTCGAGAAGTGCTTGGGCAACGGTTCGGGCTCTCTTGAGATCAATCCCGAGCGAAGTGGACTTGAGTTGTCTCAATTCACAAACGAGGCAGACGACCATCGGAGATATTCGGTGACGTTGGGTAATCTCAATCCGGCTTTTTCCACGTTCAAGATCCAGTGTCCCAAAGAGGCCTATGAGGAGGAGATTCGTCATAGGATCTCCATCATGAGCGCGATGCCGCTGAAGGTGGAACCGGACGGCCATCTCCGGGGAACCTACGACAGGAATAACGGCGAGAAGGTTACCTGGGATCTCGCGCCGGCGAGGTGAGCACAATCATTGCGCCTTCCAAACTATCCGCCTAATAGCCTCGTCGGCTCAGCTGCCAAGCGCAGAGCAGACGAGAGCTGGCGATGCGAATCAGGCGCGGCAAGGTATCGAGCCTCAGCATGTGCTCGGCCATCTGAGTCAGGCCCAGCCCGATCACCAATGGAGGGATCAGGCTGAAGAAAAGCGACACCCCGGAAGAGCGGGTACCCGGACGCAGTTCGACTCCCGTGATCCGGGCCGGGCTTGCGACGCGGTCCCGATCGATCGGAAAAAGATGTTTCGACGGAAAAAGTCGACGGTTGAAGATCCGGCCTTTTTGGCCCGGCAGGAGCTTCTCGGCGTCGGCAGGTCGGAGCGCGATGCGGATCGGGAAGGGATAGAGCTTTCCTTGGCGAACCAGCGGCATTTCATCGGAGAAGATCCTGGTTGCCGGATTCTTGAGCAGTTCGACGCAACGAGTGCTCTTTCCGCGGCCCGAAGGGAGGGGCATTAGCCGGACTTCCCCATTGAGCTCAAAGCCCAGCGCGTGAACGCGATGGAAGCCGCGAAGGTCCAAGGATTCGCCGATCGCCGACAACAAGGTGGTGTAGGCGACCTCGTAAGCGTCTTCGCCATTTCCCTTGAGGGCGGGATCGACGAGCTTGAAGAAACGGAATCGGGCTTCATTTCGCGCCAGGACTCTCAGGCCATCCCCGTAATCGCAGAGGCGAGAACGCCCCCATCCGTGGACCGCGCACATCTTGGTGGAGAAAAGGGGAATACGATCGATCCATGGCATCTCCAGCCCCGAGAAGTCCCGGGAGAACTCGAACCGGAGCTCCGGAGGCGAACGCAGGGACGCGACCTCGAAAAAGCCCAGGTCCTCCCGCAAGCGACTGAGAGCCGCCTCGTGCCGAGCGCTTTCGGAGCGGATCGCCACGCTTACGCCGTGAACATCGAGAAAAAGCTCAGGGGCGGGGTTTGAACAATAGTCCATGGATCAAGCCCATTCCGTAGCCGGAATGCACGACGGGAAATAGAAAGGGGCTCCACCAGGGCCCTTTCCTACGGGAAGAGAGGACGCAGATCCCGAAATAAACAAGACAGAGGACGAGCCAAGCGTCTGGCCGCTGGCCCTTCAGCTTGAAGGAAACCAGGGCATGAATCGTAAAAAGCACTCCGACGCTGGGCAGCAGCTGCGCGAGCTTGACCCCTTCGGGGTAGCGCAGCAGAAACTGGGCGCGGCCTCTTCCATATTTGAAAGTCTGCACGAAGAGCTGCGCAATGCTCGGTCGCCGTTCGTGCCAGTTGAAAAGGGTCGGAGCATAGATGATGCCCAGCTGGCGCCGGGCGAGCTCATGGAGAACCGCGTTCTCCTCCGCACAAATGAATTCCTCCGGAAAAGCCTCCGGCCCCAGTGCCTCCGCCTTGATGAAAAGATTGCAGAGGATCAGGGATTCCTCGCGGCACTGGCGCCAGGAGCTGCCCCGCGGCCGGTAACGGGCGCTCGAACGGTAGGTCCCGGCCAGTGAGGTCAGAACCACGTCCGAAGCGGCCTGGACGGTTCCCGACCTCTCCGGCAGGAGATTCGGGCCTCCCACGGCGGTTGCGGCCGGAAGCTCCCTCAGGATCCGCGTGAATTCTCGGAAGTGGGTCGGCGGAACGAAAGCGTCGTCATCGATGAAATAGGCCCACTCCTCGCGCATGCCGGAGAGCAGGAGGTTGCGGGCTCGCGAAGGGGAAACGGGGTCATCCAGAACCAGGAATTCGACGCTCCCATCGCTTTCGCGGCTCAAGGCCTGGAGGAGCGGGAGAGTTTCGGGATCAGGCCCGTTCAAGCAGATCCGTATCCGAAGCGAGCAGTCAGGAGTGTTTTTCGCCGCTTGTTGCAGGCTGCGCACGCACCGCTCGAGCCAGTTCGGGCGGCCGTGCGTGGTGATCAAGGCGGAGATCGTGACCATAGGGATTGCCCCATTCTATGGGATAGCCCGGACACGGCAATGTTAAAAACGCGGAAATCGTCGAGTCTGCCTCGGCTATCGGGACAAGCTCGAATACCAGCTTCGAATCTCTTCGGGATTGTCGAATAAGGCGAGCTTGCTGCCCCGATTCTGAATCGGGACGCTCAGGGCTTTGGAGTAGTCGCACTCGCGGGTGTTCTCGAATCCGGCTCTTGCCAGGAAGGCGGCCGGACCCAGAGAGCAGAAGTCCTCGTATTCGAGCACGGTTTCGGGCTTCATGATGTTTTTGAACCAGCGATAAACGGACATCATTTTCCGGAAAAGCGCGAACGACCCGAAGTGGGCGTGCAGAGATCCATCCGGTACGCGTACCGGCCGGGCTTCGTACCAGACGCCTCGCGCTTGCGTGACCAGGAAGCTCAGGAGCTGCTCGAAGAGATCCCGCCTTTCGAGAAAGACCCAGCGGGCGTTTCCGGCGAGCCACGAAAAAATCTCTTCGGTCGCGGGTGAGCGGCTGAAGCTCACGAGCTGTTTCAATACGAATTTCCTGGGATACTTTCTGAGCAGCTCGAGGCGCCGGAGTTGCTCGGCTCCGATGCCAGCCATATCGTGCGGTTCGGCTGACATTCCTCTCCCGGAGGGCCAGGGCACCTGGTTCCGGGTGGAAATCGCGATTCCGCTCCCTTCATCCCAGGCGTCCACATGAGTCCAGTTGAAATACTCCTCGAGCGATGACCAGCCTCCCCGCTGCCGCAAGAGCGCCTCGAGAGCGAAATAGATCGGCGTGCTGCCGCAGCGCGGGACTCCGAACAGGACCAGGGGCCTTTGAGTATCCAGGTCGTTCATCGGGCCATCTCCGGATCCGCAAGGGAGATCGAGAAGCTTACGGTGGGTTCTTCCCTGAACTGGCGGTATAGGGCCAGGAGTTCCCGGTGTTTGGGATGGCCGGGAAGGTGAATCGCCTCACGCTCATACTCGGCCCTGCTCATGACTCCCCAGTCCTGGAACTGCGAAAACAGGATGCGATCGACTCCGAGGGAGCGTCCCAGTGAGACGAATTCCGGGATGGTCGAGAAGTTCGTCTCCCGGGCGACGAAGCTGATGCTGAAATCGTCGAGTCGGCCTGACTTGCGGAGCCCGGAGGCCCATTCCAGGTTCTTCATGAGCACGTTCCAATCGCCACCGCGGACTTTGCGGTAGATTTCGGCATTTCCCGCGTCAATCGAAACCGCGATCCGTCTGATGTGATCGCTGCCGGGCTTGAGGTCCTCGAAACTCATTTCGTTCATCAGTAACCCGTTGGTCAGCAGAAAGACAAAATCTAAGTTGGGATAGCGCTCGCGGGAGAGCCCCTTCAGAAGCTGCCGCAGGAAGGGGCTGAACAAAGCCTCGCCGTACCCGGCGAGCCGAACGGTTTGGAGGCTCTCGCGGCTGCTTTCGAGAAGCGAGGCGACCCTGTCGAGAATCGCCTGCTGCTCGGTGGTGACCCGGCGGATCGGGCCTTTGCGGCAGGACGGACAGGCCAGGTTGCAGCGGGGATCCACGGAAACGGAAATCGCCGGGGGGCCGTCGGGCATCCTGGGCAGCCCGGCCTTCATAGCCTCGAGATTGCGTCGGCTCACCGGTGCCTCCGGTTGAGCTCGTGGGGAAGCCTCGAGCTCGGATAAGGTAAGGAGCGGGGCCTGGCAAAGCTGGCGGTTGCAAAGCGAATAGTCTCCGCTCAGTATCCGCCGCCGGAGCTCCAGTGCGGCGGTTCCATTCCAGGAGTCAGGCGAAGGCGGGATTCGATGGTATTCGGGCGTCAGCCAGTCAGGACAACAGGGGATGAAAGCGCGCTGACCCAGATGTGCTCGGCCGAACGGGTAGGGACAGACTCTGATCTCCTTCACCGAAAAGCCTCCCCAGGCAAAGAGTCCCCCGAGACAGGCTTCCTGGCGAAAACGAAATGGGTGAGCTTTGCCGTTCGTTGGGGTTCCGTGAGGAACCGAATCCCGGGATCGCGCTTCAAGTTCCCGATTAGCTCGCGGATTTTCTGCTGGGAACCTGGCTGGCCGGCGTGACCCAGAAATCTGACCGTCGTGGCGGGAGCGATCTTCACCTCCGCGGCGAGTTCGTGGCCGAGGAAGATGCCGTTCGCGGCAAGGCAGTTTGTCAGCTCGGTCGAAAAGAAGCACTTCCGCTGGAGATGGTAGGCGGCCGGCGCGGCGAGGATCGCCGGATGAACCAGTATTCTATGTTCAGGGCGATCCCGAGGAGGCATGGCTTTTGCGGACTCCCAGCCTTCTCTGTCGTGGGAGAAGCTCCGATAGCTGTGCGATGCCGAGAGGACCGCGAATGGGATGACGAAAAGCCGGAGCGCCGGCCAGCGCGTGCCCAGTTGCGATATCCCCGTCGCGGCAAGGAGTGCCAGCGGAACTAGGCTTGGGACGATGCCGCGATAAAGCGGGACCGGATGGTGGAGCTTGGAGTAAAGCAAGAGAATCACGCTGGGAAGCAGGAGCCAGGCGAGCAGATAAGAGGCGAAAGCAGTCTCCTCCGGATTATTTTTTCGCCTGAAAACGGCGATCCCGCCGGAAATCGCGAATGCGGCGGAAAAGAGCGCTAACACCGGACTTGAGCCGCTCAGGAAAGTGAAAGCGGTCAGCGGGGATTTCAGCCCGGGTTCCGGTACCCATGAATAGATCGTGGGGATGTCCGCCAGATCATAGCGAGAGAAGATCACCCAGAGGACGGGAGCATAGCAAGCCAGGAGGATCGCCTGGAGCCGCAGCCAGAAAAACAGGGTTTTCGAGTCCCGCTTTCGTACGGCCGGCAGCAGAAAATGTAGCCACTGGACGGCCAGCACCGTGAACCCGGCAAAATGCGAGCAAAGGAGCAGCCAGGACGAGAGCAGGTAGAGCGTGGAGGCTTTCCGGCCGCGATCCCGTACCAATGGCAGATAGAAAAAAGCGGAGAGTGTCGCCATCGCGACGAAGAGGCTGTAGGCTCTTCCGTTCTGGGAATAGTAGACGTGCAGCGGCGACAAAGCCGTGATCGCGGAAGCGATGGCTGCGGCCGGCTTGCCGAGAGGCGCGCGAGCGAGTTTGTATACCAGCGCGACGGAAATGGCGGCCATCAAGGCGGAGAACTGCTTCGCCGAGGTCAGATCGAATTTCAGCAGCGAAAGCCACGAGCCGAGCAGGACGTCGTAGAGGGGCGTATGGATCTCGAAAAAAAGAGCGGAGAGATCCTGATGAACGGCCCGAAAGAGCGAGATCAACGTCGTGGATTCGTCGAGCGTCATCGATTGCCGGGAACCGTAGAAAATTCCCTGTGCAGCCGCGATCAGGCAAGCGATCGGAACGGTTTTTTCAATAGCGTTCAGGGGGGGCATTTGCCAGTATTCGGCCCATGGGTGCTTTGATTCGGCTGCTGCGGATCCAGGACTGGTATTACCTCCTCGGAATCGCGCTGCTGGCAGTGGTTCAGTATCCGGTACGCCCGGCCTTTATGGACGTTTTCCGAGTTTTTTCCTTTGTGTCAGTTTATCTGTGCTTGGGATACGTATTCAACAATCTTTTCGATCGGGACGAGGATTTCGCGCCTAAAAATCCGTTCAAAGAAATGGATCAAAAACATGCGATTTTGATCACATCGTCCCTGACCCTGGGCTTGATGGTCATTGCGGCCTGGAATGAGCTTCTCTCGGAGACCCTGGCGTTGATCGCGCTCAGCTTCGCCTATTCCGCCCCACCCTGGCGTTTAAAACGCTTTCTTCCGGCGGCCTTGGTATTGAACGGCGTGTTTTTCGGGTTTATCCATTATGCTTCGTCGAAAATCCTGGCGACGGGGAGCGCGGGCGAGACGGCGGTATCCCCCAGCCTGGAATTCACGTCGTATGTCTTCCTGATTTTTTTGCCGTTACAATACGTTCATTCCCTTGAGCATCGCGAGACCGCCGGCCGATCGGTCCGGACTGGTCACAAGCTGGCGGCGCTCGGGTTTTTCGCGTTACCCTGCCTGCCTACGATCTGGCATGGAACCGAGGGGCTCCACCCGTTGCGCGAGCTGACCTTGCTCTACTCGGCTGCATGCATGGCGGCGTTGCTCTTGATCGCGTCGCCCGCCCGGGCGCGCAAGGCAGTGAGAGTGATCAGCATGGCTTTCGGCATCCTTCTCGTAGCCGCCCACCTGGTTCCGTGCTAGCCTTTTTCCAATGGACAGCTGGATCGGAGCCATGGAGGTGCTGCAGCTCGAGCCGGGCAGATTCGCGACGGGCGTTCGGCGGTTTCATGCCGAAGATGAGATTTTCACGAAGCATTTTCCGGGCTTTCCGGTCGTTCCCGGAGTGATCCAGATCGAGCTGATCGCGCTGCTCGGCGGCCGCTGCGCCCGCGCCGCGATACCGTCGCAAGTGGCTCTTCTCAGCAAGGTGAAGTCGGCGAGTTTCTTTCGTCCGCTCGAGCCCGGGGTCGAGGTCAGGATCCATGTCGAGATCGATCGCCTGATGGGGCGCTTCGTCCGGATGCACGGGAGCATCGAAGCCGGTGGCGAGCTGGTGTCCACCGCTGAGCTGCAGCTGGTGCTCAAGGAGTCACTCCAGTGATCCAGGCCGCGTGGAGCAGCCTTCTTCGCCCGCCTGGAAAGCAGAGCCCGGAGGCCTACCGGGCGGAATGGATTCCAGGCTATCCTTCCGGGGTCGATGCGGGAATCCAGGTCAAACCTCTCGATGTCGACCATCAGGAGGTCGCACTTCCCGACGGGGTCAGCCGCAGGACCTTGAGCCGGGCGGGCGTTCTCCTGGCGCTCGCGTGTCGGGACGCCAGGCCTGTCCTGGAGCGGGAAGCCTCGCTGGATCGCTTTTCGATCGGAGCCTATTGCGCGATGGAGCCAGGCCCGGTCGACCTGCATGCGGCGAGGGTCATGGCGGCCGAGCCAGGCGCGGACTTCGCGCGAGCTTATCAGGCCAACGTCAATCCGAAGGCGTATTTTCATGCGATGCCCAGCCTTCCCATCGCCCAGGTGGGGATCTATCTGGGGATTTTGGGCAGGATGACGGCCTTTACGCACTCCTCTTTGGGTGGCCAGATGGCACTCGAGCAGGCAAACCGGGACCTGGCGGCAGGGCGAGTGAGAGTGGCAGTGGTTTGCGGCGCCTTTTCGCTCGAGAATCCCTTCGTCGTGCTGCGGGAAGCTCGAAGGTCGAAGCCTGGGACCGTCCTTTGCGAAGGAGCCTTCTGCCTGGTCCTCCGGGCGCCCGCCCGGCTGGCGAACCTTGCGCCCGCTGAAGGGCGTATGGAAAGATATGGCAATATCGATACGCTGATGGAAATGCTGATAGGGGGAGAGCATGCTTGAAAAAGCGGATCCGATGGCCACGATCAAGCTGGCATTGGAAGAAGTTCTGGAAAAGGAAGTGAGCCTCGGACCCGAGACCCGCTTCCGTTCCGATCTCGGGGTTCAGAGCATCGATGTCGTCGACTTCCTGTTCGTGCTCGAAAAGCGAATGGAGCGCAGGATCGATGTCGAGGCTTTTTTCCAGTTCCTTGCGAAGCGGGAAAGCGGGTCGTTGCGGGATATCCTGGTGGGCGACGTGATCGCTTTCCTGAGCACCTCGGGATGATCCGGGTCGCAGTCACCGGATGCGGTGTCCGCAGCCCGATCGGCGACTCGATTCCGGAATTTCGGCGAGGCCTCTTCGAGGGGCGTTCGGGGATTCGGGAGCTCGGCGGAGGAGCCTTGCCCGCGAGCTTTCCGGTGACGATCGCGGGAGTCGGCGAGCCTCCCTATATCGCGGGCCAGGTGGCACGCGACTGGCGGAAGTGCGGCGCGCTCTGGCTTCGCATGGATATCGACGCAGTGAAGCAGGCGATCGAGGGGCTCTCCGGCGAGGTCCCTTTCGATTCGATCGTTTACGGCGGGATTCCGGCTTTCCACTTCGAGAGCATCCTCGGTTTCCTGAGCACGCCGGAACTCCTCCATGAAGAGGGTTTTGGCGACGCTTCCCGATCGGATGCCTACGCGGACGCTGTCGCGGCATTGCTCGCTGCCAGAGGGTTGGGCGAGGTGCCCGAGCGCAACCGGGTTTGCGTCAATACGGCGTGTACTTCCGGAACGCACGCCATCGGTCTCGCGTTCGAGAATATCCGGAGCGGGGAGTGGAAGCGTTGCCTGGTCCTCGCCTCCGATTGGAGGCCTCTTGAAAGCGGTCTCATGAACTTTTTCCTCCTGAAGACGCTGAGTCAGTCCAAGGAGCCGGCGAGCAAGGTCAGCCGTCCTTTTTCGCGTGATCGCTCCGGAGTCGTCCGGGGACAAGGTGCCGCGGCGATTGTCCTGGAGGCGGGTGATGAGGCGGCCATTCGAAAATCCTTCGGCGAAATCGCCGGCTTCGCGACGACCAGCGACGGCTATCGCCTGGTGGATGGGCGGGAAGACGTCTATTGTCTGCGCCAGGCGATGGAACGCGCGCTGAAGAGCGCCGGAATCTGCCATGAGCGGATTGATTACGTGAATGCGCACGGCACCTCCACCCGCCTGAACGACCGACTCGAGACGAAGGCGATCAAGGAACTCCTGGGCGACCGGGCCGAGCAGGTCCCCGTCAGCTCTTTGAAGTCGCAGATCGGGCATGCCATCTGCGCTGCCGGAATCATCGAGACGGTGGCGTGCCTGCTGATGCTCCGATACCAGCGGATCGCGCCGACCCTCAATTTCGTACCGGGAGACCCGGATTGCGACCTGGATTATGTCCCTGACTTCTCCCGGGAGGCGAAGCTGGAGACGATCCTGAAAAACTCTATCGCCTTCGGGGGCCAGAACGCGAGCCTGGTGATTGCCCGCGGCGGCTGATCAGCGTCCGTAGATCGGATGGCTGTGCGCGGATTTGCGCAGCTGCGCGCACCGGCGGAGCAACTCGTCGCGGAGAAGCTTCTCGTCAGGCGGGTTCTTCATCGGATGGTTCCGGAGGTTTCGGCTCGCGACGGAGAGCATCTGCGCTTTGCGGAAGAGATCGCTGATCTCCGAAAGACCCAGCTCGAGCGAGGCCAGCCAGAAGAAGTCGAACAGCGAACCGATGGTCACGCCTCGGGAAGCCAGCTTCAGGATCGCCCATCGTGTCCAGCGGCTGGCCTGCTGATAGCTCATCGTGGAATGTTTCCAGGATTCGTCCCGAGCCTCGATCCCGAATTTGCCCGGTCGGAGCTCAGCGGGCGAAAGATCGGTCAAAGTGAAGGTATTCACGTTGTTCTGCTCGCAGGCCAGTTCGGTCGCGAAATCCACGGTCCGGCGCACGCTATCGGGCGTCTCGCCGGGCCAGCCGATGATCCACGAGGCGGTGGCTCGGATGCCGGAATTCCGCAGGAGGCCCACGGCGTCCCTCGCCTGGTTCAGCGTGAATCGTTTTTTCATTCGATCCAGTATGGCTTGATCGCCGGACTCGATCCCCAGATAGAGAGCTACGCAACCCGACGCGACCATCGCGTCGCGGAGTTCCGGGCCGATCGTGTCGACGCGGCCGAAGGCCGCCCACTCGATCCGGAATGGCAGGCGCGCGATCGCCTCCAGCAACTGTCGGCAACGATCGGGAGGGGCCGTGAAGGTGGAATCCGCGAACATGTAGCGGTGGATTCCGTATCGCTCGAAGTTCGCTCGCATCTCGGCGATCACGCTCTCGGTAGAGCGAAAGCGCAGCTGATAACCTTCAAGGGCCGGATAGTTACAGAACGCGCAGCGCCAAGCGCAACCTCTTTGCGTGGCGATCAGATAGAACTCGTTGGGTCTCCGCCGTGCCAAGCTCCAGTCCGGCAGGGGCAGGGAATCCAAACGGGCTTCGCGTGCGGGAGGGTTCCGAACCTCGTTTCCAGAGGTATCGCGGTAGCAAAGGCCGGGGATGCCGCGATCGAGGCGGCGGTCCCGGATTGCCTCCAGGAGAGGAACGAGTGTTCCCTCGGCTTCGCCGAGAAGGCAGTAGTCACCGAGCGCTCTCATCTCCGGACTGGAGAGCAGGGATGGGCCACCTAGAATCACAGTCGCTTGTGGAGCATGCTTGCGAACGAACTCGACGCCTTTCCGGAGCGTATCCTCATCGAGGATGAAGGTGCTCGTGATGCAGACAATCTCCGGATTCTTCCGGAGCTTCTCGAGAAGCGCGTCGCGCCGATGCTTGCGGAAAGCCATCTGGAAGAGCTCCGCCTCGAAGCCCGCGTTTCGAGCGATCGTGCAGAGAAGCGTCGGTCCGAGCAGCGGCCCGTGCGGCGTCTCGGCAAGGGCGATGGCGAGCGGAAGGAAGTCACGGTATTGCAGGGAGGCGATCGTTTCTCGGCGCTCTAGCGCGCCGAGCATATCGGCCAGGAAAAGCACACGCATCAGTTATGATCCTACCATGGCAGTTCCGGAAACCACCTTCTCTGGACATAAGCGGGAACCGCGATGACCAGGAGGATCACCGCCACCTGAACCGATCGGACTGACCAGGCCGGAGCGGCTTGTGCCCAACGCTTCCGCTGAACCGCGCTCCGAAGCCGTCGCTGAAGGAAGATCACCAGAGCGAGCCACGGGCCGAATACCCAAAGAACGGCAGCCAGCACGGTGACCTCATGTTTTCCGAAAAACCAGAGCATGAGGTTGTGCCTGAGGCCGCTCACGAAGAACACCCAAAGGAAGGCTACGTAGAAATTCGGCACGATCCGGAGCGCTGGATAGAATGCGAATTTCATGAGCCACTCGTTCCAATAAACGTTCCAGGAATTCAGCACATCGGCCGGCGTCCTCGATTTGAGAATATCGTGGAACGGCGCCTTGATCGGACGGCCAAAGATCATGAGGAGGCCTGAGGCCAGACTGGCCCACGAGAGGATTTGAAATCCGATTTCGAGGAATGCCATTGAAGGGAGAGGGACGGGGCCGTTTCGCCAGAGAGGGAATGAGATCGCCTTGAGGAGCACGGCGATCCCGATGAGGCGCCAGCCCTTCAGTACGGTACGGGAGTCGCCATCACGGCCCCAATCCGCGTACTCCGAAGGAAAGACGGGAAGATGATGCAGCATCAGGATCGGGTTCCAAAGGTAGGAGGCGAGAGAAACGGTGGAGAGGCAGCGCATTTTCGGCAGGTCACTCAAAAAAACCGGGATGAGTTCCACGATCCGTTTTCCCAGAAGCGCGACGACCAGATACTGCCACAGCGTCCCGGGAGGCCAGTGCAGCCGACCTTCGAAAAAGGGCTGGTAAATCTCCATAAGCCCCCGTAATCCGACCACGAACGCGATGCACGCGAGAGCGATCACGGGTCCTGTCAGCGCTCGCAGCCGCTTGACCAGCAATATCAGCAGCAGGGAAAAGCCGGAATAGCAGGCGATCCCCAGGGAAAGCAGCGGGGAGCGGTCGAGAAGCGAAAGCAAAAGGATCAGGACGGATGCGGCGAGAAAGAGGCGCTCCCGTAACGCGGCATTCCTGGCGAGATGGAGGTAGGAAAAAAGGAAAAGGAATGGATAAATCGGGCGCAGCCAGGTCTCCCGGAAAAAGTAAAGCAGTGCCCTGAAGACGGGTGGATGATTGAGATGGGAGGAGAGCTCCGAGAGGCCGGCCACAGCGGCCACCGAGCCGATCGGAAGGACCAGCGGCAAGGCTGACGCAAGAGCCTCAGATGACCAGCTGAAGCGAATCGATTCGCGCTGCATTTTCACTTTCGTGACCGGATTTGGAGACCCGGATCCGGACATATCTGGGCCAGGCTTGGCCGGACGACAGTTCAAATTGAGCGGAGCCTCTCGCTGTTCCCAAGCGGTGCCAGTCCCTCAGATTATCGGAGGACTCCACGTCGTAGACCCCCGGAGAAAACCGGGCGCCTCGGTAAGCCTCATCCACGCAATTGATTTCGATACGGCGGGGGAAGGGCGTTTCGGGCGGGGCGGAAAATTCCACGGTCAGCTCTCCCTCCCTGATCAGGGCGAAACAATCGAAACAGATCGGAAAAGAGCTTGGACCCAGCGCCCGTCCCGCATTCATTACCTCGGGCGACGAGGAAACTACGGTCGCCGCAGGAACCGCGTTCTCGCCGCGACCAAGCGGAAAGCGCTCCATGGGGCCGAACCAGGAGCGCGGCAAGGCCAGGAAGAGAATCGAAGGCAAGATCCAGGAATAGTGCATTAAACTTACCGAACTGTTCGGCATTCCGCTCAATAGTATAAGACTCGCCGTCGGACTGCCAGTATTCAACGCGAGGCTTTGTTATGGTACCTTGGCTTGAATGGATGTTCTGCAACCCAAGAGACCTTGCGGCGGGTGCGCACGACCTTTCCAAACCCTCAAGGTTTCGGTGTCGGGTGAGATGGGGCCCTGCTGTTGGAGCGAATACTCGCTCGGAAACGTCGAGCGACTGAGTCTATTCGAAGGCTGGAATTCGAGGCAGATGCAGGCCCTGAGACAGGAAGTGATCGATGGGGCCCTCATGGTCTGCCGGGAGGAAATGGCTCAGCTCGACTGCCAGGACGTTGCCTACGTCGGTCGCGATAACGCGCCGGTGCTGGAAAGAGTCCTCGAGCGGCCGCCGGAGCTCCTGGACATCCGATTGGACCCCACCTGCAATCTGCGTTGCGTGATGTGCGATATCTGGCCAATGGAACGAAGGAACGTTCTGGGCGCCTTGCTCACGCCGGAGAATATCGGGAATTTTTTTCCTCGCCTCAAGGCTATCCGGCTCCTCGGCGGGGAGCCTTTTCTTCAGAGAGATGCTTTCGAGTTCATTCAGAGAGTGCGGCAGATCAATCCCGGAATCTCATGGTCGTTCACCACGAACGCGAGTTATCGGCAGATCGATCGGGTGATCGGGACTCTCGAGGGACTCTCCCTCGATAAGGTCACGATCAGTCTCGATAGCCTCCGGCGCGACCGATACGAAGCAATCCGGATCGGGGCTGATTTCGAGCGCGTTATGGGGAATCTGGGGCGGCTGGAGGAATACCGTGAGGCCCGGAAAGCTTCTGGACGGCCTTTTTCGCTCGGAATCTCCGCGGCGATCATGCCGGAGACTTGGCGGGAGATCCCTGATTTCGTTCGCTTTTGCAGGCAACGTCGGCTCGGCCTCTTCTTCCTTCCCGTGCTGAAGCCGCTTGAGCATAGCCTCAGGAGGGAGGAAAAGCCGATCATCGAAGAGGCTTTGAAGATGGCGACACTGTTATCGAACATCTTTCCCGAGGCCTTTACGTCGCTCCTGGCCTTTCTGAGGAAAGTTCACCAGGAAAAGAGCGTTTAGCGCAGGCCCGTCTTCCAGGTCTGCGCCATCTGGTCCTTGAGCTTGCCCAAAAGATCGCTGTCAGTGCCCAGGATCTTCTCTTCCTCCTCGAGCTCCTGGGTCGGAATCGCCGCGGAGGCCGCGAATACTGGGTCGAGATCGATTACAAGCTCGTGATAGGGCGACAGCGGCTCAACGCGCGCCTCGAGCTTCCGGGGCACCCGGGCAAGGCCGTTATCCAGCGCCAGCTCGCGAGCCCCTCGCGAAAGCAGATGGTGGCGGCAATAGCTTTCGCCGATCACCAGACGCGTGTTGAGCTCGATAAACGCCCACTCCCGCAGGTCTTGCTGCATCGAGAGATCGCCCCAGCTCGAGAACTCGATACTCGGCCCGAAGCCCTCCAGGGTCTTGTAAAACAACTCCGCTGCGCGGTCGGTGCGCGCCGAAATGGACCGGGGATCGTGAATCGGAAGCCAGAGAAGCCACCTGATTTTCCGCATCGCTTCTCGTCCCCACTTCGTCTGCAGCCGGGCGAGTTGACGCTCGAAATAGCGCTTGTTGGGCGATCCCATGAAAAACTGGGAGAAGACCCCGATCAGTATGATTCTCTCCGGTGGCTCATCCGGGAGGAAGGCGAGTTCCCCGCGGCGCTCCAGCCGGAAGGAGCGAGCCTTGCCTCGCCAGGAAGGAGGGACGAGGTGGAAAAAATTCTCCGGGATCAGCAGATCCGGCGGAAAATCCTTGGGGATGACATTGCGGAAGAACCAGGTCAGCGGCAATAAGCCATCGCGGGCTAGGACAGGAGTTCCGGAGCCTTGCAGTTTGGTAAGGCCGTCGATCAGGAAAAGAGGGCGGGAGGGGGCGAAGAGCGGATCAGCGAAAGGGGCGAATCGATGGTGCCATTGTTCCCACCAGGCTCCTTCGAATTGGAGGTGCATTCGCGAGTAGGTATGATCGAAAACCCAGTTTTCCCCTTGAGTCATGACATGCCTTTTTGGAAGTAGGAGCGGTAAATCTCCTCGTAAAACGTCTTGGAACCCGGGATCCATTCCGGATGCGGCTTGGCGGCTCCCGCCAGCGTGCTGAGGTACTTGAGTCGACTGTTGAATCCTGGGAACCGGGTCGCTTCCGCGTCGAGCTGCTCCTTCATGGTCTCCGCTATGGCCGGAATGGAGAAATATCGCTTAAACGCGCTCGCATGGACCCGACGGCGGCTCGTGGCGACATCTTGATCCAACGCATTCCGCAGTGCGGCCTGAATATCCGCAGAACGCAGACTGAGTCCCTCGGTCTCCAGGGTGACGGGAACCGTTTCACAGGGGACCTCGGGTCGCGCGAAGCCGGGGTAGCCGCCCCAGTCGGACAAGATGGCGGGCAGTCCGGTGGCGAGCGCTTCGCCCGGCGCCATTCCGAAGTCTTCGTCGTGATACAGGCTCAAGCTCGCGAATACGTCCGCCGCGCAATACAATTCCCTCAACTCGTCGCCGATCCGGGGCTCGAAAAATCGGATCCTGGAACGGGTGTTGTCGGAAAGTTCCCGCAATGCCAGCTGGATTTTATGGAACATATATCCAAAAGGCGTGTTCAGCTTCAGGGAGATTCCATCCCGATCATCAAACGGTCCGATGAGCCCAAGGAGGCTGGATTGATCGCCTTGCCTCACCAGTTCTGCGAACTCCCGGATCAGGCGGATGACGTTCTTTTGTAAGCTGATCCGGCCGCTGTAAAGGATCAGCCGCTGGTTCTCCCGGATTTCGAGAGCCGCCCGGGTCCTTGTTCTTTCGCCTTCCTCGAAGCGCCACTCTTCGCAGTCGACGGCGAAGGGCGAATACCGAACGGCGTTCGTGTCTCCAGCACCGAGGAATCCCCCGACCAGCTTTGTCTGACGCGGTGAGGCACAAAGAAATTTCACCCGGCAGCGGGACAGCAGTAAAGCCGCCAGCCGGGTCCATTCCCGGCTGCGAAGCGTGAAGTTTCCGTAAACGTGAAAGGTGAGAGCGGTTGCCTCGGGGATCGGAATCGCCGGGCCGTCCGGAATCGGCGCGAAGATCTTCAGCAGATCCGGCAGGTCATCCACGAGGATCAGCTCGTCCGGCAGGAAGCGTTCCAATGCGGAGACGAATCCTTTCCGGTAGGCTTCGGGGGATGGATGTTCCCAGTTCGAATCAAAGTCGACCTGGAAATACTCGATCTCGAAGCGGTCCTCCAGGAGACGATAGGTGGCTTTGAGGTTGGGAGCGATGATCTGGCAGCTTCTCCAGGCGGCCGGCCGTCCTGAGCTCAAAATCAAAAGTTTCTTTTTTCTGGGCATCGTCAAGCTCATTAAACCCGTAGGCTCGGGCTTACGCAAACGGAAAGCGTTGCTTCTCCTGAAGGGTCAGATGCTTTCGAAACATGACATCGGTCGAGAGATTCCTGATCCAGCCACGAGTGAAGGCGCAGGAGTTCTCATACCCCTCCTCCTGCCCCAGGTGGTACTGAAACTGACGGATGGCCTTGCCTCTGCAAGCTGTTTCGAGTTCGCAGCCATCGCATTTCTGGGCATAATAATGCAGCCCTTCAGCGATCGTCCTTTGATACTCCGGAGAGGTGACGTACCGCAGGAGTTCCTGGACCGGGGGATTGCTTTTGCCTCGGGTGAGCGGGAGATTCGAGGAATAGAAGGTGCCGTCCACGTTCACTTCGATGGATGGCGAACGGAAAGGCTCTTCGGTCGAGCGCAAGGTTCCCAGAAGGAAGATAGAGGACCAGGGACCGATCATCTTCACTCCCTTTGCCCTGGCATGGCGGTAGGCTTCCAGGTACAGGCGCGGGAGGTCTGGCGGGAAGGCCCCGTCCGGAGAATGGAAGATATCGAGATAGATCCGCGGGATTTCGTGCGCTGCCGCGATGTCCACGAGTTCCTTGAGGTGAAGATAATTGATGGGCGAGCAATAGGTCGTGATCTGGCGCCAGGCCCCGAGCCGCCGAAGCAGCTCCAGTGCCTCGATGACCTTGGAAAAGGTTCCCTTGCTCGCGTTCAGGCCCGGCCGGCTTTGGTTGTGAATGGCTTCGGGCCCGTCGCAGCTGATGTGAAAATCCAGGTTGTAAGCCATCAATTCCCGGACATCCTGTTCTTTGAGCAGGCTGCCGTTGGAATTCATGGACCAATGGATTTGAACTCCATTGAGCTCGCGGCCGGCCTGGCGTATGAGGTCGAGGATGTTCCGCCGATTGATGAGGGGCTCACCGCCGTAGAGATTGACTAACGTGCGGCGCTCTCCCAGTGAGAATAGCCAGCGGGTATATTGGTCCAGTGCGGTCGTCATCACCGGAAGCGGCATGATCTTGCTGGGATAGACGTTATCGCTCAGCTGAAAGACATGGCACTGGGGGCAGCGGAAGTTGCAGACGTTCGAAACGTGAAGACGAAGCCACGGAACCATTGGTTTTCCGATTTCAATGCTTCAGCATGCAGCTGCGCATCTGGTTCCTTGGCAACGGGTTGTTCATGCAGGTATCAAATCCCATTCGCGCATCCTTGCAGAATTTCGCGATTTCGGCGGTACAGGGCAACTTCTGGAAATAAGTGAGACAGCGCTGCGAAAGCTTGGTCCAGTTATTCATGAGGCAGTCGGCCGTATCGGACCGGGTTTTCTTCTTTCCTCCGCAAAGCCTTGTCACGTCGCCGTTGCATACCGCTTTCGGAGGAAGCCACGACTTGCAGACGGGATCGAGCTTCTCGTAATTGTCCCCCAGGCAAGTGGAGAGTTTCTCGTCTGGGAGGTCCTTGCAGAACTTCTTTACGCTTCTGCTGCAGAAGTCAATTCCCTGGATATGTTTTTTTCCCTCGGCGATGCATTCAGGGCTGAGCTTTGCCTTTTGTTTTTTGAGGCAGGAAAAGATATCCAGCGGATGGACCCCAGGGCAGAGTTGGGCCGCTTCCTTCTTGCACGGGATTTGCGCGCGGAATTCCGCGAGACATGCTTCGCTGAGTTTGTCGCGATTCTGGTAGACGCAATCCGAGAACCGCATGCCGGGGCCGCAGAGCTTCGCGGTTTCCTTGTGGCAGGTCGGATAGGATTTCCCAGGCGAGGCGAGGATCGCGTCGGCCTGGAAAAGGATCAGAAAGAAGGGGAGCCATCGCATCAGAAATGAATTTACATGTTTTGAAGGGGAAAGTGCAAGCCTGAAGGCGGAATTCAGCTTTCAGATGGAGAAGGGCAATGCTAAAGTGGAATGAATGTCGGACAAAGAAGATTCCAATTCGTCGCCGGACTCATCGAAAGGCGAGAAGGAATATTATTTCGGCGGAATCAAGCCCTTGAGCGTCACCCAGATCATGGGTCTCATCGGCGTGTTGTTTTCGAGCGTGCAGAATCTGCGAGCGGGGTCGCCCTGCGGGGGCCCTTGCGGCCCATGCGCTGGAGGCGCGGGCACCGCTTGCGGTTCTGGTGGAACGGGCTATCCTTGCACCACTAGTCCGTGTTGGTGAGCGCGGTGGCTCCGGAATCTCCGGCGCTCGGATATTACCAGCAGGGACAGGTCCGGATATTTTCCTCAGTTCCGCCAGAGGCCTCTCATTCGTTTGTACGTCAGATGAGCCGACCGATCAGCTCTCTGGAGGCCTACTGGGGGCCGTTCGATCGGCCGGTTAGCGTTTTTCTCCTGGAAAGCAGGGGCCGTCTGGCCGAACTCGGGTTGTTACGGCCGCTGCCAGATTGGGTGTCGTCTTTCACGCATTGGCCTCATTTCTTTTTTCAGGTTTACGACGGGTCGTCCCCGGAGTTCCGGGGCCTGCAGCATGAATTCTGCCATCTTTTCATCTGGCAGAAGCTTTCCAGGAAGCTTCCTGCCTGGATCGAAGAGGGGATCTGCGAGGCGCTGAGCGCGATGCCTGATCCACGACCGATCCGCGCGGAGCTGATGGAAAAGCCCTTCGCTGAATGGGATACGCCGACCTTACTGGATCTTGATCCCGGTCCTCTTCCGGAAAATCAGGCTTATCGGAAATGCCATTCTTTCGTCCGTTACCTGATTCAGAAGGAAGGTTGGGAGAGGTTCCGGGCATCACTTGATGATTCGAACGAGAACGTCGTGAAGCGTCTCTGCGCTCTGGAGCCTCAATGGAAGGATGCGATTTCGGCAGCCGCTATTCCAGAAGCGAGCGAGACTGGAGTTCCGTGACGAAGTTTTCCACATCCGCTCGGAAGCGGGCTTCAGGTGGTCCGTGTTTGGCGATCATTTCGGTCACGATATATTCCAAAGTCCGAGTGCCATCGATCTGCTGGCAGAGCTCGACCGAGAGCCCGTCCACCTCGAAGACGCTTCCCTGCGCGGGGGCGTAAAGATAGAGCCGACCGGGTTCCGGTTGCTCCCTGAGGACCGTGCTCTTCCATTTTGGAATAAAGGAAGTATCTCGCATTTGAGTTTCCACTCCCCGAGTTTACGAGTTATAGTTCGCGAAAGCAACTATGCAAAATCTGGCCTCTGACAAGTCCTTCGTCCTGACGCTACAGGGTCTCCATGGCCAGCGCCAGGCTATTTTCGATACGCGCTCCAATTCGCTGACCTGGTCGGACGGGGGAGCCCTGTTCCCGGAGTCGATCGAAGCCAGGGCGCTGCCACCGGTTTTCGCCGTTTCACCGGAGAATCCGGGCCGCAAGTCTACCGATCTTTCCCTCATCAAAGTCCAACTCGGGATGAGCTGCAATATGAGGTGCGGTTACTGCAGTCAGGGAGAGCTTCGGCCGGCTAAGCAGGTGATGAAGCCGGCAGTCGAGGAGGCCGAAGGTTTTCTTCGGGGAATGAGTGAATGGTATGCCGGAGGGCGGAACGGCAAGGGATTAGGGACGCGGATCGAGTTCTGGGGCGGCGAAACGCTGCTGTATTGGCCGACGGCCAAGCTCCTGGCCACCGCCTTGCGCGAACGCTATCCGGACGTCAGCCTCCTGCTTTTCACCAACGGCACGCTCGTGAACGAGGAAGTCATCGAGGTGGCCTCCCGTTTGAAGGTCCATATGGCCGTCTCCTATGATGGCCCGGATCAGAAGGGCGCCCGGGGGACCGATCCCTTGCTTTCCCCGAGGACGGGGCCTCTGCTGAAGAAACTGTTTCTCGCGCTCAATCCGCTCGGGCTGATTTCGTTCAATGCGACGGTTTCGGCGCGAAATCATTCCTTGGTCGCGATCCAGAACGACATCGCCGGGAAGCTGGGGGTGCCATTTCATCACATCCGCCTCACCTATGAGCTCGTGATGTCCTATAATCAAGGGGGTAACCCGTTTCTTTTCCGCAGAGGGGACTCTTCTCTGAGGGTCTCCCTAATCCGCGATGTTTTGGAAAACGGCGCCAATGGGTTGCTAGCCGGCGGAATTCATCTGCAGCTCGAGGATTTTCGATCCATCCTGATGCGGCGGATGCCGGCCCATGCGTTGCCGCAGCATTGCGGAATGGACCAGCCTCATCAGATCGCGGTGGACCTGAAGGGGAGGGTTGTCACCTGCCAGAACACCGTCGCTGAGGATGGGCACCACCTGGGAAACACCTCGGACCTTCAGGCCGTTCGCCTGAATACCGCATATCATTGGAGCAATAGGCCGGAGTGTCCCTCCTGCCCCGTGGTTTCGTTTTGCCGGGGGTCCTGCATGTTCCTGACGGGGGAGTTCTGGCGACAATCGTGCCAGCAGTTCTTTGAATGGTATCTGGGGCTTTTCGCCCTCGTGCTCTACTTTCAGACCGGCATGCTCCTACAGAAAATCGAGGGGCTGCGGATCCGTGGGCGCGAAGACCGCGAAACGGTTTTGTCGCCCTCGGAGATCCAGGAGCTCCTAAGAGGCGTCGGAGCCGGAGCGTCCCCCCCGATCGAGGCTCACTCCAGATAGGGCTTGAAGACCTCTTCATAGAACGATCCAGCGCTCGGGGTCCAATCCGGGTCGAACTTCCGGACACGTCTCAGTTCGGCAAGATATTTGAACCGGCCATTGAAGCCTGGAAATTCGCAAGCATCACGGGCCAAAACCGCTCTCAGTCGTTCGGTGGCCGAATGGACCGAGAATTCCCGGGAGAACGCCAGACCTCTTCGCGTGCGTTGCGTGCCTTCTCCGTCCGCTCCCAAGGCGGTGCGAAGCGCGCGCTGGATCGCCGTTGACTCGATCCTCAAGCCTCCCTCGTCCAGCCTTACCGGGATCAGGCCGCAGGAAACTCCAGCGACATCAAACCCGGAATATCCGCCCCATCTCGTGAGCGCCACCGGCAGGCCGGTGGCCAGGGCTTCGGCAGGTGACATGCCGAAGTCCTCCTTGCTGTAGAGGCTGAGGCTCACAAAGGCATCAGCGGCGCAGTAGAGCTCACGCAGCGAGTTGCTCTTACGAGGTTCGAAATAGCGAATCATCCCGCGGACTCGTTCGGGAAGCTCTCGGAGCGCCGTCTGGAACTTCTGGAAGGAGTAGCCCGAAGGGCAGAAAAGGGCCATGGAGGCTCCGTCGCGGTCATCAAAGGGGCCTGCGATCCAGAGCCGCGCTTCGCTTGCGCCGTTTTGGACGAGGCTGGAAAACTCCGTCAGCAGCCGGGTCACATTTTTTTGCAGGCTGATTCGTCCGGTATAGAGCAGGACGCGTTGGTCGGGGGCGATCCCCAAGGCCTTCCGGCACTGCTCCCTCTCTTTTGGGTCGAATTTCCAGAAATCGCAGTTCACGCCGAGAGGAACGGTAGCGACGGTGGGGTTTTTAGACTGGCGACCGCCGTCGGCGAGGAAGCCGCGAATCAGACGGGCGTGCCGTTCCGAGGGACAGATGAGCTTCACTCGGCGCGCATTGAGCAAGAGCCCGGCGAGAGTCGCCCATCTCTCGGATCGGAAAATGAAGTCCCCGAATACGTGGATCGAGAGCACGGTTTTGGGCGGAAGCTCTACTGCGGGTCCTCCGCGGATCGGCGCGAGGATCGAAAGCGGATCAGGGGAGTTCTCGGCGAGAACGATCTCATCGGGAATGCATGCCCGGAAGACTTCCGCGAGCTCGTCTCCGAAAAGTTCCGGAAACGACAGCCGGCCGTCGAGCTGCGCTGAAAAGGTATGTGTACGCAGCTCAAAGGTTTCGCCGAGCGAGCGGTAGGCCGTCACCAGGTTTTCCGTGATTTCCCGGCAACTCCACCACCGGGAAGGCCGCTCGGAGCACAGGAGTAGGATTTTCTTTTTTCGCATGCCGGGGGTTTCAGCATAAAGCAGGTGGAGGGCCGTGGAAACGGTCTTTTCTTGGCGTTAAAAGGCCGCTAGTCTCGTTCGGGGAGGGGTTCCATGAAGGGACAGGGGGCGGGGTGGACCAGCTTGGCCGGGATTGCGATGCTCGCGGTTTTTATCGGCCTTTGCTTCATGCTGTTCGGACATACCCTCTCTTTTGGGTACTTCGTCTTTGATGATGGCGGCCATATTTTCGCGAACCCTCGTTTGAATCCCGTCACCTGGGCTCATCTGGGCTGGATCTGGACTCATTCGCTGATGCCGGTCAGCTATTCGATCTGGGCGGCGATCGCGGCGCTTTGGGGAACTGCGCACGCGCTGCCCTTTCGGGTTTTTGCCCTCATTCTCCACGCGATGAATGCGACGCTGGTGGCACTTTGGTGCCATGAGTTGGTCCGCCGGGTCCAGCCGGAGTCGGGCGGAGCGAGACGGCGCGCGCAGCTGGCCGCGTTTTTAGGAGGTCTTCTCTTCCTGGTTCACCCGGTGCATGTCGAGGCAATCGCCTGGGTTTCGGCAACAAAGGACCTGCTATCGAGCTTCTTCCTCCTTCTGAGCCTCCTCCTTCATCTGCGGCGCCGGGAAGCCAAGGAGGAACGCATTTACCAATGGCTCGCCTACTTCTTTCTGCTGGCCGCGGGGCTGTCCAAGTTCTCCGGATTCGCGGGCCTCTTCCTCATGGTTTGGCTGGATAGAGCGCTCTATCGGCGTGAATGGAGTCGTCTTGTTCGCGAATACTCTGCCTGGTTCGTGGCCGGAGCGGCCGCGCTTTGGCTTCACCATAGGCTGGTTCCGCTAGACGGGATGGAGCTGGTGACGCCACTGCAGTGGCGCATTCCAGTGGCCTTGAGCGCCCTGGCGAATTTCTCCTGGAAGCTCATCCTTCCGATCGAAAACTATTTCGACTACGGGAAAACGCCCGGCGCGCTCTTGATGGAGTTGCGCCAGAGTCCTGCGACGGCACTTCCGGCGTGTCTGGTCTCGGGAGGTCTCGTGGCGTTGCTGATTCCAGCGATGAGGCACGCGAGGGGCCGGATATTCCACTTTTCGTTCGGGTTTTTCCTGCTGAGTCTGCTTCCGTTCCTGGGCCTGGTCCCCTTCGTTTTTCAGGATGTTTCGACCGTCGCCGATCGATACCTGTATCTTCCGGCGGCCGGTCTTTCCCTGATCATTGCATTCGGATTGGCCCGCCTGGAAGGAGCTCGCAAGAAGGTCGCGCTTGTCGCGATGCTCCTGGTCTGCTCGGGCTTGGCAGTGAAGGCCTATCACCAGTCCGAACTCTGGCAGGACTCCGTGACCGTGCTCCAGTACAGCGTCAGGCAGAACCCGGATGGCCGGGCGGCACAACTCGGCCTTTCGCAGGCATTGGCGAACAAGAGCGATGGTCCGGGCGCGATTCAGCACTATTATTTCGGTAATTTCAACCAGCTTGGCGGCCCGTGATCATGGGCCGCAGATGATGTTGCCGCGAGGGCTCAATCCGGTGACCTTCGTGCCGATCGGGCAGGTCTGTGTCCCGAAGAACAGGTTCGGGCTTCCGCCCGCGGTCCAGCACTGTCCATTGATGCAGAACCTGTTGGAGCTGGGAATCTGGAGATCGGTGCATTGGCCCGCAACGGAGTTGTAGGTGCCTCCGAGCGCGAGACAGGCGGCTTGCGTGTAGGCTTCGATCGAGCTGTAGCAGTCTTCGACCGTGCCGGCCGCATTGGGGAACACGATCAGATTCAGCTCGCGGAAGTTTTCCAGTGATGTCGTCAGCCCGGTCCACCTCCGGTAATTGATCCGGACGAGGGACGACTTGGGGGCAAGAACCACGTTGGGTCCCGAGGAGAAAAGCTGAATGGACTGGACCTCGACCCCATTGTTTTTGTTTGAATTGATTGGGAACAAGGAGCCCACCGAAATAATGGGGTCAAAGGGGGCTTGCGCACCTCGGATGGCTCCGCCAGTCACTGTGGAGGGAGCGGTGGCAGAGGTCGGGACCGGAGTTCCCAGTAGTGACTGTTTGCAGGCCGGGCGACTGCTCATGGCCAGGCTGGCCGCGTTCATCATGTCCTGGACCGACATGTATTGCATCATGAAGCTCTGGGATTTCATGTTGGACTTCACCAGTTCCAAGAGAGCTAAACCGGTCATGGTCGCGATGGCGCCCGCGATGAGCACCTCGACCAAGGTGAACCCTGACCTGTTCAAGAGACGTTCAATCATTTCGGTGATCCTTGCTTATAATAAGGATACTATATTTGGATGGAGGCGTACAAACTTTGGCAAGCTGTTGAAAGAAGGGCGTTTTAATTCTTTAGGCGGTACTTAAAAACGTACGCGGATAGGCTATCCGCCGTATTGGTGGGCGAAAATTATCGGTGCGCGGGCATGGCTCTCTCGTGCGAGCTGTAGGGCTGGAGGCGAAGAAAGCCAGGATGAGGCGCTCACGCAGACCGTGATCTAGCGATGTTTCCACGGACAGGGCTTGGCGGTTCGTCGCGTGACGAGTCAACCTACCGGCTGTATTTTCCTGTTTGTTTTCTGTCGCTAAGAAGTTCACTATGATGCGCTATATGGCGGATTATGTGAGGATTGAACACGAGTTCCCGGAGTACGCCAGTTACGTCGTGATCAACTGGTGCTTGAGCAATATCTGCAACTACGCGTGCAGCTATTGTCCGGACGAACTTCACAACCGGTCCCGCCAGTGGCTGCCGCTCGAGGAGATCAAGGGGTTCTGCGAGAGAGCGATTCGGCATTACGAGGGCAAGAAATTGTACTTCGAGTTCACCGGCGGCGAGGTCACCCTCTGGCGCGATTTCATCCCCCTTTGCTCGCACCTCAAGTCCCTCGGCGCCGAAGTAGGCTTCATTTCGAACGGCAGCCGTGCGCTGGACTGGTGGGCGAGTGCGATCCCCCATTTCGACCAGGTCTGCTTGAGCTTCCATTCGGAGTTGGCCAAGCCCGGACATTTCCTCGACGTGGTGAAGCTCCTGCATCGGGATCGTCGCGTTCACGTGAACGTGATGATGAAGCCCGAAACATTCGATTACTGCGTCGAGTTCGCGAGAAAGGTGATCGAGCTTGAAAATGTGAGCATCGCTCTCCAACCGCTCGTGATCGATTTCCAGGACCGGCTTTACGTCTATACGGATGCCCAGAAGGCGGTCCTTGCCGGACAACAGGAGAATTTCAGCTCCAAGGTGCGGTATACGCGCCAGTTCACCACCTATCGGGGGTCGATGGCGGCAATTACCCGCAAGGGGGAGCGAAACGTCTTCCCGGCCCATCATTTCATTGCCACGGGAATGAATAACTGGTTCGGGTGGGATTGTTACATCGGTGTGGAACAGATCGTCGTCGATATGTTGGGAAACATCAAGCGCGGCTGGTGCGATGTCGGGGGTGTCATCGGAAACATCCTTGATCCCAAGCTCATGCTGCCCGTCGTCCCGATTCGATGCAACAAAACCATGTGTCATTGTAATTTCGACATCATGGCGACCAAGATCGACCAGCAGGGACCATGAGCAGCGGGATCGATCAGTCTCTCTGCCGATTCAGATGGACTTATCCGCTGGTGGACCTCCAGACGGGAGAGGTGAAAACCTGCTGCCACACCGTCGGGACCAGGGTGAGCGCCGAAGACCTCAAAGCGTCAGGAACCGACGTGTTCCTCAATGGAAGTCACCAGCTCGAGCGGAGGCGCGAAATGCTCGAGGGGATCCGTCACCCGTCTTGCGTTTATTGCTGGAAAATGGAGGACAACGGAGTCACGAGTCCTCGCCAGGGTCCAAGCCATTTCAAGGACTACCTGAATCGGGCCGGCCAGCCGGCCGACCTGGCCCGCTTCGTGGAAAGGGGGCTCGCCGATCGCGACGCCCTCAAGTCCCGGCACCCGCTGCTTTTGGAGATCCTTTTAGGAAACTCATGCAACCTGAAGTGTCTCTACTGCAGCGATCATTTTAGCAGTGCTTGGGAATCGGAAATGCGGAGATATGACGAGCTTCCGCCGGGTGAAGTGGATGGGGGCGCACCTGAAGGGTTCGAGGACGTGTTCTGGCGCTGGTTGGAGGAAGTTCATTCGAGCCTGGAGTACATCTCTTTCATCGGCGGCGAACCCCTGTTGATCCCCCGATTTTACGAGCAGCTCGAGCGCATCTGGAAGATTTACCTGCGGTCCGGCGGAACGGCGCGGCCGATGATCGGGATCATCTCGAATTTCAGCGTGAGCGATTCCTCTTTTGCCCGCTTTCTCGAGCTGCTTCCTCGGCTTTCGGAGTCCTTCGAGGTCCTGCTCCTGGCATCGGTGGACACGACCGGAGCGAGGGCGGAGTATATCCGTCATGGCCTCAGTTGGGAGCGCTTTGAGAAGAACGTCCGTTCGGTCATGAGTCTCAGGCTCAAGAACGTTCATTTCTGCATCAATCCATCGATCAACGCCATGAGCGTGACAACCATGCTTTCGCTGCTCAGTCTCGCGAAAAGTCTTCAGGATGAGTACCAGTATCCTGTGGCTCTCGGCCGCAACATGATCGTGACTCCGGATTGGTGCAGCCCGCTGATTCTGCCGTCGGACCATGCCCGTTTCCTGGATGAATGCGCCGATTTCGTGGAGCGCAATATCGACCCTCGTTTCCCGATCGGCTTCCACGGCGATTGGAAGCTTTTCGTCGACTTTGTCAGGGGAATTGCCACGGCGGTCCGGAGAGGCCAGCCGGATCCCGTGGCCCGCGCCCAGTTTCTCCGGCGCGTTAGTGATCTGGATCTTCGCCGCGGAACCCGGTTTGCTTCGGTTTTTCCCGAGCTCCGGGAGTTCTGGAACGAAATCCGAGGGGCCGTTCCATGAACGATGTCGTTCCCGTGGCACCTCCTCATCCGGACTCGGCGCTTTTCGGCAACCGAATCGTCCGCCATTACGGAATTAACGGGACGTTCACTGACCTGAGCGTTGATCAGACGATCGCTTCCGGCCTCAACCGTTGGCGCGGCTGGAGATGCTCCGCCGGGGTCGAGCATCTCTACATCGATTACGACGGAGATGTCTGGATCGGGAACTGCCGCGTCGGCGGAAATTTGGGGAACGTTTTCCGGGAATTCTCGCTGCCGGAAGAGTGGATCGAATGCCCTCGCGACTTCTGCGGCTGCGGGGCCGACATCGCCATACCTAAGGTCAAGGCGCCGGAATATCGGTCGTTGCTCCTCAATCTCGGGCGCGCGCCGCGAGGACCGACCCTCAGGCGGGAGAAAACACCCGAACCCGTCGCTGTCGAGCAGGCCTATCATGCACCGGTGCAGGTTTTCTGGGATTTGCACAGGCGCTGTAATTTTGAATGTTCCTACTGTTGGCCTGGCGTCCACGACAAGATCGAGCCCTTCAAACCGTACGAAGCGCTGCTCGCCGCGACGGAGACGCTTTTCGCGCGTATGGGCAGGAGTCGAACCGTGCACTTCCTTTTCGGCGGAGGGGAACCCACGATGCATCCCAGTTTCCTGGATTGGGTCGCGTTGATCCATTCAAAAGGCGGTTGGTCGGTCGTCACGACCAACGGAAGCCGCAACGAGCGATACCTCGTCGAGCTGATCCGGCACGCCAGCCTGAACGTGAGCGTTCATTTCGAGTTCGCGATCGGGGAGCGTTGGCTCGACAGGATCCGCGCCTTGGTCGGCGAGAAGAATGCAAATCCTGCGACTGGGGGCCTCGAGGTCAAGGTGATGGTTCCACCCGGCTCGGTGGCCCGGGGCATCGCTTTTCGGGATGAGCTGCTCCGGATCCCGGGGTTCGAGGAGGTTGCCTGTTGGTCGCTCGTACCTGTCCGGTCGATCGAGAAGTTCGACGAGCTCGTGGAGTACGATCCCGAGGAATTTCTGCTCTTGAAGCGAGCCCTGGGGCTGTCATCATGAGTGTCAAGAATCCCGGCCAAACGGACATCTTCCGCGAGCGCGTAGGTTTCGACCAGGCGATCTGCAAATGGCGGTGGAGCTATCCAGTGATCCATGTCAACCGGGGCGAGCTGCGGACTTGCGACAAGCCACCCAATATCCAAATCACGGAAGAGGACCTGCAGCGTTTAGGCACGGATGCGCTTTTGAACAATCCTTACCTGATCGAGCGCAGGAAGGATAAGCTTCTCGGCCTTCGGCATCCCGACTGCTTCACCTGCATCATCCTGGAGTCGCGCGGGATCCAGAGCACCCGGACGGGCAAGGATCGCTTCGTCAGGTACATGAACGACGTGGTCGGCGTGCCGGACGATTTCAGTGGGCCGATCGACGTTGAGGACCCGCGGCTGCTGCGGGCGGATCATCCCGACATCCTCGAGATCTCGTTGAGCAATACCTGCAATCTCAAGTGCCTCTATTGCTCGCCTGTGTTCAGCACGAGCTGGGAAGACGAGGCGATCCAGTTCGGAGAAATGAGGCCGGATCAGGCGGAAAGAGCCGCGAAGCCCGCTCCCGCGTCGTTTGAGCCCGTCTTTTGGCTCTGGTTCGATAGGATCAAGGACAGCCTGGATCGCATCATCTTCATCGGCGGCGAGCCGACGATCAACGACAGGTTCCTCCCTTTCCTCGAGAAAATCGAAGACATCATGCGCGATTCCAGACAGGCGCGCGAGGGGCGTAAGGTCACGATCAACGTCATCAGCAACTTCAATGCGCCGAAGCACCGGTTTGATCGCTTCCTTGACCTCCTCCCCGCCCTGAGCGAAAGATTCATCCTGCACGTCGAAGCATCGGGGGAGGCTTTCGGCGCGAGATCGGAATATATCCGCAAGGGTCTCGACTGGAATCTCTATACTTCGAACATCCGCAAGCTCCTGGCTCTTCGTCTCCCGAACGTGCGCTTCGGCTTTCAAATGGCCGTCAACGCCCTTTGCGTCAGCAGTATGGAGGAGCTGCTCCGCCTCGCAGCGGACCTCCAGCACGAATACCGGGTGCCGGTGGATTACAAAGAGAACATCGTCGTCTCTCCCGATTACCTGGCGCCCTACATCCTGCCGCGAGAGACTGCTCGGTACCTGGAGCGTTGCCATGACTTCGTCGAGCGGAATCTTGCCGATCCTTCGTCTAATCCGTATCTCTTTCCATATAACGAGCCGTCAGCGGAGCGTTGGAGGAAATACCTGCCTTTCCTCAAAAGCCTGCATCACGGGATCAGTCAGGCCACCGAGAATCCCGAGGTGCTGAAGCGATTCGCGGAATTCATCGCGCGTAACGACGAGCGCCGAAAGTCCGACTTTGTGTCGGTCTTCCCCGAGTTTGAGGCCTTCTACCGCAGGGCGAGGAGTTTCCGTGGGTGACCCGGGCGATTCCGGTAGCTCGTCCATGAATCGCCGCCTCGTCAGCGCTCCGGCCGCAAGCCTTCTGCTCGCGGCCGGCCGCATCACCGATTCCCCTGGTTGGGGGCCCTTTCACGCGGCGATCCGCGCGTTTTATCGCTCGATGTTCATCCCATGGTTCGAACGACGTCTCTCGCGTGCGGCGGCCCCGTTCGGGGTGGAGGTTTTCACCCGACATTCCATGGAGAGCCCGGGAAAATTCAACGCATTCTTCAGCGATATCGATTTCGGGCTGGTAATGGACGGCATTCCCGCTTTCGAAAGCGCGGGGCCCCTGGTCGTTGAATATAGGCGGATCTCCGCCTATCTCAAGTTCGTGGGCGAGCCGGAGATCTACACTCCCGAGGAATGGCGGCTGCGGAGTTTCATCTTCAATGCCTACGGCTACTGGATCCGATTGATCTGGAACCTGCGGAAGTGGCCCTGGCAGTGGGAGGCGCATGAGCGCGCCCCTTCGCCCTATCATCGTTATAAGGCGGCGCGGTCGATCGCGGGGATCCGATCGGAGCTTGGGCTCGCGGATGGACCGATGAACCCGGCGGAAGTCGGGCTCGCCGCGGTTCTGAAGACCTTCACTGGGTCTCGGCTGCCGCCCGGCGTTCCGGCACATGGAAGATCTCCGTATTTAGGGTGGCAGTTGGACGGCGCGCCGCTTTCCTTTGTGGCGATGTTGCCCGACGCTGAGTTCGTCGATCCCGGATCCGTTCCCGAGATCGAATGCCTGAGGCGGTCGCCGCTGATCGGCGCCGTTACGGGCGCGGTGGCCGCATGGGAGCTGCTCCTTTGCCTGAACAACGAAAGGCTTCGCCCCGGAAGCCAGTTTCGGCCGTGGATGCGCCAGCTGGAGGAGCTTCAGACCCGCTATCCGTTCAGTGGCCCGGTCAGTTAACAGGCAACCCATTAGGGTTTGTGGCGGTTCAATTCCCGATAGGTAGTGAGGCCGTCAGCCACGTCGCCATCGTGCGCGACCCGGCCTTGATGGAGGATGAGCACGCGGCTGCAGACTCGCTTGATCTGGTCCGGGGAGTGACTGACGAAAAGAGCCGCCGTCGATTTCTCGATGAGAGAGTGGATCCGCCCGCTGATCTTTTCGCGAAAAAAGAGGTCGGCTCCATCGAAGACCTCATCGAGGATCAACAGGTTTCCGGGGCGGCAGGAAATCATTGAGAGACACAGACGGGCCTGCATCCCGTTGCTGTAGAGCCGGTAAGGAACGTCGATGAATTCGCCCAAGCCGGAGAACTCGAGTGCTTCGCGGACCATTTCCTCATGCTCCTTGTTCATGCCGGGGTACATGAATTTCGCGAGAAGGCGTGCGTTTTCACGGCCGGTCAGTTCCGGGTAGATCCCGATCGAAGTGTCGAAGATCGCCCGCACTTGACCTTGAAGCCGGATCTGGCCGGAACTGGGGCGGTAAACGCCCGCAATGCACCGGCAAAGCGAGGTTTTTCCGGTTCCGTTGACGCCGAGGATTCCGACCCGCTCGCCGGGATTTACGGAAAAGGAAACGGATTTCAACACCTTCAGCGGATCACCGGCCTGGAGCGATGTGAGGGATCTTTTCCCCGTCATCCCAACAAACCAATCGCGCCAAGTCCAATGGCGATGCACATTCGCCTTGAAGGTCAGGCTGAGATCCCTCACCTCCAGGATGGGGGCGGAGGCCGCAGAATTAGAGGTTAAAGAAGACGGCATTGCGCGTTTTTCTCCAGAAATAGCTCGCAACCAGAAATAGGCCAAATGCCAGGGTCGCCGAAGCGACCAGGCTCGGCAAGAGGGGGATTTCGGAGGCCGGGTGGACCACGGCGCGGAAAGGCGCGATGATGTGATTGAACGGGTTCAACGCGAGCAGCCAGCGGTGCTCCGCAGGAATGAGCTCAGGCGGGTAAAAGATCGGGGTCAGGAAAAATGAAATGTTCAAGACGAAGGTCAGCAGGAAACGGGTATCCCGAAAAAACACCTGAACCGTCGCCAGCAGCCAGGAAAGCGAGAAGATAGAAACAAAAAGGAGAAGGACCGGTACCGGGAGAATAGCCAGTCGTCCTATCGGGACGGGGGCGAAGAGTATCGTGAACGCGAAGATCAGGAGAAAGCCCGCCAGAAAATTGATGGTATTGTCTATGATCTGGGCAAGCAGGCACACGATGGGATTGATAGGATAGGATTTGAGCAGCTTTCCCGAATTCACCAGAATTGAGGCGCTCATTTCCAGGGACTGGTTGATGAAAATCCAAGGCAGCAGGCCCGATAGCAGGAAGAGGGAATAGTCCTGGATCCGGATATTCAGCACGGTTCGGAAAATATAACTTTGGACGCCGTAAAGAATGAGCGGGTTGAGGATGACCCAAAGAAACCCGGAAGCAGTGTTGCGGTAACGCGACTTGAGATTGGCGAGGGTCATGGCCCACACCTGATCGATTAGAACGGCCATCGGTACCTAAAAAGGTACTGAAGAAACCGAAGGGGGGCAATGGCGGAAATGCGAGACATCACGGCGGGGAGACCCGGCAGTCGGCGAGGGAAAGTCTTTGGCTTCGGCGATCCTCCCAGTGAAGGGGCTTGATAATATTATAAAACGATAATATAGTTCCGGTATGGATTCCTTGAAGTTCTATCTGGTGGCCGCCCTGTTCGCGGCTTATTTCCTGTTCCAAGCTTTCAGATCCCGGAGGATGCGCATGAAACTTCCCGAACTGCTTGCCCAAGGCGCCGTGGTGGTGGACGTCCGCACCCGCGAGGAGTTCGCGGGCGGGGCCCGGCCGGGCAGCCTTAATATTCCGCTCGACGAGCTGGCCCGAAGCGTAGAGAAGCTCGATCGCGCGCGTCCCGTGATCGTCTGCTGCGCATCGGGGGCCCGAAGCGCTATGGCCGCGGTCTGGCTCAAGAAGCAGGGTTTCGATCGCGTGGTGAACGCGGGAGCCTGGCAGAACACGCTGGTCGAGCCGGCATCTGTCTAAAGATTAGGCATCGGCATCTCCGGCGCCGCTGTCGCAGGGCGGATTTACGGGGTTCCCGCGACGCTGGACGGGGTGCTGAATTTGCACCGTAATCAGGCGTGAGCCGGAAGAAACACGCTCTGATCATTTTGGGTTTTTGCGCGGCCGTCGGGCTCGCGGTCGAGGCCTACGAAACGGACCAGTTCACGGTACCGCCCCGCGAGCTCGCCGACACGGGCCCGGCGTTCTCCCGTTTCATCTTCCGCAGGCTTCACGAGGTGGTCGCGAAGGCGAATCGGGACGGTCGGGCGGATCTCTGGGACGAAGCCGCGCTCGCCCGGGCCGTGATCGATGACCTCGGCCTTCTGATGACCTGGCAGGACCAGCTGGATGGCGTTTTCGGGCGTGACTTGACGGTCTTGGATTTTGATGGCACCGCGCCGGTGGCGCCCGTGAGTTATCTTGCGCCCAAGCTCGGGAACATTTACTCCTTCGCGGGTTTTCACCGGCTGATCAGCCCGAGCTACTTCGTCTTCAGCTCGACCTTCCGGATGTTCGGTGTGCACCTCGGGAGCGACAAGCTCGGGCACTTCATCAATCAGGGCTACCAGTATTTCGAGCTTTATCAGGGAGCCCTCGCCCGGGGCGCGAGCGAGGACGCCGCGCTCGCCGCGGCGGTCGCCTTCGGCGTGAGAACCGAGGCCGGCTTCTTCGGCCGGATCGTCGACGGCGTCTATTCGAACGCGGATCTGGCGTCGAACTTCGCGGGGATGTGGTTCTTCCGCAATCTGCTCAAGCCGATCGAGCTCGAGGGCGTCCGTTATCCGCCGATCCTGCTCCGGCTGGCCGACGGAACCCTGGGCTTCTCGTCCGATCCCGTCAATGCGCCTGAGACGCTGCTTCAGCGGTTTTTCACCCGCCATCTGGACGAGGCGCTCAATCCCTCGCAATACGAGCGGCTTCAGAGGGTCGTTATCCGGAGGGAAATCCGCGAGCGCTGCTTTCCGCTGCGTCTTTTTTACGGTCTCGAGACGCGCGCAGCCGCCGAAGAGGCGACCGCGCGGCTTCAGCT
Organism: Oligoflexia bacterium; assembly: GCA_023701205.1. Lineage (GTDB taxonomy): Bacteria > Bdellovibrionota > UBA1018 > UBA1018 > UBA1018 > JAMPXJ01. The sequence continues at coordinate 71,069 of JAMPXJ010000003.1, forward strand.
CTGGTCCGGCCTCGACTACGGTCATCGCGACGAAAAGCTGCTTCGGATCGCCGATCTGTGCTTTTAGCTAGCCGCGCTTGAGCGCTGCGCGGCGATCCTGCCACTTCCGGATTCTCCCGGCGGACAAAGCGCCGTCGATCGAATGCAGGAGCGCGAGGAGCGGATGACGAAAGAGCATCCGGGGCCCCGCACGGCCCATGAGCTGCTTCGCGTACGCCCGCTCGTCGGCCGTGTAGCAGTGAATAGGACACCTCGCGCAGGTCGGCTTGTCCTCGCCGAAAGCGCATTTCTCGAGCCGATAACGGGCATAATCGAGAAAGCGGCTGCAGCGCGCGCAACAGGACGAGTCGTTCGGCTGTTCGTGGTTTTCACGACAGTAGATCCGAGTCATGGCTTCGAGCGTTTGCATCTCTCTTTCAAAGCGCGGGCTGCCGGGTACCATTCCCATGTCGCCTTTCTTAGTCCGGTGTGAAGCGCAATTCAAGGCTGCCGCCACTGCTTTTTGGAAAGTGCGTTGCGCCTTGAGGGAGCGGCGGAGCGCCCGGACTGAAGCCGGGATGACGCGGCCCTGGAACGCACCTTGCTAACTCCACCGCGAGTGAGGGAGACACAAATGAAGAGAGAGATTCAGTCGTTCTTGTCGATGGGCGGTTTGATGGTCGGAGCGCTGCTGGCCGGCGCGATCGCAAGCGAGGCCGCCGAGCCCGCTGCTGGAAGCGGGCTGCCCGTGCTGCGGGTGAAGCGCGCGTTCTTCGAGAAAACTTTGGAAACCGAGCTCAAGGTGAGCGTTCGGGGTCAGGCGGCCGGGGCGGTGATCGCCCGCTCCGAGTGGGTGGAATATCCCACGGAGCTGCCCGCCCCTGCTCCCGATGCCTCGACGGGTCCGGTGCTCGCGGACTTCCGCGATTTCAAGGCGTGCAACGAGCTGGCGAATCCTGAAGCGGTGAAGCTTTGCTTCAATGTGATGCCTGACGTCTCGAGCGTGGGGCTGAACGCGAAGGAAATGGCCTTGGAGGGGCTCCAGAGCGTGCTGCCTTCGGGGTGCAAGGCCGAGAGCGCGCGCCTGAGCCGGATCGCGCGCGACGACGACCAGTTCACGGTCAGTTACACCCTGGAACAGCCGGGCTGCGAGGCTGAAGTAACCCTCTCCGTCCGGTCGCTTTGACGGAAAAAGGCGCGTGCGGTAGGACGTCCCGGCTGGAGACAGGCGGGACGCGATGTTCGAATACACCTTAACAACCCGGATCGAGAAGCTCGGCGCTCACGAGCTCAAGTTGGAATGCCTGGAAAATCTCGATCGGACGATCGACCGGCTCTTTGAGTTCCTTCAGAAAGAGGGTCGTGAGTCGCTTCTGGAAACCCTCTGCCCGTACTTCGGCGTCGTCTGGCCTTCCGCCCGAGCGCTGACGGAGCAGCTCGCGGAGCTGGGCGCGGGGGCTTTCGAGGGAAAGCGGGTGCTGGAGCTGGGCTGCGGACTCGCGATTCCGAGCCTCCTGCTCTCGAAACTCGGCGCACAGGTCACTGCCACTGACTTTCACCCGGAAGTCCCGCGCTTTCTCGAGCGCAACATCGCCTTGAACGGGATTCCGGCCGGGGAGCTGCGATACCTGCATCTGGATTGGCAGGGCGGCGCGCTCCCTCAGGAGCGCTTCGACTGGGTGATCGGCAGCGATATCCTTTACGAAAAACAGCAGCCCGCGATCCTGGCGCGTGCGATCCGCGATCATCTGGCGCCCGGGGGCAGGGCGATCGTGGCCGATCCGGCCCGACCTTATCTTCAGGCTTTCGTCGATGAAATGCAGCGGCGCGGGTTCCGCCAGCACACCGCGATCCGCAGTGCGCGCGACGTGCCGGTGGACAAGGAAATTTTCCTCGTCAGCTTTGAGAGAGCCGTTTGACCTCTTCGAAAAGCGCGTTCGCGGTGGCCGCGTTCGGCTGCAGCGGTCGGCCCACGTTCAGGCCCACGCGGGACCAGAAGCCGCGAGGCCGCTTGAAGATCGCCCGGCCGCCTTCCCGGCTGAAGATGCTTCCCCAGAGTCCCTGGAGCGCGACCGGCACCACGGGGACGGGCGTGTCCGCGAGGATCTTCTCGATGCCCGGCCGGAACGGCTGGATCTCACCGGTATGGGTGATCCTCCCCTCGGGGAAGATGCAGATCACGTTGCCGTCCCTCAGCTCTGCGGCGATTCTTTCGAATGCCTGCCGGAGTACGGCGGTATCCTCCTTCGCGGTGGCGATCGGGATCACCTTCGCGTGCCGGGTCAGGAAGCGCCCGAAGGCCGAGGGAATGTAGTTGTAGTCCATCACGAAGCGAACCGGACGGCGGATCATCCCGTAGATGATCAGCCAGTCGATGAAGCTCACGTGATTGCTGACGATCACCAGGCCGCCGGTCGCCGGGATGTTCTCCGCTCCGAGCAGCCGCACGCGGTACATGAAATTCGTGAGCATCCAGGCCAGGAAGCGCAGCAGGAACTCCGGGATCACCGTGTAGATGTAAAGGGCCACGGCCGCGTTCAGGAACGCGAGTGTCAGGAACATCTGCGGGAGGGTCATTTTCGCGATCATCATGCCCATGAGCATGAGCGAGGCCGTGACCATGAAAAGCGCGTTGAGGATGTTGTTGGCCGCGACCACCCGCGAACGCTGGGAAGGCTCGGCGCGCTCCTGAATCAGGGTGTAGAGCGGGACGAAATAAAAGCCGCCGAAAACCGAGACGAGCAGCAGGTCCAGCGCGATCCGGATACCTCCCGCGCTCGAAAGCAGCTCGCCGAGGCTTCGGAGTGAAGCGGCGGGGGCTCCCGCCCAGGGGTGGCCAGCGAGAAAGAGGTCGGCCGCGAAGATCGACATGCCGATCGATCCGAACGGAACCATTCCAAGCTCCAGGCGTTTGTTGGAAAGGCGTTCACAGAGCGTCGAGCCGATACCGATGCCCACCGAGAAGAGCGTCAGGAAAAACGTCACGACGCCTTCGTTGGCCTGCAGGAAATCCTTGCAGTAGGGGGGGAAGAGCGAAAGGAACGCGGCCCCGAAAAACCAGAACCAGGAGATCCCGAGAACCGCGAGAAACACGGTTCGGTTGCTCCGGATCGAGCGCGAGACTTCGAGCGTGGGAGGGAAGGGATTCCACTGCACCCGGAGTCCAGGCGCCATCGGCGGGCAGCGTGGGACCATCCGGCTCGCTAGAAAGCCCAGGGTGGCGACGGTGAGCAGCCCGGCGCTCACCAGGGCCGGGCCTTGCGGCTCGATCGCCACAAGGATCCCGCCCAGGATCGTGCCGAAGAGGATTGCGAGGAATGTTCCGGCCCCGACCAGCGCGTTGCCCGCCACCAGCTCCTCCGGCGGGAGCAGCTGGGGCAGGACGCTGTATTTTACCGGACCGAAGAAGGTCGAATGCAGGCCCATCAGGAAAAGCGTGACGAGCAGGAGCCCGAACTGATGAAAAAGGAAGCCGATCGTCGCCACGGCCATGATCGCGATCTCGGCAAGCTTCACCCAACGCATCACGGTCGTTTTTTCATATTTGTCGGCCAGCTGGCCCGAGGTGGCCGAGAACAGAAAGAACGGCAAGATGAAGATGCCGCCGGCGACGGCCACCATCTGGCTCGAGGGGATGCCCAGGACGCTCGAGGTCTTGAACGCGATCAGGATGATCATCGCGTTTTTAAGCAGGTTGTCATTGAAAGCGCCGAAGAACTGCGTCCAGAAGAAGGGGCCAAAGCGCCGGGTTCTCAGTAATTGGAATTGGGCCATGCCGGAAGCTTACCCGGAGCTTTCGGCCCCCGGCAAGTGTTCAAGCCGGGGAAACGATGGTAATTTGGGCGGCATGGAACTTCCCCAGGACTTCGTTTCCGAGATCGCCAAGAATTTTCCCCAGGATTTTCTGACCCGGGAGCCGGGAGATCTGTCGGCCTATGGCCGCGATTGGACCAAGGTATACGCGGCCAATCCGCGCGCGGTCGTTCTCCCGCGCACGACCGAGGAGGTCTCCCTCTTCCTGAAGCTCTGCCTGCGGCACCGCATCGCCATTGTTCCCTCGGGCGGCCGGACGGGCCTGGCGGGCGGCGCGGTGGCGCCGAATGGCGAGATCGTGCTGAGTCTCGCGCGCATGAACCGGATGGAAGCGGTCGATCCCTTGGCGCAGACCCTGCGCGTGCAGGCGGGCGCCGTCACGCAGGCCGTCCATGAGCATTGCGCGCCGTTCGGTCTGACCTGGCCCGTGGATTTCGCGTCAAAAGGTTCGAGCCACGTCGGCGGCAATATCGCCACCAACGCGGGCGGCGTGAAGGTGATCCATTACGGTATGACGCGGCAGTGGGTGCTCGGGCTTCAGGTCGTCACGATGGACGGGGAGATCCATGAGCTCAACGGCGCGCTCGAGAAGAACAACACGGGCGTCGATCTGCGGCAGCTTTTCATCGGGAGCGAGGGAATCCTGGGGGTGATCACCGAGGCGACGCTCAAGCTCACGCGCCTTCCGGGCCAGCTCGATGTCTTCTTCTTCGCGCTCGACGACATGAAAGCGGTCCTGAAGCTCTTTCTCGAGGCTCGGCGCGCGCCGTTCCCGCTCATGGCCTTCGAGACGCTCACCCACAACTGCCTGGAGGCGACGGTTCGTCATCTCAAGCTCAAGCGCCCGTTCGAAAGTGAGTCCGGGGCCTATGTGCTGATGGAGGTTCAACGCCCGGTCACGCCCGATGCGCAGGCGGTCCTGGATCAGTGGCTTTCGGGCGTCTTCGAGAAGGGCTTGGTGCGTGACGGCACGATCGCGCAGTCGCCGCGCGAGGCTCGGGAGCTCTGGATGATCCGCGAGGGGGTCGCCGAGAGCATCATGGAGGGCAACTTCGTCCACAAGAACGACATCGCGCTCCCCATCGCTTCGCTCGAGGCCTTCGTTTCCGAGATGTACGGGATTTTCGCCGGACGGCACGGCGGCATGGAGATCTACCTCTTCGGGCATATCGGGGACGGCAACCTTCATGTCAATACGATGAAGCCCGCATCGATGGATCGCCCGGATTTCATCGAGAAATGCCATGCGGCCGATCAGGACCTTTTCGCGCTCGTATCGAAGTACCGCGGCAGCATCTCGGCGGAGCACGGTATCGGCCTGCTGAAGAAGGAGGCGCTCGGTTACTCGCGAAGCCCCGCGGAGATCGCCCTCATGCGGGCGATCAAGGGAATCCTCGACCCGCAGGGGCTCATGAACCCTGGCAAGGTGCTGTGAGCTCCTGGGTGCCGTGACCTCTCAGTAAAGGATTCTCGTCCGGATCGAGGTCTTCAGTCCCTCGATCGCGTTCTTGATCTCCAGCGAGAGCTCCTTGTTGGTGTCCAGGACGAGGTAGCCGATCTCGCCGTCGGTGGCCAGGGTCTGCGCCTCGATGTTGGCGCCCAGGTCGGAGACGATCCGGTTGATCTCGCGAAGCACGCCGGGGACGTTCTTATGGACGTTCAGGATGCGGTGGCTGTTGCGGGTCGGCGGCAAATCGAGGACCGGGAAATTCACCGCGCCCGTGGTCGCTCCGGTATTGATGAAGCGGATGAGCGTCGTCGGGACCTCCTCGCCGATGTTGCATTGGGCTTCCTCGGTCGCGCCGCCGATGTGGGGCGTGAGGATCACGTTCTCGAGGGTCTGCAGCTCGGTGATGAAGTCGTTGATATTGGACTCCGGCTCCTCGGGATAGACGTCGATCGCCGCGCCGGCGAGATGCTTCGACTTCAATGCGTGGGCCAGGGCGGGAATATCCACGACCGTGCCGCGGCTGGCGTTGAGCAGGAATGAGCCCTTTTTCATCCGCGCGAGCTCCGCGGTCCCGATCATCTGCCGCGTCTGCGGTGTCTCGGGGACGTGCAGGGTCAGGAAGTCGCTCTCGCGCACGACCTCGTCGAGAGTGGCGCAGCCCCGGGCATTGCCCAGCGGGAGCTTCGAGACGATGTCGAAGAAGATCACGCGCATTCCGAGCGCCTCGGCCAGGGTCGAGACCTGAGAGCCGATATGCCCATAGCCCACGATGCCCAGGGTCTTGCCCCGGACCTCGTAGCAGCCGACGGCGACCTTTCTCCAGATGCCCTTGTGCAGCTCGTTGTTGCGTTGTCCCAGCTGCCGCGCCAGCATGATGATCTCGGAAAGCACCATCTCAGCCACGCTCCGGGTGTTCCCGAAAGGCGCGTTGAAAACCGGGATCCCGAGCCTCCTGGCCGCCGTGAGATCCACCTGGTTGGTGCCGATGCAGAAGCAGCCCAGGCCCAGTAGCCGCTTGGCCTCGCGAAGTGCGGGCTCGGTGATCTGGGTCTTGCTTCGGATCCCCAGGATGTGCACGTCCGCGAGCTTCTCCTTGAGCTGTTCCTCGTTCAGGGCGTTCGGCAGGGTCTCGACCTGATAGCTTTCGTTCGCGAAAAGATTCCTGGCGAGCGGATGGATGTTCTCGAGCAGGAGCACTTTGATCTGCTCCTTCGGAAAGGACGTCTGCCGGGGCGTGGGATTGGGAATATTGACCATAACGGATTTTATAGCTGAAAACGGGGAGCGGCGCGAGACAGGAATCTCCGGCTCTGGTAAAGGTAAGCGGGTGACACCGAGATTCAAAGGTGATTCGGATGACTGGTTGGACGACGAAGGCGGCTCAGCCGCGGCGCGGAGCCGGGCTCCGTCGCGCAAGAGTTCCCATGCGCGCGCCACGCCGCTGGCGCCGGAACGGTCGAATGCCGTGGTTGCCGAGGTTTTTCCCAACCAGTGCCGGGTCAAGCTGCGTGACGACGGGACGGAGCTGCTTTGCGCTTTCCGCCGCTCGGGTGTGCTGCAAAAAGGCGAGGTCCGCGAACGAAGCCCGGTAGCCGTGGGAGACCTGGTGCTGGCGCGGGACCTGGGCACCGAGCATGCGGGAATGAGGCAGGGGATCGTCGAAGGGGTCTGCGCGCGCCGCAACCGCCTCTACCGGCCCGCGCCCGGGCGCGAGGGGACTCAGATCCGTCATGTCATCGCCGCGAACATCGATCTTCTCGTGGTTGTCGCTTCGGAAAGAGAGCCGGAATTCTCGCCGGGGCTCGTTGACCGCTTCCTGGTCGCGGCGCAGGCCGCGGGGATCAGTACTTTGATCTGCGCGACGAAGTGCGATCTGCGGGACGCGACCCAGCCGGCTCCGTGGAAGCTGTATTCGGATCTGGGCTTCGACGTCATCGAGGTGAGTGCGCGCCGCGGAGACGGCGTGGACGCGCTCCGATCGAGGCTGACGGGCGTCGCCGCGCTTTTTTGCGGTCAATCCGGCGTCGGCAAGACCTCGCTCCTGCGCGCGCTGCTTCAGTCGGAGGTGGGGCGGATCGGCGAGATCAGCCAGGCCACGGGCAAAGGCCGGCATACCACGACCGCGACGGTGCTCCTCGGGGGGCCGGAAGGCTCGCAATGGATGGACTCCCCGGGGGTGAGGGAGTTCGGGCTCGCGGATATCGATCCGGACCGGCTGACCGATTTCTTTCCGGAGCTTTCCCGCGCCGGGTGCGCGAAGCCGGGCTGCCTTCACGAATCGGAACCCGGCTGCGTCGCGCTCGGGCTGGCCCGGTACGGGAGTTTCCGGCGGATTCTCGAGTCGCTCCGCGCGGGAGAGAACTAGTTCGGTCCCGGTTTTGCACCGTTTCCTGCGACTTGTCCGGGCCCACGCGAAACGAACCTCATTCGAGCGAGATCCGCACCCTGGCGCGAAGCCATTCCTTCAGCTTCGGCGAGAGCTTCATCCAGGGGTGGGAGCGGGCGCCCCGTGTCCCGCGCCACACCGGTTGGGCGCCTACGCTTTTCTTTTTGCACGGGAGATTCGGCGGAAGCGAGGTGTGGAGTCCGCTGATCGAGCGTCTCTCACCGGGTTTCCGCTGCTTTTGCGTCGATTTTCCCGGCTTCGGCCAGTCGTTCTGCTCGCGCGAGCGGGGGCTCTCGCTGCTGGAGCATGCGGAGCTGTGCGAGCAGCTGATGGCGCACCTGCTCGGGGCGGGCGAGAGAGCGGTGCTCATCGGCCAGGATGTCGGCGGAGCGATCGCGGAGCTGTGCGCGGTGCGGGACGCCTCACGGATCGCCGGACTCGTCCTCATGAACTCGAGCTGCATCACGGATTCGCCGGGCGTCAAGGCGGGTTGGCTGGGTCTGGGTGCGCGCATCTGGCTCGGCAAGCTCATCCGGGACAGTTCGGCGGCGGGCCCGGGGCCGGTAAGGGAGCTCGTCGAGCAGCCCTGGCGGCGGCTGCGGTCGCGCAGGACGCTTCTCCGAACGCTCAGGAGCCTGGAGGAAAGCTGGCCCGCGGTTTACGAGCGCGCATTCTGGAGACGGGAGATCCGCAAGCTGGAGGTGCCCGTGCTGTTGCTTTGGGGGAAATGGGACCTGCTCAATCCGCCCTCGCGGGCGGCGGGGCTGATGAATCTCCTGAAAGAGGCGTACTTCTTCGAGGACGAAAACTGCGGGCACTGGCCGAATCTTGAGGACCCCGCGTGGGTGGCCCTCAAGATCCGGGAGTTCGTGTTCAGGCTGGGGATCACCCGCGTTCGAAGATCTCTTTCGCGATGATCAGGCGCTGGATCTGGCTCGTGCCCTCATAGATCTGGTAGATCTTCGCGTCGCGCATGAGCTTCTCGACCGGGTACTCGCTGGAGTAACCATAACCGCCGAAGACCTGCACGGCATCCGTGGCGACCCTCATGGCCATGTCCGCGCAGAAGGACTTGGCGAACGCCGCGAACTTCGTATTGCGCTGGCCATTGTCGATCATCCAGGCGGCCTTGTAGCAGAGACCCCGGCCCGCCTCGATGTCCTTGGCCATGTCGGCGATCATGAAGCTGATGGCCTGATGCGCGGCGATCGGCGTTCCCATGGTTTTGCGGGTCTTGGCGTACTGGATCGCCTCGTCCATCGCACGGCGGGCGAGGCCGACCGCGCCGATGGCCACGGGCGGGCGGGTATGGTCGAACGCGGACATCGCGATGCGGAAGCCGTCCCCCTCGTTGCCGAGGCGGTACTTTTCCGGGATTTTCACGTCCTCGAAGATCACCTCGCGCGTATCGCTAGCGTGCTGGCCCATGTTCCATTCTTTCTTGCCCACCTTCACGCCGGGAAGCTCGCGCGGCACGACGAAGCCGCTCATGCCTTTGTGCTTGGCGGCCGGATCGGTGTAAGCGAGCACGAAATACCAGTTGGCGACGTTCGCGTTGGTGATCCACATCTTCGTGCCGTTGATCACGTACTCGGAGCCGACTTTTTTCGCCGTCGTCCGGATGCCGACCACGTCGGAGCCGGCGCCGGGCTCGGTCACGCAATAGGCGGCATAGGAAGGCTTTTCGGTGAGCAGGCCCAGGAACTGCTTTTTCTGCTCGTGGGAGCCCGCGACGATCACTGGAGCTGCGGCCAGCGCGTTGGCCTCCATCGCGGTCGCGATCCCGGTGCAGCCGTAGGCGAACTCCTCGGTGATGATACAGCCGTCGAGCACGCTCAGCCCGAGCCCGCCGTACTCCTGCGGGACGTGGGTGTTCATGAGCCCGAGCTCCCAGGCCTTCTTGACGATGTCATGGGGATAGTCCCCGGATTCGTCGTACTGGGCCGCTTTCGGAATGATTTCCTCTTTAGTGAACTTCCGGGCGAGCTCCTGAAGGTTCAGCTGATCCTCGCTGAGGGAAAAGTCGATCATGTTCTTCGTCTCCTTAAAGAAATTTAAAGAAATAGCGCTTTCGTCTGTAAGGCGTGAGTTGAAATGGCGAGCCGGGAATGCATGAGAAAGTATACAGGATTTTTGCACGCAGGAGAGTAAAGGTTTTGATTTTATAGCGCGATGCGATAGAAGGCGGCTACCTATGACTCGAAAGATGATCCGCCGGCCGGGAAAAGATCGGGAGCAGCAAAGGCCCAAAGACTTCAGGCCCGCCGAGATTCCGGTATCGCCGGTGCTCACCGCGTTTCAACGCCTCTGGACCCGGCTTTTCGAAGAGCCGGTCCATCTTGATTCAGCGCTTTCAAAATTGCCTCCCGCCACTAAAAGCATTCTGGCGCAAATTCTGCCTTCAATCCTGCTCCGACCAGCATCCCAGGCTGAGGCGATGGGCGTCGGCGTTCCCAGCGGCGAGCCCTGGAAGCTTTCGGCCGCGGAGCTCGCGCGTTGGCGTCCCGCGAGCCTGCTTTGCGAACGTCTCCATGCCGGAATGGCGGGGGGAATCCCTGCCGTGGCTCCCGGCGAGACGGATTTTCCGCCGGCGATGATCCAGGAGTGGAGAAGCTCCTTTGGTCCCGAAGTCGCGGAAAACCTGGTAGCCGAGCTCGGGCGCGAGGCGCCGCTCTGCCTGCGTGCGTCCCGAAAGGTCGGAGCCGCGAAGCTTCTGCAGAAGCTCAAGGAGGCGAAGCTGCCGGTGAAGGCGGTCACCTCCGATCTGAGCCCGCTCGGCGTGCGGCTCGCGGGGTATGCGCCCGTGCTGGGCACCGAGTCCTACGAGCGCGGCGAATTCGAGATTCAGGACGAAGGTTCCCAGGTCATGGCGCTCTTCGCGCTCTGGCCGGAACGGTTCGCGCCGCTGCTGCAGGGAGCGCCCGGGCCGGTGAGGCACGAAAGAGTGGAAGGCGATCTTCCGTGGCTCGCGCCGCTTCCGGAGAACCCGCCGGCATGGACCGTCATCGATGCTTGCGCCGGAGCCGGAGGCAAGAGTCTGACGATCGCCGACGCGCTCAAGGGAAAGGGCCGCGTCTTCTCCTATGACACCTCCGAAAAGAAGCTGCAGGCGCTGCGCCGGCGTGCGACGCGGGGCGGGTACAACAACATCCAGGCCGTAGCCGTGAAGGATGGCGAGGAGAACGCGGTCGTCGATCGGTTCAAGCGCCGCGCCAATGTCGTGCTCGTGGATGCCCCATGTACCGGCTGGGGCGTGCTTCGCCGCAATCCCGACATCAAATGGCGGCAGCTTCCCGAGGTGCTCGAGCGGATGCCCAGGATCCAGCTGCGGCTTTTGTCGCTTTATTCCGAGCTGGTCATGAACGGCGGCAGCCTGATCTTCGGTGTCTGCACCTTCCGGCCTGCCGAGACCCGCGGAGTCGTCGAGAAGTTCCTCGCCGACCATCCGGACTTCGTCGCTCGGGAGGGGGGGTATTTCGGTCCCGGGCCCAGTGACGGCTTCTTCATGCAGAGATTCGAGCGGGTGTCAAAGTAATGCCTCGCCTCTGGGATCTCTCGAAAGGGCTCCTGTTCCGTCTGGATGCCGAGAAAGTTCATCGCGCGATGATCGGAATGGTGCGGCTCGGGCGTCAGGCGGGCGGATTACCGTTGCGGCTGGCCGCGGGACCGCTTCCGGAGGCGTCCGCGGCGCGCGCGAACGTGCTGGGAATGCCGTTTCGTTCCCGGGTGGGTCTCGCTGCGGGATTCGACAAGGATGCCGAGATCCTCGAGGCGCTCCCGGAGCTGGGCTTCGGCTTTGCCGAGATCGGCACCGTTACTCCGCTGCCTCAACCGGGTAATCCCCGCCCGCGGCTCTTTCGCGATCCCGAAAGGCAGGCCATTTTCAATCGCATGGGCTTCAATGGCGCCGGTGCCGCCGCGGTTGCTGCGCGGCTGGAGCGGGCCAGGACGCGTTTGCCGGGGGATTTTCGCGTCGGAGTGAATCTCGGCAAGAACAAGGATACCGCGCTGGACGACGCAGCCGCGGATTACGCGCGGGCGGCAGCTCCTTTCGAAGGGCTTGCCGACTATCTCGTGGTCAACGTGAGCTCCCCGAACACCCCGGGCCTGCGTTCGCTCCAGAGCGCTCGGGCCCTGCTCCCTATCGTGGCCGCGATCGGGGAGGTGATCTCCGGCTGGACCAGGCGGCCGCCGCTGCTGCTCAAGCTCGCGCCGGAGCTGGAAGGCGTCGCGCTCCGGGAGCTCATCGAGGAAGTTGAGCGCGCCGGGATCGACGGCTTCGTCCTCACGAACACGCTCGGCGGGAGTTTCCGCTCGAACGGGCGCGAGCTCGAAGGCGGCTGGAGCGGAGGTCCGCTCACCTCGAGGTCGCGGGCGCGGCTGCTCGAGGCTCGGGAGGCCACGAAGCTGCCGATCATCTCGGTGGGCGGCATTCTCTCGGCGGAAGAGGCGGGTGAGCGTGTCCGGTCGGGAGCGCAGCTGATCCAGATCTACTCGGGATGGATCTACCGCGGACCGGGTTTTCCAGCGGAAATTTCGTGGAAATTGGCTGGAATTCAGCGCGATTCGGGAGCCTGAAAAGCAAAAGCCCCGAGCCGAGGCCCAGGGCTTTGAAAAACTCGAAAACTCGAAGAATTACTTCTTCGACTTTTTCTTGGCAGTCTTTTTCTTCGCGGTCTTCTTCTTGGTGGCTTTTTTCTTAGTCGCCATTTTTATTTTCCTCCGTAAAGAGCATTTGCTTTTCTTGAAAACTGCATTGCTCAAGAACGATGTTACATTGATCCTCAGTGAGATCAAGAAAAGATCTCAGATTTTTCATTTTTTTTTCGCGCAGGCGCTTTCCGGTTTTTCCCGAGTTGCTTCTCTCCCGCGCGCGGATGCGCGCGCGAAAATTCGGGCGAGGATGTTTACGCGCTCCCGAGCGGTAGAAAATTTCTGAAGATGCATTCGATGAGTGTCACGCGCGTTCAAATTGTATTTTGAAAATATAGATACGGATATCCTATTAATGGCACCCTTTCAGATCAGGTGCACTCGACTGTCAATCCTCTAGTAATCGTTTAAGCTGCTGGTTTTACAGAGTAAAAAAATTAAATAAATCTTGACGATTTGAGTCAACATACTGAGCTATAATCATTGAGACAGGTGAAATTATTCATCGTGGCCCGTTTGTTGTGAGGTTTCCATGAAAGTGGTCGCTCAGATTCCTTCCGGTCTCTCTTTGCTTGCGATATGCGCGCTGCTCGCGGGAGTCGCGGGTTGCAGCATCAAGGTCGCACCTCAGGCGGAGTCACTGGTGGCCCCAGCGGCGACCCAGGCGCTGCCTGCGGATCGGCTTTTCTTCCAGAGCGACGAAGCTCCGGTGCTGAGTTATGGCGGAAAGGCACCGACATCCCCGGTTCTTTCGGTGCAAGGCGCGGAGGGCGAGCTCAACGTGGCAGTGCCCGCGACGAGCGGCGCGGGAACCTTCAAGCTTTCGGTGACCGATGCTCCCGTGGCCGGCTTCGAGGCCGTGTATGTCTCCTTTTCAAGGATCGAGCTGCGCAACAAGGCCACAGGAGAGACGGTCGAGATCAGCGCCAATCCGGTCGAGATCGACCTCCTGAAGCTCCAGGATGGCCTCAAGAAGACTTTTGAAGGAGTCAGCCTGGCCGCCGGAACCTACAGCAACCTGCGTTTCTTTTTCTCGAGCGTGGCCGTGGTGGTCTCCGGCAAGCGGATCGGAGTGGCCATTCCGAAGCAGCTCGCGGAGCAGGGACTTCGGATCTATGGCTCTTTCGAGATCGTCTCGGGCGGCATAGCGGAGGCGCTGATCGACTTCGACGTCAATAATATGTTCCTCCATGACTGGAGCGGCTTCATTTTCCGTCCGGTCGCCAAGCTGCGGCATCTGCATTTCAACCCGGCCGGAATCCATTTCGAGGAGGCCGACGACGGCACTCTCACGCTCGTGGGGCCGGTCGGGACCGTCCGCGCCCGGGCGTGGCTGGAGCTGACCGACGGCCTCGGTCGCGTCTCCCGCTCCCGCGCGCACCCGGACGGCTCGATCCGTTTCCCCGGAATCGCGAAAGTCCTGGGCGAAAAGATGGAGCTCGCGGTGGTGGAGCGCAGGGGCAAGAGCGACAAATTCGCGAAAGGCAAAAAGGGTGGCGAAGAGCCCTCCGCGGAGCCGTCGCCAGCGGAGCCGGTGAGCGCGGATGGATCGAGCGGCGGCTCCGTTTCTTCCGGCAACGTGCCGGGCAATCCCTCGGAGGATTTCACCTGGGTCAAGATGGCGTGGCTGGAGCTGCGCGCGGATTTCTCCGTTGATGCCAAGTACCCGCGCATCATGGCCTCTCATCTCGAGGCGCTGTTCACGGCCTCCTTTGAAAGCGTGGGCAGGGTGCCTTCCGCTTTCCTGGCCTTGTTCGCGACGGACGCGTTCCGGTATCTCGCCGGCCGTTATGTGCAGCTGCGCGGGCTTGAGCTTCCGGCGGGCTTCGAGTTCCCATCGCTTCCGGTCCCTTACGCCTTCTCGCTGGAAGGCCCTGATTACGAGCTGCCCGGCTACTCCTTCTCGCGTGATGCCGTAGGGAACTTCTCGGGCGGTCCCACGAGCGCCGGTTGTGCCGATGCCCGTGTCGTCTTCGAAGGACCGGCTCCTTCCAACGACTATGGTTCCCTCGAGGCGGGAGCCGCGATGTCGCGGATGATCGCGGCGGACCTTCCTTTCACCGGCCTGCTCGCGGAGTACGAGGCGGTCTGCCATGGCCGCGACCTCGCGGAGCTGAGTTGTGCGACGCTGGGCTCGCTCGCGCGCGGCGGGAGCGCCAGTCTCCCGGCGTTGCCGCTTCCGGCGCTCGAAGGCGCGTTGAATTCGCCGCGCGGAGGACTGCTGGTGGGCCTGCTGGGCTGCGTGCGGCCCGTGGAGCTCTCGCCGGTGCCCGTTCCCGCGTTCCCGTCTTCGCAGCCGACCTGCGTTTACGGTTGCCGCGGCGGTACGACTGAGACGTATCTCGCCGATTCGGAGCTGCTGCTCCCGGGCGCGGCGGACGCGCTGATTCCGTCGCCTGAAGCCATCGCGGATCTGGATTCCCTGGTGCTCCTCGCGGATGCCAACGGTCTTCCGCCGCTGAAGCTGGCGGCGAGCTATCTGGCGGACCACGCCCTTTCCAAGATCCATGGCTTCGCGGACCGCAGCGCCCCGAGGCTTTCCAACCTGCAGCCTGTCAACGGCTTCGTCACGACCTCGGAGTCGGTCCAGGTGAGCGGGCTCGCCAGCGATCGCACCGTCGTTTCGGTCGAGATCAACGGTCAGGGAGCGCCTTTCGAGCTCGGAGCCGACGGACAGGTCCATATACCGGCGTTCCCCGTCACGTTGATCGATGGCCTGAACATCATCGAGCTCGTAGTTCGGGATGAGGCGGGAAATTCCGGTACCGCGAGTCTCAGCGTGACTGCGGATCTCCCGGATCCGGAGCCCAGCCCGACGCCCACTGAGACGGGTACGACTGATCCGAGCCCGACGCCCTCCCCGAGCCCGACGGCGACAGTAACTCCGACGCCAACTCCGAGCCCGAGTCCGGTCGTCGTGCCGGGCGTGGATTCGATCTGTTCTGAGGGCGCCTTCGTGCCGAAGGCCACCCTGCGGCTCGGGCTCACGATCGACCCCGCGGATTCGAACTATACTCGGATCATCTCGGCCTTCCAGGCGATGGGCTTCTCTCCGATTGTCTATGGGCGGGACGAGATCGCCGCTGGCAAGCCGATCACGGATGGCGTGAACGTCCTCGTTCTGACCCGGATTGCGACGTTCGCTCCGCTTCCACAGAGCTTCATTGAAAGTATCCGGGCCTTCGCCGCGGGCGGGGGCAGCCTGCTGACGGAGTTCGATGGCTCCGCGCTGCTCTTCAGCTCCTACAGTCAGCCCACGACGATCGTCCTGAACTTCACGCCTTCGTTCCAGCTCTTCGGGGGCGCGATCACCGGCGGCGGGGCGCTCTTCCCGCTCGAGTATTCGACTACCTACGTGGTCGACTCCTCGGATCCGATCTTCGCGGGCCTCGGCAACTTCAACGTGGGGGTGCGGACCGCCTTCGCGCTCACCGGATTCAACAGCGACTGGTTGCATCCTTCGGCGCAGTACGTTTCGCCCGGTTTCAACGGCCTGCTGCCGATCGGCACCTTCCCCGCGGTGGTTTCGGGCCGCTGCGGCGGCGGCCGCGTGGCCGCGTTCACGATGAATTACTTCAGCTCGATCACGCAGCAGCCCGTCAGCACGATGGTCCGTAACGCGCTAAGCTGGCTTGCAGGGCAATAAGCCTCCGCGCGCGCGGCGCCGGCACAGCAGGTAGGCCAGGCCCAGCAGGCCCAGGTCTCCCGCGATGGCGCTCGCGCCGGGCCCGGACGAGCGCGTTCCGCTCCGGTTTTCCAGGGTACCGCAAGAGAGGCCGCCGGCCAGGGTGAATTCCGAAAGATCCATCGGCTCGAAGGGGATGCTGAGGCCGGTAAGGCAAGGCGGACTGTAAGTCGTCCCCACCAGGGCGCCCGCGGGCAGGGTGATCTCGGTCTTGAAGCGGAGATAAGGATAGTCGTTCAGCTCGCTGATCCGCTCCTTCGGGACCGGATGCTCGAAGGTGATTCCGTCGCGCGAGCCTTCATAGGCGATCGCGATGGAGCCGTCGCTCCCGCAGCCGAACGTCTCGCTCGGCGTGCTCAGCGAATAGTAGCCGCTGGCGAAAGACAGGGCTTTCGAATAGTAGCGGAAGTTCTGCGAGGGCCCATTGATGCCAATGGTCTTTGTCACTGCCGCGACCGCCGGCGAAACCGTATAGGCCGGAGCGGTGACGAAAGCCGGGGAGTCGATCCGCAGGATGCCCCGGGATCCGTTCCCGCCGGCGTAGGTTCCGGAGCCAGTGCAATTTCCCGTTCCTCCGCCCAAGCCGCCGCTGATATCGATAGCCCCTGAGGAAGTCTGAACGAGACCCCCGGACTGCAGCCAGACCGAACCCCCAGCGCCGCCGCCACCACCGCCTCCGCAGTCGGTATTGTCGCCGGGACCGTTGTTGCCGCCGGCCCCCCCTTTTACGCTGATGCTTCCAGTCGAGGTGATCGTGATCGATCCGCGAGCAGCGATCTGGATGGCTCCGCCCCCCGCTCCGCCCGCTCCGCCATTGAAATAGCCAACGCCTCCATCCCAGTAGGCGCCGCCGCCGCCGCCGCCACCGCCGCCGCCCGCGCCACTCGCAAAGGCGGTTTCGAAATTCGCGGCGATACCACCGTCGGGTAGGGCGCACCCGCCCTCATTATAGCTAGCGGGCTGAGTGCCTGCCCCTTGAAAGCCTGATTTCGCGTCATAGGCATCGGCGTTCAGGCCGTTGCAGCCGCCGCCGCCGCCTTCATCCTTCATCATGTCCGCTACGTCATAGTCCAGCCCCAGGCCGCCCCCGAGGACATCCCCGGCAATCGGGTTTCCGGCCAGCGCCGGAGTGCCGAGATAATAACTTCCGCGGCCGCCGCTTCCCCCTCCGACGGCTCCAGGCCCTCCCGCCGCGTTCGTCCCGCCCCCCTGGTCCGAGCCAGGAGCTCCGTCAGCCACGATCGAGCCGGAGATCGTCGCGGAGCCGAGCACCCGGATGACGAGCGGCCGCGAGCCGGTCACCGTCATCGTGGAACCGTTGGGAATCGAAAACGACGTGAAATGGTATTCGTAGCTTTGTGCGGCCTTCGCATCCGTGTCGATCGTGATGCTCGAGCCCGCGACCGTGATGCCGGACTGGGAAGCGGTCCCGTCGAACGCCCCGTCCGCTCCAGTTCCGAAGTCGAGCGAGACGGAATTGGCGTAGGCTGGCGTCCAGATCCGCGCGTTCGTCGCGTCCCAGCTCGCGGTGTTCGCGGGGTTGGAGGCGTCGAAATACGCGCTTGAGGTGAGGTCGACGGTGATGGTGTCGGCGAAAAGCGGCAGGGGCGCCAGCGCTACTCCCAGACCCGCCACGGGTACGATCGCGCGGAAAAATCGCATCAGGGCTCTCCTTGTCCGAAGTGGAACGTGGGCGCGAGCCAGGTCACCCACGAGCGCGTCGTCGTGCTTTCAGGGGTCGACCAGCGTTGCAAGGTGCCTTCCGCCTCCAGGCGCAGCCCGAGCCAGTTGCGGCCGCCAAAGCTCCAGATTCTCCATTCCGACCAGAGCGAGGCGTTGGCGCCGACGAAACCGTCGGTGAGCGCTCCGGTGAGCGGAATCCCGAGCTGCATTCCGATCTCGAAATCCTTGATGCGATGGGTGATCGCGCCGACGGGGCCCGCGGAGAGCGCGCCCTCCGGCAGCACGGCCTGTCGGCCCGATTTCTGCCAACGGAAGCAGCGATCGAAAGCGAACCCGTAGGCCAGGGCCCACTCACCGCTTGCGATCTCGGCGAGGCCATCATGCCGGAGCACGGCCGCACGAAACGACCAGCCGGTCGCCTCGGGCTGTTCCACCGGCCGCGCGCCGGGAATGCCCGAGAACTTCGCGAAGCTCAGCTGTGCGAAAGCGCTCCAGCGCGAGTGAAATCTGTCCTCCTCCAGCCGGAGAAGCTCGGCGCCGACGCTGATCTTCTGCTGGAGATGCGGATCACGGATGGCGACGGAGGTGAGCGCGGGATCCGCCCCGCTCTGGGCTTCGCTTCCGATCCCCGTCGAGAGCGCCAGGACGGAGCTGAAGCGGCTGCGGTAAGGGCTGGGTTCCTGCGCAGGAGCTGGTGAGGGGGCCGACGTGGGTGCAGGTGAAGGAGAAGCTGAAATAATCGGAGCTGCGGCAATCGCGGGCGTGGCACTGGGAGCCGGACTCGGCGAAGGCGCAGGCACGGCTGGAGCAGGGCGCGCGGAGGGTGTGACTGATCCGATCCCATCGCCCGGTTTGGAGGCCAAGGTATGCAGATCCCCGCCGGGCGCGGCATCGGTCGGCTCCGGCTCCCCTGCCGACTCGTCGATCGCGGCGTAGTTCTCATTCCTGACGGGTGGTTTGCGCGGGGCCTGGGTCGGGACGGGCGCCTTCCGGCGGGCCTGGGTTTCCATCGCGACTTCCGGCTTCGCCGGGTTGCGCAGCTGAACGGGTTTGGGATCGGAGAAGCGTCCCACCGAGCCGTTCTCACTCACCGAGGCTACCCGGAAGAAGATCCGGCCTTTCGTGTTTTCCATCCCGGGCTGGTATTTCCACAGCAGCTCGGGAGCGTCGGTGACGTTCTCGGTGATGATGTTCCTGAAGGTGCGTTCCCGCCCGATCTGCACCTTGTATTTGCGGATCCCTGGCACCGCGCGCCACTTCAACTTGACGTTCCAGCTCGCGGCAGCCGTCTCCTCGGCCCAGGCCGAAGACCAGAAAAGCATCTCCAGCCAGCTATGCGTCGGCGCGGGCCCGGGATCGATCTCAGGCTCGAGCAGCTCGGAGGGCGGGGGCGGCAGGAGTTCGGAAGCCTGCTCGGGTGCCAGGGGCTTTTCAGCGCGGACCACGAACTCGCGAGACGCGCTCCAGGCGACCGGACCCGGAGCGAGCGCTCGGACGCGCCAGCGGTAAGAACCGGAAGCCAGGGAATCGAGGCGAAGGGTGGCGTCTCCGACCTGAAGCTCGCGGGGCTTCTCCTCGGTCTCAGGGGTCACGAGCTCGACCGCGTAGCCCGTGGCTCCTTCGATGGCGCTCCAGAGGAGCTCGACGGAGGTGCCCGTGGCGAAGCTCGCCTTTTCCGCGGGAATCCGCAACGCCGGCGTGGGCGGCGGCACGAGCCAGAAACTTTCCACCGCGCTCGGCGGCATGCTCCCGTCGTGCGAGCGCACCCGCCAATGCCATCGGTTTGCCTTGCCGCTTCCCGATGGCAGCGACATGCTTGCTTTGACTTCCTTTAAAGGAGGCTCGGAATAGGGGATCCGCACACGCAAGACGTCTCCCTTGAAATGCGGATCGAGACTGGCCTCGAGATCCTGGGGCGCTCCGGCAGCGCCACCCGCTGCGGCCCTCCAGGCGAATTCCACGGAGGTCTTGCCCGGAGCGGCGGGAACCACCTCGTTTGCGCGGGGGGACTCGAGCGTGAGTGGGATCCGGCGCGTGCGGGGCGCCGTCGTGGCGCCGCCATCGGCGAAGGTAGCTTCCTCGCCGGGGATCATTTTCAGCTTTTGGCTCGGATTCGTGAGCTCGAGCTCGCCCTGGTGCACCTGGACGCTCACCTGTTCCGGAAGCGCGGTGATCGTCAACTCGGTTTCGGGCTGCAGTGCCGCGACCGCGGAGCCGACCTGGACCTCGAGCGTCCGAGCGTCCGGAGTCCCATCAGGCAGGCGCCAAGGGCCGCGGGGGGATCGCTTGTGCAATCTGCCGCGCAGCAGGCGTACGACGATCTTCTGATAGCCGCGCGAATCGTCCGAAGGATTCTTCTCGAGCTGGATCAGTGAGTTCTCGTCGAGCACCAGCGCGGTTCCGTCGAGGAACGCGAGCTCCGCTTTCGCCTGGTCCATCGTCAGGACCGAGTCGCGACGATGCAGCGTCTGGCCCGGCTTCGTCTCGTCCCACACGAGATCGCCGGGCGCCTGCACGCGGACCGTGTTCCGCTTCATCATGAGCTCGGCGATGGGTGGCGCGAACGCGCGTTTGGGCGAGTCCCGTTCCTCCAGAAACGCGACGTCGTTCATCAGCAGATAGATCTCCGCGGCGAGCGCGGCCAAAAGCAGCGCATTCGCCCATGCGCGAGTTCTTCGTGTTGCCGTGGGAGGATTCACGGCTATAATGGTATTTTCCACACCCACTTCTGAACATTTTATGACCAAAATACGGGAATTTCCAATACGAGCGAAACTTCTCCTGCTGATGAGCGCGCTGGTGCTGGTCGCGACCGGCACCTATCTGGCGCTTGCCGTGTCCTTGTTCAAGGAGGACAAGGTCTCGCTCGTTTACGAGCTGAACGCGAGCAACGTCAAAACGTTGTCGGCGGAGGTCGAATCGGGCTTCCTCAAGATAGCCGATAAGATCAAGTTGCTCACGCAGGGGCACGCGGACGAGGCCTGGGCCCGCGCCGTCTTCGAGGCCGAGCCCGACCTGATTTCCTACAGCCTCTATCGGCCCGGAAGCGAAGCGGGAACCTGGCGCCGCGTCGCCTCCGTGAGGAACTCCGAGTATCTGAAGCTTTACGGACTCGCGCCCGAGGAGATCGACCGCGTTAGGGAAAGATTCCCCGTTCCGTTCGCCAAGGTTTTGGCGAAGGGGTCCTGGGCCGCGAATGCCACGATGCCCGGCGGAGCGCCTATCGTCACGCTCGCGCTGGCCGTCGCGATCCGTGACAAGGACGACGCCGGTGAGTATGTCGCGGTGACCGATCTGCGGATGGATCGGCTGCTCAAGCTGCTCTCCGAGCCCGGGATCGCCACCTCTTATCTCGTGGATGCCGAGGGGCGCGTCGTGGCCCATCCGGATGCCTCGCTGGTGACCTCGGGAGCGACGCTGGCCGACGTTCCGATCGTGAGAGACGCGGTCCAGTCACCCGTCGCTCTCCGCCTTCACAAATTCGACTGGCTTGGCAAGGCATGGCTGGGCGCGCACTCCTCCGTGGCGATCGGCGGCCTGTCCGTGATTTCCCAGGTCGAGGAGGAGCAGGCGTTCCGCGCCGCCAGGCTCCTCATCCGCAAGTCGGTCCTGTTCGGCCTGCTTTTCGTGACGGCCGCGCTGCTGGTTTCCGGCTGGATGTCGCGCTCTTTCACCGTTCCCCTGGAGCAGCTCCTCGCCGCCACGGAGAAGCTCGCGCGCTGGGAGTTCGCGGGAACGCTCCACGTGAAGACGCGCGATGAGATCGCCCGGCTCGCGCGAGCCTTCAATTCGATGGCCAGCGACCTGAGGGGCCAGCGTGCGCAGCTCGATGCCCATCGCACCGAGCTGGAGCTGAAGGTCAAGGAGCGGACCGCAGCCCTCGAAGAGCGTCAGAAGCAGCTCTCGGAGGCGCAGGAGTCCCTCATCCGAACCACGCGGCTCGCCTCCCTGGGCGAGCTCGCCGGAGTCGCGGCGCATGAGGTGCTCAACCCGGTCAACAACATGAATATCCGGCTTGAACGGATCCGCAAGCAGCTGCGCGAAGCGGAGGAATCGGATCTCAAGCTCATGAACGAGATCGTTTCCGCGTGGCAAAAGGCTTACTCGTCAGGAGGGTGGAAGGGCCTCGAGGGGGAACTCCTGAAGGCGTCCCCCGATAGCGGAAAGCCGCTGGTCGAGGAGGATTTCGAGAACCTGATGGGAATTTCCCGGGACCTTTTGAAGCGCCTCGAGGAGAAGTCGGCTGATCTGGAATTCCTGGGCCGCGAGATCGCCCGGGTCACCCGGATCATCAACAGCATGCGGTCCCTCTCGCGCGTGGGCGGGGAACGCAAGCCGCTGGATGTTCACCTTTCGCTGAAAGACACCGAGGTGGCCCTGGCGGACGCTTTTCAGAAGAGGAAGATCGCCCTGGTCCGGGACTACGGTCCCGAGGCGCGCGAGGCGTATCAGGTCATCGCGGATCGCGACGAACTGGTCCAGGTCTTCTCGAATCTCGTGCGCAACGGGCTGCAGGCGGTTTCAGCCGCCAATCGGCGGGCCGGGGAGATCCGCATAGCCACCCGGCGCGCGAACGCGGAAGCGGGCGCGCGAGTCGAGGTGCGGATCAGCGACAACGGCACGGGCATCCCGCAGGGCGACCTGGCGCGGATCTTCGAGCCGACCTTCACGACAAAGACAGTAGAAGAAGGCACAGGCCTGGGATTGAGCATCAGCCGTCGGCTCGTTCGGGCGTTTGGCGGGGATATCGAGGTGGAAAAAACGGCGGAAGGCGAAGGAACGACCTTTCTGGTCTGGTTCCCCGCCGTACCATGATACACTTGAGTCGCGAACATGAAAGAGAACCGCACGATCATCATCGTCGATGACGAGCCCGAGACCGTGAAAGGATACGTTGATTTCCTCCGCCCTCGCGAAGCCGCGGCGGTCCGAAGGAGCTCGCGCCAGTCCGCGTCCGGCGAGAGGCCCGTTACCGGACCGGGGCCCTCGCCCGATGAGGCCTATGAGCTCCTGGTCGCGCATTCGGGAGAGGAGGCGGTTCGGATCG
The DNA here is from genome assembly GCA_023701205.1 of Oligoflexia bacterium. Classification (GTDB taxonomy): domain Bacteria; phylum Bdellovibrionota; class UBA1018; order UBA1018; family UBA1018; genus JAMPXJ01. The sequence goes on from JAMPXJ010000003.1 coordinate 93,765, forward strand.
CCGAGACGGAGCTGAAGGCCGGGCGTCGCATCGCCGCGGGCTTTTTCGACGTCAAGCTCGAAGGCGGCATGGACGGCCTTTCCACGATCCAGGCGATCAAGGCCATGGACCCGGAGATTCACTGCGTGGTCGTCACGGCTTACCACGACCGGACCGTCGAGGAGATCAATCAGATCTTCGGCGAGGAGTTCAAGGACCAATGGGATTACCTGAACAAGCCGTTCACGCAGGGTGAAATCGTCCAGAAGGCGCGGCAGATGATCGCCGCCTGGAACCGCAGGCGCCAGATCGAGGTCATGAACCGTCAGATCCTCCAGGCGGAGCGGATGGCGGCGGTCGGGCAGGTCGCGCGCGGAATCGGCCACGAGTTCGGGAATATCCTGCTTCGGATCATCGGCAAGACGGATCTCGCCCTGCTCAGCACGGATGTCGCCAAGATCCACGAGCACCTGCAGGTATCGATGAGGGCGGCCGAGCGCGCCGCCGTGATCGTCCGCAATCTGCAGTCCTTCTCCAAGGCGGAGCCGGTTTTCCAGATGGCGGATCTCACGGCCTCCCTCGAGGAGGCGCTTTCGCTGATCGGCCATGAGCTCGCAAAATACTCCGTCAACGTCGAGAAGCGTCTATCGCCGATTCCTCCCGTGAAGCTGGACAGCGGCGGGCTCGCCCAGGTCTTCCTGAATTTGCTGATCAACGCGACCCACGCCATGCCGCAGGGCGGCCGCATCACGGCGACTATCGAGGAGCGGAAGGGCACCGACGGAACGCCCGGCGTCGTGGCCCGCATCGCGGATACGGGCACGGGAATCCCTCCGGAGGTACTGCCCCGGATCTTCGAGTTCGCGTTTACGACAAAGGGCGACCGTGGAAGCGGGCTCGGACTTTCGGTTTCCAAGCAGATCGTCGATGCGCATGGAGGCGAGCTTTCCGTCGCCACCGAGCTGGGGAAGGGGACGGAATTCACCATCTGGATTCCCGTCCGCTCGCTGTGATGGCCGCCGGCGACGATTTCGGCAAGCAGCACTTCCTGGTCGTCGATGACGATGCCGACAGCCGTGCCGCGATCGTCGAGTACCTCCAGGCCATGGGCGCCGGCCGGATCACCCAGGCTTCCGACGGCGCCGAGGGCATCCGGCTGCTCGAGCGCGACGGCACGATCAATTTCATCGTTTCGGACTGGGACATGCCGCTGATGAACGGGATCACCCTGCTGCAGCGGGTGCGCTCGCACCCGACGCGCGCGCATATTCCGTTCTTGATCGTGACCAGCCCGATCTCCCATGAATCCGAAAAGGTGATCCTGGCGGCCGAGAGCCTGGTCGACGCCTACCTGATCAAGCCGTTCCGCGGGGATCTTCTGAAGGACAAGATCGAGAAGGTCCTCTCGGTCGCGGTGCATGGCCCGCAGAAGGAAGCCTTGGTCGTCGATGACGATCCGGATGCGCGGGAGATGGTGGTCGAGTATCTCCAGCAGATGGGGTTCAGGGAGGTCCGCGCGCTCTCGGAAGGCAAGACGGCGCTTGAATATCTCGCGCGCAACGCCTCAAAGGTCGGCCTGATCGTCTCCGACTGGGAAATGCCCGAAATGAGCGGCGTCGACCTGCTTCAATCCTGCAAGTCGAACCCGAAGCTCGCTGAAATCCCTTTCCTCATGATCACGAGCCAGAGCTCGCTCGAACGCATCAAGGTGCTCCAGGCCGCCCGGGCCAACGTGGATCAGTACCTGCTTAAGCCTTTTCGGGCGGAGGAGCTGCGCGGGCGCGTCACCACGTTGCTCGAGCGCACCCGGGTGCGTGGACAGGTGCGGCAGCTCAGCCTGGACGGCTTGAAGGACCTGGAGCGCGGCTATCTCAAGCCGGCGCAGGGGAAATTCGAGAGCGCGCTGGCGCTGGATCCCGATTTCGACCTCGCCCTGCGCGGTCTCGGGGATGTGTACGTCAAGACCAAGGGCGTCGAGTCGGCGCTTCCTTTTTACAAGAAGGCGCTGGAATCCAATCCCAACAGCGTGGCCGCGTACCTTCGTCTCGCCGCCGCCTACGAGCAGATCGGATGGCTGGACAAGGCCATCCAGCTGCTGCAGATCGCGACCCGGCAGCTCAGCTTTCATGCCGACGTGCATTTTTTCCTCGGCCGGCTCTATAACAAGAAGGGCTATCTGCCGTTCGCGAAATCCGAGTTCGAGAGAACCCTGGAAATACAGCCGGACCATGCGGAGGCCCGGGCAATGCTCGAGATGATCGAAGAGAAGACCGCAAAGGAGTGAGTAATGGCTCGTGTACTGGTCGTTGACGATGATCGGGATAACGTGGAGCTCATGACCCAGTTTCTCTCGCAGGAGTCGCACAACGTTCAGGGGGCCAACGACGCTGACGGGACCCTGCACCGGGTGAAAGCCTGGAAGCCCCACCTCCTCCTGCTCGATGTCAATCTCGCGGGTTCCTCGGGGCTGGACCTGATAGCCAAGGTGCGCGCGTCGAGCCCGGAGAATTATGTTTCGATCGTCCTGGTCTCGGCGAACAACTCGCTCGAGGACGTCATCCGCGGCCTGCAGGCCGGCGCCGACGACTACCTGACGAAGCCCTTCCGCCCGCAGGAGCTGGCCGCGCGGATCCGCACCATGCTCAAGCTCAAGGAGGTGCAGGATTCTCTCCGGCGCGCGACCCATCGGATCGAGGAGCTCGCGAGCCTCGATCCCGTGACGGGACTTCTGAACTTCCAATCGTTCTATCGCAAAGCGGAGGAGGAGATCCTGCGGGCCCGTCGCTTCCGCAAGCCGATCTCCCTTCTTGCCGTGGATCTCGACGGGTTTGCCGTGGTGAACCGTGAGTCCGGGTTTCCGTTCGGCAATTACGTGCTTCGCGAGGCCGGTAAACGCATCAAGTCCTGCGTCCGCTCGATGGACATCGTCGGGCATGTGGCCGGGGACGAGTACCTCGTCCTACTTGTGGAGACCGATCTGGCGACGGCCGAGTACCTCGCGGAGCGGATCCGCGACTCCATCCGCTCGCAGCCGCTGGAAAATCCCGCGGAGTCCGGCGGCAGGTCAGGCATGGCGAAGGCCGTCCGGCTTACCTGTTCCGTCGGCGCCGCGGGCCTGAGCTACGAGCAGGGAGAGCAGGGTATCCAGGATCTCCTCAGGATCGGTCTCGAAGCGGTCCACTCGGCGAAGCAGGGGGGACGAGACCGGGTCGAGGTCTATTCCTACGCCTGAGGTTGAGCCCGGCGCCGGGTTGTGCGACAAGAGGGAATGGCCGAGCAGTTGAGCCTTCTGGATCCTGTGCCGTCACCGCTGGACGCCCGCGAGCGCCGGAAGCGCCGGCGCGAGCTCATCGCGATCGCGTTTCTCGGCGTTCTTTTTGTCGTCCTGACGATCGCGGAGTTCCGGCTCACGAAGCTGTCGACGACGCTCCCGTTCGTCAACTCGATCTTCTTCTTCGGCCTCCTGAACATCAATATCATCCTCCTGATCGCGATGGTCTGGCTCGTCGCGCGCAATATCGGGAAGCTTTTTCTCGAGCGACGGCGCGAGGTCCTGGGTTCGCGCCTCAAGACCAAGCTGGTCGTCTCCTTCCTGGCCTTCTCGATCATTCCTACCCTGGTTCTCTTCGCGATTTCGGCGCTTTACATCAACTCAAGCTTCGACAAGTGGTTCTCGCTCAAGATCCAGAACACGTTGCAGGCGTCGCTGGAGATCACGCGCACCTATTACCGGAACACCGACCAGACCGCGATGCACTTCGCCGAGCACCTGGCGGCGGGCATCGGAAAGCGGATCACCGCTGAAGCGCTGGCCGAGGCCGAGCGCTTGGCCTTCACTCGTCCGATGCACCAGTGGATCGCGGCTTTCCTTTCGAGCCAGCGGGAGCTCCTCGCGCTCGACGCCGTGGAGTTCTATCCGGATCCGCTCGAGGAACGCTATCTCGACGAGCGGGAGCAGCAGGGGAGCCCTGGGCCGGGTTTTTACCCGAGGCTACCCCTTGACCGGCTGGACAAGGCCTTCGCGGGCGAGCAGGTATCGGTGATCCAGCATGTGGGCGCGGGCGATCTCATTCGATGCCTCGTGCCCGTGCGGGCCGCCTCGCATGCGGACCGCCCGATCGTGGGGGTCGTCGTGGTCAACGCGTACATTCCCGTGAGCCTCGTCAACAAGGTGGACGAGATCGCAAGCGTCTTCGATGATTACAAGGATATCAATCCGCTGAAATATCCGATGAAGCGCACCTATCTGGTGATCCTGATCATGATCACGCTTGTGCTCATCATCGTGGCGATCTGGGTGGGGCTTTACATGGCACGGGAGCTGACGGTGCCCGTCGAACGCCTGGTTCATGGAGCCCAGGCGGTGGGCGGCGGCAACCTGGACATCACGATCACGCCTTCGGGCCAGGACGAGATCGCCGTGCTCGTGCAGTCGTTCAACAAGATGACGCGCGACCTGCGCGAAAACCGCGAGCGGCTGGTCCAGGCCGGCGCGGACCTGGAGCGGCGCCGACTGCAGCTCGAGGCGGTCCTCGGCAATATCGGCACGGGTGTCGTCGCGGTCGACAGCCGGGGGCGGATCACCACCTTCAATCAGGCCGCTTCGAGGCTGCTGCGCCTGCGTTCCGAGCAGGTGCTTTCCCAGGCTTATCCGGAGGCGCTCCAGGGCGAGACACTGCCGCTGGCGGAGGCGATCCGCCGCGCATTCGGTCATCTGACGACACCTTCGGCCGTCATCGAGGCCACCCAGTGGAACTTCCGGGATGGCGAGAGCATGAGGGTCCTCTCGGTTCTCGTCACGCCGTTGCGCGAGAGCGAGACGGATTGGGGCGTGGTCGCCGTCATCGATGACCTGACCCATCTCATCAAGGGACAGCGGGAGATGGCGTGGCGCGAGGTCGCGCGTCGGATCGCGCATGAGATCAAGAATCCGCTCACGCCGATCAAGCTCTCGGCCCAGCGTCTGCAGCGCCGTCTCGGCGACTTCCGCGGTCGCGACGGCGCGCTTTTGCAGGAATGCACCGAGACGATCATCCGGCACACCGACGAGCTCAAGGAGATGGTCAACGAGTTCTCGAATTTCGCGCGTTTCCCGGAGGTTTCTCCCGCGCCGCACGAGCTCAATGCGGCTCTGGGCGAGGTGGTCGCGCTTTATCGGCAAGCCCACGGCGAGATCGATTTCCGGGTCTCCGCCGAGTCCAAGCTGCCGGTCTTCGAATTCGACCGCGACCAGATCAAGCGGGTGCTCATCAATCTGCTCGACAACGCGGTAGCCGCGCTCAAGAACGCGCAGAAGGCATCGCGCCCGGCGGTCCAGATCTCCACGCATTACAATGAGCAGTTGAGGATGGCGGTCATCGAGGTCGAGGACAATGGGCCGGGAATGTCGGAGGAGGTCAGAAACCGGGTTTTCGAACCCTATTTTTCAACGAAGAAGGAAGGTACGGGGCTCGGCCTGGCCATCGCCAAGCGCATCGTGAACGATCACGACGGCTTCATCCGCGTGCATTCGACGCCGGGCGATGGTACCCGGTTCTTGATCGAGCTTCCCGTAACCGCGAAGCATCCGAAGGGGGTCTGAACTATGTCTCGCCTGGTTCTGGTTATCGATGACGAGGCCTCCATCCGGCAGTCCCTCACGGGCGCTTTGGGTGACGAGGGTTATCGGGTCAACGTGGCCGCCTCCGGTAAGGAAGGCCTGGACGCCATCCGAGCCGAACGCCCCGACGTGGTCCTACTGGACATCTGGATGCCGGAGATGGACGGGCTCGAGACGCTCCGGCTGATCAAAGCGGAGTGGCCGGATCTCCTGGTGGTGATGATGTCCGGCCATGGCAACATCGAAACCGCGGTTCGGGCCACAAAGCTGGGTGCTTTCGACTTCGTCGAGAAACCGCTTTCACTCGAAAGGATCCTCGTCCTGCTCCAGAATGCGACGAGCGTCCAGGACCTCGCGCGCGAGAACCGGGCGCTTCGCAGGCAAGTCCAGAAGGCCCGCACCCTGGTGGGCGAAAGCCCCCAGATGAAGCAGATCCAGGAGCTCATCCGCCGGGTGGCCCCGACGACGGGCTCCGTTCTCATCACGGGGGAGAACGGCACAGGCAAGGAGCTCGTGGCTCACGGGATTCATGCGCTTTCGCCCCGATATAACAAGCCTTTCATCGAAGTGAACTGCGCGGCGATTCCGGAGGAGCTGATCGAAAGCGAGCTGTTCGGCCATGAGCGGGGAGCCTTCACCGGGGCGACGCAGCTTCGGCGAGGCAAGTTCGATCTCGCGAACGGCGGAACCCTCTTCCTGGATGAGATCGGCGACATGTCCATGAAAACTCAGGCCAAGATCCTTCGCATCCTGCAGGAACAGAAGTTCGAGCGCGTGGGCGGGGCCCAGACTATATCCGTGGACGTGCGGGTCGTCGCCGCGACCAACAAGGATCTCAAGGCGGAGATCCAGAAGGGCGGTTTCCGCGAGGATCTCTTCTATCGCCTCAATGTAATTCCTTTTGTCATTCCCCCGCTGCGGGAGCGCAGGGAGGACATCCCTGTCTTGGCGAATCATTTCCTGAAGGAGTTCTGTGCGGCCCATGGGCGTCCTTCGCGCGAGCTCGCGCCCGAGGCACTCTCGATGCTGGGGTCGTACAGCTGGCCCGGGAACGTCCGGGAGCTTCGAAATCTCATTGAACGTCTGGTGATTCTGGCCCCGGATTCCGAGGCTCACCAGCCGATTTCGGCCGCCTCGCTGCTGGGGCATCTCAAGGACGAGGCCTTGACCGCGGTGTTGGAGCCCGAGGCGGTCGCCGGAAGCCAGGCGAGGAACCTTCGCGACGCCCGGCAGGAGTTCGAGAAGGAGTTCATCCTGAGGACCCTCAGGGAACTGGATTGGAACATCTCGAAGGCCGCCCAGGTTCTCGGCATCGAGCGAAGTCACCTCCATCGCAAGATCAAATCCTATGGAATAGAAGGAAGGGATTGAGATCCCAGGATCTTCACAAAGGCTTGACAACTCGCCCAAGAAAGGCGAATCAAGTGGCTTCGTGGAATTATTCCCAATGGAAACGTTTGATCCTTCACACCCAGAATGCGACCCGAACGGCACGTCGAGCGGTGATCGGGCTGGAAACGCGCGAAAAACGTCGGAAATGGACTTCGAGGCTCTTTTTTTCGAGGCTCCCGGGATCCAGTTCCTGATCGATGGCGAAGGCAGGATCGCCTACGCCAACCGTGCGGCCCTTGCGGCCTTCGGAAGCGGGATCTCCGGCGTCCTCGGCCAGGATTGGCTGCAGACCCTGGGTCTTTCGGAAGGAGTGGCGCTGTCGCTTGCCCGGAACTTCGAGCGCGCGCTGCGGGAGGGCGCCTCCGGGCAGGAGCTGATCGCGATACCTCGCTTCCGGGAACGGGTTCCCTATGAGTGCTTTTTTACTCGTTTTTCAAGGCACGTGAGAGTGCTTTTGCAGGAGCTGCCGGCTTGGAAGCTCCTGCGCGAGAGTCCCGTCGGGATCGCGATCCTGGACCGCGAGCTCAGGTACCAGTTCGTCAACGACGCCTGCGCGAGCATGAACGGGATTCCGCTCGAGGCCCATTTCGGCGGGACGCTCGAGCAGATCGTTCCGCGTTTCGCTCCGAAGCTTCGTCAGGCGATGGAAGCGGCCATGAATACCGGCCGGCCGACGACAATGATGGAGGTCTATTCGGAATCCATCTGCGATGCCCGTCGTTCGGGATGCTGGATGGCGGTCTATTTCCCGCTTTATTCGAGCGGAGGGGCTCTGATCGGAATCCTGGGACTCGTGATGGATGCCACCGCGAGCAATGAGTTCCAGGAACGGCTGCGCGAAGTCGCGCATCAGCTCCAGACCGAACGTGACCTTTTCGAGACGGTGATTCGGCGGCTTCCGGTGGCCGTGGCGATCGCCGACGGCCCGACCGGTGAGCTGGTCTGGACCAATGAGGCGGTAAAGGCGGCGCTCGGAGCAGAACTTTCCCAGCTCAATCGCGAAGGCGGGCCTTTGCGAAGCGCGCTCGGCGGCGAGGCGGTCAAGGATGCGATACTCCCGATCCGGCGGCCGGACGGCTCATCCCTGGTGACGGAGCAGTCTTCCAATCCCATCTTCGACGAGAAGGGCCGAATCGCGGCAGCGGTTGTCACTTTTTCGGATGTGACGGAGCGCCTGCAGATGGAAAGGGAGCGCCACGAGCTCCTCGATCAGCTCGAAGGCCTTCTCCTGGCGATCAAGGACCCGATTCTCGTTTATGACCGGGATGGTTTCCCGATCCGCACCAATCCCGCGGCGATCGAGGTTTGCGGCTTCAACCCGTTGAGCGTTTCACGCGCGGAAATGTCGAAATGGACCGTCGCCCGCGATCTGGACGGCAATCTCCTGGAAGTGGAAGGCCTGCCCTCGAGCCGCGCCCTGCGGGGCGAGGTCGTGACCGGGCAATGCGTACGCATCATGGATGGGCAGCGGCGCGAACGGTTCATTCAGGTCTCGGCTACTCCTCTCTGCTCGAAAAGCGGGGACATCTATGGAGCGGCCGCCGTCTGGCACGATGTGACCGAGATGAAAGGCGTCGAGTTCCGCCTCAATGAAGCCGTCCAGGCGCGTGACGAATTCGTTTCGATCGCTTCCCACGAAATGAAAACCCCGCTTACCGCGCTGTTCCTGCAGCTCCAGCTGCTGCGCAGGGATCTCGTCCGCACCCAGAAGGTCGGTGCGGAGCATGAGCTTCGGGCCGTGCTGGAAAAGAGCTCGAAAATGGCGGAGGCCGCTGAACGCCAGAGCCGCCGCCTGAAGGAGCTTCTCGACGATCTCCTGGACCTGGCGCAGATCCGGCTCGGTAAGCAGACCATGAGCAAGGTCCCGACCGATATCGTGAAGCTCGCCGGAGACGTGGTCGAGCGGTTCCGCCCGCTGCCCGTCCCGATCGCGCTTCAGGCCTCCACTCCGATTGTCGGGAACTGGGATCCTGCCCGGCTCGACCAGGTGATCACCAACCTGGTGAGTAACGCCTTGAAGTACGGAGATGGCAAACCGGTTTCCCTGCAGCTGGAGCCGGACCCTTCTGGCGCCTTGGTGCGGCTGAAGGTGGCGGACCATGGCAAAGGGATCCCATCCGAGCTCCATCTGCGCATTTTCGAGCGTTTCGAGCGAGCGGATACCTCAAAAAAAATCAGCGGTCTCGGACTTGGGCTTTATATTGCCCGGCAGGTCGTCGAAGCCCACGGCGGAAGGATCTGGGTCGAAAGCGAGTTGGGCAAGGGCTCGGTATTCATCGTGGAGCTTCCCCGTTAGGCTCTTGCCGCCGAGGTTCCGGCATCATATAAGTTCTGGAACATGGCAGAAAAAATCACTCCTCGCGCCCAGGACTTTTCCCAATGGTATCAGGACATCGTGATCCAGGCCCGGCTGGCTGATTACAGCCCGGTCAAAGGATGCATGGTGATCCGACCGAACGGCTACTCGATCTGGGAGCAGATCCAGAAGGACCTTGATCGACGGATCAAGGAAACCGGCGTTCGCAATGCGTATTTCCCGCTTTTCATTCCCGAAAGCTTTTTGAAAAAAGAAGCCGAGCACGTCGAAGGCTTCGCACCGCAATGCGCGGTGGTGACCTACGCGGGAGCCAAGGACCTCGAGGAAAAGCTCGTTGTCCGGCCTACTTCCGAAACGATCATCAACAGCATGTTCGCCAAATGGATCCAGTCCTACCGGGATCTGCCGCTGCTGATCAATCAATGGGCGAACGTCGTTCGTTGGGAGATGCGGACTCGCCTTTTCCTGCGCACGACGGAATTCCTGTGGCAGGAGGGCCATACCTGCCATGCCACCCCGGAGGAAGCGGAGGAAGAAACCCGCCAGATGCTGCGAGTTTACGCATCGTTCGCCGAGGAGGTGCTAGCGATGCCCGTCGTTCCGGGACTCAAGAGCGAGAGCGAGAAGTTCGCGGGCGCCTTGCGCACCTACTGCATCGAAGCCATGATGCAGGACAAAAAGGCGCTTCAGGCCGGTACCTCCCATAATCTCTCGACGAACTTCGCTCAAGCCTTCAACACGATGTTCCTCGACAAGGACGGCAAGCAGAAGGTCGTCCATCAGACGAGTTGGGGAGTTTCGACGCGCCTGATCGGCGGCATGATCATGACCCATTCGGACGACAAGGGGCTCGTGCTCCCGCCGAGGCTGGCAAGCACGCATGTCGTGATCGTTCCGATCATGGGCAACGCCCCGAACAAGGCGGCCATCATCGAAGCGGCCGAAAGTCTCGCCGCCGGGATCCGGGATGCGGGTCGTCGCTCGGAGCTTCCCTACGAGGTCGGGGTGCTCGTGGACAAGGACGAGTCCAAACAGCCGGGCTGGAAATTCCACGAACATGAGCTGTTGGGCACTCCTGTCCGGATCGAACTCGGACCACGTGATCTCGAAAAGGGGCAGGTCGTGATGACCCGGCGGGATCTTGGCAAGAAGGAGTTCGTCTCTCTCGACGGAGCGAGACAGAAGGTTCTTGAAATGCTCGAGGCCATGCAAAAGGACCTGCTCGAGAAGGCGCGGTCCTTCCGTGACGCTTCCACGCAGCGCGTAGAAACCTATGGACAGTTTTCCCGGGATATCGAGGAAAAGGGCGGGTTTTTCGTCGCGCCCTGGTGCCAAAGCAAGGATTGCGAGGCGAAGGTAAAAGAGGAAACCAAGGCCACGATCCGCTGTCTTCCGCTGGATGACGCTTATCAACCCATTCACGAGGCCGGAGGTTGCATGGTTTGTGGCGGAAGTCGGGCCAACGTTCGCGCGATTTTTGCTAGGAGCTATTGAGCCTCGCGGCGATAGAGCACTGACCCGTGATTAAACCCGACCCTAGCGACAAGGAGCTCTCGGTGAATCTCACCCGCAATACGGACCTGATCGTAGCTCTGGATTATCCCCGCCCGGACCGGGCGATGGAACTGGTTGATCAGCTTCAAGGGCTCCCGGTCGTCTTCAAAGTGGGGCTCGAGCTATTCATCTCGGGCGGGCCTGAGGTCGTGCGGGAGCTCGTTCATAGGAAATGCCGCGTCTTCCTGGATCTCAAGCTCCACGACATTCCGAATACGGTTGCGCGCGCTGCACAGCAAGCGGCGCTGCTCAAGGTCGAGATGTTCACGTTGCACCTCAGCGGCGGAAGCACCATGGTGAAAGCCGCGGCAGAGGTCCTGGCCGAAATCGATCTCCTTCGCCCCCGGATACTGGGCGTCAGCGTGCTGACCTCCTTTGACGATGTCCGTTGGGCGGAGATCACGAAGGCTCTGACTGGACATGCGGCCACCCCTGACGATTCCGTCGCGGGCCTGATCGAGCATGCGACCGCTTGGGGCGCCGACGGCGTGGTCTGTTCCGCGGTCGAACTCGGGATGATTCGCAAGCAGTATCCGTCGCTTTTTACCGTCGTCCCGGGAATCCGGCCGGCGGGCTTCTCCGCCGATGACCAGGCTCGGATCATGACCCCGGGGCAGGCCAGGGTCGCCGGAGCTGACGCGATCGTGGTCGGACGTCCGATCATCGAAAGCCCGAGACCGCGCGAGGTGGCCGAGAGCATCTTGAAAGAGCTTTCCGACGCCGCGATTTCAGCTTAAGTTGCATTTGTGCCTAATCTCCAGATTCGCAACCCGCACAGTATTCTCGCGGCCTTGGAAACTCGCCCTCAGCACGTGATCGAAGTCATTTTGTCCGGCACGGCCTCTGAAGCGGAGCGCGCCGGTCCTACCGATCCCTGGACGAAAGTCATCAAGTTAGCCCGCGAACATTCGATCCGCATCACCTCGGCCCCTCGAGGAGGGTCGGCTCCAGGGCCACGCGGGGGCAGTCGCTCGCAGAATGGCGCGCCGGAGGCCGGGCGTATCAGCGCGAGCCATGCGCTCGTCCAGGAGCGGGCCGGAATCCCCGTGGAGCAGCTTTTCACCGGAGCGTCCGAGCGCAAAGGCGGAAAAGGAATTTGGCTCGCATTGGATTCCTTGCAGGATCCGCAGAACGTGGGCGCGATTTTCAGGACTGCCTCTTTTTTCGGAATCGAAGGGATTGTCCTGACCCAGGAGCGCTCGGCGCCCCTTTCCGGAACGGTCTACGATGTCGCGTGCGGTGGGCTGGAATACGTTCCTTTTACGCTGCAGGTGAACCTGCAGCGCGCCTTCGAAGCCGCGAAAGAAGCGGGGCTATGGATTCTCGGAACCTCAGAACACGCGCGTGAAAATTTTCTTTCAATAAAGGCGGACCGCCCCTGGCTGCTCGTTCTCGGGAATGAGGAACGGGGAATGCGCCGTCTGACTCAGGAAGCTTGCGACCTCGTATGCAGCGTGCCGCCCAAGGGGCAGGTGACTTCTTTGAACGTCTCCGTGGCGGCGGGAATACTGGTTTCGCGCCTCGCTTCGCTCCAATAAAAAAGCCCCCGGATTTCTCCGGGGGCTCTGTAAACTCCGTTTAAAGCATGTAAACGACGCTGACTCCGAGAAGCATCGAATGAGCGCCGATCTCAAAGCCGGCGTTTCCATCGAGAAGCGAAAAGGTCGGTCCTCCGTCCAGATGCACCATGACTTTGGAGGCGACGGCCAGCGGGAAATGAAGCCCGGCCACACCGGAGAGTCGCAGCGCGAAACCCGTGCTGCTGCCGATTCCCGTCCCGCCCGCGGCGCTGATCAGATCAGAGACGTCGATGCCAGCCACGCCGGTTTTGGAGAACGTGCCGAGCGAGAGGCCGCCGCCCAGATGCAAGCCAGCTCCCTGGGGTGTCTCCGTCACGGTGTGCTTATAGATGCCACCGACGGAGAAAGTGAACGGACTGGTCGAGGGAAGGCTCAGGTAGGCTTGAATCGCGTCCTTCTCATCGAATCGGATCAGTGCAACCAGCGAGCTGCTTGCACCGGTGAAGGCCTCGGCCGACGCTAGGCCCAATCCCGTCTTCGTGGAAGAAGAGCTGTAGAACTGGCTCGAGTCAGATTGCATGGGGGGCTCTGAAATCGACTTCTTCTTGCTCTGCGCAAAGGCAGTGTTCGAAAAAGAACTGATAAAAACCAAAAATAACGGGAAGATGTATTTTTTCATAGACGAACAGCTTTGCCCGGCTTGTCTGGGGATGTCAATGAGCCTTTCCCTCGATTTGCCTTCAAAAAAATCGTTCCATCTTCTGATTGCTCGTTGACTTTTGGATCAAACGATGGAAATTTCCAAAGCCTATACGCTGGCGCAAAGCCGTATGGGCTAGTCTGTCTTTGATTTTTTGCTTTTGCCCCAAGCAAATCGAAAAATCACAGCCTACTGGCGCGGAGATGATCCGGGCTGGAGTAGCTCAGTTGGTAGAGCAGCGGTTTTGTAAACCGCAGGTCGTGGGTTCGAGTCCCTTCTCCAGCTCCATTCTTCATTGTGCTTCGAATTCATTGAGGTGCGATCGAGGTAGCAGAGGATAGCCAAAGACTCTGCTCTCCCGGGAGATTGGGGAATCGGTGCCGAGTGCACCGGTAAACAAAGGGATATACGGAGTCGCGGCGGCATATAGGTTGAAAGTGATGAAGATTTAAGCGGGGAGAGATACCCAAGCGGCCAAAGGGACCAGACTGTAAATCTGGCGGCTTATGCCTTCGAAGGTTCGAATCCTTCTCTCTCCACCATCCTCCATTGCGATCGACATGTTTCGGAACGGTTAATAAGGCGTGCGGGAGTAGCTCAGTTGGCTAGAGCATCAGCCTTCCAAGCTGAGGGTCGCGGGTTCGAGCCCCGTCTCCCGCTCCACTTTGAGTTGTTTTCGGAAGTGGATACGCCTAGGCCGTGATTCAGTTTGTCGATTTCAGCCTCACAAGGGTTGAAAATCGGCGAGCATGCGGGTAAAGACTGCTTTTTTCGTTAGGTAATTGTGGTAGGAACGCTCTTGTAGCTCAGTTGGCCAGAGCACTCCCTTGGTAAGGGAGAGGTCATGGGTTCGAATCCCATCAAGAGCTCCAGTTTTAAAATGCCGGTTTTAGGTTCCGGCAAAATTCTAACCTAACCAAACAACTCGGAGGCCTAGAGGTATATGTCGAAAGAGAAATTTGAAAGGTCGAAGCCCCATTGCAATATCGGGACGATCGGCCACGTTGACCACGGAAAGACGACGCTGACCGCCGCGATCACCACGGTGCTCGCGAAGAAAGGTCTGGCTCAGGCGCGCGCCTATGATCAGATCGACAACGCTCCTGAGGAAAAGGAGCGCGGCATCACGATCAACACGACGCACGTCGAGTATCAGACGGCTAACCGCCACTATGCGCACGTTGATTGCCCTGGCCACGCCGACTATGTGAAGAACATGATCACCGGCGCCGCCCAGATGGACGGCGCTATCCTGGTGGTCTCGGCCGCTGACGGCCCGATGCCCCAGACCCGCGAGCATATCCTTCTTGCTCGTCAGGTCGGTGTTCCTGCGATCGTTGTTTTCATGAACAAGTGTGACATGGTTGACGACAAGGAACTGCTCGACCTCGTCGAGATGGAAGTCCGCGAGCTGCTGACCTCCTACAAGTTCCCTGGCGACCAGATTCCGGTCGTCCGCGGTTCCGCCCTCAAGGCGATGGAAGGTGATGCTGGCGAGCTCGGCGAGCAGGCTATCGTGAAGCTGATGGAAGCTTGCGACAGCTATATTCCTCAGCCGAAGCGTGAAAAGGACAAGCCGTTCCTGATGCCGGTCGAAGATGTGTTCTCGATTTCCGGCCGTGGTACGGTCGTCACCGGCCGCGTCGAGCGTGGCGTGATCAAGGTTGGCGAGGAAGTCGAGATCATCGGCCTTCGTCCGACCACGAAGACGGTCGTTACCGGCGTCGAGATGTTCCGCAAGCTCCTTGATCAAGGCGAGGCTGGCGACAACATCGGCGCCCTCCTTCGCGGAACGAAAAAAGAAGAGGTCGAGCGCGGCCAGGTTCTCGCTCACGTCGGCAGCGTTACTCCGCACAAGAAGTTCAAGGGTTCGGCTTACATCCTGACCAAGGAAGAAGGCGGCCGTCATACGCCGTTCTTCAATGGCTATCGCCCTCAGTTCTACTTCCGTACGACGGACGTGACGGGTGTCGTGAAGCTTCCGCAGAACGTCGAGATGGTTATGCCCGGCGACAACGTTGCGATCGAGGTGGAGCTGATTACTCCGATCGCCATGGAAAAAGAGCTGCGTTTCGCCATTCGCGAAGGCGGTCGTACCGTTGGTGCGGGCGTCGTGGCAGAGATTATCGAGTAATTGGTGTGTAGTTGACTTCCGAAGGGGGAGGGGCGAGTGCTTCTCCCCCGTTTGGAGGTTGCGGTTCCTCCGGGAGTCGCGGATAGGGACGGCGTGAGTTTCGTCGTCGGATGTGATGGGGCCGTGAAAAGCGGCCCTCAAATAAGGCAGTCGCTGGCAGAATGGCCGGTGATCGACGCGAACATGGGTTCGCGCAGCCTAGAAAGAAGTTGTTTTTATGCGCGTGATCGTCAGTCTGGATTGCACCGAGTGCAAACGGAAGAATTATTCGACCACCAAGAACAAGCAAAAGACGACCGACAAGCTTGAGTTTAAAAAATACTGCAAGTTCTGCCGGAAGCACACCGCTCACCGGGAAGGCAAATAAGGTTTAGCGTAGGGCAGTAGCTCCAATGGTAGAGCAGCGGATTCCAAATCCGCGGGTTGGGGGTTCGAATCCCTCCTGCCCTGCCAAATCCTGGTACTAAGTGGCAAACGTCCCTGAAGCGAGCTGAGTCGAGTATGGAAAGCCAATATCAAAAATGGGTGAACTTGAGCTATCTGGCGCTAGCGGCGCTCGTGGGCTATGTGGTTTTTGCGTTGGCGGCCAAGTTCGCTGGCGCTTATGACCTTGAGGCCCGAGTTCGGAACATTGACTTGATTCTTCGTGGGGTCTCCTTCGTTATAGGCGGGATCCTTTTTTTCGTGCTTTACCGGCACGAGCAGGCGAACCAGTTTATGAACGAGGTCATGGTGGAATTGTCCCGTGTGACCTGGCCGACTCAGAAAGAGACGACCTCAGCAACTCTGGTCGTAATCGTCATGGTGATCGTCTCGGGATTGATTCTGGGGCTTCTGGATTATTTCTGGACGACCCTTCTTAAGTGGGTTCTCTAAGGAGAGGAGTTGCACGTGACCGAGATGCAAGCGCAACAAACAGCGGGCGAAATGTGCTGGTACGTAGTCCACACCTATTCGGGCTACGAGCATAAGGCGAAGCTCGCGCTCGAGGAGCGGATCCGGTCGGCGAAGAAGGAGCCTTTCTTTGCCGAGATTATCGTTCCAGAGGAAAATGTCATCGAGCTGGTGAAAGGCCAGAAAAAGACGACTAAGCGTCGTTTTTTCCCGGGATATATCCTGGTGAAAATGGTTCTTAATGACGAGACCTGGCATATCGTCAAGAACACTCCCAAGATTACAGGTTTCGTAGGCGACAAAGTTAAGCCGGTGCCAGTTCCGGAAAGCGATGTCCAGAAGATGACCAATCGGATTGCCGAGGGCCAGGCCAAGCCGCGTCCCCGGATCTCCTTCGCTGAAGGTGAAAACGTACGGGTTATCGATGGACCGTTCTCCAACTTCAACGGCGTGGTAGAGGACGTCAATCCGGATAAGGGCAAGGTCAAGGTGCTTGTCAGTATCTTCGGCCGGTCGACCCCGGTCGAACTTGATTTTATTCAGGTTGAAAAAATTTAAAGGCCTGTGTTAAGAGGGGCCACTTATGGCAAAAAAGGTAGTTGGTCAGATCAAGCTTCAAATTCCTGGCGGACAGGCGAACCCTGCTCCTCCCGTTGGGCCGGCGCTCGGTCAACGCGGCGTGAACATCATGGAGTTCTGCAAGGCATTCAATGCCAAGACGCAGGATCAAAAGGGAATGATCATTCCGGTCATTATCACCGTTTACTCGGATCGTTCCTTTACGTTCATCACCAAAACTCCTCCTGCTTCGATTCTTCTGTTGAAGGCAGCGAAGATCGAAAAGGGCTCGGGCGAACCCAATAAGACCAAGGTCGGCAAGGTGACCAAGAAGCAGGTCGAGGAGATTGCCAAGCTGAAGATGCCAGATCTGAATGCGGGCAGTGTTGAGGCTGCCATGCGCACGGTTGAAGGCACCGCGCGCAGCGCCGGCATCACTGTCACTGATTAAGAATTTCATTAATGTGGGAGCCGGCGCGGTACAGGCTGGCGTTTGGACCACGGAGGTAAAAATGGCAGAGAAGAGAAGAAAAGTAGGAAACCACGGGAAAAAATATTCCGACGCTTTCGCGAAGCTCGAGGTCGGAAAACGTTACTCGGTGGAGGAGGCGTTTGCTCTCCTTCCGCAGGTCGCTTTTGCGAAATTCGATGAGACGGTAGATGCGGCTTTCAGTCTGGGTGTCGACCCGAAGCATGCGGACCAGATGGTTCGCGGTGCGCTTGTCCTTCCTAACGGGATCGGAAAGTCCGTTCGCATTGCCGTCCTAGCCAAGGGCGATAAGGCTAAAGAGGCCGAAGCCGCGGGCGCAGATATCGTGGGCGCGGATGACCTGATCGAGAAAATCTCGGGCGGCTGGCTAGAATTCGATAAGATGATTGCCACCCCCGACATGATGGTTGCTGTTTCGAAGGTCGGTAAAATCCTCGGTCCTCGCGGATTGATGCCGAACCCGAAGTTAGGCACCGTGACCTTTGACGTGGCCAAAGCGGTCAAGGAGCAGAAGCTCGGCAAGGTGGAGTATCGGACTGAAAAGACGGGTATCGTCCACGTGGTCATCGGCAAAAAATCCTTTGGCAGCCAGAAGCTCAAAGAAAACTTCCTTGCGCTGGCGGGTGCTCTTGCAAAGGCCAAGCCTCCCACCAGCAAGGGAACCTATATGAAGAACATCACGATTTCGGCCACGATGAGTCCCGGAGTCGCTATTGATCCGATCGACGCGATGACCGTCGCCGGTGTTCTCTAAGTTCCAAGATCTAAGAGGTTATCGAAAATGAATCGTACGGACAAAGCCTCATTGGCTACCGAGCTGAAGGATAAATTCGATAAGGCCCAGGTGGCGATTTTCGCCGACTATAAGGGTCTTACGGCCACCCAGGCGGACGATCTTCGTCGCCAGCTGCGCACCCACAAGGTGGAAGTCAAGGTCATCAAGAATAATGTCGCCCGCATCATTACCAAAGATGGTGACATGGGTGACGAGGCGAAGAGCCTGATGGACGGGGTTGTTGGGCCTACGCTGGTGGCGTTTGCCTTTGGAGACCCGGCCGCGGCCGCAAAAGTTATTCACAAGTTTGCCCAGGACAACGAGGCGCTCAAGCTCAAAGAGAGTCTCATGGGGCGCAAGAAGATCGATGCGTCTGGCGTCGAGGAACTTGCCAAGCTCCCGGGCAAAGAAGTTTTGCTGGCGAAGATGTTGGGTACGCTCAACGCTCCCGTGGCGAACTTCGTTGGTGTGCTGGCCGCCGTGCCCCGTAGCTTGGTTACGGTGCTGGCCGCTATTGAAAAGAAGAAGGCTAATCCGCAGGGCTGATGCAACCCTTGAGGACATCGCATAAATCAGCTAGTGGTCAGGATAACTGCTAGAAGAACCAAAGGCCTAAGGTCAAGGATGACGGCGGGCCACTTAGTAGTAATGAGGTAATCATGTCGACCGCAATCACGAAGGAACAAGTTGTTTCCTACATCGAAAATATGTCCGTCCTCGAGCTTTCTCAGCTTGTGAAAGAGCTTGAGAACAAGTTCGGCGTCTCTGCTGCTGCCCCTGTGGCGGTTGCTGCCGTGGGCGCTGCTGGCGCCGCCGCTGGTCCGGCTGCTGAAGCCAAGACCGAGTTCACCGTTGTTCTCTCTGTCGCTGGCGACAAGAAGATCAATGTGATCAAAGAAGTCCGCGCCATCACTGGCCTGGGCCTTAAGGAAGCCAAAGACCTCGTCGAAGGCGCTCCCAAGACCCTGAAGGAAGGCGTCAACAAGCAGGAAGCCGAAGAAATCAAGAAGAAGCTTGAGGCTGAAGGAGCCAAGGTCGAGATCAAGTGATCTTGATCGGCTCGCCTTTTTTCAAGCCTTTGGTTCCAAGATCGCGCCGCGCCTCTTCTCCTTCCGGAAATCCGGAAAGGGGGAGGTCGCGGCTGCGGTCGTGTTTTTTCTTCGCAGTCGTTGGGCGGGCTACGCTCGCCAATTACTTAAAGTTGAATAGTTTAGAGCAAGTTAAGCTCGTCGCCGTCGAATAAGGAGCAAGCATGGCCTCCCTGTTTTCGGAAAACCGCCGCATCCGCAAGGACTTTACCCGAATTGCTTCTCCGGTGGAGATTCCGAACCTAATCGAACTCCAACGAAAGTCATACGAGAAATTTCTTCAGGCCGAGGTCCCGCCCCATAAGCGTGATAACAGCGGCCTTCAGGCTGTGTTTAAATCGGTATTCCCGATCGAGGATTTCAATAAAACGGCCTCTCTCGAATTTGAGAGCTATACTCTCGAAAAGCCCAAATACGATGTGGGAGAGTGCCGCCAGCGTGGCATGACCTTCGCCGCTCCGCTCAAGATCACGGTTCGCTTGGTTGTTTATGATGTGGATCCCGAAGCGGGCACCCGCAATATCCGGGACATCAAGGAGCAGGAAGTCTACATGGGCGAGATTCCCCTCATGACTGAGGCGGGCTCGTTCATCATTAACGGCACTGAGCGTGTCATTGTCAGCCAGCTGCACCGGTCTCCTGGCGTTATCTTCGACCATGATCAAGGAAAGAGCCACTCGAGCGGCAAGATTCTTTATTCTGCTCGCGTGATTCCTCACCGCGGATCCTGGCTCGACTTCGAATTCGACCATAAAGACGTGCTTTATGCGCGCATCGATCGGAAGAGAAAGCTTCCGGCGACCATCGTCCTTCGTGCGATGGGCATGTCGAATCATGAGATTCTGAATTTCTTCTATAAGATCGAGAAGCTGATTCTCGAGAAGGACGGCAAGTATTACAAGGCCGTGGATCTCGAAATCCTTTCCGGTCAGCGCGCGGAAGAGGATATTCTCGATCCAAAGTCCGGCGAAGCTATCGTAAAGAAGAATCGCAAGTTCACGAAAGCCGTGATCAAGCGCATTCAGGACGCCGGGATCAAGCGCCTGGAGGTGCCGTTGGAAATGGTACTGGGCCGTGTTGCTTCCGAAGATATCGTCGATGAAAAGACCGGCGAAGTTCTTCTGGAGTGCAACCAGGAGCTCAGTGAAGCCAAGATTCAGGATCTTCGCGAAAAAGGCGTCAAGGAAATCAAGGTAATTTATACCGATAATCTGAGTTATGGCGCGTTTGTTCGCGAGACGCTGATCCTGGACAAAGTTTCCAGCCCAGAAGAGGCGTTGATCGAGATCTATAAGCGCATGCGCCCGGGCGATCCGCCGACGATCGAAGCCGCGAAGCAGCTTTTTGATAATCTGTTCTTCAATGCGGACCGGTACGACCTTTCCCGCGTGGGCCGTCTCAAGCTGAACTATAAGTTCCCCGACAATGGCGTCCCCCAGGAAACCACCACGCTCACGAAGCAGGATATCCTTTCGACGCTCTTCTATCTTTGCGAGCTGAACAACGGCCGCGGCACGATCGATGACATCGACCATCTCGGTAATCGTCGCGTTCGGGCAGTCGGCGAGCTGATCGAGAACCAGTACCGCATCGGTCTGGTTCGGATGGAGCGAGCGATCAAGGAACGCATGAGCATTCAGGAGATCGAAACCCTGATGCCGCATGACTTGATCAATCAGAAGCCCGTGTCCGCGGTGGTCAAGGAATTCTTTGGCTCAAGCCAGCTCTCCCAGTTCATGGATCAGACGAACCCGCTTTCCGAGGTGACTCACAAGCGGCGCCTTTCCGCGCTCGGGCCCGGCGGCCTGACGCGTGAGCGCGCGGGCTTCGAGGTTCGCGACGTTCACAATACGCACTATGGCCGTATTTGCCCGATCGAAACCCCTGAAGGTCCGAACATCGGCTTGATCGCGAGTCTTTCGACCTATGCGAGGGTGAACGAATTCGGCTTCATTGAAACCCCTTACCGCGTGGTTGCGGGCCGCAAGGTGGTCGATGATATCCGCTTCTTCACCGCCACTGAGGAGGAGAACAAGATCATTGCGCAGGTGAACCCGGAGGCTTTGCGTTCCGGAAAGCTTGCCGGAGATCTCGTCTCGGCGCGTAGGAAAGGTGATTTCTCGCTAGTCAATCCCGACGATATCGAGCTGATGGACGTTTCTCCGAACCAGCTGGTGTCGATCGCTGCGTCGCTGATTCCGTTCCTCGAGCATGACGACGCGAACCGCGCTCTCATGGGCTCGAACATGCAACGTCAGGCTGTTCCGCTGATCCGGACGGCTGCTCCGTTGGTCGGGACCGGCATTGAACGTGTGGTCGCGCGCGACTCTGGCCAGATCATCCTGGCGAAGCATGATGGCGAAGTGATCATGGTCGATGGGACCAAGATTGTCGTCCGCCGGACGAACTACAAGTCGGATGACGTCGGCTCGGATGTTGATATTTACAATCTGACGAAGTATCAACGCTCCAACCAGAACACCTGCGTTACGCAGCGTCCTGTGGTGGTCGTTGGCGAGAAAGTGAAGGCGGGAGACACCCTGGCGGACGGCCCGGGCACAGACGCCGGAGAGCTGGCTCTCGGCCAGAACGTCTTGATCGCGTTCATGCCCTGGAACGGCTACAACTTCGAGGACTCCATTCTCATCTCCGAGCGCCTGATCAAGGAAGACACCTTCACCTCGATTCACATCGAGGAGTTCGAGTGTGTTGCCCGCGATACGAAGCTCGGCAAGGAAGAGATCACCCGCGATATCCCGAACGTCGGCGAGGAAGCCCTCAAGGACCTCGACCAGAGCGGGATCATTCGCATCGGCGCGGAAGTGAAGCCCGGGGATATCCTGGTCGGAAAAGTGACTCCGAAAGGCGAGACTCAGCTCTCTCCTGAGGAAAAGCTGCTCCGCGCGATCTTCGGCGAGAAAGCCGGCGATGTCCGCGATACATCCCTGCGCGTTCCTTCGGGCGTTCAGGGAATCGTGATCAATGCCCAGGTCTTCGCGCGCGAAGGCACGGAGCCGGATGAGCGGACCAAAGCGATTCTCGAAGAGCAGATCGCGAAGATCCGTCGCGACGAGAAGATCGAGACCGATGCGATCCGTCAGTCGGCGTTCAACAAGATCGCCAAGTCGCTGGATGGCAGCGCCACGACCGGGAAGCTTCTGTCGGAAGACGGCTCGGAAGAGCTGCTCAAGAAGGGTCAGAAGCTTGATCGGGATACGCTGAACGCCATTCCGTTCGACCTGCTCGGCTTCATTCCGGTGAAGGATGAGCTCGAGCAGGAAGTCACCACGATCATGAAGACCGCGAAAGAGAAGATCGAAGCGGTCCGCTATGTCTTCAAGGAGAAGACGGATAAGTTGAAGCGTGGCGACGAGCTGGCTCCAGGCGTCATCAAAATGGTCAAGGTGCAGATCGCGATCAAGCGCAAGCTTCAGGTTGGCGACAAAATGGCCGGACGCCACGGCAACAAAGGTGTTATCAGCCGGATTCTTCCAATGGAAGATATGCCGTTCATGGCGAATGGTACGCCGGTCGACATGGTTCTCAACCCGCTCGGCGTTCCTTCCCGTATGAACATCGGGCAGCTCCTTGAGGTTACTCTCGGGTGGGCCGCTCACGGTGTCGGCGAGAAGATCAACGCCTATCTCGAGAACTTCGATGGTGCCAGGCTTCGGAAGCTGTTGAAGGATACTTACTCCAGTCCTGAGGTCGACAAGCATCTCGAGAAGGCCTCGGATGCGGAGCTGAAGAAGATGGCCTTCCATCTGCGGCACGGCGTGCACGTCGCCACTCCGGTCTTCGACGGGGCGAGCGAGAAGGATATCGAGGGCATGCTCTCGGTGGCCGATCTTCCGTTCCGCGGTCAGACCACGCTGTATGACGGAATCACCGGCGAACCGTTCGCCGAGGACGTCACGGTGGGCATCATGTACATGCTGAAGCTTCACCATCTCGTCGAGGAGAAGATCCACGCGCGCAGCATCGGCCCGTACAGTCTCGTCACCCAGCAGCCGCTGGGCGGCAAGGCGCAGTTCGGCGGTCAGCGGCTCGGAGAGATGGAGGTCTGGGCGCTTGAAGCTTACGGTGCGGCGTTCGGCCTGCAGGAGTTCCTGACCGTGAAATCTGACGACGTCACCGGCCGTAACCGGATGTACGAGGCTATCGTCAAGGGCGAGCACCTGCTTGAGCCTGGCCTTCCTGAATCCTTCAACGTCTTGGTCAAAGAACTTCAGAGCCTTGCGCTCAACGTGGAGCTGATCGAAGACGAGGACAAAGGGCTTAAAGGCGAGTTGCTTTAATTGATTGGGATGGGGCGGCCGCTTCGAGGGCGGCCGCCACGTTCACTGAGTAAGAAATCCAAGTAGCGATGAGGGCACGATGAAAGACCTTCTTAACTTTTTCGACAAACCGAAAGATCCGTTGAGCTTCACGGGAATTCGCATTTCCCTGGCTTCCCCTACCAAGATCCGCGAGTGGTCCTTTGGTGAGGTGAAGAAACCCGAGACGATCAACTACCGCACTTTCAAGCCTGAGCGCGACGGCTTATTCTGCGCCAAGATCTTCGGTCCCGTGAAGGACTACGAGTGCAACTGCGGTAAGTATAAACGCATGAAGCACCGGGGCGTCGTTTGCGAGAAGTGCGGCGTCGAAGTGATTCAGTCCAAGGTCCGCCGTGAGCGCCTGGGTCATATCGAGCTTGCCACTCCCGTGGCGCACATCTGGTTCCTGCGCTCGCTTCCTTCGCGTATCGGCGCCTTGCTCGATATCACTCTCAAGGACCTCGAGAAGGTTCTGTACTGCGAAGCTTATGTGGTTCTCGATCCGGGCAATAGCGGTGTCGACGAGAACACCGTGATTGGCGAGGAGAAGTACACCCAGCTGATCAAGGAAGGTTCCACGTTCACGGCGGCCATGGGTGGCGAGGCCATCCGGGACATGCTCAAGAAGGTGGACATCGAGATCCTCTCCCGGCAACTCCGTCGTGAGCTCAAGCAGACCACTTCGGAAGCCCAGCGCACCAAGCTCTCCAAGCGTCTCAAGGTCGTCGAATCGTTCAAGCAAAGCGGCAGCAATCGCCCCGAGTGGATGATGCTTGATGTCATCCCGGTCATTCCGCCGGAATTGCGTCCTCTGGTGCCGCTCGATGGCGGTCGTTTCGCGACTTCGGATCTCAACGATCTGTACCGCCGCGTAATCAACCGCAATAACCGCTTGAAGCGCCTTATGGAGCTGAACGCTCCGGAGATCATCATCCGGAACGAGAAGCGTATGCTTCAGGAAGCGGTTGATGCGTTGTTTGATAACGGACGCCGTGGCAAGACCTTCACCGGTCCCAACAAGCGCCCGCTTCGCTCGCTTTCAGACATGCTCAAAGGTAAGCAGGGCCGGTTCCGGCAGAACCTCCTCGGCAAGCGCGTCGACTATTCCGGCCGTTCGGTCATCGTCGTGGGCCCCGAGCTGAAACTCCATCAGTGCGGTCTCCCGAAAGTGATGGCGCTGGAGCTCTTCAAGCCGTTTATCTATAATAAGCTTTCCGAATACGGCTATGTCACGACCATCAAGTCTGCCAAGAAGATGGTTGAGAAGCAACGTCAGGAAGTCTGGGATATCCTCGAGGAAGTTGTTAAAGAGCACCCGGTCATGCTGAACCGCGCTCCGACGCTTCACCGGTTGGGCATTCAGGCCTTCGAGCCGGTGCTCATCGAAGGTAAGGCGATCCAGCTGCACCCGCTCGTTTGCGCGGCCTTCAACGCCGACTTCGATGGTGACCAGATGGCCGTGCACGTTCCGCTGTCGATCGAAGCTCAGATCGAGGCGCGCGTGCTGATGATGTCCACGAACAACATCCTCTCGCCCGCCCATGGCAAACCGATTATCGTGCCGAGCCAGGATATCGTTCTGGGTCTGTACTACATGACCCGCGAACGTCCGTTCACGAAAGGCGAAGGCAAGGTCTTCTCGAATCCGACAGAAGTCCATTTCGCCTACGATAGCGGCGCGGTGACCCTCCAGACCAAGATCAAGTGCCGCATCAACGGCAAGATCTGGGACACGACGGTTGGGCGTGCGCTCCTTTCGGAGATCGTGCCTGAAGAGATTCCCTTCAGCGCCTTCAACAAGGTTCTCGGCAAGAAAGACCTCGCTGAGCTGATCGATCTCTGCTTCCGTCTCACCGGGAACAAGAAGACCGTACTTCTTGCGGACCACCTGATGCAGACCGGATTCAAGCAGGCGATGCGCGCCGGCATTTCCATCTCGGTGCATGACATGCTCATGCCGCCCGAAAAGAAGGAGCTGCTCGATAACGCCTACGCCCAGGTTCACGAGATCGAGAACCAGTACATCGAAGGCTTGATCACCGATGGCGAGCGTTACAACAAGGTGATCGACATCTGGGCTCAGACCTCCGAGCAGATCGCCTCGGCGATGATGAAGCGCCTGTCCTCCCAGACCTTCAAAGCCCCCGTTGGCTGGAAGGGCAAGGAGCAGGAAGTGACGGGTCCGGCATTCAACTCCATCTTCATGATGGCGGATTCCGGAGCTCGCGGTAGCAACGCTCAGATTCGTCAGCTCGCGGGCATGCGCGGCCTCATGGCCAAGCCGTCAGGCGAGATCATCGAGACGCCGATCGTCGCTAACTTCCGGGAAGGCCTGTCGGTGCTGCAGTACTTCGTGTCGACCCACGGTGCTCGTAAGGGCTTGGCCGATACCGCGCTGAAGACCGCGAACTCGGGTTATCTGACCCGTCGTCTCGTCGACGTTGCGCAGGACATGATCGTGACCGAGGTGGATTGCGGCACGCTCGACGGTCTCTATGCCACGGCTCTGGTCGAGGGCGGCGAGGTGATCGAGCGCATGGGCGACCGCATCCTGGGCCGCGTGGCTTTGGATGACGTGATCGATACCGTGACGAGTGAGACGCTGGTTCCTGCGAATTCCGAGATCACTGAGGAATTGGTGAAGAAGATCGAGGAAGCCGGTATCGACCGCGTTCGTATCCGTTCCGTGCTGACCTGTCAGTCCAAGAAGGGGATCTGCGTGCTGTGCTATGGCCGCGATCTCGCCCGTGGACGGATGGCCAACATCGGTGAGGCGGTCGGCGTGATCGCGGCTCAGTCGATCGGTGAACCCGGCACTCAGCTGACGATGCGTACGTTCCACATCGGTGGTGCGGCCTCCCGTCGCGCCGAGCAGTCGAGCCTTGAGGCCAAGACCAAAGGTACCGTTAAGTTCCACAGCGTGAACACGGTCCGGAATGCCGAAGGCAACCTGATCGTCATGAATCGTAACGGCGAGGTTGTGGTCGTCGACGCGAACGGTCGTGAGCGTGAGAAGTATCCGATCGTCTACGGTGCCAAGCTCCTCGTGAAAGAGGGGGACCCGGTCGAAAAGGGCAAGCTCATGGCCGAGTGGGATCCGTATTCCACTCCGATCGTCAGCGAGACTTCCGGTGTCGTCATGTTCGAGGACATCGAGGAAGGTCTGACGATGCAGGAGCAGTTCGACAGCGTCACCGGCCTTTCGCACAAGGTTATCGTGGAGTCCAAGGCTTCCGACAAGCGCCCGAAGGTCCTGATCACCGATGGCAAAGGCAATGTGCTGAAGATCGAAGGTTCCAATCGCGTGGCTCGCTATATGCTGCCCGTGGGCGCGAACCTGGTCGTGAACGATGGCGACGAGATCAAGGCCGGCGATACGATCGTCAAGATCCATCGCGAGACCACCAAGACCAAGGATATCACCGGCGGTCTGCCGCGCGTTGCGGAGCTATTCGAAGCGCGCAAACCGAAAGACGCCGCGGTCATCACCGAGATCGATGGTATCGTGAGCTTCGGCAAGGATACCAAAGGCAAGCGCAAGCTGATCGTCACTCCGGAAGTCGGCGAGCCGAAGGAGTACCTCATCGGCAAAGGCCGTCACCTGGCGGTGAACGAAGGCGATTACGTCAAGGCGGGCGAGCCTCTGATGGATGGCCCGATCAACCCTCACGACATCCTCCGGGTGCTTGGCGAGAAAGCTCTCGCGAAGTACCTGCTCGATGAAGTGCAGGAAGTCTATCGTCTCCAAGGCGTCAAGATCAACGACAAGCACATCGAGACCATCGTTCGTCAGATGCTTCGCAAGGTGAAGGTCAAAGAAGTGGGTGATACCGCGTTCCTTCCGGGCGAGCAGATCGACAAGCAGATCTTCGAGGCGGAGAACCAGAAGGTGATGCAGACCGGCGGGGTTCCGGCGACGGCCGAGCCGATGTTGCTCGGGATCACCAAAGCGTCGCTGAGCACCGAGAGCTTCATTTCGGCGGCCTCCTTCCAGGAGACCACCAAGGTTCTCACCGAAGCCAGCATCAGCGGTCGCGTGGACTACCTCCGCGGCTTGAAGGAGAACGTCATCATGGGTCGCCTGATTCCTGCCGGAACGGGTCTCATGAAGTACAAGCACCTCCAGGCTCGCATCATCGCCGAAGAGGCGGTCGAGCAGGGCGCGGGCACGGCGGAAGCCACGGTTTCCGCCGGAATGGCGCGCTGATCCGGTCAACGGTTGTTCAATGTTGAAAGGCGCCTTGGTTGCGATTCGTCGAAGCCAAGGCGCCTTTCAGTTTCAAGTGAGTGGGCGCTTAGCTCAGTGCTAGAGCAGGGTCTTTACACGGCGAGGGTTGCCGATTCGGAGGGGTGCAGGAGCTTCGTACTTCACGGGGTTTCTGGGATTTCGGACAGGTAACAGGGTTTCTCGTAACTCCGCCATAACTCCGACGGAGAAATCATGCCGGGGTTTCTGCTGTCAAGATTAGGGCTCTTGGCGGATTTGGGAAAGTGATTTAGATTACCCTAGGCAATTCACTGATAAAGTGCGGGATTAGCTCAGCGGTAGAGCGGCGTCTTTACACGGCGATGGTCGGGGGTTCAATCCCCTCATCCCGCACCATTTTTCTCTACTGGCCTTCGCTAGCTGGCTAGGTAAGCGTGCCGATGAAGCGACCGGTCTTTTTCATCCCCTCTATCTTCCTCCTGATCTCCAGTTTTGCGGGAGCAGCGGAACACTACCTTGCTACGAATGGCAGTGATTCGAACCCTGGTACAAAGGC
Source organism: Oligoflexia bacterium (assembly GCA_023701205.1). GTDB lineage: Bacteria > Bdellovibrionota > UBA1018 > UBA1018 > UBA1018 > JAMPXJ01. Next base: position 121,847 of record JAMPXJ010000003.1, read on the forward strand.
AAAACCTTGGAAGTCCATCCAGGCTGCCATTTGGAAGATGCAAGCGGGGGACACCCTTACCATTCGTGGTGGAACTTATCGCGAGTCTACCTACGCGGACATCTCAAGGCCTTCTACCGGAAGAGTCTCAACAATCAGATCTTATCCTGGCGAGACGGTGATCTTTGATGGCCGAGCCAGTGGGGCTGAGGCGGTTCGTGATCCTTGGGAGCGTGAAGGGAGCGAAGGCGTCTGGAAGAACCGGCTCAATGAGAGTTGCCGTTGGATTGACGGTCTCTGGGTAGATGGGAAGTTTCTCCGGAAAGTAGAGAAACCATCCGAGCTCAAGCCTTCGAGCTGGTATCACTCAAAGGATACCCGCGACGTGTACTGCTCGAGCCCGCGGTTGACGTTCTCGATACAGTTGGTCGTCTTGAAGCTCTTACCAAGCTTCTCGAACATCCCGAGCTGCTGGAGCAAGAGCGTCTCCTCGAGTCCCTCGTCGAGACTGCCCACGGCAGACTCATTGATTTGCCTCAGTTCGATGCGGATCTTCGCCAGTTCCTTTTTGGCCAAGTCATAGCTCGGCTCGCTGTACGCCGCCTGGAGCTTGCGGCGGAACTCGTCCTGCCGCTCCTTGGCGAGGTAGCTCACCACGTTTTCCCGCTTATGCCACTGACAGCGGGCGATTAGGGCGTCCTCGCCGACGACCATCCGGATCCCTTTGTTGATGCCCTTGCCGCCGTCGATGACGAAGAGCACGTCCTGGTCGAGATTCAGCCCGCGATCTTTCAGTCCCTGCAGGAAATCCCTGCAAACCTTGTGGTTCGGTCGAGGTTTCGACAAAGCCCAGAAGGATCTTCTCGCCATCGGTCGTCACTCCGAGCGCTATGACCATCTCGTTCTCAGCGAAGCTCTTGCCGTCGATGAAGATGGCCACAATGTCGTAGCCCTTGAGGTCGCGATTCAGGAACTCCTGGAGACGCTTGGAACTGGCCCGGATGAACTTCCGGGAGACCGTGCTCTTGCTGATGCCGAAGGTGTCATGCACGTGCTCGACGGCGCGATCATAGCGGCCCTGGCTGATGCCGTTGATCACTCGGCTGAACGCCCGCTCGTCCACGGATTGCGGCTCCTGGAGCCTCTCGTAGCTTTTTAGCGGGATTTCGCGGTTCTCCCGCAGATTGCGGACACGCGGGACGTTAACGCGGAGCTTTTGGTCGCCAATGTACACCGAGCCAGGATTAGCGCCCCAGCGCTTCAGGGTGCCGGACCCGCGCTCGTAGCGGTCGCCGACGAGCAGCTGGACCTCCCCTTGGAGCTCTTCCTGGACGGCCTTGAGTCCGAGCGGGATAAGGGCCTGGATCATGGCGAACCTGGATTCTCGTTCCAGGGCAGCCTGTGTGGCCATTTCTATGACCTGCTCGTTCCTCAAGTTGATTCTCCGCGCCTTCCCGTATAGCTTCACGCTCATGCGTGGCCTCCTTGTCGATTGTTTGGATTCAGTGGTGAACCCATTCAACCGCAGGTGAGGTCACGCTGCAATTTCAACTAGGAATAGCATTCCGCCCAGCGTAATTGTTTGCCGCTAATCTTTTTCTGTGCGAACTGTCAGGAACTTGGATTGCTGTCACCCGTGACACATGCGGGCTGTCAGGTCGAACTCAGCCTAAGAATCTCTCTCTCTAAAGAGTCCTTGGATTTTCACCGAAATAAATAATGCGAGAAGGGGCATCCCCGCCCTTATAACGGCCAACTCGCTATGCTGGACCAAGACAGAATGAGACCGAAATCAGTCAGCTCATATTGTAGGTTCTTGATCGTTACTCTGGCTTTTATCTGGTTGCCGAACAACGGTCTATTTGCCACAGAATCGTGCAAGGACGATTTCTTATTTCTCCAGGTTCAAGCTGAGACCGGGATCCCGAGCTCAGTGAAGCTACTGAAACTGGATTCAGCTCAGTGGGCTGACTATCAATTTGAAATTGCTGGGCGACGCTATGAGGGATTTGGTCGTGTTTCTATCCATCAGAAAGACGAGATTCAAAAACTCAAACAAGACATATTTTTCAAAAGAGCTTCCCATGTGCTCTACAAACAAATCGGGCTTGAGTTTGACGAAAACTTAGCATTGGCTGTAAGTCCGGATGGACAGCAAGTTAAGCCGGTCATTGAGATCCGCCGTAAAAGTCTAAACGTACCAGATAAGGACACAGAAGAAAAAATAGAGCTCCTTTCCAAAATCGGATTGGCTATCAAGGCTATTTTTGGTGAGGCCGACATTCACCGCCCAATGATCTATTCCGAGAACGGCCGAATGATGGTGACACTCTCCAGTGCCCTTTGGAAAGATCCATTGATGTCTCTGGATATTGATATCAAGAAGGTTTTCACGCATCTCGACGAATACGGAGTCGGCTCGGAGCACTACAAACTACTGCAGCAAGTTCTCCATGGGATTTCCGCTGATGAGATAAGTAGCCTTGCTTCGGAGTTTGGAATGCCCAGTGCTTTTGTGCGTGGATTTGAAAAGCGGCGAGTGCACTTTCAAAATTCTCTGGCAGACGAGATCGCCGCTCTCTTTGGCGACCCGAAGACGATGGTCGCCAAAGCGCGGAAGAATTTCCAAGTAAACAGTCAGCTGAATGGCACCGAGGTTCTTCGTTTCATAAAAGACAAATTCCGACGGCGCCTGGATCGAGACTTTCAACAACATACAGTCTTCAAGAATTTCGAAGACTATAAGAACTATGTGATGAAGTTTCCCGAGTACCGGCAGATCATCGAGGAATTTAGGAAGAGTACGGTTCTATCGATAAATCGTCATCGATTGCGGCGATCCTCGATACTGACGGGCGGATTTAAGAATCTCTTTGAAACGGGCACCAGCTCAATTGGTAAAGGTACACAATTTGAGGAGTACGGTCGGGGCCGCCTGGCAGCCGAAGCAGAAGGTTTGGGCCTTTCCGTGGAGGACTATCAGAGGATGGTGCCTGCCACATATCGGGCCAAATCCGCGTTTGTTCTAGATTCAAGCCAGATGAAGGGATCTGAAAGTCGTTACGGCACTGACAATTACTTCAGCTTACTTCAAAAGCTCTTGGAAGATCCAAAGGCACCCCTTGTAACAATGACTATTGGAGATTCACTAGATGATTCTTTCCGATGGTACAGCAAACCCCTGCTCGCGGAGGACTTTCCTTACTTGGCGGCCCCATTCATTCATGATGCTCAAAGAAGACTGAATCGGAAAACGCTGTCTACAGTCAACTATCGCGGAAGCGATTCGATTGGTCACTTTCCTGAAGTCGCGCCTGTGTTTTTTGGAAATCTGGATAAGATGCTGAAAGTTCACCTCAGGACAGACATAAATGGGCTTTTTGAATCGATGAACCTCCCTATGATTTACACAGAAGCGCAGGTTCACGGATATTTTGGGATCGGAAACGTGCATATGATAGCGCTGAAGGCCTCGGATAAAGTCCCGGAAGAGCTTTTAGAGACATATCGGTTGTTGGGAATTCAGGTGATTCGGTATTGATGGAACCAGCCACTTGCCCGAGTCGGGGTCGCGGTAGCTCACGCGACCGCGCCAGACACAGCTCATCGTCGTGGAGTCGAGCGAGAAGACCTGGCCATGAAAGCGGAATCCGGCTTTCTTGGGGGCAACCAACTGAGCGCGAGCCAGGCAGTAGGCGTAAAGGAGTTCCCGGCGCCCGAGTTTCCCTCCAAAAGCGATTCAGACCACCGGCGATGGATGGTTGAAACCTGACTATTCCGCCCAAGCCCAAGGACGGGCTTAGGTCATTGCGAGGGCGGGCTCCCGCCGGTCTTCGCGATAAGCGATCCGCACCAAAAAGATCGCGTAAAAAGCCGCGAAATGGCACATCAGCGACGGGAGCGCCGTTTCGAAGAGGCTTGGGAGGACTGCCGCCAAAAAGAGCGACGGAAGGATGAAGAGCAGGGAGCCGATCAGGAGGTCACCCAGGTGTTTCCGCGCCGAAGGGTCTTCGATGTGCGGCAGGAGCGCCGCGGGGATGAAGATCATGCTCATCTGGGTGATCTCGTAAAAAGCCCCGTAGAAGTGAAACCAGGGCTCAATGTGGCGATAGCGCGCGTACATGAACTGGCAGATCGTTCCCGTGACGAAGCGGGTATCCACGACGATCCAGAAGGAGAAGAGCGCGCCCACGGCGACAGAGGCCCAGGCGAAACGGCGGAGCCAGCGGGGAGCGCTGGGATGGAGCTCCGAGATCAGAAGCAGGCTGAGTGGCGGCAGCCAGGTCACGTCGAGGAAGGCCATCCGGGAAAGAAAAAGCTGATGAGTGCCGGTGGCTGAACAGATGAAGACTTCCAGGGCCTGGTAGCCTGCAAGCAGGAAGAGCGTTGCCGCGATGAGGGTCAGTAGTTTTCTGCGGCCCTGGAGCCCGAGCGCCCAGATGCCGGCGAGGACCTCGAAGAGGGCGGTCAGGGTTCCGAGCCAGGGGGAGTAGGTCATCACGGCGGTTCCTCAGGTGGCGAAGTGCCGATAGGTCCTGACAAGCCCTTCTTCGAAGGTGATCTTCGGAAGATAGCCCAGGCTCTCGCGTGCCGCACCGATGTCCGCAAGCGAATGCCGAACGTCGCCCAGGCGTGCCGGCCCGTGCTGGCGAAGGGCTCTCCTCCCGCTGATCCGCTCGAGCTCGTTCACCAGGTGGTTCAGGCTGTAGGCCTCTCCACAGGCGATATTGAACATCCGCCCGCAGGAGGAGGCTGGCGCACGCATCGCGGCCAGGTTCGCGTCCACGACGTTTTCGACATAAGTGAAATCGCGTGACTGCTCCCCGTCGCCATGCAGGGTGATGGGAGCGCCGCGTACGAGCGCGCTGATGAACTTCGGGATTACCGCGGAGTACTCTGAGTTCGGGTCCTGACGCGGCCCGAAAATATTGAAGTATCTCAGCGACACGGTCTCCAGTCCGTAAAGCTTATGGAAGAGGCGCATGTAAGTCTCCCCGGCCGCTTTCTGAAGCGCGTAAGGGGAGAGTGGGTTCATCGCCATGCTCTCGAGCTTCGGCATTTCCTCGGAGTCACCGTAGATCGAGCTCGAGGAAGCGAAAACCACGCGCCGAACATTCTGGTCCCTGCAAGCGAGGAGGACATTGAGCGTTCCGGTGAGATTGGTTTCGTTGGTTGCGGCGGGATCTTCGACGGAGCGGGGGACGGAAGCGGTGGCCGCCTGGTGAAAGACGGTGTCCATGCCGTGGGTCGCTCTGCGGACGGTGTCCGGGTCGCGAATATCCCCTTCAACCAGTTCCAGCTCTCCTTGAAAGCCGTCAAGGTTCTGACGTCGCCCACTGGAAAGGTCATCCAGGATGCGAACTTCGTGGCCATCTCTCAGAAGTCTTTCGGCGATATGGCTCCCGATGAATCCGGCGCCGCCGGTAACCAAACATTTTGCCATGAGCTTAGATCCTATTTCATGAAGCAGCTCGGGAGAAAAGGGCAATTCTGAATCTGGCAATCACGAGATGAGCGCTCTCAGGCGTCCGTATGACGCGCCGCAGTTATGAGCGTCATTTGCTTCTGCTATGGAAGATTCAACCCCCCCAAAGATTCAACCCCGGGGCTTTTCCATCCGATAAATGGAAGTGTGATAGGCCACTTCCTCTTCTCCGGAAAACTCAGCTGGATCCTTCCATTTCCGGCGGCTGCCTTGCTGGGCTGGGCACTTACCTTCGTAACCCGAGCGATCGCGATCCGTTTCTCGATATTCGCCCGACCCAATGCCCGACGTCGCCATCCAAAGCTCACCCCGCTGCTCGGAGGATTGACTGTTTACCTGGTAATCGCGCCGATTCTTACCGCGATCTGGGTCTTGGTGCCCTCGGACGGGGGTCATGATGGCTCGGTCGCGGCGCTTTTGATCGCGAGTTCGCTGGTCTTTGCCACAGGTGTACTGGACGATTTTCTCGAGATCCGTGCGGGTCACAAATTCTTCGGCCAGTTCGTCGCCGCGATGCTGATCCTCGTCACCGAGCCGAATCTCCCGGTGATCTTCGAAAACTACCAGGTGCCGCACTGGCTCGGCTATCCCCTGTCCTTCGTGTGGATCGTGGGCCTGACCAACGCCTACAATCTGATCGATGGGCTGGATGGGCTTTGCGCGGGACTGGCGACGATTTCCGGTTTGGCGCTGGCTGCGATGCTGCCTCCGGGCCCGGCGCAGATCATGGCGCTGAGCGTGGCAGGCACCGCGGCGGGCTTCCTGGTTCACAATTTCAACCCCGCACGCATTTTCCTGGGCGACAGCGGAAGCCTGCTTCTGGGCTTCATGCTGGGTGCCCTTTCCTTCAAGATCCAGCTTTCTGGACCGCTCGCACCTGCGGCAGCGCTGATGGTCTTCGCCTTCTCGGTGCCGATCCTCGATACTTCGCTTGCGATCATCCGGCGAACGCGGCTGTCGCGCTCGGTTTTCGCGGGAGATCGCGGCCATCTGCATCATCGCCTGCAGCATCTGGGGATGTCCGTCCGCAAGACAGCGGTAAGCCTTTATCTGCTGCATGCCTATTTCGGGCTTTCGGCATGGACGATCTGGCGGGGCTCCCCCGAGTGGGGCTGGATGGCCTTCGTGACCGCGTTGCCGGTGCTCTTCATCGTCGTGAAGGGACTCAAGTTCACCGAGCACCTGCTTTCCTACCAGTCGGCGCGGCTGAGCTACTCATTCCTGAGCGATGAGCTCGACGCGCTTTCGGATCTCGAGCCCGCGCGGCAGGTCGTCAGCGATCAGATGCGGCATTATGAGCAGACGCAGGAGCCCTTCAGCGTGGTGCTGATCGACTGTTCGGCGTATATCCAGCAGATCGTCCATGCGCATCCGACCCGGATCGTGAACTTCTACGTGAGCCTCTATGGCACGATCAAGGCCCGCCTGCGCAAGACGGATCTCATCGTCCGCCCGACCGAGCTGGTATTCGCGATCATCCTTCCGAAAACCTGGGATCATGAAGGGGAGCATGCGAAGATTTTCGATTTCCTGCGGAAGGAGTTGAAAAGCCTCCAGGAGGCGCATGGGATCTTCCAAGGTGATCCGCTGCATCCGGAAGGCTACAAGCTCCTCGTTTATCCCAAGGACCGCGCGCGTATCCTGAGAGCCGTCGACTTCTCCGAGCAGGGATTGGTGTCCTCGCCACGTAAGGACCTCGGCCGAACCCGCCGTAAAGCCGCCTAGTCTTCGCTTACCTCGTTCGAAAGCTCGTTGGGATTCGGGACGGCTTCGGCGGGAAAGTGCTGATGCAGGACCTGTCCGATCTCGCGCACGGCGAGCGCGATCGCGTTCTCGTAATGCGTGGAGGTCAGGTCGCGCGAAAGATTCCGCGCGATGCGCTCCCAGTAGAGCTGCCCCACGACCTTGTGAACTCCCTCGTCACCGATGATCGCGAATTTGTGCTTTCGGAGGTTCACATAAAGGAGGACCGCATTTCGCTGTGCCGTGCGGAACATCCCGAAACGGCGGAAAACGATCCAGGCGCGCGCGAAGGGATCCTTCTCGATCCAGCGTCGCGTCAGATGCACGCGGATCTCACCGGTGGTGCCGGCCTCGGCCTCCGCGATCGCCTTGACGATGGGAGAGTATCTTTTCTGGATTTCGCGCTTACCAATCACCGCTGGCCCCTCCTCCACCTGAAAGCCCGCCCCCGCCGAGAAAACCGCCTCCGCTGCTGCGACCTCCTCGGGTGCCCCAACCGGGGCCCGCGCTCCAGGAGCCTCTGCGCCGCCAATCGAAAGTCGGGCGGGAGCGGTACCAGCCGCCGCCGGTGAAGTGAGCGTCCACCGAGGTCAGCATGCGGAGCGCGACAAGAGTCACGATGAGAGCCAGGACGAGCCATGGCAACGGAATTTCGCCCTCTCCGCCGCTCTGAGCTTTCCAGCCGCCGCGCAGGCCGCCGGATCGGAGGAGGGTGGTGGCGCGGCCGCTCGTGATCAGCGGGCTCTCGATCACTCGCAGGATCTCCACTGCCGCGAGCGCGATCGCCCGGTCGGGATTTCCGTTTTTCAGCTCGGGTATCAGGAATTCGGAGAGTACCGTCTTCGAGCGCGCGTCCGTGAGCAGGGGCTCCAGCCCGTAGCCCACTTCGATCCGGGCCTTGCGATCCTTCCAGTAAAGCGCGAGTAGGATCCCGTTGTCCTTGCCACGCTGGCCGATTTTCCAGGCGGCGAAGGCGCGGTTGGTCCAGTCCACGCTGTCTTCGCCATCGAGGCCCGCGAAAATGGCGAGCACGACCTGCTCGCCGGTCGCGTGATCGTGCTCGACAAGAAGGCTTTGGAGCGCTTCGCGGATTGAGGGCGAAAGGATCCCGGGTTCGTCCAGAACATAATAGCGAGGCGCGGGCGGGATTTCCTTGCCGTTGGCGGGTGCGAGCGGCAGCGTCCCAAGTAACGCGCTCCCGAGGAGGAATCCGGTCAGCGGGCCCGAAATGCGCCTGAAGCTCACTGGAAGTCCACCTTCGGCGCGGTCTGGGCGCCGGTGTCAGCGGTGAAGTAGGGGCGTTCCCGGAAATTCCGCAGGCTCGCCACGAGCGCCGTCGGGAAACGCCGGATCGCGGTATTGTACTCGCGCGCGGCTTCGTTGAAGCGCCGCCGCTCGACGGAGATTCGGTTCTCGGTTCCCTCGAGCTGGGATTGGAGCTCCAGGAAAGAGCGGTCGGCCTTGAGCTCGGGATAGCGTTCGGCGACGACCAGGAGGCGGGAAAGCGCTTGAGTCAGCTGCCCTTGAGCCTGGTCGAATCTCTGAATCTCCTCAGGAGTCGCTTTGACCTGGCCCACCTGCGCGCGCGCCTTCGTGACTTCCTCCAGGACGGTCGCTTCGTGCTTGGCGTAGCCTTTCACGGTGGATACCAGATTCGGGATGAGGTCCGCGCGGCGCTGGTAGACGTTCTCCACCTGGGACCATTTCTCTTTCGTGTTTTCGTCCAGCTGCACGAGTGAATTCTGTGCTGAGACGAACCAAAGCGAAAACAGGAAAAGGATGGCGGCGAAAGTTCCAAAGACGATCAGGGCAGTTTTCTTCATGACGGGCTCCGTAGGTTACCGACGCACTCCTGATTATTGTTTACACCGCTTTGTGCATGGGCTGGAAATTTTCTTTGACACGGCGCCTGGCCGGCAAATAGGGTCGGCCCATGCTTTATGTTTCGCTCTTTCTCAAGGGCATTTTCCTCGCGGGCTTAGTCGAAACGCGCGTAGCGCACGCCGGGGATTCCGATCGCCTCGTGGTCACGGCAAGCCGGATCGAAACGCCAGCGGAAGAGATTGGCAGCTCCCTGACCGTCATTACCGGCAAGGAGCTGCATCGGGGACAGGCGCGGACCGTTGGCGAGGCGCTCCGCGCCTTACCGGGCGTTTCGGTCGTCAATTCCGGAGGCCCGGGGCAGCTGACACGGGTCTATGTCCGGGGCGCCGGCAGCGGCCATACGCTGGTTCTGATCGACGGAGTCAAGGCGAACGATCCGGCCGATATCTCTCGATCCTTTGATTTCGGGAATCTCTCGACGGATCACATCGAGCGAATCGAGATTCTCCGCGGACCCGAGAGCGTGCTTTACGGCTCGGATTCCACGGGGGGCGTGATCCAGATCTTCACGAAACGTGGCGGCGGGCCGCTGAAGAGCGCCATTGAAGGGGAATATGGCCGTTATCGGAGTTACCGAACGGCGGCTTCTTTGAGCGGCGGCGAGCACGGCTTCAGCTATTCGCTCAGTGGCGAGCTTGCCGGAACCACCGGGTTTTCCGCTGCGGACGAGCGGCTCGGGAATCCCGAGGCGGATGGCCGGGTCTTCTCGGGCTTCTCGGGACGATTCGGGATGGAGCCTCTGGAGAAGTTGCGCGCGGACCTTTCGGCGCGCTATTCCTACGCGAAGCTTGATAACGATTTTTCAGGCGGCGCCGGAGGGGATGATCCTGATTTCACGACGGTCGAGAAGAAGCTGGCGCTCGGGCTGAAGGTCAGATCCGTACGCTCGCTCTGGTGGCAGCCCTCGATCGCGGCTGGATACAGTTTAACCCGGCGGGTATCGGAGTCCGCTCCGGATCCCGTTCAGCCGGGATTTTTCGATCATGCCCGCTACGAAGGATCCCGCATGCGGCTTGAGCTGCAGAACGATCTTTTCGTCAGCGACGAGAGCGCCTGGACGCTGCTCCTCGAAGGAGAGCGGGAAGCGGCCACCGCGAGAGACGATTCGTCCTGGGGGCTCATCGAGTTCCGGGATCGCGCCGCGGCCATGGGAGGTCTGGCCGTGCAGTACCAATATGCCGCGGATGAGGGTTTTTTCGCGACTGCGAGCGCGCGCCTTGACCGGCACTCGCGCGCGGGAACTCGCGCGACGTATCGACTGGCCCCGGGGTATCGATTCGGCCCGCAAGGGCTCGTGCTTCGAGGAAGCCTGGGTAGCGGCTTCAAGGCGCCTTCGCTTTTTCAGCTCTTCGGGGGCGTGAACGGTAACCCGGAGCTGCGGCCCGAAACCAGCGTGGGTTTCGATCTTGGAGCGGAGATGCCGCTTTCCGGGGGAGGCCGGGTTTCGATTGCCGTTTTCAATACGTTCTTTGACGGCCTGATCGTCGCCTCCGGACTGACGGCGCCCTTTCGGAATAGTGACGAGACGAGTTCGCGTGGAGTGGAGATTTCATCCGAAGGCAGGGTTATTCCCGCGCTCACCGGAGGGTTTTCCTATACCTACACGCGTGCCCGGAGCGATCGCACGGGGCTCCCGTTGGAAAAGATTCCGTTTCATGAGCTCTCTGCTCGGCTGAGTCATGAGTTCGTGGCGTTTTCCCAGCCGGCTGAAGCGATGCTTCAGGCCCGCTATGTCGGCGCGCGCCTTGATTTTGCGGGCGCGATGCTTCAGCCCTACTTCCTCCTGGGTTCGAGTGCGCGCATGCGGCTGGAGAACTGGGCGACCGGTCTGAGCGCCTTCGGGCGGCTGGAAAATATTTTAGATACCGAGTACCAGGAGGTCAGTGGCTATGGGACGGCGGGCCGGTCTCTTACCTTGGGGCTGCGGCAGGAGTTCTGAAGGGCTCGCCTGGCTGCTTTCCCTGGCGATTCACTCCGTTCTGCTAGGCTCTCTCAACGTGGCAACAGGTTTGGCGACGAATCGGGGCGACCGGCCTGAGCGGCTCTTGGGGGGTGCAGGGTCCGTGGAAGTGGTCGTATTGTCGGGTAGAGGTCCACGTGTTCCCCGGGTCAAGCCGGCGCAAGAGGTCAAGAGAGAGGTTCAAGATGGCAATCCGATTCCTGGGGGTGGGAGGGCGCTGGGTGCACGTCTGATCGGAAGCGCAACCCCTCGTTATCCCTTGCAATCCAGGCGTGCCGGCGAGGAAGGAGAAGTGGCGGTTCGGCTTCGGATCGAAGCGGACGGTACCGTGGTCGAAGCTTGGTTGGAGCGGTCAAGCGGTCATTTCCGATTGGATTCGGCTGCCTTGGAGTTCTTCCGCGAGGCCCGTTTCGAGGTGAGCGGCGCCGTCGAAAAGACGGTTTCAGTCGTTTTTCGGCTTGAGGATCAGGAGTTTGCTAGGTAAGTAACTTCTGACAACGCACACCTCATTTCACGTGGTGCCGGCGGGAAGTCATTCCCAAAAACCGGTTTCGATGAGGTGGAGGGGAACTCAGATTTCCGGGAAGGGCCCGGGAACTCAGTAGTTCCGTAACCGCGGTAATTGCGCATTCTCACGTTTCGCATTCCGCTTTTTGTTTCAGGAGTCTTTTTCATGCCTCAAATCACTATGCGCGAGCTTTTGGAGTCGGGTGTTCACTTCGGCCATCAGACCCGCCGCTGGAACCCGAAAATGAAGCCGTACGTCTTCGGTGCCCGCAACGGCATCTACATCGTCGATCTTCAGAAAACGGTCGAGCAGACCCGTGCGGCCTGCGACTTCGTCTCGAAGGTCGCTTCCGAAGGAAAGAAAGTCCTTTTCGTCGGCACCAAGAAGCAGGCCAAAGAGGTGATCGAAGAAGAAGCGAAGCGTTCCGGCATGTACTATGTCAATAACCGCTGGCTTGGCGGCATGCTCACGAACTACCAGACCGTGAAAGCCTCGATCGATCGCCTGAAGAAGATCGAAGCGCTGAAGGGCTCGGCGGAGTGGAACGAAGTTCCCAAGAAAGAGCAGGCCCGCTACGAGCGCGAGCTCGAGAAGCTGCAGAAGTCCCTCGGCGGCATCCAGGACATGAAGAAGCTTCCCGGCGCGATCTTCGTGATCGACACCGAGAAGGAGCATATCGCGATCAAGGAAGCCAAGAAGCTTGGCATCCCCACCGTCGCCGTGGTCGACACCAACTGCGATCCTTCCAATATCACCCACGTGATCCCCGGCAATGACGACGCGATCCGCTCGATCCGGCTCTTCGCCCGCCTGATCTCGGACAGCTGCCTCGAAGGCACCAAGGTGTTCCAGGAGAAGCTGCGCGCTCAGGAAGTCGCCGATGCCGCGGCCAAGGAAGAGACCGATACCGAGAAGAAGGTTTCGCGCTTCGAAGGCGATATCGACCTTCAGGGCATCGACGAGGCCGATCTCGAGGCTCAGGAGCAGCAGGACGAGGCTTCCACCGAAGAAGCTCCCAAGGCCTGATCGTCAGAACCACGGAGAATACGCAAATGGAAATCTCAGCAACCCAGGTCAAGGAACTCAGGGAAAAAACCGGCGCCGGCATGATGGACTGCAAGAAAGCGCTTGCGGAAACTTCCGGCGACTTCGACAAGGCGATCGAGTACCTTCGCAAGAAGGGCATCGCCTCGGCCGCGAAGAAGGCCGGTCGCGCCACGAAAGAAGGCGCGGTCAGCGCTTACATTCACGGCGAAGGCAAGGTCGGAGTGATGGTCGAGGTGAACTGCGAGACGGATTTCGTCGCGCGCACCGAGCAGTTCAAGCAGTTCGTGAAGGACGTCTCGATGCACATCGCGGCGGCCAACCCGGCCTATGTCCGGTCCGAAGATGTCCCTGCTGAAGTGATCGCGAAGGAAAAAGAGATCGCGGTCGCTCAGATGGCGGCTTCGGGCAAGCCGGCAGCGGTTCTCGAGAAGATCGCGGAAGGCAAGATCAAGAAGTTCTATGAGGATACCTGCCTCCTGAACCAGCTTTTCGTGAAAGATCCCAACAAGACGATCGAGCAGCTCCTCAAGGAGACGATCGCCGCGCTGGGCGAGAACATCATGATCCGCCGCTTTTCGCGCTTCGTCCTCGGCGAAGGCGCCAAGGAAGCGACGGAAGAAGCCAGTCAGTAAGAGAAATTCGGGGCGTTCGGGAAGGAGTTCCCGGACGCTCCTGTTTTCCCGGAAAAGGGCGCGGAACATGGCGGAACTCAAGAAGCGCAGTGAGCCGTACAAGAGAATTCTCCTGAAGCTTTCCGGGGAGGCCCTTGCCGGTCAGGCCGGCTATGGGATCGATACCGATGTCCTGAAGGTTCTCGCCTCGGAGATCCAAGAGATTCAGGCGATGGGTGTCCAGGTGGCGATCGTGCTCGGCGGCGGGAATATCTTCCGCGGGATCAAGGGCGCGACCAAAGGCATGGACCGGGCTTCGGCGGATTATATGGGAATGCTCGCGACCATGCTCAACTGCCTGGCGTTGCAGGACGCGCTCGAGCACCAGAAGGTTCATACGCGGGTGCAGTCGGCTATCGAAATGCAGGAGCTCGCCGAGCCCTATATTCGCCGCCGCGCGATCCGGCACCTGGAGAAGGACCGGGTGGTGATTTTCGGCGCGGGAACCGGGAATCCTTATTTTACCACCGATACGACCGCCGCGCTTCGGGCGATGGAGGTCGGCTCCGAGGTGGTCCTCAAGGCTACGAAGGTCGATGGCGTCTACGACTCCGATCCGATCAAAAACCCGGCGGCCAAGCGCTTCGAGGAGATCACCTATCTCGAGGTGTTGCAGCGCGGCCTGCAGGTCATGGATTCCACCGCGATCTCGCTTTGCATGGACAACCAGCTCCCGATCATCGTCTTCGACCTCAACCAGAAGGGCGCGCTCAAGCGCGTCGTGGCAGGCGAGGGCGTCGGCACCCTGGTGCATTGATTGAGCTTTGAACGCGTGAGCGGCCGAGCCGCCTCACGAGGCAGTTAAACCGACTGACGGAGGAACGATGTCAAAAGCGATTCAGGATTCGATGGCTCAGAACATGGACAAGAGCATTCAGTCCCTCAAGGGCGAGCTTGCCAAGCTGCGCACGGGCCGGGCCTCGACGGCGCTGGTGGATACGGTTCACGTCGATTACTATGGCTCGAACGTCCCGGTGAACCAGGTCGCGAACGTGACCACCCCGGACGCCCGCACGATCCAGATCGTGCCGTGGGAGGCCGGCATGGCTTCCGCGATCGAGAAGGCGATCTTGGCCGCGAACATCGGCCTGACGCCCCAGAGCGACGGCAAGATCATCCGGATCCCGCTTCCCCCGATGACCGAGGAACGCCGCAAAGAGCTCGTGAAGCTCGTCAAGAAAATGGGTGAGGAAACCAAGGTGGCGGTCCGTAATCATCGCCGCGACGGCAACGAGGAGATCAAGAAGCAGGAGAAGGCCAAGACGGTGTCGGAGGACGAGGCGAAAAAGTCCATGGACCTCATCCAGAAGAAGACCGACGAGAAGGTCGCGGAGATCGACAAGATCGTCGCGGCCAAGGAAAAAGAGATCATGACGATCTGAGCTCTCAATGGCAGTGAACATTCCCCACCACATCGCGATCATCATGGACGGCAACGGGCGCTGGGCTCAAAGGCGCGGGCATTCCCGCGTCTTCGGCCATGTCCGGGGCTCCTCGCGGGTAAAGGGGATCGTGCGCGAGGCCGATCGCCTCGGCGTGCGGGCGCTCACGCTTTACGCTTTTTCCACGGAGAACTGGAATCGGCCCCCGACGGAGCTGAAGGTGCTCTGGCGACTGCTTAAGAAGTATCTGCAGCGGGAGGTCGCCGAGCTGGACCGGGAGAACGTGCGCTTCAGGGTGATCGGGGAGTTGGATCGCCTGGATACGGACGTGCGTGAAGTGATCGATTCCGCGGTGGAGCGGCTGAGCGGTAATTCCGGCCTGCAGCTGACCTTCGCGCTTTCCTACGGCGCGCGCCGCGAGCTTTGCCGAGCGGCCCGCCTTTTCGCCGAGGACTGCGAGAGCGGGAGACGTCACGCTTCGGAAATGAACGAGGAGCTTTTCAGGCAGTATCTCTGGACGGCGGAGCTCGGCGAGCTGGACTCGGTGGATCTCGTGATCCGGACGAGTGGCGAGCGCCGGGTATCTAACTTCCTGCTCTGGCAGGCGGCTTATGCGGAATTTTATTTCACGGACCTTTGCTGGCCCGATTTCGAGCCGCGGCACCTGCAGGAGGCCATCCAGGACTTCTCCTCCCGCGAGAGGCGTTTCGGGGCCGTCGGGGAAAAAGCCGTGCGCGATCCGAGGTCCAGGTCGGATGGCGCGACCATCGCAAGAGGCCCCGTCGCCAAGATATGAAAAACAATCCTGAGCTGACCAAGCGAATTCTAACGGGTTCCATCGGAGCCCTTGTCCTGGTTGCGCTGATCGCGTTCGGAGGATGGATCGGAATCGGCCTGCTGACGGCGGTGCTTTCGCTGGGCATGGTCGACGAGTTTTCGCGGATGACTTTCGCGGGCGAGGACAGAACGGAGAAGCGCTATTTCCTCCTGATTCTCGCGTGGCTGGTGTCGCTGGTGAATGTCTTCGGGCCCCGTTCGGAGTTCGAGCTGCTCGGCTTCGGTTTCGTCGCGGTCTTCGGCTACTTCCTTTTCACCGCCAAGCGCAAGCAGGCGGAGGAGTTCCAGCGCCATTTTCGCGAGCTGGAGTTCTCGGTTTTCGGCATGATTTACCTGATTTTCCTGCCACTGTTCCTTCCTCGCATCCATGGCTCGGTAAATGGGGTCCATTGGACAGTGATTTTCTTCCTGATCGTGTGGGCGGGGGATACCATGGCCTATTTCACCGGAGTCAAGTACGGAAGGCGCAAGCTCTATCCGGAGATCAGCCCCAAGAAATCCGTCGAAGGCGCCATCGGCGGCCTGGTTTCCGGCATCGTGATCGGCGGTCTGTACAAGCTGCTCTTTTTCCGCACCCTTTCGTGGGGCGGAGTCCTTCTGGTGCCGGTGCTCGTGGGCGCGGTGGCACAGGTGGGGGATCTTTGTGAAAGCTTTCTCAAACGGGTGTCCGGAACGAAGGACTCCGGGAGCATCCTGCCAGGACACGGTGGCTTTCTGGATCGATTCGACGGCGTAGTCTTCAGTCTTCCGGTCATGTATGCTTGCACCAGGATTTTCGGCTGACGGGGGTAAAGAATGCTTTCAGTGCTCGGATTTCTGATCATCTTAGGGCCTTTGGTCGTGGTTCACGAGCTCGGGCATTACATCTTTGCGCGGATCTTCGGAGTGAAGGCCGAGGCATTCTCGGTTGGATTCGGGCCGAAACTCTGGGCTCGGCAGATCGGCGAGACCGAATGGCGATTCTCGGCCATCCCGCTCGGCGGGTACGTGAAGCTGCTGGGAGAGGATCGCGAAGCGCAGCTGAGTCCCGAGGAGCAGAAGCGTGCGCTCCATAAGCAGGCCGCCTGGAAGCGGTTTTTCATTTTCTTCGGCGGGCCCCTCTTCAATTTCCTGTTCGCCATCCTCGTGTTCATGGTGGTGCTGCTGGTTGGCGAGCCTCAGGTGGCCAGCGTCGTGGGCAGGGTCGTTCATGGCTCCGCCGCGGAAAGGGCCGGGTTCCAGAGCGGTGACCGCATTCTTTCGGTGAACGGCAAGCCGGTTCGGCGGTTCGAGGAAGTCGCTCAGGTCATCAATGACAGCCCTGGCAAGCTCGTCGAGTTCGCGGTGGTCCATCCGGCATCTTCCTCCGGTAAGCCGGTCAGTATTTCCGCCACGCCAATCGCGCAGAGCGGTTACAGCATTTACGGCGAAAACACCCATGTGGGCGAAATCGACGGCCTCATGCCCGCTCCGCGGTCGACTCTTGCGGGAGTGTCCGATCCTGCTTCCGTAGCGGCCAAGGCGGGCATCAAGACCGGGGATCAGATCGTCGAAGTGAACGGCTCACCGGTTTCGAGCTGGGAGCATCTCGAGGATGCCTACGCCGCGAGCCGCGTGTCGAGCGCGATCGGACTGAAGTTGAAGCGGTCCTCCGGAGAGTCCGCCAACGTCATTCTTACGAAGCCTGAAAAAGGCGGAACGATCGAAGAGGCCTGGGGGATGTATTCGTCCGAGCTTTTCGTGGATCGCACAGTTCCGGGCTCCCCGGCCGAGGCGGCCGGCTTGCGCAAGGGCGATCGTCTGATCGGGGTAGGCGATCGGGTAGTCCAGAGTTTCTTCGAGCTCAAAGATGGAATCCAGAAGGCGGGCGAGACCACCGGAAAGGTCCGCCTGCGCTGGGAGCACGAGGGAAGGATCGAGGACCGGGAGATCGTTCCCACGGGAACCGATGGTCGCGACATCGTCCTGAACAAGACCCGGCAGTTCACGATCGGTGTCGTGCCGATGCTGGTGATGGCCGAGCCGGAGGTCTTCATCGAGCGAACCTGGAATCCGTTCATGCTTCTTTATAAGGGCACGGAGCGGATGGTGACCTTTTCCTGGAGAAATCTCGTAGCCGTCGGAAAGATGATCACCGGGGATGTCTCGGTGAACACGATCGGTGGACCCATCCTGATCGGCAAGATCGCCGGGGAATCGCTCGCGCGGGGTCTTCACGCTTTCCTGAGCACGATGGCGATTCTCTCGATCGGCCTCGGAGTCCTCAACATCCTGCCGGTTCCCGTGCTGGATGGAGGCCATCTGCTCCTGCTTGGGATAGAAGCGATCCGCGGGCGGCCATTGACCATGCGCCAGATGGAGATCATCCAGGGAGTAGGCCTGATCCTGATCCTGGCGCTCATGGGGCTCGTGATCCATAACGATATCTCGCGCTTGTCGCTGTTCTGATGAAACTTCTCGCCTGGGATACCTCATCGAAGGTCGGTGCGCTCGCCGCGATCGAGTGGGACCCTTCCTCCAAGGAAGGCTGGGCGGGTGTCCGCCTGGTGAGCGAATGGACGCTGAACGTCGATGCCACGCATTCGGAGCGCCTGATGTGGGCCATCCATCATCTGCTGGAGTCCGCCCGCTGGAAACTCGACGAGGTGGATCTCTTCGGAGTCGGAGTGGGTCCAGGGAGTTTCACCGGTTTGCGCATCGGCGTGACCACCGCCCGCACGCTCGCGCACACGCTCAAGAAGCCGCTTCTCGGAGTTTCGAGCCTGGCAGCGCTCGCTCGGCCCTTGGCTCTGTCGCTGGGCCGCTCCCGCGCCGGCAGCGAGGCGCTGGCGCGCACGGTGGTGGTGGCTTGCACCGATGCCTGCAAAGGTGAGCTCTTCAGTCTCGTCGGAAGCGCGCGCGCGATCGGGGATTGCGTGACGATGGCGGAGGGCGACGAGCCCGGCCTTTGGAAGCGCGGGGTCAGCGAGGAAGTTCTGTCGCCTGGCGATCTGGTCCAGCTAGTGAAGAAGAAGCTCGCGCAGGGAAAACGGGATGCGCATTGGACTGTCGTAGGGGACGGGCGGAACCGCTACGTCGAGAGCTGGAAGTGCCTTCCTGCAGCCAAAGAGCTGAAGGTGTCCCAGCCGTTCCCGAACCATGTGCAAGGCCGTTACGTCGCGCTTCTCGCCTGGGAAGCCAGTCAGGCCGGCCTGGCCCGGCATGCATTGAAAGTGCATCCTCGTTACCTGCGTGCTTCGGACGCGGAGCTCAAGCTCAAGGCAGGCCTGCTTCCTCCCGGTCCGAGCCGGTTCGGAACCTCGTGAGCTCGCTGGGACCGATCTGCGCTTTCCTTTCTTCGCTGACCTGGGCGGTGGGCAGCGCGGGCTATTCGCAGTTGGCTCGGCGTCATTCCGCTTTTGCCGTCAACTTCTCGCGCGCGCTCGTGGCGCTGCCGCTTTTTGTTTTAGCCGTTTTCGTGGGAGCCGGCGGTTGGACGCCGGGCCTGGAAAGCTTCGGCGAACTGCGGCTTTCGCACGTCAGTTGGCTTTCGCTGTCGATGTTCGCCAGCTACGGCTTTGGTGATGTCCTGTTTCTCTGGAGCACGCGCCATCTGGGCGTACCGGGGGCGTTGGCCATTGCTTCGTCATACCCTCTGTGGACCGCGGGAGCCGCGTTCCTTTTCGGAGGGGAGTCGCTCGGCGCGGCACGACTGATCGGCATCCTGACTTGCGTCGGCGGGGTTTGCCTGGTGATCCTCGGCGGGGCCCGCGAGCGCGGACGCGTCGTTGAAGCGGTACTTTGGAAGGGCGTAGCGCTGGCGTTGCTCACGTCGGTCTTCTGGGCAACCAACAGCTATGCAGTCGCGCATGCCGGTCAGGATCTGTCCAGTGCGGTGGGAAACGTCGTCCGGATGGTGATCGCGATGCTGATCAGCTCCGTCACGGGACGGCTTCTGCAGCCTCATGCACCGATTCGCCTACCGACGCCTGAGCTTCGGCGCTGGCTCTGGCTCTTCGCCTTGGAAGCGTTCGGCGGTTCCTATTTCTTCATGTATGGACTCTCGCACTCGCCGCTTGCCGTCGCTGCGACGCTTTCGTCGCTTGCCCCGGTGATTTCGGTCCCGGTCGCCTGGATGCTGGGATTGGAGAGGTTTTCGCTTCCGCGCACGATCGGGGTCTGTCTCGTCGTAACCGGTATTTGGGTATTGATGGCGGGTGCTTAGTACGCTTTGCGCAGGGGACTGGATGATGTACACTGGTCGCAAAACGGTGCCACAATGCGTAAAATTTATATCGTCCCTAACTTCGTAACGACCGCCAACATGTTCTGCGGCTTCTATTCGATGATCGCCTCGATCCAGCACGAGTTCCTGGTCGCGGCCTGGGCCATCCTTGCAGCGGCCGTGTTTGACATGCTCGACGGGCGCATCGCTCGGCTGGCCAAAGCGACGAGCCAGTTTGGCGTGGAATACGATAGCCTTTCCGACCTGACGAGCTTCGGCGTCGCGCCGGCCGTGCTTTTGTTTCTCTACGCGCTCGAGCCTTTCGGCCGGATCGGCTGGGCGGCGGCCTTTCTTTTCATGGCCTGTGGAGCCTTGCGTCTGGCGCGCTTCAACGTGAACTCCGCGGTCCTGCCGAAAAACTTCTTTCAGGGCCTGCCAATCCCCATGGGAGCCGGCATGGTCGCAACCTTCGTGATCTTCTCGCAGGCGATCGGCTGGACCGATACCCGATTCGTGATGCTGGTGCTGAGCTTTTCGCTCGCGAGCCTGATGGTGAGCACGATCCGCTTCCCCTCTTTCAAGGAGTTCAACTGGCGATCCCGCGCGAGCTTCGGCTACCTCATGGTGGGAGTGCTCGCGATGATCCTGATCGCCGCCAAGCCCGAGATCGCTCTTTTCCTGCTTTTGAGCACCTATGTTCTCTTGAGCCTGCTTTGGAATGTCATCCTGCTCTTCCGCGGGGCTCCTGGAACCAATGAAGTCAAAGCCCCAAGGTCTCCTTGAGATGAAACGTGGATTGAAAGTCGCGGTGGTTGGCGCTACGGGCGCCGTGGGTCGAGAACTCCTGGCGATTCTGGAGCAGCGATCATTTCCCGTAGGCGAGCTGGTGGCCTTCGCTTCGGAGCGCTCGGTCGGGAAAACGATTCGGTTCCGGGGAGAGGCGCTTGCCTGCCAGATTTTGCGTGAAGACTGCTTTGCCGGCGTGGACCTGGCGTTCTTCGATGCATCCGATGCGGTCTCGAAAACCTGGGTTCCCAAGGCCGCCGAATCGGGCGCCTGGGTGGTCGACAACTCCGCCACTTTCCGGTTGGAGGAGGATATTCTCCTGTCCGTTCCGGAAGTGAACGGGGACTTGTTGAAACGAAAGCTTCACGCGGGCGGTTCCCCGGATGCACGGCAGCGGATGATCGCCGGCCCGAACTGCTCGACAGTGCAGCTCGTGATGGCGTTGAAGCCGCTTCATGAAGCCTGGGGGCTCAAGCGCGTCGTGGTTTCGAGCTATCAGAGCACCTCCGGCGCCGGAACAGCTGCCATGGAGGAGCTCTCGAGCCAGACCTTGGGGGCGCTGAATCGCAAATCGATTCCGGCCAAGGCTTTCTCCCATGGGATCGCGTTCAACTGCATACCGCAGATCGGGGGCGTCAGAGACGACGGCTACACCAGCGAGGAGGCAAAGATCATCGCTGAAAGCCGCAAGATCCTGGAGTTGCCCGGGCTGCGGATCTCCGCCACCGCGGTGAGAGTGCCGACCTTCTCCTCGCACGGCGAGTCGGTGAACATCGAGTTCGAGCGAGCCGTCACGCCCGAGGAGGCGCGCGCGGCGCTGGCCGCGTTCCCGGGCATCGTCGTGCAGGACGAGCCCAAGCGTTTCATTTACCCGATGGGCAATCCCGGAGACGGAAGCCGAGTCGAAGGAGCCTCGGGGCGGGACGCCGTGTACGTCGGCCGCATCCGCAAGGACCCGTCAGTCGAGAATGGTTTGAACCTTTGGGTGGTCTCCGATAATCTGAGGAAGGGAGCCGCCTTGAATGCCGTTCAGATCGGGGAAGTACTCGTCGAAAGCCTTCGCTAAGCTCGTGCTCACGCCGGGCTGGGCACTCATCGGGCTCGGGCTGCTTGCGGCTCCGTGCGCGCAGGCCCGTTTCACCCTGACCGCGGTTCGTGCCGATGAAACCGAGCTGGGGATCCTTGCCTCGAACTCGCGCGCGTACTTCGCGGCCGCGGGCGGCGCGGGGACGGACTTTTTCCTGGATTCCTCGGACGGCTCTGTGCCCGCCTCGCCGTTGGATCTAACCCAGATCCACGACAGTGATCCCGGCCACTCGCATCTGATGAGATTCAAGATCAACTCGAACAAGGTCGTCACTCCGGGAGCCGGCGAGATCGCCGTGCTTTTTGTGACGACGACCGGAAACGTCACCACCAGCCCCGCGGCGCGCCTCGTACCGATCGCCACTGTCGGGAGTACCGACGAAAGCTGCGCCAATACGAGCCAATGTCTGGGCGAGACGACCTTGAGCGTGGGCTCGACCTTCCGCTTCGCCGTGCGGTATTCTCAGAACGCGGATATCTACATTGGAATTTATCCACGGGACGTCTGCCGTGCATACTACGCCGATGCCGCTGGGAGTCTCGTCACGGGGCAGACGACCTATCCGATCGGTACCGGCGGCGGCAGCGCGGATGGCTGCACCGTTTCGTCCGGTCCCGCGGTCATTCCGGATCTGATGACGGCCTCTACCTCAAGACCGATGCAGCTCTCTTTCTGGATCGGGACCATGACCGAGGCAAATTACGCGAGCCTGCCTGCGCTGCCGACGGGCACGGCCGATGCGGTGCTCAGTATTCACTTTCCTACGCGACCGACTGCGATGAGCTGTCCGGCCTCGCCGATGACGGATGTTTATTTTCCGGGCGATTCCAGCATTCTCCTGAATGCGACCGCGTTTGCCAATGTCAATTCCAGCGCCTTTCCGCCGCGGACTCATTTGATCGTCAACGCGAACAAGGGAAGCGATCCACCGCTGGATCTGACCTACGGTTCGAGCGCGATCGTACAGAAGGTGGGTTTCGGTGGCGCCGAGCTGATCAACGGCTTCGAAAACAAGACCAGCAATGTTGACACTACTCATGACTATAATTTAGGTTTCATGGTCCGTGATCAGGCCGGCTGGGTGGCGACCACGGGAAGCTGTTACCTGCGGGGCGTGCAGACTTCTCCCGTGCTCGGGCTTTTGAACAAGAGCAGCTGCTTCATCGCGACCGGCGCTTTCGGCTCGATGGAAGCAGAGCCCGTGGCGATGCTCCGGGCTTTTCGGGATCGCATGCTTCTGCCTAATGCTCCCGGCCGGGCTTTCGTGCAATGGTATTACCGCTGGTCTCCGCGCGCGGGCGAATGGCTGATGGCGCATCCGGAGTACCGACCGCCGGTACTGCTTCTGCTGACACCCTTGGAGCTGCTCGCCTGGCTCTTTTTGAACCCGGGTTGGCTCGCACTCTGGATTTTTATCAATATCGTCGGGCTCGTTCTCCTGATTCGCAAGGAGGGCTGGCGTGCGCGCTAGACCGGCCGCATTGCTTGGAGCCATGAGCTTTCTGGGCCTGACTGCGGCGTTCGCGGCGGAGCAGGGCGGGACCTCGGCTCAGCCTTACATCGACAGCATCCGCTCGGAGCTTCCCGAGGAATCAGCGCGCCCGTCGCTTGAAGAGGAGCGGCGCAGACTGCGAGAAGAGAAGCCCGAGGAAGGCAGCTACATCGAAAAGCTCAAGAGCGAGGATCCCGAGAGCTTCAAGAAACCGGAAAACGAAGGCACATACCTCGAAGAGAAGCGCCGCAATCTCGACCCCAAGGAGTCGGGGGGCGCCATCCAGGCGCTTCACGAGGGGCGCTCGGAGCTCAAGCCGCGCTTCGAAGGAGAGATCCACCACGCTTTCGGCTTCCGAATCGGGGCCACGGCCGATCGCAGCTTGAGTGGCGATGCTGTTGCACGAAGCTTCGAGAGCGTCTACGGGAGCGGGTTTGCGCCGGACCTCACGCTGTTTTATGAGTATCAGCCCTTCCGAAGCGAGTGGGCCGGGAATATCGGGCTTTACGGAAGTCTGGGGGCCTCTTATTTCAGCGGCAAAGGAGCGTTCCAGTACCTGCCGAAGAAGGCCTGGGACGGGATGAACTTTCCAGAGGAAGCCCGGACCGGATTCAAGTTCTTTATCGTGCCGGTTTCTCTCGGGTTGGATTATCGCTTCAACCTCTTCCATTTCATCCGGCCCTACGTGATCGCCGCACCGACCGCGATCGCTTATTTCGAGACACGAAGTGACGAAGTAGAGGGACATCGGGGGTATTCCAAAGCCTTGTTCATGGCAGGGGGGGCATCGATCCTCCTGGATTGGATCAGCTCCGATGGTGCCTGGGACCAGTATACGAGCAACAATGTCCGCCACACCTATTTGACCGTGGAATACAGTCGCTATGACACGATCGCGGGGGACCTGGATTTTTCGATTTCAGGCCTGAGTGCGGGCATCCTGTTCGAGTACTGACGTGTTCAAATACGCCGCGCTTGTTTCATATAAGGGTACCCAATACTGCGGCTGGCAGAAGCAGAAGGGCTCGGCCGCGAACGGCGCGCCCAGCATCCAGGAGACCTTCGAGACCGCGCTCGGGCGGATGACCTCAGAAGAGCTTTCAGTTGTGGGCAGTGGCCGGACCGATGCTGGGGTCAATGCCGCGGGCCAGGTTGTTCATTTCATCCTCAAGCGCAAGGCTTGGGATCCGCGAATCCTGCAGCGGGGGCTCAATTCCCTGCTGCCCATCGATATCCGCGTCCTGGAGGTCCGGCCCGTGGCGCTGGAATTCCATTCCCAAAAGAGCGCCGTGCGGAAGCAATATAGCTACTATTTTCAGCAGGGGCCCTGCGCCTTGCCCGCGCTGGAGCCCTACTCCTGGTGGATCCAAAAGCGCCTCGATCTCGAGGCGATGCAACGGGCGTTGGATCATCTGGTCGGGGAGCATGATTTCAAGCCCTTTCAGTCCTCCGGGAGTAAGCCGGGGCCGACCGTCCGGAGGATTCTGGAGGCGGAGGTCAGCTTTGAGCGGGTGTCTTTTCCCGCCTATCAGGTGGGGTCTTTGGGTGCAGCGCGCGAAGGAATCGGGCTGGTGCGGGTCCGCCTCATCGGGACGGGTTTCCTCAAGCAGATGGTCCGGGGGATCGCCGGGACCCTTCTTCAGGTGGGGGAGGGGCGGAGGGCTTCTGCCTGTATCCGGGAGATCCTTGAAACCCGGGATCGCACAGCAGTCGGGCCCACGGCCCCGGGGCGGGCGCTTTGGCTGGAGCGGGTCTGGTATCCCGAGCATTTCGAGCTCAACTGGTGATGGGATTGCCAGCCAAAGGTTGACTTTCAGGGCCGGGTTCACTAGAAACGGTCCTCTATGGAATTGACCGTAAAAGTTGAAGAAACCTCGAGTATTGTCCGCAAACTGACCATCAAGGTGCCCGCCAAGACGGTGTCCAATCGCTTTGAAAAGGGACTGCGCGAAGTACAGCGCACCGCGAAGCTCAAGGGCTTTCGCCCTGGGAATGCGCCGATGGCCGTTATCCGGCAATACTACGGCGATGATGTCCGTCACCGGCTCTATCACTCGCTCATCGACGAGTCGTTCCAGGAAGCCGTTCGCGAAAACAAGCTGATGACGGTCGGGCGCCCGATGGTCGAAAGCCCCGAGCATCAGCATGGCGAGGGCGAACATGATCATGCCGTGAGCGAAGACAAGGATTTCGTCTACACCGCCACTGTCGAGGTCATGCCTGAGATCGAAGTCAAAGGTTATACCGGCATTCCTCTCAAGAAAGACAAGGTCGAGGTCACCGACGAGGATATTAACAAGGTTGTCGACGGTCTGCGTGATTCGCAAGCGCAGCTCAACCCGGTGAGCAGCGGGCTTGTGGGCGCTGACGGGAAGGCTTCCTCTCGTCCCGTGAAGAAAGGCGACTATGCCGACATCAACTTCTCGGGCGGACTGGTGACCGACACGGGCATCGACGAGAAGCCGGAAATGAAGGGCAATCGCGTCGTGGAGATCGGCTCTGACAGCCTGATCCCGGGTTTCGAGGACAATCTCGTCGGCATGCGTAGCGGCGACACGAAGACCTTTCGCGTGAAGTTCCCGAAGGATTTCCCGGATGCGGAGTTCCAGGAAAGAGATGCGGAGTTCACCGTCACGATCAACGAGGTGAAGGAGAAGATCCTCCCCGAGCTGAACGATGAGTTCGCGAAGGGCATGGGCTACGAGAGCGTGGCGGACATGCGGGAAAAAGCCAAAGGCTACCTGATGAAGGAGCGTACCGGCGAGGCGGATCGCAAGATCCGCAGCGAGCTGGTTCAGGCGCTCATCGATAAGACTCCGTTTGACGTGCCGAAGTCGCTCGTCGAGGCCCAGACGCGGGCGCTGGCGCAAGATTGGGCAGAGGAGCTCAAGCGCCAGAGCGTGAGCGAACAGGCCATTCAGCAGGCGATCATGGCCGAGCTGGAAAATATCAGGAAGCGCGCCGAGAACCAGGTTCGTGCAAGCCTGATCCTCGAGGCCGTGGCGAAGAAAGAAAGCATCGAAGTGAAGCCTGAGGAATTTGAGGCCGAACTGCTCAAGACCGCCGAGTCAATGCGGGTGGATGCCGAGCAGCTCAAGGAGTTCTACGCCAAGAATCCTGGCAGGAAGGAAGACTTCCTGTTCCGCTTGAGGCAGGAGAGCGTGCTCAAGTTCCTTTTGGACAAGGCCAAGATCAAGTCGGCCTGATCCTGCGACAAGCGGGAAGGATGGGTGAACTGGATACCGTGACGGAAGAGGGTGAGTTCCTCGCCGTTAACGACTTCCAGCGCGTGCTCCTTGCGGACTACGCGACCGATCAGGGCTGGGCTGAGGTTCGAGAACTCGTCCACGAGCAGGATGCGTATCCAGCGGCGGTTCTCGATCGCGTCCGTGCTTTGCAGCAGGCAGCCGCTGGCCGAGAGGTCTGTCACGAATCCCGACTTTTTCCCTGTTCCGTAGGTGTAAAAGTCCCAGCTGGCCCTGCTGAAAAAGGCAAATCGCTCGTCTCTGCGTGTTTCCATTGGCTCCCCCGCGGCGCCGAGTAAGCATGCCCTGTGCCATCATCGGGGCCGGCCTCCCGCGTTTATAGCCATGGGGGAGAGGCTCGAACGGCAGGCGCTCACGGAAAGGATTGCACCCAATTGCAGGGAGCAATTGCTCAGGCGTTCTGGATTTCCACCTTTTGGGTGGCGAGCTTTATCCCGTTCTGATGAAGCGCTTCGACGACCGCGGTCACCACTTTATCGGCGATCACCAGTTGCGCTCCGAAGTCCGTCAGCGAATAGATGACCTTGAAGCTGATCCAGGATTCGGTGGTCTCAGCCGCGAGGATCAAGGTTCGGTCCTTGCTTACCCCCGGGACGCTGCGCGCGGCTTGCAACATGATTTCCTTGGCTTTCGCGATCGAAACATCGAACGGAAGCCGGAAAACCTGGCTT
Source organism: Oligoflexia bacterium (assembly GCA_023701205.1). Taxonomy (GTDB): domain Bacteria; phylum Bdellovibrionota; class UBA1018; order UBA1018; family UBA1018; genus JAMPXJ01. The sequence goes on from JAMPXJ010000003.1 coordinate 148,828, forward strand.
CGGAAAATCGGACGTACCCGCGCGGCATAGTTGGTGATGTGGGACTGCGCCATGACCCGGTTGGGGACCGTGATGGACTCGTCGCCTATCCCGTAGAGAACGGTGGCCCGCCAGGAGATCTCCTGAACCTGTCCGAGCCAGCGCTGACCGGGGTTCTGGATTTCTATCCAATCACCGATCTCGTAAGGCTTGTCGATCTGAAGCGCCACGCCGGCAAACAGGTTGCCGAGCGTATCCTGAAGCGCCAGGCCCAGGACCACGGAAAAGATAGCCGAGGTCGCGAGCAGCGGCGCAAGTCGCACGTTGAAGATATCGGTGATCAGCCAGCCAGCCAGGAAAACCGTGAGCAACAGGGTGCACAGGTTCACGAGCAGCAAGGGCACGGCGACCTTCATGTGGCTCAGGAAAAGGTACTCAAATACCAGGATTCGGGAGACTTTCACGAAGATCAAGGCGCCCTGAACCAGCGTGATCAGCCCAAGATACGAGGTAAGTCGGAGCAAAGCGGGATTCGTGTCGGCGATCTGGGAGACGCCCCAGTACGCCGCCGCGTAGATCGTGCCGAAAAGCAGGTGATATCCCAGGTTCCTGAATTGCTGAGTGAGATTGCGATGGCGCTCCGGAGAGGTGTCGCGCAGGAGTAGCTTGTAAACAAGCCAGGAGCCTAGCGCGAGGCCGACGACGACCAGAGCCGCCTCCAGCTGCACGAGGGCCTGGACCCGTTCCAACGGAATCAATGACTGGGAAAGCTTGGGATTCACGATTGCTTATCGGAAGACAGAATGGGGATTTGAGTTCTTTAGTTGCGCCTAGTCGATGCCGATACGTGGGGGTCAGGGGGCGAACTCATGAAAAAAGGCGCGACAAAGTCGGATCTCGCATCATCAAGGGGCACCAGTGTCCGAAAGGCCGGGTCGCCATCAAAGCGCAAGCGCGAGCCCGCGTCCCCTCGGAAACGCGCGCGAAAAACAAAAGACATGAAAAAAACCGCCATGAAGCCCGCGGGCACCTCCGCGCGCCGCTCGAGCGGCAAGAGGGGGGCCACTGTCTGGACACGCCTTCAGCCGATGCTTTGGGTTTCGGCAATCGTCTCAGGGGTCTTCGGTCTCGGCGTCGCGCTGTGGCACTCGCAAAAAGCGATCGAGGTGCCGCCGCCGGTGCAGGAGGTCTCCCGGGTGTCCCTCCCTCCCTTCCCGCCCTCGGCGCCGTCTCTGGAGAATAAGCCCATATCAGAGCCCTTTTTTGCGGTAGCCGAGGGCATGGCGCTTCCGGCACGCATCGCCCATTGGGGTGAATTTCTCCGAGCGAAGGCGGACGCCCCCAAGCTTCTGGCGGGCCTTGGAAAGGCGCCGGCGATCGCGGACTCGGCGCCGCTGATTCCCTCAAAGTTCGATTGCACGACTTTTGTCGAGACGGTCTCCGCGCTCTCGCGAAGCCGAAATAGCGAGGAATTCTTCCGCAATCTGCTGGCAATCCGGTATCGGGAGGGCTCGCCCACCTACGAAGCGCGCAATCATTTCCCCGAGGCGGACTGGATTCCCAATAACGAAAAAGCCGGGATTCTCCGCGACGTGACGGCGAGCCTGGGCGGCGCCTGGCAGCTCGAGGTACGCCAGGAGCGCAAGACGATCGATCGGGCGCGCTGGCTCGCCGAGCAGCTACGACGCGGAGGCGTCACTCGCGCGTTGGCCTCGGAGGCGGAGCGGAAATGGGCGGCGCCCGTCGAGGTTGCGGTGCCGTACCTTTCTATCAGCGCGATGGAAAAAGCGCTCGACCGCATTCCTGAAGGCGCGATCCTGAACTTCGTGCGGAGCGCGCGCTCCGGAAGCCCTGTGCTCATCACGCATCAAGGCTTCATCGTGCGCGAAGGCGGCGTCACCTATCTGCAGCACGCGAGCACGCATGGCAAGATCGCCAAGGTTCCCCTTCGCGAGTATCTGGCCGAGCGTGAGCGCGACACGCGCGCGAAAGGCTGGCCGATTCTCGGCGTAAATCTCAATCTGTTGAACAGCTGAGCCTGGATGGCCCTCAGCTCAGGGCGAGGTGAGGCGGTCCTCGATCTGCTCGAGCAGTTTCTTGATCGAATCGGCATAAGCCTGGAGCTTTGCGGTTCCCTCACCGGCCTTCCATTTGAACACCGGAACGTTAAGGGATTTGTTATCGAAAGAATATGTAAACGGCTTGAGCTCCTTGGCTTTCTTTTCCTCGGTACTCGCGACTGGTTTGCGCGCGGCCTCGGCCTGGGCGAGGAGCTCCTCCTTGCCGGCCGCTTCCGTGATTTTCGTGAGGTGCTGTTCCACGGGCGTGGTGAGCAGGTCGCGCAGGAGTGCGCGGTTCTTGATCCCGCGAAGCATGAGCTCCTGCTTCGTGGTTTCCGGAAGTTTGGTGAAGCCGATGCACTCGGTGATACGCGACTTGGGCTTGCCGAATGACTTCGCGATCGAATCGTGGCTGGTGTAGGCCTGGGCCTCGAGGAGCGAGAGGTAGCCCTCGCCTTCCTCGATCGGATGGAGATCGACGCGGTCGAGGTTTTCGCGGAGCGCGATCTCATGCGTGGCCTTGTCATCGGTCGAAAGGACGCGGGCGGGGATTCGGTCCTGCCCCGCGCGCTTGGCTGCGCGCAGGCGGCGTTCGCCCGCGATCACCTTATAGCGATCGCCATCCTGGACCACCAGGATGGGCTGGAGTACCCCGTGTTCCTTGATGGAGTGCGCGAGCGCTTCGATCTCGCTGTCGTCGAAGTGGACGCGTACCTGAAGTTCGGAAGCGTCGACCTTCTCCGTCGGGATGAAGTTGACCAGGATCGTGGTCTGATTCTTCAGGTGGGTATGGGTGGTGCCGGCGGTCGTGCGAGCCGTGGAATAGAGCTGCTTCAGGTAGCCGCTTCCCTGACGGGTCTTGATTTTGGATGCGGGTTCGTCTTTTTTCGTGTCTTCCGTGATCGCCATGATTGGAATCTCCGTTCAGTCCTGGATAAAAGTAAACAATATTAGTTTAAAAACAGCAGTTCTTCGGTCAGGGCGCTGAGATCCTGGGCGGCCATGCCCTTGGCGTTGACGTCCCAGACCGTCGTGCGGCGCTTCGTGGCCTCGTTGAGATCCACGCAGCGATTGATGACGGACTTGCTGCAGTTTTCCGCGAATTGGGCCCGAAGCTCTCCGAGAACTTCCTGGCTGATCACTTCGCGGTTGTCATACATGTTCGGAATGATGCGTACCTCGAGTTGCCGGCGGAACTCGCGTTCCAGCTCCTCGATCGTGCTCATGACGAGCGACATTCCATGGAAGGAAAGCGGATTCGTCGCGCAGACGACGTTGACCAGCTCGGATGCGACGAGCATGGATCCGTTGAGGATCGAGGCGGCCGGATTGGTGTCCGCGACGATGAGATCGTACTGATCGGCGATCGTCGCGATCGCCTCCGAAAGGCGGTATTCACGGCGGGTCTTGTTATTGAGCGGAATCTCGATATTGCACAGGCCGAGGTTCGCGGGAATCAGGTCGAGCCCCGGTGCGACGTTCATGATCGCCTCGGCGATCGGAAGGTCGTTGATGAGCACGTCATAAATGGTGGCTCGCTCATGGCCATCAAGAATGTCGAGGTTGACGGTGAGATGGCCTTGTCCATCGAGATCGATCGCGAGCACGCGGTAGCCCATCATCGCCGCCCGCATCACGTACTGCGCGGTCAGGGTCGACTTACCTGTGCCGCCTTTGACGTTGTAGAACATCTGCACCTTGTGTTTCGGAAGGCCTGGAACGAAAGCGGTCGCCGCGGCGACCGGTGGGCCCGCGGCGATAGCGCCCGTGCCGTTGGCGAGTTCGGAGTTGGAGAACTCCTCGCACTGGTCGCCGTGGCGACCGGTCTCGCGCAGCGCGCGGAAATAATCGCGCATGCCTTCGAGCGAGACCATCTTGCGCTCGACGTTCCCCATTTTCCTTTTAACGGTTTTCAGCAGCCCGTTGGCCTCGAGCGCGGAGATCGCGTTGCGATCCACTTTCGCGATGTTCGCGAATTCCGCGGGCGTAAAACAGATGTCTCGGAAAGAAGCCATTTTCATCACCCTCCCTGGGATTCAGGGAAATTGTATGCCCACGGAAAAAGCGCGCAAGCGAAATGTCGGGATTTTGACAATTTAAGCGGTCGCCGCGGCGACCGCCGCAAGGCTCTCGGCAGGGACCGTCACAGAGAGTACGGCTGTTTTTTTTGGAAAGCGGTCGCCGCGGCGACCGCCAGGTGTGAGAAAGGTCGCTGCTTTCGGTGAGAATCGGTCGCGGCGGCGACCGCGGCGGGCTTCAGCTCGATGCGCTTTGATATCGGCGAAGACCCACGCGCCAAAGCCACGCGTCCACGACGAAGAAGGCGAGAAGAACACCCGCGATCAGGGCGTATTCCTCAAGCTCGAGTCCGTGCAGAAGAGCCCGCGCGGGGATGCTCCCGATGAACGCGAAAGGCAGAAAGGTGAGGATCAGGTAGCGGATGGCCGGCGGATAGAGCGCATCGGGCTTCGTGGCGAATTGGAAGAACTGGTAATACAGTCGCGAGAGCGCCCAGCTGCGCTCGGTCCAAAAAACCCAGATCGAGAAGGCGAAGCGAAGCGCGACCGCGGTCGCCAGGCCCACGAGAAGCCAGATACTGACGAGCGCCCAGCGCGATCCTCCCGCGAATCCTGCGGGTTCCGCGAACCGGATCGCGATCGCCAGGCCCAGAAACACATTGAAGAAGGTGGTCAGGCTCATCCAGCGGGTGAGTGCGAGGAAGAGCGGGTTCACAGGCTTGGTGAGAAGGATGTCGAGCTCACCCTTGTTCACCAGATCCGAGAACATCCAGAAGTTGCGTTGGAAGAAGGTGCTGAAGAGGGCGTCCGAAGCGAAGAAGATCCCGAGAAAGAAGAAAACCTGCTCCTTGGTCCAGCCAGCCAGCGTGGGAACGTTCGCGTAGAGAACGGTGAAGAGACTCAGCTCCACTCCCATCCAGATGACATCGACCATGACCGTCGTCAGGAAGTTCGTGCGATAGACTGCCTCGCGTACGAAGTTGTTCTTGAGCTGGACCCGGAAGATCTCGAGATACGGCTTCATCTATCCCCCGAGGCTCAGGTAGCGGCGAATGCCGAGACCCCAGGTCAGCCGGATCAGGCCGTAGCCAATGACCAGCCAGATGGCCGAGATCCCAAATTGCACCAGAAACTGCTCATGACTCCAGCGCCCCAGCGCGTACTGAGTGGGTCCGAACACAAAAAGATAAAAAGGCGCCGACATCCAGATCCAGGAAAGCGCCTGGGGAAAGAGGTTCAACGGGAGGAGCTCGCCCGAAAGAAGGTTCACCACCATGTTCTTGACCATGAGAAGGCTGTAGGCCTCCTCCCAAACGAACGCGGCGGAGGCGAGCGACGCACTCAGCTGGTAATAAATGACGTTGCCGATCAGCGCGAGCCCCATGGCGCCCACGAGCCGGGTCGGGGAGATGTCGATGAAAAACGAAAGAACGATCCCGAGCAACAGGCAGAAGCCCGCGATGAAGAGCTTGGGTGCCAGGCCGCGCAGGAAAACGAACTCCACGACCCCTACAGGACGAAGGAGGTAGTTGCTGAGCTGCCCGGATCGGATCATCTCACCGAGCTCGAAGTCCAGATCGCCGCCGCGGACCTGAGTGAAAAGGATGCTGACCAGCGTATATTGCAGCAGGTCCTGGTAGCTCATGCCGGCGATCTCGGTGGCTCCTCCGATCTTGAAGAGCGCATACCAGAGGATCCATTGGATCGCGGCGGGTACGAAGGCGGCGCTCAGGAACTCGAAGATGAACTCGATCCGGTAAGCCGTTGCGTCCTGCAGGCCGTTTTTCAGGGCAGCTAAACGCCATTCGAGCTTCACGGGCGGGCTCCAGGCGTATTCCGTTCATCCTCGTAGAGGCGTTGAATGACCTGCTCGAGACTCTGCTCCTCGATGCCCATGTCGATGACGTGGAGATTCTGCATCAGAAGTTGCAGTAAAGGGACGATCTGCTCCTGCTTCAGGGTGAAATGGATTGCCTTGGCGGCGTTTTCTTCGCCTTCTTCGGGCGCGTCGATCTGGATGGCGGCTGCAGGGAGGCCCGAAAGGCGGCTGAGGTCCTCTAATGAGGGAGATTCCCGGAGGCGGACCCGAAGACGGCTTTCGCCTTCTTTGATGAGACCGGCGGGTCGGCCGTCATAGATCAGCTCGCCTGAGCGCAGGATCAGGACCCGGGAGCAGAGGCGTTCGATGTCATCCATATTGTGGCTCGTCAGGATGATCGTTGCCTTCTCCTTGAGGTTGAACACCCGGAGGAACTCCCGAAGTTTCTGCGCGGCCAGAACATCGAGTCCGATCGTGGGCTCGTCGAGGAAGATGACGCTCGGCCAATGGAGGATTGCCCCGATCAGCTCCATTTTCATCCGCTCACCGAGCGAGAGCCTGCGGATCTGGGTGTTGAGGTGCCGTTTTACGTCCAGAAGCTCACTCAGAGTGTGCAGGCGTTCGCGATAGTCCTTCATCGGGATCTCGTAGATCGCCCGAATCAGATCAAAAGCGTCGATGGCGGGAAGGTCCCACCAGAGCTGCGCCTTCTGGCCCATGACGAGCGAGATGCGCCGTCGGAACTCCACCGATCGTTTGAAAGGATCGAAGCCAAGTACCCGGGCTTCGCCCGAAGTCGGGGGGATCAGGCCCGAGAGGATCTTGAGCAGGGTGGTCTTGCCTGCGCCGTTCGCCCCGATCAGCCCATTAAAGGAGCCGGGCTCGAGTCGGAAGCTCACGCCTTTGAGCGCATCATGCTCCTGGTATTCCGGCCTGGCGAGAAGGCGGAGCGCTCCTTGGAGGCCCTCTCCCTTGCGGGTCGAGCGGAAGACTCGGCGGATGTCTCGGGCTTCGATGATCGGTAAGCCGCCCGAAAGACTACCGTGAGCCATGCGTGCTTCGGGTGGCGCTGACTACCTGCCGATTTCCGGTGTGCTGCTGTCCGGTCAGGCCTTCGACGAAAGCGTTATAGCGGGTGATCACCGGCTGATCGCGCCCGAGGTTCTTTGGATTGAGTGCCCGCTCAACGAAGGGTTTTTCCACCGGGAACGCGGTCACCAGGCGCGCGCCACCCGAGAGGGGGTCCAGCACTGAATAGACCAGCAGATGGGAGTTCGCCTGCCCTGCGGGGATCTTGAAGAACGGGACGAAGTCGGTGCGAAGGATCACAGTGCGGGGAGACGGTTTCTTGACGGAAACGGCCTCTTCCAGTCGCGTGATCCTGAGCTTCGAAAAAGGATAGCTCGCGATGGAAGGGGGCACCGTTCCTTGAGCGATCTTATGAATGGATTCAAGAAGGGCGCCGTCGTCCCGAAAGGCGATTTGCGAGAGAACGTAGGTCACGTTGCCAAAGAAGGTTCCTTCCTGCGGCAGCGGGTTGATCGCATCGGCGGGAAGACCCAGGCCCTGCTCGATCGTGGGCCGGACCCATCGCGCACGCTTGTAACCGAAAGAGGTTTTCAACACGCTCAAAAGGTAGCCGTAGGTATGCTCCATTCCGGCGTGAACGATCCGGCCGCGCCCCTCCTCACCGAAAATCTGGCCCAGCGTTTCAAGGATCGCCGGATGGACGATCACGTCTTTCACCATCTCGTCGAAGTTGATGCTCTTGCCCCAGAGGTGCTTGAACGCCTTGCGTTCGGAATCTTTTGCCGCCTGCTGGGCAATCGCGGGAGCGAGTTCCTGAAATTTAGGAAGCACGGCTCGGCCAGCCTCGGCTTCGAGGATCAAGGCGCGCGCGATACCGCCCCAGGGGCAGTCTTCAGGTCCTTCGCCCGAGTTCTCAGCCGGGCATTGGATCGGCGTGGACGCCTGAGACCCGGGGCTCGATAAGGAAGTCAGCAACCAGGCTCCAAGGACCAAAACCAGGGTCAAAGTGATTTTGCGCATGGGCCCCGTTTAGCATGGGGCGGGTGTTCGGGCAACATGAGGGGGAAAGGCAGCCCTACCGGGCCGAGCGCAGCTCCTCGCGAAGCGCGGCCAGCTCCTGCCGTACCACGGGAAGCCCGTAGAACCCGGTCGGCTCCGGATCCCCGAAGCGCGGGTCCAGGAACTCGAAGGTGAACCGCTCAAAGCTCATCGAGACGGGACGGGTTTGCAGGAGTGCGTCCACCCAGTCGATCCGTCCCCAAAGGCCTTCGTGGACCCCGGCCTCATAAAGGGAGAAGCTCAGCGTCCAGGCGCGCACCTCGGCGAGAAGCCCGCGATCGAGCCCTGCGCGCAGGTGGGTGCGGAGCCGATCCTGGTCGACCTTTGAAAGGGGCGCCGCGCCCTTTTTGGCGACGTGGCGGAAGACATCCTCGAAGACCGCGGGATCTCCGTAGGCGACGGTCGCCGACTGAAGCCGGGGATCGAACTTGTGGGCGAGCTCGTGGACGAAGATGAAAAGCCATTCCTCAGGCGCAATGGCTTCGAAATCCATGAAAAGCGAGTGCCGTCCACGGTGAAAGCCCGCCTTGCGGGGGCCGAGCTGGATCGGCTGCTCGGCCTCATGGCTCAGGGCTTTGAAAGAGTGAAAGCCGCGGGTGCTGATCTCCTGTTCGGCGAGGCCAATCAGCTCGAGGAGCGCGGGCGAGCGGGTGGATTTGAGGACGCGCAGGGACCCTGAGAGAAAGGCATTCGAGATCGAGCGCTGCAGAAGCTCACGGTCTTCCTGCCTGGCGACGCAGGTTTTGAGAGTGTCCGGCGCGAGCGTGCCGCGTAGGTACTCGGCGAAGATCCTCTCGCCGGCCTGGCCGCGGGCGTCGAACTCCCGGCTCTGAAGCTCGGCCCGTTCCTTGATTGTTGGGGCGGAGGCGAGATTGGCCTCGCGGGCCTCCGTCCATTCCTGGAGAGCCTTGCAGGAGCTGGCGGCGGCGGGAGCGGCAAGCGCGGAAGCAGTCCAGGCCGCGAGCGTGGCGCTGGCCACGGCGAGAAACGCCCCGGCCCCTCGGAGAGTTTTCCGAAGGGCCGGAGGTGAGCTCGTTTTCTGGGGAGCGAGGGCGGAGGTCATTGATGGGCGTACTTTCCGCTTTGGATTCCGTCGACCAGGCACTGGACGTAGGGACGCAGGTCGATGCTGATAGCGACTTCCTTGTTGGTCTTGGCGTTTCGGAAGCCCGTGATCGGCGCTTGATTCGCATTTTCGATTCTGAGATTGCGCACGTAGATCCGATGGCTGATTTCCTCGCCGAGCTCTCCGTAGACATAGTCCGCGGCGAAGGTTTCGTACTTGAGCGAGGGAATGGCCAGGGGGGCTTCCGGATGGCGTTTGAGTTGGACGGAATCTGTGTAGCAGCCGGCTCTATAGCAAGTGGATCCGCGCGGAAGTACGTAAAGGCTGGTGTCGGTCAGGTCGACAAAAGAAAGTATTCTGTTGGAGTCGCTTTCTTTGGCGTAAGCGGCGTAAAAACGGCTCGAAGTCACGTAAGTCAAAAGCTCCGCTTTCCAAAACTCCTGGCTTTCGATTTCCTTTTCTCCATAAATCTGCACGAGAAGAACCCGGGCAGTTTCTTTGGCGCATGCCTCCTGGGTTCGTCTTACTTCCCAGTCCGGAACCTGCCGATCCACCTCGATCGGCAGCGCCTGACCCGAGAGATCCGGCCCGTTGATCCCGCGCCCATCGCCGCGCGCCCAGCTCGAGTGAGGGAGGGTCAAAGCGGTGAGCAGGATCGCGGAAGTTCCAAACCAAAGTCCAAAAGTCGAATTCATCGTTTTCGTTTTCATAGGCCCGCCCTCCTTGAGGCGGTCACCCGGCGATTTACGCAGGGTAGGGTTATCAAAAGTGGACTAAATATGTCAATCAAAGCTATTCTTATGAAACATAAGGCTTTTACTGCCTTTTCTTTAGTCTTGCCGTCTGACAGGGTGTAAATTACGTCTTGGCGCATCAATGATAAACTGATATATTTTTGCGAGATATGTCGGAGTCCGCGAACCGCGAAATCCTGAATCAGATCGACGAGTCCATCCGCCAGGGACAAACCCGAAGGGCCGCGGCCCGGATTCAGGCCCTTTGCGAGGAGAGCTCGCGCCTCCCGCGAAAGGAGAAGCTGGAGCTCGCCCGGCTCGCCCGCCGGGCCTTTATCCCGGCGCTCGGGATCTTGCTCCTGCGCCCATTTGTGAGGCCAAGCGCGAGCACTATCATCAAAGCGACGCCCGAGGAGAGGCTGGAGTTCGCGGCTTGCCTGATCTGGCTGGGTGCCCGCTCCGAAGGACGCGAACTTCTCGCCGCGCTCGATCCCGCGACTCATCCGGAGCGCGATCTTTTTACCTCCTTCGCGCTTTTCTCGTCCTGGGATTACGGCGCGGCGGTTCCGCTTCTTCGGCGCTACGTCCGGCATCCAGCACTTGCGCCTTACGCCCGACTCGTCGGCAAGGCGAACCTCGCCGCGGCGCTCGTCCACGAAAGATTGCTCCCCGAAGCCCGGGAGCTTCTCGCCGAGCTCGAGGCCGCAACACGTGATGGCGGGCATGCACTCCTTCTGCGCAATATCCTGAAGCTCGAGGCGGAGCGGGCGGTGTACGCTCGGGATCTTGCGCGGGCGGATCGCGCGCTTGGCGAAGCGCTCGCACTCGCCGGGAGCTCTCCGGATGACGCGCTTTTTGTCGAGAAGTGGCGGGCGATCGCGCGGAGCGACACGGCAGCTTTGCACAAGATCAAGCGCGAGTTCCTCGAGATGGGGGAGTGGGAAGGCGTACGCGACTGCGATTACCATCTCTCGCTCCTGACGAAGGACCTCGCTCTGGGCGCGCGGCTCTATGCCGGAACGCCGTATCCCCGGTATCGCGAGCGGTTTCTCGGAGATTTCCGAGAACTTCGGGAGCGGCTGCCCGAGCGCTTCTGCTGGGAGCTCGGGGCGGATTCCCAGCGTGTTTCAGCGAGAGACTCGGTCATCGAGTTCTCGGTTCCACGCGGGTGTGGAGGACTGAATGATGAGCTTCTCAAGCCCGGGCAAGTCCCGCATCGGCTTCTCTCGGTGCTTGCTTCGGATTTCTACCGCCCATTCAATCTGGTCGAGCTGCACTCGGCGGTGTTTCCAGCGAAGCATTACCACCCGGAGTTCTCAGCGGATTCGATGCATCAGGCGCTCCGAAGGCTCCGCGCGTACTTACGTCGAGTGCGGCTCCCGCTTCAGATTTCTGAAAATGGCGGCAATTACCGTCTCCAAGCCGCACGGCCCATGACGCTTTGGGTGGGCATGGGCGAGGCATATGAGGAGAAAGGGGCTTCGGTGAAGCTCGAGCGCGAGGCCACGCTCCTCGAAAGGCGCTTTCTTGCGACTGAGTTCACCGCAGAAGACGCAGCGCGAGCACTTCAACTCTCGCGCAACTCGGCCATAGGGCGGCTGCGTGAGCTCTCGCGGCTGGAGCGGGTTCAGAAGCTGGGCCAGGGCCCGGCGACGAGGTATCGGTTCCCGAGCGGAAGCTGATGGGCACCAGCTGTTTTTTTTTTGGAATCGCACTAAGTGACGGTCCTGGTTTTTGGGACAAAGTTCCGAAAAAGGACGGCGGATACGGCAAACGCGGAATCATTCCGCATCCATGGCATTGCCGGCTTGGCATTCGTCTGGCTTTCGGTACGGGCTGCAATGCCGAGAAAAGATCTGATTCGAAGCAAGAATTTTCCGTACCACGTCACAGCTCGTGCAAATAATCGAGAGCCGTTTCCTTTGGATCTGGAAAAAATGTGGCGGATTTCAGCTTCCGAAAGCGGCCTGGTGACAGTGCTTTACGGGGCGAGAATCCATGCTTTTGTGATGATGCCCAACCATTTTCACATGCTGGTGAGCACGCCGGACGAGGACCTGGGAGTAGTCATGAATTTCTTCATGAGCTCGGTGACCCGGATCGCGAATTCCGCAGCCGGGCGCTCCGGCCATATCTTCGGTGGGCCCTATTTTCGGACTTTGATTCAATCCTCGCTCTATTTCGCACACGCTTTGAAATACGTTTATCGAAATCCGGTTCGTGCTCAACTCTGCAATCGTGTCGAAGATTATGCATTCAGCACCCTGCATGGGCTCCTCGGGCAAAGTCATCTACCGTTCCCGGTTTTCATGACGGAAACGCTGCTGGATGTGGGTCTTCCCTCAGAGGAGCCAGGATCATGGCTTGAGTGGCTCAATCGACCGTCTCCTGTTGAGGCGGATGAGTTCATTAAGAAGGCGCTTAGAAAGAAATCCCTGGAAAAAATTCTGGATCGGCGTACACGACGGCCGCCGGATTGTTTGCAAACTCTATTTTGACGCGGATCTGAACCAAAAGGTGGGCCCGACTAAAAGTGGTGGCTTGGGACGGAATCGAACCGCCGACACTCGCATTTTCAATGCGATGCTCTACCAACTGAGCTACCAAGCCATCCAATTTTAAAGATCGAAAGATCACCCTGAAGTAAGCGATCTCGATCTAAAACGCAACCCAGAATCTCAGGATTCCTTCTTTCCGACCTTGGCCGGAAGCTTCAGAAGCTTTCCTTCGCGCTTCACCTCAAGCGTGATTTCCTGGTCGGGCTTGAGGCTCGAAAGGATCGTCATGAATCCTTCGAGGCTGTCGATTTTCCGGCTATCGATGGACATCAGGATGTCGCCCTCTTTGATCCCTGCCTTGTCCGCAGGGCTTCCGGGCCGGGTGCCGGCCAGGCGGATTCCGCCGCCTTCGACACCGCCGCCCGAGGGACCGTGCGGAGAGGAGAGGCTCGAGTAATCCGGAATCGTTCCCAGGTAAGCGCCGCTCTTCGCGCGCGCCTTGCCGAAGAGATTCGTGTTCTCCGGTTTCGTGGCTTTCTGGTAGGTGAAGCGCACCTTCGGCGAAGCTGCCGCGAGCGCGATTCCCGCAACTGCTTGGGCGGTCTGAATGCCGCCGGTCGCGTTGATCTTCTCGGCCGTGTCGGACACCCTATGGTAATCGACGTGCGGGCCCGTGAAGAAATGCAGGACCGGCACCTTGGCGATGTAGAAGGCCATGTGATCGCTCGGGCCGTAGCCGTCGCCGCCGCCCGGGCAGTCGAGGGAGCGCCGGCCGCATTCATCGGCGACCAGCTTGCGGAGCTCCTTGGCGGAGTCCGTCCCGAAGACCGTGAGCTTGTTGTTTTCCATCCGTCCGACCATGTCGAGGTTGAGCATGGCCTTGGGTTGGATCTTCAGGGTCTTGAAGAGTTCGGTCAGACGCGAGGATCCCGCGATTCCCGTCTCCTCGCCCGTGAAGGCGGCAAAGATGAAGCAGGATTTCGCGTGAAGATCGTTCGAAGCGGTGATGATCCGGGCTGCCTCCATCATCGCTGCGACTCCGGAGGCGTTGTCATCCGCGCCGGCATGCAGCCCTTTGCGGCTGGGTTCGAGCGAAATATCCGCGCCATGACCCAGGTGATCCAGATGCGCCCCGATCACGATCGGCGAGGTCTTCCCGCAAGCGTCACCCCAAGACGCCACGATGTTGTTCGCGCGGCCGGTGATGCCCGTCTTGCTGTCGAGGCGGATTTCCACGGCTTGGCGGTAAAGCTCACCGCCTTTGGCATTGGCCCAAGCGCTGAAAAAGGGTTTCAGTCCGAGCGCGGCAAATTGCCGCGCGACCAGCTCCTCGGACTTTTTTAGGCCCTCGGTGCCGATCCCGCGCCCTTCCATTTCCGGCGCGCTGAGCTTCTGAACGAGCGCCATGAAGCGATTCGCCGCGTTCGGATCCTCGGTCGTCAGCGGTGTCGGAGGGACTTCCACCCAGTCGGCGATGAAAACGTTGGTTTCGCGCGGAGCCTTGGCATTACGGTTCGAGGAGAATGCGAAGCGTTTGCCGTCCGGCGAGAACATCGGAAAGCTTTCGAACGTGTTCGAGAACGTCACCCGCTCGAGATGGGTTCCATCGATGTTGACCTTATAAAGGTCGAAATGACGGCCTCTCGGGTCGCGGGGGTTGGAAGAGAAAATGATCCTTTGCCCGTCCGGCGTGAAGATCGGGGCGAAGCTCGCGGTGCCCATCTGCGTGACCTGGCGGGCATGGGAGCCGTCGACGTTCGCGACCCAGATCTCGAGCTGGGAGGGCCGCACGAGGTGCTGTTTCAGAAGGGCCTTGTATTCCTCGGCCTCCTTGCCGGGCTTCGGCCGCGAGGCGCGCCAGACGATCTTCGAGCAGTCGGGCGAGAAAACGGCGCCGCCATCGTAACCCAGAAGATGGGTGACCCGCTTGACGTCGCGGATCGTGCTCATGTCGAGCTTGCCGACATAAAGGTCAAGGTCGCCGTCACGATCGCTCGTGAAAACGACGCTGCCGTCTTTGCAGACGACGGCTTCGGCGTTATAGGCGCGCGGCGCTCCGGGCTCCAGGGGGAGAACGTCGCTCCCGTCCGGCTTGGCGCTGTAGATCTGATAAGTGTCGTAAATGGGCCAGACATATCCCTTGCTATGGTCAGGATGCGGGGGGCACTCGTCGCCGCCTTGGAAGGTGCTGGCATAAAGAATCCGCGAGTCATCAGGGAAGTAAAAGGCGCAGGTCGTCCGGCCTTTTCCGCTGGATACGCGGTGAATCTCCGATCCGTCGGCTCGCATGCGATAAATCTGGTCGCACTGGGCGGGTTCGGGCTTCCTGTCCTTCGGGGCGAATCCCGGTCCCGTGTGCTGAAAGGAGAGCCACTCGCCGTCGAAAGACCAGTAAGCCTCGGCGTTCGTGCCGCCCGCGGTCAGCTGCCGGATATTTTTGAGGTATTTTTCTTCCGGAAAATGCAGCTTTGGATCGCCTTCAGGGAGCACGCCTGGCCCGGAGCAGCCGAAAATGGCCCCAAGAAGGGCAAAAGCAGCAATCGAAGCGGACTGGAAACGCGGGCTCGTCATTTGAATCTCCTTGGCGAGGCTGAAATTTGGAGCCCGACCTTACCGACACAGACTGTCCAATGCAATAAGTCAGGGGTTGTTTTTCCCTTGAAATTTGGCGGGAGTGCGTCAAAAAAGCGGGTTTTTCTGGGAATTCTTAGAGCCCAAGTTGACAACTCACTTCGAGTGACCAATATACCTGAAGCAGTTATTCAACTTTGGCAACTTTGGGTGATATCGCCATACGCAATCGCCCTGCAAAGTTCATAATTACGCGTCTGCAATCAATTGGAGGTTGGAATTTATGCAAGTTCGTCCGTTACATGACCGCGTTCTGGTCAAGCGTTTCAACGAGGAAGAGCGTAGCAAAGGCGGGATCATCATCCCCGACACGGCTAAAGAAAAGCCGGCTCAGGGCGAGATCATCGCCGTCGGCCAGGGCCGCGTCGCCGAAGACGGCAAGATCCGTCCTCTCGATGTGAAGAAGGGCGATCGCGTCCTTTTCGGCAAGTACGCCGGCACCGAGATCAAGATCGACGGCGAAGAATTCCTGATGATGCGCGAGGAAGACATCCTCGGCGTGCTCGCCTGATTTGAAGTCGAAACCATTTTTTTAAGGAGATTCTAATTATGTCCGCTAAGGAACTTCGTTTTTCCGAGGAAGCCCGTTCCGCGATTCTGAACGGCGTGAACATCCTCGCCGATGCCGTGAAAGTCACCCTCGGTCCCAAAGGCCGTAACGTCGTGATCGAGAAATCGTTCGGCGCTCCGAACGTCACCAAGGACGGCGTCACCGTTGCTAAGGAAATCGAGCTCTCCGACAAGTTCGAGAACATGGGCGCTCAGATGGTCCGCGAAGTCGCTTCGAAGACCAACGACGACGCCGGTGATGGCACCACCACCGCCACCGTGCTCGCTCAGGCGATTTACCGCGAAGGCGCCAAGATCGTCGCGGCCGGCCACAACCCGATGGAGCTCAAGCGCGGCATCGACAAGGCCGTCGAGACGGTCATCGCCGAGCTCAAGAAGATCTCGAAGCCCATCAACAGCCAGAAGGAAGTCGCCCAGGTCGGCACCATCTCGGCCAACAATGATCCCACGATCGGCAAGATCATCGCCGAAGCGATGGACAAAGTCGGCAAGGAAGGCGTGATCACGGTCGAGGAATCCAAGACCGCTGAAACCACCCTTGACGTCGTCGAAGGCATGCAGTTCGATCGCGGCTACCTGTCTCCGTATTTCGTCACGAATCCGGAGAAGATGGAAGTCAACCTTGAGAGCCCCTACATCCTGATCTACGACAAGAAGGTCAGCTCGATGAAGGATCTCCTGCCGCTGCTCGAGAAGGTCGTTCAGCGCTCCAAGCCCCTCGTCATCATCGCCGAGGAAGTCGAAGGCGAAGCGCTGGCCACCCTCGTGGTCAACAAGCTCCGTGGCACGCTGCAGGTCGCGGCCGTCAAGGCCCCGGGCTTCGGCGATCGCCGCAAGGAGATGCTCCAGGACATCGCCGTCCTCACGGGCGGCCGCGTGATCTCCGAGGAAATGGGCCACAAGCTCGAGACCGCCCGTCTCGAGGATCTCGGCCAGGCCAAGAAGATCACCATCGACAAGGACAACACCACGATCGTGGACGGCGCCGGGAAGAAAGCCGACGTCGATGCCCGCGTGAAGACGATCCGCGCCCAGGTCGAAGAGACCACCTCTGACTACGATCGCGAGAAGCTCCAGGAGCGCCTCGCGAAGCTCGTCGGCGGCGTGGCCGTCATCAACGTCGGCGCCGCGACCGAAGTCGAGATGAAAGAGAAGAAGGCCCGCGTCGAGGACGCCCTGAACGCCACGCGCGCCGCGGTGGAAGAAGGCATCGTCCCGGGCGGCGGCACCGCCCTGCTTCGCGCTGGCAAGGCCCTTGAGACCCTCAAGGACCTCAGTAACGAGCAGAAGGCCGGCGTGAACATCATCCGCCGCGCCCTTGAGGAGCCGCTTCGCCAGATCGCTGGCAACGCGGGCTTCGAAGGCTCGATCGTGGTCGACAAGGTCGTCACCAATACGACTCCGGCCTGGGGCTTCAACGCCCTGACCGAGAAGTACGAAGACCTGATCACCGCGGGCGTGATCGATCCTGCCAAGGTGGCTCGTTGCGCTCTCCAGAACGCCGCGAGCGTCGCGAGCCTCATGCTCACGACCGAGACGCTGATCGCCGAGAAGCCCAAGAAGGAAGCGGCTGCCCCCATGGGCGGCGCGCCCGGCGGAATGGGCGGTTACGGCGACATGATGTGATGCCAGCCTTTCCGGCGCTTTGAGCGCCCGAAGGCGGCTATCACCTCCGTGAAGTCAGAAAGGCCTCGAGCGGAGACGCTCGGGGCCTTTTTCATTTGGTGCGCCCGGAACTCGCTGACGGGAAAAAACTATGCTAGAGCGAAATCTATGGAAAATTCTCATCCAGCCGGCCAGTCATTCCCCGGCATCGGCTTTACCAGCTCGCGTTGGGTGAAGTGCATCTCGGCGCAGGGAAATGTCAGGGGCGTGGCGATCCAGGCTACCGAGCTCATCCAGTCCATGGCTGATACTCATCAGATCCGATCCGATAGCGGGATGCGCTCGCTCGGCGAAGCCGTGATGGGCGCGCTGCTGATCGCCTCATATTGCAAGAACAAGGAGCGGGTGAACCTGAATATCCAGGGATCCGGAAATATCAGCCAGGCTCTCGTCGATGCGTATCCGGACGGTGTGGCCCGCGGCTACGTCATCGAGCGTGCCGAGCCGGTGAAAGGCGAAAACGAGGGGCCCTGGGGAGATGGTTATCTTTCAGTTCTCCGAACCAAGGATGGCCAGGCGGAGCCTTATATCGGAACGGTACCATTGATCACCGGCCATCTTGCCAAGGATCTCACTTTTTACTGGCTGCACAGCGAACAGGTGCCGTCTTCTGTCGGACTCGCGGTGAGTATCGAGCGGGGAAAAATCAAGGCGGCAGGCGGGTTTCTCGTCCAGGCGATGCCCGGTGCCAGTAGCGAAGAGCTCAAGGCCATGGAGCAGCACATCAACGAGATCCACTCCGTGGCTGAGGAGGTCGCTCGCAATGGGGATCCGATGACACTCTTGTCGCAGATTTTCCAGGATACGACGTTTCTCGTCGTGGAGGAGCGCGCGTTGGAGTTCCGATGCAACTGTTCGTGGGATCGCGTGAATCGAGCGCTGGCCTTGGTTGGAGTCGCGGAGCTCAGGGCGATGCTCCAGGAGGATAGCGCCGCCTCGGTTCAGTGCGATTTTTGCGGAAAAAAATACGAGGTCGATGCCGAGGGTCTCGAAAAGCTCATTCAGGCGCGTGGTGAGCCCGCGACATGACGGGAGTCAGAAGGTCACGCCGGCGTTCAGGAAGAAGGACGTAAACGTCCCGCCCACCGACCGGGGACCATTCTGCGTGATCTTGGTCGTGCTGAAAACGTCGTGGAAAGTGAGCGAGGCGCCGAAGAAGAGCTTCCGTGTCAGCTCCAGGTGTACGCCGGGTCCGAGGTGCACGCCGAAGAGAACGGGGGCGATCGAGGTCAGGTTGGTGCCGTTGCTGGCGGTCTCCTGGTAAGACGGGCGGTAAAAGCCCATCCCGAAGATCGCGTAGGGAACGACCTTGTCATACCAGGCGAGATTCGTCCGAAGTCCGGCAAGAAGCGTCGTCATCGAGAAGGCGCCGTCTGAATGCTCCGAGTAACCCAGGCTCGCATCGAAGCCGAAAAGGTCGCTCACGCCATAGGTGTAGTGAAGTTGGGAGCCGATGTTATCGTTATAATTGCTGCTCAGGTCACCCATCAGGAAGATCTGCCCGACGTCCAGGGAGAGATTGTTCGATCCTGGGGTGAAAGGGGCCACCGCTCCGCGGTCCTCGTTAAGGACCGCTTTACGGCTCGGAGTGGTCTCATTGGCCCACGCAGGCTGCTGCTGCCAGCTTGAACTCGTCGCGGCGAGGGCCTGAGCGGAACTGATCATCAGGAGAGAGAGGGCGAGTGTTTTGACAGGGCTCATAGAGAGGTCCTTGCTCGACTCCTGATCGAATGCCGGATCCATCTGGCATCGTGGGCTCTGCCCAAGGGGTCTTGCTATTGGTAGATCCGAGACCTGCTCACGATGTAAGCGGCCTCGGATCTGACCTCTCTAGTCTAACGATGAATTCTGATACGGGCAATCGGGTGCCCGTCATTACTGACTGATGGAATCCGGTATTACTGGTTCATCACGGCAGCGCGGTTCGCAGGAGCCGCGGCGGCAGCCGTATCCTGATCGAACCGAGCCAGCTCGGAGCTGATTTTGGCCTGAATGAAGCCAGAGAAGCTGCCGTCGCCGTGACGGATAATTTCCTTGAGGAGCTCAACAGAAGGCTGAGTCTTGGCTTTTTTCTCGCTCTCATAGAGCAGCTGGGTCAGGGTGGAAGCCGTAATGTCGTTCTTGGTCTTATTGTCGATCACGCGAAGATCTTCACCGCCTTTGATCATCTTGGCGATTTCGTCCAGCGTCACGTAGCTCGACTCATGGGTGTCATAGAGCTTCCGGTTCTGATAGCGCTTAATGATTTTAACTTCCTTCATGTTTCCCCCTGTTAAGTTGCGTACCGCAAATTAAGAGAACTAAGTAAATCGTTTGAATTTACCCTTTTTCCTACTTGTCGATCCCCTGACTTTTGACAGTCATGACGCTTCGAACTCACAAAACAGCTGAGCGGTGCCTGCCGCACCCCAATGAGGCTGGTCAGCTTAACTGTTTTCGCCACGACGTGTCATGAATCTTCTCCAAGCCAAATAACAACCCGCCGCGCTAAAGTCAAGTGCCGCTCTGAGAGCCATATTTCGGATGGCTGCTCCGCGGCTAACGCACCTAGTAAATCATGCGCTACTAATTAACGCAAGATGCCCACCAGATGCTGGTTTTGGGGCAATGCAGTTAACGTTCCAACCAGCTTTTCAGTTTTTTTCGAAAGATGTCGATCCATACCAGTAGGGGGACCATTCCCAATGGCTGGTTTGACTCAAAGCTTGAAACTGATTGGCGGACGGCTGGCGCTCATTTCCATGATCGTGTTGTTTGCAAGCCGCCTGCTGGGCTGCTCCAGTGTCGCGACACGTGATACAGCTGGTGACCGGGAAGGCGCTCCCCGTGCGGAAAAGCAGGAAACCGAGCTTACTGACGAGCAGAAGCTCGCTGAAGCACGCAAGAATACCGTCGTAGCGAAGCGCAATGCCGAAGCGACAGCGGAATACCATTTCAGTATGGCCCAGGCTTACGTAGCCGAGGGCAATCCCGACCGCGCGATCGAGGAATACAAGCTGACCTTGATGTTCGATCCCGAGTCGGCCCTGGTGTATGCGCGCCTCGCGGCGGAGTACGTGAAGAAGGGGATGCTTTCGGCGGCGATGGAAGCGTGCAAAGAAGCATTGCAGCGCGATGCGAACTACGTTGACGCGCGTCTGATGCTGGCCGGGATCTATTCGGCAACCCGGGACTCCCAGTCAGCGCTGGCCGAATACGAGCGCATCCTGAGAAAGAATCCCCGGCATGAGGAAGCGGCGGTGTACAAGTCCCAGGTGCTCATCGAGGAGGGACGCGCGGACGAGGCAATCCAGGTTCTGCGGCAGTTCGTGAAGCGGAACTCGGAATCAGCGGTTGCGCTTTATTACCTGGGGCGGGCAGAGCAGATGCGGGACCATTTCAAGGAGGCTATCCTGGCGTACCGGAAGGCGCTCGAGGTCCGCCCGTCGTTCACGCAGGCGGCACTGTCCATGGGGCTGCTTTACGAAGAGAAAGGGATGACCGCGCCGGCAATCAAGGCCTACCGCGAACTTTACGACACGACCCAGGACTCTTCGGCCGCCAACCGGCTGGCCACGATCTACCTGAAAGAGGAGAAGTACCAGAAAGCGCTTCCCTACCTGGAGGCGATCGAAGCGAGCGATCCGGAAGACATGAATGTCCGCGTGAAGCTGGGCCTCGTGAGGATGGAGCTCAAGCAGTACGACAAGGCGATCGAGGTCTTCAAAGCCATCCTCGATAAGACTCCGGACTCGGATCGGGTTCATTATTATCTGGGCAGCCTTTACGAAGAGCTCAAGCAGATGAACGAGGCTATCTCGGAGCTCAGGCAGATCAAGCCGACCTCGAAGCTCTATGCAGAGGCGGTACTGCACGTCGGTTACCTGATGAAGCAGGGCAAGCAGCTGGACAAAGCGAAGCACTACATCGCCGAGGCGATCTCGAAGTCGCCGGACATCGCCAGTTTCCATATTTTCCAGGCCAGCCTTGAGGAGGATTTCCGCAACTTCGAAGGAGCGATCGGCGTCCTGGAAAAGGCCGTGAAGAAGTTCCCGAAGGACGAGAAGATCCGTTACTACCTGGGCAGCCTCTATGACAGGCAGGGCAAGCAGGAAAAGGGGCTCGAGCAGATGGAATCCATCCTGACGCTGAATCCCGAAAACGTCGATGCGCTGAACTACATCGGATATACCTGGGCAACCAAGGGAGTACGTCTGAATGACGCAGAGAAGCTCTTGCGCAAGGCCCTGGGACTGCGACCGGACAACGGCTATGTGCAGGACAGCTGGGGCTGGTACCTCTTCGTGAGGGGCCGGGTGAACGAGGCCGTCGTCGAACTGGAGAAGGCAGCCAAGCTCAAGCCCAACGAGGCTACGATCCTCGAGCATCTCGGAGATGCCTATCTGAAGTCCAATCTGCGCGAGAAGGCGCTGATGCAGTACAAGGATGCCGCGAGATACGCCGAAGACGAAGACGTGCGCCGCAAGATCGAGCAGAAGGCCAAGAGCCTCGCCGAGGAGATGACGGCCCGAGGCGACAAGGCGCCCGGCGCACCCGCCCGGGTGCCGGCCAGCTCAGGAAGTCCTTGATCTCGGGCGCCGCCCCGGAGGACACTGGCGCTGCCTATGCGTAATTTCAAACTCGTTGCGGGACGAACCGTTTTCGCCGGCTTGATTGCCATTGTCGCGGGTTGCGCGCAGGCGCCCGTGCGCGTGGCGCTCGAGCCTGAGGTGCTGCTGAGGGAAGCTTGCGGGCCCAACCGGGACATCCGGAGCGTGAAAGGCTCGGTCTGGCTGAAGGTGAGTTCCAAGGAAGTTTCCGGCCAATTTCCGGCTTCGGTGGAGGCGACGGCTCCGGATGCGCTGGTCATGGAAGTCACCAATCTCGTGGGAGGGCGCGAGGCGCTGATCACGGTCAGCGGCAAGCGGTACACCATAGAGGTTCCGAACCGGCGCGATAAGTCGCAGTCGGGCGCCCGCAGCTGGGGAGGAATCCCGCTGGAATGGGCGACGGAGCTATTCCTGGGGAGGCTTCCTTGCCCAGGTCCCGAGGCGCTTGGCGAGAGCGCGGTGCGTCTGGCCGAAGCCGGCGTGCTCGAGGTCGACGTGCCCGCGAACCTGAGTCGCGAGGCGCAGCGCTTTGTCTACCGTTTCGCCGGTCGTTCGGGTGATCGCGCCGGCCGGCCCGTGGTCGAATCCCTCCGTTGGGAGCGCAAGAGCCCGCCGGTTCTGAACGTCGATTTCACGTTCGGGGACCCCGATGACAGCGGAAGCCCCCGCAAATGGGAAGCGCGTTCCAGTCAGGGTGAAATCAAGGTCCGTTGGCGGGAGCGCGAGCTGTCACGTTGACACCGCTTCGGGCATCGGTTACCCAATTTCAGATGCATCTTTTCACTCGTTTCGGCGTTTCGGCGATGTTGGCGGTCTCTTTCATGATTTCCGGCTGCACTCCCCGCAATAAAGGGGATACCGGGAATACCTTCCAGACTTACCAACCCAGCAAGGTCAAGGGACTCGACCCGATCTATGCGGACGACCTTTACTCGGGCACGGAAGTGGGCCGCGTCTACGAGGGATTGCTGCAGTATCATTATCTGAAGCGCCCCTTCGTTCTCGTGCCGAACCTCGCCGAGGCGATGCCCGAGTTGAGCGCGGACGGAAGGTCTTATACCTTCAAGCTCAAAAAGGGCGTGCTCTTCCAGGACGACGCGAGCTTCAAGGAGACTCAGGGCAAGGGCCGGGAGATGACGGCCGAGGACGTGGTCTATTCCTTCAAGCGGCTGGCGGATCCGAAGCTGGTTTCGACCGGCTGGTGGATCTTCGAAGGCAAGATCGAAGGGCTGGATGAGTGGCGCGATTCGGCCAAAGCCGGCGCGCCGGATTACTCGAAGCCGGTATCGGGGCTTCAGGCGGTGGATCGTTATACTATCAAGATCACCCTGAAAACACGTTCGGCCCAGTTTCTTTATGCGCTTGCGATGCCGTTCACCTCCGTGGTGGCGCGCGAGGCGGTGGAGCATTACGGCAAGGAGTTCCTGAACCACCCGGTGGGCACCGGGCCGTTCCGGATTGCCGAGTATGACCGCAATTCCCGCCTGGTCTGGGTGCGAAACCCGACCTACCGCACGGAGCTTTATCCCAGCGACGGCGAGGCAGGCGACAAAGAGGCGGGATTGCTCGAGGATGCAGGCAAGCCGCTTCCGCTCGTCGATCGCGTCGTAGTGCAGATTTTCGAGGAATCCCAGCCGCAGTGGCTTTCCTTCCTCTCCGGAAGGCTGGATGCCACCGGGATTCCCAAGGACAACTACGGAGAGGCGATCGGGGGAAACAAGGACCTCACGCCCGATCTCGTGAAGAAGGGGATCCGCCTTTACAAGAATCCCGGAATCGATGTCGCGCACACGACCTTCAACATGAAGGATCCGCTGCTCGGGAAGAACAAGCTGCTGCGGCAGGCGTTGAGCATCGCTTATGACGTCAAGCCGTATATCGAGCTATTCTTCAACGGCCGGGCGATTCCGGCGGAAGGGCCGATTCCTCCGGGCGTATCGGGCTATGACCCGGATTTCAAGAATCCCTATCGGGAGCACAATCTCGCGAAGGCCAAGGAGCTTCTGGCCAAGGCGGGGTATCCGGACGGCAAAGGGCTTCCCCCGTTGGAATACGTAACCACCTCAAACAGCACTTCTCGGCAAGCCACGGAGTTCCTGCAGAAGACGTTCGCCGCCGTCGGCGTGCAGCTCAAGGTGACGACCTATTCGTGGCCGGAGTTCCAGGCCGCGGTGAAGAGCGCGCGGGGCCAGCTCTGGTCCTTTGCCTGGAACGCGGACTACCCGGATGCGGAGAACTTCCTCCAGCTCTTCTATAGCAAGAACGCTTCGCCGGGCCCGAATGATTCCAACTACAGCAACCCGGAGTTTGATAAGCTCTATGAGAAGTCACTCACGCTGTTGGACGGGCCGGAGCGGACGGAACTTTACCGCCAGATGGCCCGGATGGTGGCGGAGGATTGTCCCTGGATCTTCGAGCTGCATCGTTCGATCTTCAGCCTGGTCCAGCCGTGGCTGAAGAATTACAAGCGGCACGCGTTCGAGCACAATACCGCGAAGTATCTCAGGGTGGACCCGGCTCTCAAGAAGTGAAGAAGTGACAGATCGAAGAGATGGAGCTCTTCCTGAATGTTCGTTTACCTGGTTCGTAAGCTGATCGGCACGATTCCCACGGTTTTCGGGGTCGCCCTCATCGTTTTCATCCTGTTCAACATGGTGGGGGGCGATCCGACCTACCAGATGCTGGGAAAGCACGCGACGGCGCAGCAGATCGCCGAACTGCGGCACGAGCTGGGCTTCGATCAGCCGAAGTACCTTCAGTTCCTGCAGTTCCTCAAGCAGATCGTCACCTTCGATTTCGGGCGCAGCTACGCGACGAAGCAGCAGATCAGCACGATGATCCTCGATGGCATCACGCCATCGCTGACGTTGACGATTCCCGCGTTCTTCTTCACGACGCTGATCTCGGTGCTGATCGGACTGCTGGTCGCTTATTTCCGCGGTCGGATCGTGGACAAGTTAACGGTGGTGCTTTGCGTTTTCGGGATGAGCGTGCCAGTTCTGGCCTACATCCTTTTCAGCCAGTATTTCCTGGCTTACAAGTTCGGACTCTTTCCGATCGCCGGTTACGATCCCGAGTGGCCGGACCGCCTCGTTTATGTGGCCTTGCCGATCCTGATCTCCGTGCTCGTGAGCGTGGGCTATGACGTGCGCTTTTACCGCACGGCGATCCTGGAGGAGACGGGCCAGGATTACGTTCGCACGGCGCGGGCCAAGGGGCTTTCGGAGCCGCGCACTTATCTCAAGCACGTGCTCAAGAACAGCATGGTGCCGATCCTGACGAACCTCGTGATGGAGATCCCGCTGCTCGTGCTCGGAGCGTTCCTGCTGGAGAGCTTCTTCGGGATACCGGGCCTCGGGGGGATCACGATCAATGCCGTGCATAACAGCGACTTCCCGGTAATCAAGGCGATGTCCGTGTTCATGTCCTTGCTCTACATCCTGGGCAATCTTTTGACGGATATCACCTACACGCTGGTGGATCCGAGGGTGAGTTTCAAATGAACGCCGCGATTCAGGGACGCAGCCTGTGGAGCGACGCGCTTCGGCGTCTGATGAAGGATCGGCTCGCGCTGGTCTGTTTCGGGATCATCGTGGTTTATGCGCTTGCGGCGCTCCTGGCCCAGTTCGGCCTGATCGCCGCAAGCTGGAACGCGCAGGTGGGCGCCGCATACCAGCCGCCGTCCTTCGACCGGCTCGATACGATCATGGGGACGGATATCTTCGGACGAAGCGTCTTCTACAAGGTCATCCACGGCACCCGCATCGCGATGAGCGTGGGTCTGGTCTCGTCGCTCATCAGCGTTCCGATCGGCCTCGCTTTGGGGGCGCTGGCCGGGTATTTCGGCCGCTGGGTCGACGACCTGATCGTCTGGTTTTACACGACGATTTCCTCGATTCCCGGCATCATGCTGCTGATCGCGATCACCCTCGTGCTGGGCAAGGGCATGACAGCCATGTACTTCGCGCTCGGCGCGACTTCCTGGGTGCATCTGGCGCGCGTGATGCGAGGGGAGTTCATCAAGCACAAGTCGCGCGATTACGTGGTCGCGGCGGAGAGCCTGGGGGCGACCCATGCGTCGCGGATCTTCCGGCATATCTTCCCGAACGTTTCGCATTTCGTGATCATCAATCTCTCGATCCAGTTCATGGGCGCGATCAAGGCCGAGGTGATCCTTTCCTTCCTGGGCCTGGGCGTGCAGGGACAGCCCAGCTGGGGCGTCATGATCGACGACGCCAAGCTCGAGCTTGCGCGCGGTGTCTGGTGGCAGCTGGCGGGCGCGACCTCAGCGATGTTCTTCGTCGTGCTGGCGTTCAATATCCTGGGGGACGCGTTGCGGGACGCGCTCGATCCGAAAATCAAGTAGGGGGACGGCAAATGGAAAAGATCCTCGAAGTCAAGAATCTCCGGACCTCCTTCTCAGCCGAGGAAGGCGAGATCAAGGCAGTCGACGACATCAGCTTCAGCGTTTACAAGGGCAAGACCCTCGGGATCGTGGGCGAGTCGGGCTGCGGCAAGAGCGTAACGAGCCTTTCGATCATGCGCCTGATCCCGAACCCGCCGGGCCGGATCGCGGGCGGCGAGATCCTTTACAAGGGGCGGGACCTGCTCAAGCTCGACATGGCCGAGATGCGGCACATCCGGGGCAATGAGATCTCGATGATCTTCCAGGAGCCGATGACCTCGCTCAATCCCGTGTTTACCATCGGCAATCAGATCTGCGAGGCGATCGCGCTGCACCAGGATCTCCCCAAGCGGGAGGTGCGCAACAAGGCGGTGGAGATGCTTGCCTTGGTGGGGATTCCCTCGCCGGAGAAGCGGATCGACGATTATCCCCATCAGCTGTCGGGCGGCATGCGCCAGCGCGTGATGATCGCGATGGCGCTTTCCTGCAATCCCCAGGTCTTGATCGCGGACGAGCCGACCACCGCGCTCGACGTGACGATCCAGGCGCAGATCCTGGATCTGCTGATGGAACTTCAGGAGAAGGTCGGAATGGGCCTGATCCTCATCACGCATGACCTGGGCGTGGTGGCGGAGGTGGCCGACGAGGTCGTGGTCATGTATGCGGGCCGGGTGGTCGAGCAGGGCCCCGTGCGCGAGATCTTCGCCAAACCCAAGATGCCTTATACCAAGGGGCTGCTCAACAGCATTCCCGTGCTGAGCAAGGATCCCACGGGCAAGGTCAAAAAGAAACGGCTCGAGACGATTCCCGGCATCGTGCCCAACCTGCTCCATTTGCCTCAAGGCTGCCGGTTTCAGGAGCGCTGCTCCTACATGGTTCCGGCCTGCCGCGAGAAGGAGCCCGAGCTGCGGGTGATCTCGCCCGAGCACTCGATCCGCTGCGTGAGGGACATCTGAGATGGAAACCCTGCTTTCGGTACGCAATCTGGTGAAACGATTCCCGATCAAGGGCGGGATCCTCTCCCGCGAGATCGCGAGCGTGAAAGCCGTTTCGGATGTTTCTTTCGACATCCGAAAGGGCGAGACTCTGGGGCTTGTGGGCGAGTCCGGCTGCGGTAAGTCGACCCTCGGCCGCTGCATCCTGCGGCTGATCGAGCCGACCGGTGGCCAGGTCCTTTTCAAGGGCCAGGACATCACGAAGCTCGGAGCCGGGGAGATGCGCCGGCTTCGGCGCAATATGCAGATCATCTTCCAGGATCCGTATGCCTCGCTGAACCCGCGGATGACCGTCGAGGACATCCTGGGTGAGCCGCTCGATATCCATTCCATCTGCGAGTCCAAGGACGCGCGCAAGAAGCGGATCCTGGAGCTGCTGGACCTGTGCGGGCTGCGGCGCGAGGCGATCTCGCGTTATCCACACGAGTTCTCCGGAGGGCAGCGGCAACGCATCTGCATCGCGCGCGCGCTCGCGGTCGAACCCGAGTTCATCGTCTGCGACGAGCCTGTTTCGGCACTCGACGTCTCCATCCAGGCGCAGATCGTGAACCTCATGCAGGATCTCCAGAAGGAGCTCCAACTCACCTATCTTTTCATCGCGCATGACCTGAAGGTCGTGGAGCATATCTCCACGCGGGTGGCGGTGATGTATCTGGGAAAGGTGGTCGAGACGGCGGCCGCGGAAGAGCTTTATTCCGATCCCAAGCACCCCTATACCCGGGCGCTGCTTTCGGCGATCCCCCTGCCGGACCCGACTTACCAGAAGGAGCGGATCATCCTGAAAGGCGATGTTCCTTCGCCGATCAATCCGCCGTTAGGCTGCTACTTTCATCCCCGATGTCCAATAGCCAAGGAAAACTGCAGAGTTGATGCGCCGCAGCTTCGAGAATGCGGCGCGCCTCCGCATTCGCATCCCGTGTCCTGTCATTATGCGAAGTAGCGGGGTTTTCGCCATAATTCCCTCATCTTAATGCCGTCTTATTCCGAAAAGTCCTTCAAGGAGTGTTCTCCGGAATGGATTTTTCGCGGCGAAAATTACCGAAAGAGGCGGCCGAAACCCTGCGGCTCTGCCCGATCAGCACGGTGAAAGCCTTCACGCCGATGCTTGCGCCCGCGTACGTCTTCATGCCGAGAAACGAGAAGTTCGTCTCGGTCAAGTCGCCGCTCGATTTCTTCACGCCCGAGGAGCTGGAGCGATTGAAGTCTTTCGAGAGCTTCTATTTCCCCGAGTTCCTGAATGCCGTGATGCCGTTCCGCTCGGCGGCGCGCGGGGTCCTCACGCTGCTCACCTGGCGGCCCGACGAGAGCGATCCCGCGGTGCTCCCTCCCGCGTCCTATGAGCTTGCCGACGCGGCGTTGAGGCTGATCGGCCCGCTCTGGGGCAAGGATACGCAGATCGAGCCGTTCTTTCTCGCGGTTTTCGTGAACGAGCTTTGCGAGCTATTGCCTTCCGAGCTGCTGTCGGAGGTACGGGAGCAAAGCGTGGAGGGATATGAGAACGCCCTGCTGCTGTCGAGCTGGACCGTCTTCCTGGCACTTCATCTCGGTTACTGCGATCTCGCCTTCCTGAACGCGCTCAGGCTCCGGGTCTTTCGCTCGAGCGCTTCGGGCGAAGACGAGCCGGGTGCGTTCGCCCCGCTGGACGAGGTGATCGGGCTCGCCCGAGCGACGTTCAGCCTCGAGAACAGGCTTTCGCCCTTCCGCGCGGACGTTTTCGTGGGCCGGAGGGACCGCGCTTCGCTGAAAATGGTTTCACGCCTCCGGCGAGTGATCGGGAGCCTGCTCAGGCCCGACGCTCCGGTCGCGACGATCTTCGGTCCAGGAGGCTTCGTCGATGCCTGATGGCGCGAAGACCCCCAGATCTCTGAACAGCTTCGGGGTGAGCGGCCTGCTTGGCGAGGACTGCAAAGTCTACTATGACAACCTCTTCACGACGAAGCACGTGGGGCGCGTCTCCGACCTGATCGCCGCGCGCCTTCGCGAGGCGGGTGCTGATGAGCTGAAGCTGCGGGCGCTGCTGCTTTACGGGGTTTTCCAGGCCTACCGCTTCAGGAGCTCGGAGGCTGCGCCGGAGCCGGTGCTGGTGGAGTGCGGCGTGGACGGCGAGAGCATCGCGGTGGGAGTGGCCTTCAAGGGGGAGCTTCCGCTCGAAAGCGGCGGCCTGGCCGAGAAGATCATGAGCTTCGCGGGAAACGAAGGCTCTCCGCTGCTCGAGCTATTGAACGGGCTTTATCGGCACGCCGACCGGCTGATCGTGCGCGTGCAGCCGGCCGAGCAGATCGAGGTCGTTGCGATTCTGGGGGTGTCAGGCGATCCTTTGGCCGTGAAGCCCGCGCCTGAAATCGTCCTGATCGGTACGGGCGAAGACGTGCGCGAGACGCCCAAGGCCGAGGATTACATCGAGCTCGGCGATCTGGATTACGCCAATCTCCTGAATACGGACGCGACGGTTTCGGTCGCGCCGCCGCCCACGGGCGAGTTCCTGGCCCACGGCGTTTCGGAGCTCGAGGACGCGATGAGGCTGCGCGCGCAAGCGGCGGTTCTCGAGGGCAAGTACCAGGTCGGCGGCCTCCATCCGGAGGCGAGTCCGCAGCTCTTCCGCATCAAAGGCGAGAAGAAGCCGGGTGAGGGATCTCAGAGCACGCTGATCAAGGGCACCCCTCAGGGTGATCTTGTGGACCGCGCAGTGGTGGTGATAGGAAGCCCGGAAGAGGCGGCCGCTAACGCGTTACCGGAAAGCGACCCGCGGGTTCAGCTCTACCTCATGCGCATCCAGGAGCTGCAGCAGCGGATCGTCGCGCTCGAGCAAGGTGCCGCCCAGGCGCGGGTCGAGCGGGGCGGCGGACAGGACGGCCCTTCTGGAGCTGAAACGGCCGGGGAGAGCGGCGCGCTGCAGGGGCTTTTCAAGAAGGTTTGGCCTTTCAAGAAGAAGGCGCAAGGGGAAAGCGAGGCCGAGACGGAGGACGCCGGCAAGGACTCCGAGCAGGAAAAGGAAGAGACGGCGCGCGAGGCGGCGACTCAGCCGAAAGCGAAGAAGATCCGGGATTCCGGTGAGACTGACGAGGCCGAAAAGGACGCCAATGAGCTTCTGGCGGAGCTTGAAAAAGGAGAGATCGATCGGACGATCTCCAAAGCCAAGGCCGAGCTCAATGATATCAAGAAGGATGTCCAGAGCCAGAAGGCCAAGCGGTGGATGGACGGGCTCATGGGTGAGCTGGTGCAGGAGAAAGCGCGACTCGCAGAGATGGCCCACAAGCTGAATTCCTCCATCCGCCAGAAGGAACTCGAGTTCAAGAATCGCGAGATCAAGCTCCAGGAGGAGATCCGTAAGCGGGATGAAAGCCTACGGCAGAAGACGCACGCGCTCGCGCGCAGCAAGGATCAGCTGAGTCAGGTCAATATGCAGATGGAGAAGTTCAGGCTCCAGAGTCAGGAGAAGACCGAGGAGTCCCACTTCCGCCAGAAATACCAGCTGAGCCAGAAGCTCCTGGTCGCCTCTAAAGAGGAGGTCTCCAAGCTCACCTCGAAGGTCGACGACCTCAAGGGCCAGCTCGCGAGCGCCCAGATGGCGCTGAAGAGCCGTGGAAGCACTACGGCATCGATGGAAGTTCAGACGCTGCGGACCAAGAATGAACGCACGGCACGCCAGCTCGAGGAGCTCCGTAACGTCAATGAGCAGCTGACCGCGCGAATCCAGCAGCTCGCGGAGAAAGCTGAGAGGCCCGGAAAGGCCGTGGAAACCGCTGAGACGCCGAAAAAACTCGAAGCCTCGATGAAGCAGCTGGCCGCGGCCCAGAAGGACAATGAGCAGCTCAAGCTCCGGATCGAGGAGCTCTCGCACGAGGAGCTCCGTATGAAAGGCGAGCTGAAGCGCGCCTTGCTCGAGGTGAAGAACCTGCGGGCAGTACTGGCGAAAAAGGCCGGCGGAAGCCCCGGCAAGCCTTCGGGGGGAAGCACGCCCCAGGCGGCTTGAGAAAACCGATTGTGCAAGTTTTGGAAACGTTTTAAGAATCGAATCAGTGCTCGCGTGGCGGAATTGGTAGACGCGCTGGTCTTAGAAGCCAGTAGGTAACCCCTGTAGCCGTTCAAGTCGGCTCGCGAGCATTACCCTTTTATTTCGTGAATTTAGATGGTGGCTTTTTCTCCTTTCTCTTCGTCGGAAACGGCCTTGGTAGTACTTCCACCACCACTCGCCGGGTCGTTTTTGGTAGACGCATACTTAGCTGATCGTGTCAGTTTTCATCTGCAGAAATTGAGATGTTTCCGGCCAATCGGAGAAAGTCGGCTTTGGCGATGTTTCCTCCCGATAGTACGGCAGCCACATTTTCAGCGCGTCCGCACTTGACCAAAATCCTGGCCGCCGCATAGGCGGCGGCACCCGCGCCCTCCGTTATCATCTTCTGATTGTGCGCAAGGTCGTGTAGGGCGGTCCGAATTTCCGGCAGGCTGACAGTGATCGGGTGGACGCCGTGTTCTCGCAAGTCCTCGTAAACATCAGGCAGCACTTCCGGCGTTCCGATCGCATCGACAAACGAGGGGACCCTTTCTACCTTGCATGGTCTGCCAATGCCATAGGAGGCGGAAAATGGGGCTGCGGTCTCAGGCTCCACGGCATAGATCTTCGGTCTCAGGCCGAGGCGATGGAATGCGCGACATAGACCCAACGTGAGGCCCCCAACGCCGAAGGGAACAACGACCGTATCGACGTTGGGCAAGTCTTGAAGAAGCTCTTCCGCGATGGCGCCGTAGCCGAGGGTGAGAGGCTCGTTCCGGGCCGGATGGACGAAGTAGCTCGTGTCCCTTCTGGGAGCGCCTTCTACGACTTTTTTCCAGATGTCAGCGAAGGGTTGCTCGATGACTTCCGCGCCCAGACGTCGAATTGCCTCTTTCTTCACGTTGGGCGCCGAGTCGGGAACATAGATACGACAAGAGATTCCCTCGAGCTTCGCGGCAAATGCCACGGCTTGCCCCATATTCCCGGCACTTGCCGCGCTGAGCCCCCTCCGTATGATCTCGGTTCTTTCCGAGCGGATGAGTGATGCTAGCCCACGGATCTTGTAGGAGCCAAAGGGCTGGAGGTTTTCCGGCTTGAGGTAGATACCTCTTTTGGATCCGTCCTCCAGAACGGGCAGGAGAGGCGTGCGAACCACAAAGGACGAAAGCATCAGACACCTCCTGAAAGACTGAAGGTCCGGCCCAAGCGCATTGTAGCGGCTCTCTCGACCGCGTAAGCCGCTGCATAAAGATCTTCCACGCCGAGTCCGACGGACTTAAAGACGGTTACCTCTGCGTTTGTCCGTCTACCGGGTTCATTGCTGGCGAAGACCTGGCCGATTTCCGCTCGAATGAGTGAACGCGACAGCTTCCCGTGATTGAGGGGCTCCTTCACTTCGCTTGCCTCCAGTTCGCAGGCGGACGAAGAATCGAGGTAGATCCCGAGCCCGGGACGATCCATCAGTTGAATTTCCCTCATGCCTGGCCGGCAGGCGCCAATCGCGTTCACATGGCTTCCAGGGCGCAGGTGGTCGCTGGTCAGGAGATATTCCGTGCTAGCGGTGCAAGTGACCAGAATATCAGCGAGCCGGGCTACCTCCAGAGGCGACGGCCTCAGCTCGATCGGGAAATCGCTCAGCTCCTCGATCAGTCGCCTTCCTGGACCCTCATCCCTGGCCCACAAGACGATTTTCCGAATAGGTCTGGTCCGCGTCAGGGCCAGGATGTGTTCGCGAGCTTGCCTTCCAGCGCCTAAAATACCCAATACCTTGGCGTCTGTTCGAGCCAAGGCTTCGGTAGCGGCGGCACTTACCGCTGCGGTCCTGAGTGCCGTAAGCGTCGATCCGTCCATGATGGCTCGGATTTCTCCCGTCTCGCCATCGAGCAGGGTTACCGCACCCTGGTGAGGATTCAGGCCTCGTTTTCGATTGCGCGGAGCGAGGGCAACGGCTTTGTAGCCTACTAGCGATCCGCTTCGCGCGGGCATGAATCCCAGAGCGATGCTCGGACCCGTTTCAACGACTTGGCGGGGAAAATTTTGAGTTTTATTCATGGCAAAATCTGTTAGCGCCATTCGCATCCGGGCTCGTAGATCATCCGGGTCAACGCAGGCTTTGAGATCATTTGCGCTTAAGACCAAGGTCTTCATAGTGCTCCTTTCTGCGCGGGCCGATCACAGCGTAGCCCGTTTCTGCTGTCACAAATTTCAAGGCACGAGCCATGGGGGTTTCCGACCTTAGTCCCCACCGTGACTTGCGAGCGATAAC
The DNA here is from genome assembly GCA_023701205.1 of Oligoflexia bacterium. GTDB lineage: Bacteria > Bdellovibrionota > UBA1018 > UBA1018 > UBA1018 > JAMPXJ01. The sequence continues at coordinate 182,205 of JAMPXJ010000003.1, forward strand.
TCAAGCCCTGTCCCTTCAGACATTGACCGAGGATTGCCTCGCTGGCGCCGCCTCGGTAAGATTTCGCCGTATCAAAACTGGAGATGCCGTAATCGCGGACCAGGCTCAAGAGTTCCGATGCGGTATTGGGGGCGTCTCCCTTGCCGACCAGATCAGGGAGACTCCCAATACCGGCGAAATTGCCGCACCCCAGGATCAGGGCATCCTCCAATACTTCCGGGGATGCGTTCTCCACTAGCGTTCGCCCCCTCTTAGGAATCCGACGAATGAGGCTACGAAGCTCTTCTGGCCTTTCAGGGTGACGAACCCGGCCAGTTGGCGATGGGTAGTGTCGAAGAACTTGGCTTCGTAATGGAAGATCAAGTCCTGAGGACGTGCGGAGTTCTTCGGAACGAATAGATCGAACTGAAGCGAGTCGCCCTGGAGTTTGAGATTGGTGACATCGCCCGCGAAGTCGTTAGGTACGTCCATATGGCCTTTGAGATTGTCTGCCTCGTCCTTCTCGAGGGTTAGCACATCCACGAACTCTCGTTCGTCAAAGAAGAGATGGATGCCATAGGTGGCAGGAGGTGCGGCCGCCTGCACGGAGCCGGAGATCACGGTAAGGGCCAGCAGTGTGGTTGTGAGAATTCTCATAATACTGTCCTTTCTGAAGACGGTTATTGTTCTGCCTCTCAGTACCGCTGGTTTTTAATTTCCAAAATGGAAAGTAAGTAAATTATAGTTACCTATATGGAAACAGAGCGTCTGAAGCAGTTTCGAGCCGTGGTCGATGCCGGAGGGCTCTTGAGGGCCAGTCAATTGCTGGGGATCTCCGGTGGAGGGCTTTCGAAGTCTTTGAAGGTCCTGGAGCGCGAGCTAGGGTATGCGCTCTTTCAGCAACGAGGAAAGGGCCTGGAGCTGACGGAGGACGGTCGAAGGCTCTATGAGAGGGTTCCGACGATATTAAGCACGGTCGAAGATTTGGCGCGCCTGAAAGAGGCGCCCCTGGGGGAAGCCTCGCTGCCGTTGAAGCTAGTTAGCTTCGAAGTCTTTACGACCTACTTCTTGGGGTCGATGCTCACGCGGGTCTTCCCAGGACGTTCGGTAGACGTGCGAGAGGCGATTCCGGGCCAAATGGAGAGCCTGATCGCTGAAGGCCAGGGGGATCTTGGAATCACTTACTTGCCCATTCCTCATGCCGGGGTCGATTTCGTGAAGGTGGGAAGGGTGAGAATGGGGGTTTTCGGCCAGAAGAAAGCCTGGAGGTCTCCTGCCATCGAGGAACTCCCGTTCGCCGTGCCGATCCAGCCGATCCACGGCGCCCCGTCCGGGGTTCAGGGACTCGACGGCTGGCCCGATCACCTTTTCCCAAGGAAAGTGCTCTTCCGAGTGGAAATGATGGAAACTGCGCTTCAGATCGCGCGCTCAGGAGGTGCCTTGGTTTTTGTCCCGGAGTTCGTCGCCCGCCTGGCAAACAAACAGGCGGCGTCCGGGGTTCAGTTGGACGAGTTCCCGTTACCCACTGGATTCAAGCTCGTCTTCCGGGATGTCTTCTTGATTCAAAGGCGGGGTTATGAGGAGTCAGCAATCGTTCGCAAGCTGGCCCGAGCGATCCGCGAGCTGCGGTGAGCGCTCGGCTTCGCCACGATCACGGACCGTCCGTTGGTAACAACAGGGAGAAACCAGTGGGCACGACAGGTTCATGCCCACTGGTCGATACCGGCTACTGTACGGACTCGGGATTCTTCATGATGATCACCGCCGCCATGACTTTGGAGAGGTAAGTCGGTTGGCTCGAAAAGCCCGCACGCACCAGAGTCCAGGCATCCCGTGATCCTGTTTGATCGATGAGCTTCTGGACTTCAGTCTCACCGTGTCCGTATCCGAGGATCGAGAGCAGCCAGTCGTCGAACAGAAGCTTTCCCGCCTTGAGATAACGCATGGCTGCATCTGTCTCTAGTTCAACATTCATGCGCTCATCGACATGGTCATCAACCCGCAGCCCATAGTTTCTCGCAGTGGACTTGATAAACATCCAGAGACCAGCACCCCATGCTGCGTTCGAGGACTGTTCCAGGTTCCGGTAGCCCGATTCCATGATCGGAATGGCAGCGATCTCAGGCGGCATCTGGTAGTCTTTGATTTTGCCCTCCACCAACGGACGGTAATTCTGCATGCGCTCCAGTGATTTTCTCATGTACTTACGACCTTCTGGAGTCCCGACGTAGCGGTTCAGCTCCTTCAGCACGAGGTCGTTCACAACGATGGGAAAGTCGGTTTCAGTTCTGGCTTTGGCCGCCATGAGCTGAGCTTCGCTCAACGATACCCGGCGATCCTCCACCAAGTTCTGGGACGCATAAGCTGTCGTAGCCATAAGCGCAACAACGACGGTTCCGACGGCCCAGTTGATCGACCGGGCATTCCAAATCGGCTTTGATGAAAACATGCGTTCGATTCTCCTCTTGAGTAGATTGCGTTCCACCAGAAACACAAGCCCTGTTGCGCAGGCAGGGTTGTGTTCCTTGTGGAGCGCGGATTGAGCTACCTCGATCAGGCAGCGTGCATATTGCTGAGACTTGACCTTGTTTCGGCCGAGCAAGGACTCGTCACAAGCAAACTCTTGAATCTGTGAAAGCCATCGACTCCAGAGGTGAATGACTGGGTTAGGGGCACAAATGATCCTGAGCGCGCAGAGTGGGTAGACCCAGAGCGTATCTGACTGCCGATGATGCTGGAGCTCATGGGCCAGTGAGATTCTATAATCCGAGGCGCGGGAAAGAAGGGGGCTGGGTATGACCACCTCGGCCCGGAATGGGAGCCAATATGAGAATGGAACTCGGATGTGGTCATTGGCGCGGACAGCCACTCGGCCGATCCTTCGAACCAGATACGAGCTGCGATGAATGATTCTGAGTGAGTGAACGTCCTTTCCAAGACGAAACATGCCCACCATTGCCACTAGCGCAAAGATGCTAAGCATGAGGAAAGCGGCTAGATCAGCTTCGATCGCACGAGCTCCCGACGGTGAGGGAAGAGCGATGAATCCCCCACGACCCAAATAGTCTTCCGAGAATGTCTTGATGGACGGAGCGGACCAGATCTTTGCGGTTGGTTGGAAGATCTCACCCTTGGGGAAGGCGGGCTGAAGGATCGTAATGCCCACGATCGAAGCCAGCAGGGCGTAATGAAGCGATAGTTGCTGGCGTGAGCTGAACAGGCGATGGGATCTCTTCATAGTCGCGTCACTGAGGCGGAGAACGACGTAGGCGAAGGCGAGCAGCAGATTCAGTGAGAAATACGAGGTAAGGAGCTGCGCGAAGGTCATTTCCCATCTCCTGATTTGGAGAGAAGCCGCCTCAGCTCATCGAGGTCGGCGTCGGTGACTTCCATCGTGTTGAGGAGCTGCTTGACCAGAGCAACGGGAGTCCCATCGAAAACCCGATCCACGACGTGCCTGACGGTTTTGGCCTCATAATCCGATTTCTTCAGCAAGGGGATGTAGGTATGTCCCCGACCTTCTTTGCGGGCTTTGAGGATTCCCTTCTGCTCCAGGATTCTTAAAATGGTGGAAACCGAGGTGTAAGCGAGCGCTCGACTTTTCGGCAGTTGTTCAAGCACCTCCGCAACCGATCCTTCTCCGATCCGCCATAGAATCGTCATCAACTCCAGTTCCACATCGGTCAGGAGTTTCTCCCCTGAGTTGTACTTCGGCTTCTTCACGGATGTCCCCCCTCGTTGCCTCTGAGGCTAACTAAGTATTTAGTTGATTGCAACTAAAACGTTAGTTAATCAAAGAGGCCGAGTATTGACGCTAGGCATCCAGACTAGTACATGCCTGCTCCAAGTGGGGTATCTCGTGCGCATTTTCGATAATCGCGGCATCGCTCTTCATATCGCTCTCCTGGCATTCATGCCTGTCGCTTACGGCGCGAACCCAATCCCGTTTCTCCAGCCGAATGACCCTTTCCTCGAGCGGCAGAACTATCTCAAGGAACTGATGGTTCCGGCCGCGTGGAAGTTTTCTCAAGGCGAAGGCGTAGTAGTAGCCGTGATGGACAGCGGTTTCTCGGAAAACGCGACGGATCTTTCCGGCGCGTTTCTTTCGGATGAGTTTGTCCTGGAGGGCGTGACTCCTGACCCTCTGTGCCCGGGGCATGGTTCGCTGGTGAGCTCGATGCTTGCGGCCCGGATGGACGATGGAGTCGGCATCGCGGGGATCGCCCCGAAAGCCAGGATTCTCAAAATCAAGCTGGGCTGTCCCAAGTGGCTCGCCCTGCGAAGCCCTACGCTGGAGGATCAGGTCAAACTCCACCGAGAATACATTCAGAATCTACTTTTGCAGGGAGCGGACGCGATCCGCTGGGCTGTCCGGAAGGGTGCCCAAGTGATCAATATGAGCTTCACGGTCTCGTATTTCGTGAACGGGAAGTATGAGCTCGATGGATTGGAGGCTGAGCTGGTGGTGTTTCATGCGGCTATCGCGGAGGCCAGGGCCGCTGGCGTGGTAACCGTTGCTGCCGCCGGAAACTGGAGTGGCGGCTGGGACAACGCCAAAGGCGAGTGGTTCTCTGTGTCTGATCAGGGCAAGGTCGCGCTTCCGGCGGCTTTCCCTGAGGTGATCAGCGCGGGCTGCGTTTGCGCTGATCAGCAGTGCGGTCGGGTGTCGTCGATTCCAGCGATCCCCGGAATGCCCGAGACTCAGTTCAAGCTCATGAAGCAAGGTCACCATTACGGGGATCGGCTGGACTTTGTCGTCCCTTGTGACGGGATGCCCGCGTCCCAAAATCAGGACGGAAGTTATGATTTTTATGCCCTCGGGGGAACTTCTCATGCAGCCCCGGAAGTCTCCGGCGTGGTAGCGCTGATGTTGAGCGTGAATCCGGCTCTGAGACCCGACGAGGTCAAGGAAATCCTCGCCAGGACCTCGACGGATCTCATGACGCCTAGATTTGACGTTTACACGGGCTTCGGAAAGCTCAATGCCTATCGAGCGGTCCAGGAGGCGATCGCTGCCCCAACTCCATCTAACGCACGAGCTTCTTCGCGTCCGGCGTTTTAAGTCGGAGATTTTTATTTCCGGCACTCCCGTCCTGAATCATACTTCTGGATGAGAGGTGGAATATGGCTGAGAAGGTCCTGGATGGCGTGACGAGCCAGGTGGCGGCGGGTACGCTGCTCGTGAAGGAAAACGACGTTTCCCGCAAGATGTACATCATCAAGAAGGGCAAGGTCCGGGTATTCAAGCATTACCTCGGGCAGCGCGTGACGCTCGCGATCCTCGGCGAAGGCGAGGTCTTCGGCGAGCTGAGCTTCTTCGATGCCGAGCCGCGCTCGGCCTCCGTCGAGGCACTGACGGACCTTTCGGTGATCGAGATCGACGGCGCGGTCGCCCGCGGCCAGATCTCGGCGCTGCCGGACTGGATCTTTCCGCTCTTCAGGACGGTTTTCCACCGCTTTCGCGAGGCGGACCGCAAGCTCACGGTGCTTCAGAGCATGAACGAGTACCAGAAGAAGAGCTTCAAGACCGACGCGGTCGCCCAGAACATCTACCATGAGCTGCATCGCTTCCTGAAGGCGCTCACGATCGTCTTTGACCGCGAGGTCAAGGCGGGTTCGGCGCCTTCGGAGCTGATTTACAAGGAGCTCGATGAGATTCTCGGGAACCGGATCCTCGGGCTTCGCGTTTTCTGGCGGGTGCTCAAGGAGTTCGACTTCATGGACAACGAGAAGGAGGAGCTTGAGGGCAAAGTCCTGCTCAATCGCAAGGCGATCGAGGAACTGACCAGCTATCTCACGGGCGAGATCCAGTCCGGCCGGTATCTCTTCCTGAGCCATTCGGCGGTCGCGGTGCTGGGCCGGCTCGTTTCCCATTCGCCGCAGGAGGCGAAAGCCCCCGAGCAGGATTCTTCACCTTCGGTGACCGTGAATTTGCAGGAACTGCAGCTTCGCACGATGCCGTTCCACGGGGAAGCGATCAAGGAGCTCGCTGGGATCGGGCTGCTGCAGCGCGATGCGCAGAACCTGAACTTCGTTCCGGCGCGGATCGCTCCGGTGTACACGTATCAGAGCGTCGTCAAGTCGTTTGACCACACGATCGTGAATACGGATTAGGATTTTTGTTTTATGGCGACCCCGAGAGGGCTTGCCTTCCGGTTCTCGCACTTTCGTGCTCGACCTGCAGGCCAGCCTCGGAGGCGACCGCGCAAGCGGGTCCCCCGCCTCCTCCGGCTTTCGAGCCCTCTCGTAGGGTACAAAACGCATTCGCGTTTTGGCATTTTATGTCGCCATAAAGCAAAAAAGCCGCTGCGCTTACGCTCGCGGCTTTTTGCTTTATGGCGACCCCGAGAGGGCTCGAACCTCCGACCTGATGCTTAGAAGGCACCTGCTCTATCCAGCTGAGCTACGGGGTCGCAAGGCTTTGTTAAATCACGAGTTATCGGAAGAATGCAACCTTGCGATCCGCGTGTTACCATTTCGTTAGATATGGCCCTTTACGAATTTTACTGCGACGCCTGCCGCTTCGGATTCGAGCAGCTCACCTCGGACCGGGACCCCGATAGGGGCAAATGCCCGAAATGCCAGAGTAATCAAACACGGAAACTCATCTCCCGTTTTGCCGTCGGCGGGCAAGGGGATCTGCGCGAGACGACGATGCATGGCTGTCACGAGGCCCACGTCTCGTTGCCGGGACAGGAGCCGGCTCATCACGAACATTCTGGCCAGGATCACACGGGCCACGACCACTCCGATCACGATCACTAGATTCTCAGCGTCGTTCCAGGCTCGGGCATGAACCACCGCGGGTCGCGCCGCGCGAGCTTTTCGACGAGGGCTCGGATTTTCGCGCGGTGGATGCGGCTCGTATGCACGACTCCGATCCGCTTGACCGTCGAGTGCGCCGCGAATTGCGTGAGTGTCCCGAGATCGCAATGGATCCGACCTTGCGGGCTAGGGAAGTAAGTTTCCTGCAGCAGCAGTCCCACGTCGGCAAACAACGCCTGCGTGGCTTGGGTCATCTGCCCGTCGCCGCTGATTCCGAGGGAACGGCCGCGCGGGAAGTCGACGCGGACCGCGAGATTGAGGACCGAATGGGTGCTGCGGGCGAACCGAAGCTTGAGCGGGCCGAGCCGTGCGCCGCGGTCTTCCGCAACTTCTTCGAACGTGAGTGGGAAAGAAAGCTTGGAACAAAAGCCCGGATACCCCATCTCGAGCAGACGGCGGACGAAGCCCGCGCTCGCGCGAGGTCCGAGCACCCGCAGCTCCTCGCGTCGACCTTCCTCGTGGAATCTCATCAGAAGGGGCACCAGCCCGAATACATGATCGGCATGCAGATGCGTCAGGCAGACGGCCTCGAGCGAGCGATAAATCCGCGGCTTGCGCCAGAGCCGTTCCGGAATCTGATAACCGCAGTCGAACAGGGTCGTGGGGATGCCCGCCCCATGAAGCACGCACGAGTTGTTGCCCGCCTCATCGTCAAAAGCCTCGCCGGTACCCAACAGGTGTAGAAGCATCTGAGCTTCTGCTTCGCCAAGCGGGCCGCCGATGTCAATTCCAAACCAAGGTTGCACCCCGACGCAATGGCACAGCGGGTGCTTGATTTTCAGGAGGGGCCGCGTGAGCTCCGCGCGGCGTGAGGGTTCGCGAATGTCAGCTTTCCGGAAGATCGTATGGGCGGTCGATGTCCTCGAAGAACCGAGCCTGCAGGAGAGGGCGGCCGAAGCGCTCCGAGTCATGGCGAGAACGAGACGAATCGAGGTCGAAGCGGTTTATCTTCCGATTCTGGCCCACCTTCGGCTGCCCGCGCTCGACTTCAGCGGGCCGTGGCTCGAGGAGTACCGGCTGCAGACGGAGACGAGCCTGACGGGTATCCTAGACCGGCATGGGCTGGGTGGAATGGGCCGTGCCACGATGCTGGAGCGGAATTTCGCATCGAATCTCGACGCGGTAAGGGCTCTCGCCGAGTACGCCCGCGCGGAAGGCGCCAGCCTCATCCTGGCCAGTACCCACGGACGATCGGGTCTGGGCAGATTGTTCCTCGGAAGCTTCACCGAAACTTTGCTGCAGTACTCCGAGTTTCCGGTGATGACCGTCGGACCGCACGCAAGAGGGCCTCTGGAGTTCGGCTCCGTCCTGTTTCCGACCGACTTCGGACGGGAGGCCCGGAGCGTTTACCGCCAGGCCGTGGGACTGTGCTCGGAGCTCAAAGCCAGGCTCTTGCTTTACCATGCCTTGCATCCTTCGTTGCAGCAGTTCATGCAGTCGGAGAGTTACGTCTTGACCGGGACCTGGATGCCCGCGGCGATGCCGGCAGCGGTCGAGGCCGATGACGGGCGTCCGCAGGCGGAGCGGCGGGCGCGGCGTTGGACTTCGTGGGCGCGGGCGCGGGGCGTGGATACCCGCTATGTGCTTGAGGAAGGCGTGGGTAGCGTCGCTGATGCGATCCTTGCGAATGCGCGAAAGCGCCATGCGGGACTGATCGTGATCGGTGCGGAGAGCGGTCCGGTGGCCACCCTGCTGCTCGGAAGCGTTACGCGCCATGTCGTCCGTCACGCGGAATGTCCCATCATCGTGATGCGTCCGTTCAAGAGAGCCGTACAGCTCGACTCCGCCGAAAAAGCCGCTTGAGCGTGAGCCCCGGGTTTGAGAATGAGGATGGATGCGCGTACTTGTCACCGGCGCCAGCGGCGCCCTCGGCAGCCAGGTGGTTCAGCGGTTTCTTTCGGCCGGAAACACGGTCGTGGGTCTGGCGAGAAAGGCCCCGCGCGATCGCGAGGCTGCAGGCCCTTCGGAATGGATCGAGCTGGACGCCGGTGATGCCGCGGGAGTGAACGCGCGGGTTCCGGAGGAATTCGATGTGCTCGTGCACTGCGCTGGCGGATTCCGTTTCGGGAAGATCGGCGAACTATCGACAGAGGATTTCGAATTTCTCCTGAATGCCAATGTCCGTTCGACCTTCAACCTGGTGGCGCGCCTGCTGCCTGGCATGAAGCGGCGGAACTTCGGCCGCATCGTGCTGGTCGGAGCCAAAGCCACTTCGAATCCCGGAGCGGGCATGGGGGGCTATGCGGCTTCGAAGGCCGCGATCAACATGCTCACGCTTTCCTTGGCCGAGGAGGTGAAGGGTTTCGACATCAACGTCAATGCCGTCCTCCCTTCGATCATCGATACGCCCGCCAATCGGACCGGCATGCCCCATGCCGATCCGTCAACGTGGGTGAGCGTAGGGGAGCTTTCCGAAATCATCTTTTCGCTGACCCAGCCTTGGGGCAAGGCGCTTCATGGGGCCTTGATCCCGGTTGCTGGTAGAGTGTAGGCTGCCTTTGATGAAGAAAAGCTTTCCCAACGTGACCCTCGCGGACATCCAACAGGCCCGGCAGGCGCTCGCACAGCACGTGGCGCCCTCGCCGCTGCTGTTGAACACGTGGCTTTCGGAGGCGTTGGGCTGCCAGCTCTATCTCAAGCTCGAGAACATGCACCCGATCGGCTCCTTCAAGATCCGGGGCGCCACCTACCGCATCTCGCGCCTCTCCGCGGCCGAGCGCCGCAAGGGCGTCATCACCTCGAGCGCGGGCAACCACGCGCAGGGGGTGGCCTGGGCCTCGCGCAAGCTCGGCGTCTCGGCGCTCATCGTGATGCCCAAGGGAGCACCGCTGATGAAGATCCAGAACACCCGGGCGCTCGGAGCCGAGGTGATCCTGGAAGGCGAGACTTTCGATGAGGCCTTCCAGGCGGCACAGAAGATCGCGAGGAAGACCGGGCGTATTTTCGTCCATGCCTTCGAAGACCACGACGTCATCGCGGGTCAAGGCACCACGGGCCTCGAGCTGCTCGAGCAGCTGCCTGACGTCGACGCGATCATCGGCCCGATCGGCGGGGGCGGCCTGATGGGAGGCATCTCGATCGTGATGCGGGAGCTGCGCCCGCAGACGCGGCTCATCGGCTGCCAGGCCTCCGGCGCTCCGGCCATGATGCGGTCGATTCGCGGCGGCAAGCTCGCGGTCGTGGATCGGGTCGAGACGTTCGCGGACGGGATCGCGGTGAAAAAGGCGAGCCCGCGGCTTTTCGGCATTCTCAAGTCACGTCTCCATGAATGCCATGAGGCGGATGACGAGGCGATCGCGGCCGCCGTCCTGACGTTGCTCGAAAAGGCCAAGGTCGTGGCCGAGGGGGCGGGCGCGCTGCCGTTGGCCGTCGCCGAACGGCTCAAGACGCGGCTCAAGGGCAAGAAGGTCGTGCTGCTGATCAGTGGCGGCAACATCGACGTGAACGTGCTCTCACGGATCATCGATCGCGGCCTGATCCGGGCCGGCCGCCGGGTGCGCGCGAACGTCCTCATCTCCGACCGTCCGGGATCGCTTGCGCGCCTCACGGATCTGATCGCCCGGCAGGGCGCGAGCATCCTTCAAGCCATCCACGATCGAGGCGAACCCTCGACGACGATCGACCAGACCGACGTCGCGCTGACGCTGGAGACCCGCGGGCCCGAGCATAGCAAGGCGCTGATCCAGGCGCTCCGGAAGCACGTGCTCCGGCTGGACATCCTGAGCTGAGCCGTCCGGCAGGATCTGCCGGGCGGAATTTGCCGGATTTCCCCGGAGCCGTGCCAGGGTAGAATGTTCCCATGGATCCGCTGAAAAGGATGTTGGCGTGTTCCCTCGCGATTTTTTTCGCTGCAGGGTGCGGAATGAAACAGACGGGCAGGGAAGCGTCGAACTCTTCCTGTGCGCCCGAGAGCTTGCTGGCGGCGGCGCCGGGGCAAGGGCAGGCCAGCGTGCTGTATCCCGATCCCGTGATCGCTTCGCGCGATCCGGCGATCTCACCGGGTTCGCTCAAGCTCGATCTCTACGCTTCTGCCGTGACATTGGAGCATCTGGGCGGGCGCGGCGTGCTCGAGGGAAGCTATGTCGAGGTGCGGAACGGCCTCTCCTGCGGCGAGTGGTTCGGCGCCTTCGATTCCAAGAACCGTTTCCAGTATGCGCATTCGGATCCCAGGTTCCAGGAGACGCTCTCGTATTACACGGGGGACCGTTTTCGCGCGCGGCTCGATGAGCTACGTTACCTCGCCCCGGTAGAGCCGGTGCGGATCGTCGCGCATTGCGATCTTCGCAATAATGCTTACTTTCAGTTCGCGCCGGACTCGGCCGGACGCCTCTATCCCCGCGTGTGCCTCTCGGACTCCTCCTTGACCAAGGGCGCCTACTACTCGGACGACGCCGCGGTCACGATCCACGAGCTCCAGCATGCGACGACGACGGATCTTTACACTGGCGGGAAGCGCTCGGAACAGCTGAACCAGTTCTATTACGACGAGGCGGGCGCGTTGAACGAGGCGGTCTCGGATTTCGTGGCTCTGGTGGCGCTCGCGCCCGCGGTGCCCGAGAACTTCGATCCCAGGCAGTTCAGCCGCTGGGCGCTCGACAAGTTCACGCCGGGCTTCCGCGGGACCCGCGGCGCGAACCGCTGCCCGGAGTACGACTCGCGGTTCGGCTCGAGGTGCGGGGGGTTTCCGGGGCTCTCCTCCGAGGCCAATACGGTCAGCTATGTTTATCCCGATGGGCTGGGCTGGCCGTATGCGGACAATTTCACGGGCGCGGACAAGGTGCGCCAGGCCTTCAATCTCTACCCGGCGAAGGAGGAAATCCACAACACGGGTCTGCTCGTCACGGGTGCGCTATTCGATCTCTACGAAACGCTGAAGCTGAGCCATGGAGAAAGGCTCGCCGAAGGGCTCGTGATGAAGGCCGTGCTCGAGGCGATCCGGCATCTGCCGCGTCCGACGGCGGCGAACCGCTCGCCGGTGACCTTCCGCGGCTTCGCGGCGACGCTTCTGGAATGGGGGCCGGCCGTAGGCTTGAGCCGCGAGGATCTGGACGCGGCCGAGCGGATCTTCACCGAGCGGGGCCTGGTCGGCGGCCGCATGCTCGAGGCGGGCTGGGCGCAGCGGGGAGAAGGGACTCCGGAATCCCCCGGAGTGCGCATCGAGGATCTTCCGCAGATCCTCAAGTCCTGGCTCGGAACACCGGATGCGATACCGCAAGGGATCGAGACCGGCCGCAACAACAAGCTCGATCCGGGGGAGGTGGTGGCGCTCTGGTTCGATCTGAGGAACGTCTCCGAGGTCACCGCGGGCGGGATTCTCCTCAAGGTGACCTCGCTCGACCCCGACGCGGTGAGCTTTCTCGGTTACGAGGCCAATCCCGGCTTTGTCGCTCCCGAAGAAACCCAGATCTTCTACTCCAAGATCAACGGCACCGCCGCGACGGCGGCCCTGACGAGCGGTCTTTATCCGATCGCTACTTCCAACAGCTATTTCAAGACGGTCCCGGAATTCAGGAGCCGGCCCGTGACTCCCGTTTGGATCAAGGTGAGTCCGACGGCGGTCCGCGGCCAGGTCGTCACTTTGCGGGTGGAGGCGATGCCTTCGAATGGTTCCGCGGCGATCGTGGAATTTCCCATCACCATCAACTGAGGCGACGATGCGCACCCGGGCCCTGATCCTCAGTTTCGTGATCGCCACCGCGCTCTGGCGCTTCACCCGACCCGTGTCGCCGGGCCCCCTTTCAGAGGTCGCGCCGGCTCCTTCGAATCCCCCGGCATATCTCCCCGCGCGTCCATTCGAGGCGAAGGCTTCGGCGCAAGCCGTCGCAACGGCCACCCCGGCGGCTGTCGGATCGCGAGGGCTTACCTGGGAAGGCCTCCAGGCGAAATACGGGAAGGGTCTTCGCGCGGAATTCGGTAAAGGGGGGAGGCTCGCGAGCCTGCGTGGCGTTCCGGGCGGCGTTCCGGGCTCGGCGGACTTTTCTCCTGATGATCCGGATGAGGTGATCCGCCGCGCCCGCGAGATCCTGGTGGACGCGCGGCAGCTGCTCGGGCTGCAGGATTCGCTGCCGGTGGAGATATCCGCGACCAAAACCAATCCGGCTTCGGCCCAGGTATTCTTCCAGGAGCATTCGGAAGGGCTCCAGCTCGCGCCGCAGGGAAAGATCGTGGTCGATCTCGGGCCGAAGGGGGAGCTGGTCGGCCTGGATTCCGATTATGTCCCCGACGTGAGGCCCGCGAAAGCGGCCGTGCTCGCCGCGGAGGAGGCCGTGCGCCGGGCGCTGGCGGCCTTGCCTGAGCCCCTGAGGCAGGCAAAGGTCGAGGGCGGGGCGCGCCTGATATGGCTCGCCGGGCGTGATGCGCGGCTTGCCTACGAGTTCTTCGTCGAGGGCCGACAGGTCGTGGTGGACGCGGAGAACGGGAGGATCCTCTGGCTGCGGGATCGGCGGGAGTCCTGAGCTTGCCATTGGGCAAAGGCGCGATCCTGGCGGGAGCGCTCTCGGCGCTTTTTGCGGCCTGTTCGACTCCGACGAGCCGGCCCGGGCCGGCCGCGAGCTTCGCGCTCGCGTTGGAACGCGGGGATTTCACCCTGTTGCAGGAGAGCTGCGCGGCGGGGGAGCGCGCTGCGTGCACAAGGCGCGGGGAGCTGCTCCTGAACCAGGGCGATCCGCGCGGCGCGTTGCCGGAATTCGAGAAAGGTTGCGGGCATGGCGACCCTCGAGCCTGTCTTCAGGCCGGGGAGGTCCTCTTCTACCAGGGAGCGCGGCCCGCGGCGTTGAGGCATTTTGCGGTGAGCTGCCGCGCGGGCCTGCGCCGCGGCTGTTTTCTTGAAGCGCGAGTGGCGCTCCTGGCGGGCGAGTCCAGGAGGGCCAAGGTCATTCTCCACGCGAACTGCGCAGGACGGCACGGCGAAAGCTGTCTCTGGCTCGGAAAATTGAACGAGCGCGCGGGGGACGCGGCGGGAGCCTCGCGCTATTACGAGTCCGCCTGCGAGAAAGGCGTGATCTCTGCCTGTTCGGAGCTGGCCAGGCGGCGGCTGCTCGGAAGTCCCGACGCCGATGTCGAGGCGCTTTTTCAGCATGACTGCCGGAGCGGGCTGGCGCTCAGCTGCCGCAGCAACCGGGTGCAACAGAAGCTGCAGTCTGATGCGAAGTTGTACGAGCGCCTGCGCGCGGACTGCCGCCGCGATTCTTTTCCGGAGGATTGCTACGAGCTCGGGCTCGCCGAGCGGCTCCGGGATCCCGACCTCGCGGTCAGCCGCGCTTCCTTCGAGGTGGCCTGCAGGAAGGCGCATGGGCCCTCGTGCTGGGAGCTGGCCTGCTCCGATTTCAGCCAGGATGAGTTTGCGAGCTATGCAAAGCTCGCGGCCAAGGCCTGTCAGCTCGGCACGCTCGAAGCCTGTGCGCATCTGGGGAGCCAACCGGTGCTTCTTCCTCCCGGAGAGAGCCAGGAATTGCTCGTGAAGGCTTGCCGTGGCGGCGAGGGGAGCGCTTGCCTCGCGCTCGGGGACCGGGAGTTCGCCGCGGGCCGCCTGGGCGTGGCACGGGAGCAGTTCGGCCGCGCCTGCGAGCTTGACGATCATCGCGGCTGCGTCCGGCAGGGCCGCGCGCTGATCAAGGAAGGCAGGCGCGAGCAGGCTGCGCTCGTGCTCGGCATTTCCTGCGGGAGCGAGCATGCGGAATCCTGTCTGGAGCTGGGCCTTCTATACAAGGACGGCCTGGACAAAGGCGAGGTGAAGAATTTCCTGAAGAAAGGCTGCGATCGAAGGAGCAAGGAGTCCTGCTACTGGCTTTCGCGCGTCGCGATGGAATGGCGCCTTGATCCGCCCGAAAATCCCGCCGTGATGCGCGCGGCCTATCGCGAATTCTGCGACCAGGGAATCGCCGCCGCCTGCATGTCGCTCGCCCGGGCCTTCATCGAGGCCCAACGGAGCCCCGAGGCGATTTCGGCCTACGAGGCAGGCTGCGCGGTCGGGGACGGTGAGGCCTGCCGCCGCGCGGGGAAGTCCCGGGAGGCCTGTGACCTGGGAGATATCGAGGGGTGTCGCGCGCTGCGTGCGACGGGAGGTCGGAGATGAATAAGTTCCTTGCCGCGCTTTGCCTGATGATCGCCTTCGCCGGCGTGGCCCGGGCCACGAGCTTCATGGAGCGGCCGTTTCCGGAA
>JAMPXJ010000030.1 GCA_023701205.1 Oligoflexia bacterium
ATGGGGAAGAGCCGCGAGCCTATGGCTTCAGGAACTTTAAGAACTACCGACTCAGAGTGATTGCGCTGTGTGGGTGGGATGGAGTATTTGCGATCAGGAATTGATTCGATGCAAAATCGACATGCCCCTCGTAATGGGGAAGAGCCATTTGGCGTGATTTTCTGTGATGGTTTTTGGGAGTGGGACTCGAAAAGCTTGTGAAATCTTGGTTAATAAAAAGGGCCACTTATTGCTAAGTGGCCCCTTCAGTACTGAATCAATTGGTAGCGGGGGTAGGATTTGAACCTACGACCTTTGGGTTATGAGCCCAACGAGCTACCAGACTGCTCCACCCCGCGACATAAATTTTAGAAGCTAGGTATGTTTGTCCTTAAACGAACGATAAGTCAACTCTGAAATCAGGAAGTCACTCGAGTAGGCGGCCAAAAGAGGTGGGGCACGGCCGGTGAGGGCAGCTACCGAGGGACGGTGAGGCACGACGAAGGTTTCCCTCACAGAGGGAAGCTGGAGGTTTTCCTCAACAAGCTGCATAATGCCGAAGTACCTATGGCAGACGCATTCGACTTCAAAGAGCAGGCAAGGACATTGTTAAAGCGCCTGGGGCAGAACCCCGGCGCGCCGATGAATCAGGGCCTGGCGCTGGCCGCGGTCGAAGCGGCCTTGCGCGAGGCGCACGCGCGCGGAATGCAGGACGCCAAAGGGCCCGCCCTGAAGAGTTCGCCGCAGGTCGCGAAAAAGCCGACGCCCGCTTCGACCGAGACGGCATCAGAGATTCAGTGCGCCCATGAGTGGGAAGAGACCTTCCTGGACGGACGGGCCGTGGGCGGCAAGTGCCTGCACTGCGGCGTCTTGCAGCGGGACGTGCAGGAGCGCTGCAACCATTTCTTCGTGCAGGTAGGCGGCAGGGAAATCTGTGTCGCCTGCCGTAAGCCGAAGCGCTGAATTCCGTTCTTAACGACGGCCCGGGCCGCGAGGTCCTTTTGAAGGACCGCGTGAAGCGCCAAAACCTTTGCCGCGCGGGGCTCTGCTGCCGCCGAAACCGCCTTCGCGTTTGCCGCCGAAGCCACCTTCGCGTTTGCCGCCGAAACCGCCTTCGCGTTTGCCGCCGAAACCGCCCTCGCGTTTGCCGCCGAAGCCACCTTCGCGCTTACCGCCGAAACCACCTTCGCGTTTGCCGCCGAAGCCACCTTCGCGTTTGCCGCCGAAACCGCCTTCGCGTTTGCCGCCGAAACCACCTTCGCGCTTGCCGCCGAAACCGCCCTCGCGCTTGCCGGCGAAACCGCCTTCGCGCTTGCCGGCGAAACCGCCTTCGCGTTTGCCGCCGAAACCGCCTTCGCGTTTGCCGCCGAAGCCACCTTCGCGCTTAGCGCCAAAGCCACCTTCGCGCTTAGCGCCGAAGCCACCTTCGCGCTTAGCGCCGAAGCCACCCTCGCGTTTGCCGCCGAAACCGCCTTCGCGCTTGCCGCCGAAACCGCCTTCGCGTTTGCCGCCGAAGCCGCCCTCGCGCTTAGCGCCGAAGGGCTTACGGCCAAAGGGCTTGCGCGCGCCACCACGCGCGGGACGCTCTTCGCCTTCGGCGCTTTCGCCGGAAACAGCGCCCGATTCGGACGCTTCGCGCAGCGCCTCGCGCTGGAGCTTCTCAGCTTCGCGCTCGCGGCGGATCTGCTCTTCTTTGACGTCCTCGTCAGCGAGTTTCATCCCGAGCTCGGGCTGGTCGAGCAGCGACTGCATCTGGGATTTCGTCAGGAAGCGGTATTCACCCGGCTGCATCCCGTGAGCGGTGATATGGCCGATGGCCGTGCGGGTGAGGCGCTCGACGAGGAAGCCCTTGGCCTCGACGAAGCTCTTGATGTCCACGGCGCCGGAGCCCACGAGCACGAGTCGGATGCGGGACTTGGAGGAGTAGCTCTCGGGAAGGCTCACGGAGTGGGGCTTCACGAGGCGATTGCCGATGCGGCTGCCCTTCTCAAGTCGAGCGAGCATGCCCGAATCGGGATGTCCCTTGACCTTGATCTCATAGGTGCGCGCGACCGAGTCCAGGCGGTTGAGCTTCTCGGCGATTTCGCCGTCATTGGTGAGCAGGAGCAGGCCTTCGCTGTTGAAATCCAGGCGGCCGATCGGGAAGAGTCGGGCGTGCACCTTGCGCAGGTAATCGGCCAGGGTGGGGCGGCCCTCGGGATCGGCGAACATCGAGATCACCGCGCGCGGCTTGTAAAAAGCCAGGTAAACGTGGGGTTCGGCGCTCTGGAGCAGCTTGCCTTGAACCTTGATCGCGTCCTGGGCGAGGTCCGCCTTGTCGCCGATCTTGGCGATGCGGCCATTGACAGTGACCTCGCCGAGTTGAATGAGCTCTTCGGCCTTGCGGCGCGAGGTAATACCGGCTTTGGCGAGGATTTTCTGAAGTCTTTCTTGCATAGGGGCGAAGCTGTATCACCGCGGCGCTTCAAAAGCCATGGGCGAAACGATCCGAGGAAACCGCAGAGTGAAAGTCGTGCCCTCTTGCGTGGAGCTTTTCACCGAGACGGCTCCATGGTGGGCTTCAACCATCTCCTTGACCAGGATCAGCCCCAGCCCCCAGCCCCGATGACGGCTCAGTAGCGCGGTCTTACCGCGAAAAAAAGGGTCAAAAAGCTTGGCCTGCTCCTGCTCATCGATCGGATCGCCCAGGTTGTGGACTGAAATTTCCACGTGATCGCCGGAGCTTAGCAGGGAGATCGTGATGGGTTGATCGGAGCTGCCGTACTTCACGGCATTGTTCGCCAGGTTCTCGATGCAACGGCTTAGCCCCTCGGGACACCAGGTTCCTTGGATTTCCTCCGGAGCCGTCAGGCGGAAGCGATTGCCATGAATGGTCTTGAGCTCCTCGAGCACCCGTCGGGTCAGGGCGCGCAGCTCGGTGGGTTCAACCTGGATTTGCAGGGGTTGTCCGGCCCGGAGCCGCCAAAAATCCAGGAGGTCGTCGATCATGCCGTCGACGCGCGTGAGGCTGGCATCGATGCGCTCTGCGAGCTTACGGCACAGTTCAGGCCGCTGAAGGGACTCCAGAATGAGCTGCGCGCTTGTTCGTGCGACGGTCACCGGATTCCTAAGATCATGAGCCAGAATGGCCACGCATTGCTCGCGAAAGCTCTCCTGAATGCGCACATATTCGGAAGCGGCTTCCGCGATTCCGTGACCGATCATGGACAGGATGCGATCCCTCTCGTCACGAGTCAGCGTGATCTGACACTCCAGGACTTCAAAGATCGCTTCGCGCAGCAGCTCATATTCCCCGAGCAAATCCGAAAGGGAATAGTGCAAGGACGCGGCCCTCTGCTCGCCGTGTTCGCGAATCGTCTGAGGGTCACAAGGGCGCTGTCCTGAGGTCTCCAGTTTCAACTCCGAAGCGATACATTGCAAGAAGGCGGGGAGCTGGTTCTGCAGGAGCAAGGTCGCCTGGTGGCGCGCTGAAAGGATTTCCCGCCGTACGTTCGACTCCCAGCGTGCAAGGATCTCCTGGGTCGAATCGCGCAGGATGTCGGAAGCTGATGGAGATCTCCCCATGCCGGGAGGTGATCAAAAAACGTTCCGATCGGCTGCCGGCTTATTCGAGGTATTCGAGCCCGAGCGTCCAGACGCCCGGCTCAAGAACCTTGTTCCACCGGATCGCCGCGCGAAGCGGCTCGAGATTGCCGATCTGGATGCGGCAGGCCTGGCCGACCTGCAGATGCGGCGCATCGAGAAGCACGAGTCCGGCGCCTTTAGCGGATTCCTGTCTGACCAGAGCCGGCAGCTCGCGGGTGAAGCTGCCCTCGGTCGTCGAATCGACCCAGGCGATCGTGCCTGGATCGGGCTTGAAGCGGATGTGCTTGCGCTTTTGCTGGGTCATGCTCCTGCTCCCGGCTGCGGGCCTTCTCCCGGGGAAGCCAAAAGCTCGGGTGGCATCTCCGGTCCCTCTGCGGACGGCAGCTCGGACGGAAGAGCGGCCGGAAGCTCAGGCTGAAGCTTGGCTTCTTCGGCGGCCTTGAGCGCTTGAAGCGCGGCCTCTTTGGCGGCCTTTTCCTGCGCCTTCTGCTCCTCGAGCGTCGGCGTGGAGGTCGGGATCGCGTTCACGCGCTCACGGATCTCCTGGAGGATCTTTTCGTCCTCGCGGTGATCGTAGATGAGCGAGGTGCTCGTGTCGGACTTCATCTGCGAGACGAGCCGGCGCATCTCTTTCACGCGCGGATCCTCGTCTTCGGGATTGGCCGACTGGGAGCTTGGGATCATCTGCTCGATCTCGCGCAGCGACGGCATCGCCGAGAGGTCCTTGAGGTTGAAGACCTCGAGGAACTCCTTGGTCGTGGAGTAGAGCATCGGGCGGCCCGGGAGCTCAGAGCGGCCGGAGATCTCGATGAGCTTGCGATCCATGAGCAGGCGGATGAAATATGACGAATCGACGCCGCGGATCTTGTCGATCTCCTCTTTCATGATCGGCTGGCGGTAGGCGATGATCGCGAGCGATTCCATCGCGCCACCGGAGAGGCGCTGGATCTGGACCTTGGCGAGCTTGCGCGCGAGCGCGGCGCGGCCGGGCTTGGTGCGGAACTGCAGGCCGCCGGCGACCTCGACGAGCTCGAAGCCATGGTGCGGGCGAGCGTAGCGATCGCGCAAATTCGTCACGGACTCCTGATAAAGCGGAAGCGGGAAGTCCTCGCCGATGTGCGAACGGAGCTTCTCGACCGAGATTGGCTTGTCCGAGAGGAAGAGGAGGGTCTCGAGGCAGGACTCCATTTCAGCCACGTCGAGCGACTGAGGGAGCGCGGCCAGGAGCTCCGGATCGTTGGCCTCGGCCTCGTCCAGCGCGGCCTGCTCGGCGGCGAGCTGCTCCTGCAGGAGCTTGTCTTCGGCGATCTCTTTTGCGAGCTGCTGGGCCGCATCTTCCGTCAGGAGCGCTTCTTCGGCGGCTTTCTCGACCTCCTCGGCGTGACGGGCGGATTCCTCTTCCATCACGCGGGCGAGCTTTTCGAGCTGCTCTCCGGAGTCTTCCATCGTTTTCTTGAGCGTCTCGTCGAGATCGAACTCGTCGTCGGCAGGTTCTTCCTCGGAGACCTCCTCGAGGTCGAGCTCCCCGTCTCGTTGCTGCTGCTCGGAGATCTGGATCGTGTTGAGCCCGTAGGGATCGGTGATCAGCGTGGAGTAGGCGATGCCTGCGCCGTCAGCGGGAGCAGGGCTTTCAACGGGTTGTTCCCTTTCGGGCTCCGCGGCCGTCTCCGAAGTCGCGCCAAGCTGGTCGGCGAGCCATTCCTGCGCGGCGGCCTCGAGATCGGTCTCCCCGGATTTCACTTCTTTTTCATTCGCGCTCTCATCGAAATTCATCAGATCTGTCCCTGCGTGATTCCCGGCTGGTCGTGTTGTTGCTGTTCCGCGATGGCGCTCTCGACTTGCGAAATCGCGCCTGAAAGCGCGCCTTCGGCGGGCTTCGCGTCCGGATTGTCGAAGCCCGACGCGAGCTGCATGTTGAAGTCCGTGAGCTGCTCGAGCAGCTCGAGGAAGATCGGCTGATAGGTGCCTTCCTGATGCAGGCGCATCTTCTTGAGGCGCGAGAGCTCGAGGCTCGCCAGGAAGGTCACAACGGTCTCGGGCTTGGAGCCCAGGATCGCAATCACGTTGCGCATCTCCACGAGCTTGCCGACCTCGAGCCGGTGCCGGAACTCCAGGATCTTGTCGGTGAGAGAGACGGTCTCCTTGCGCAAAACGGTGGTGCGCTTGCGGGCGCGCACGAGCATGTCCTGGTAGGTGAGCGTGAGGTCGGTGAGGCTCATCTCCTTCCATACCTTCTCGATCGGGGGTTTGCGGTTGTTGCGCGTGAAGACGTCCTCCCCAAGGCGGGGGAGCTGGGCCAGATCCTGCCCGGCCGCGAGGAAGCGCTGGTGCTCCAGAAGCTGGCGGATGAGGTCTTCTTGCGTGAACTCCTCTTCGGCGGCCGCGGCGGCATCGGCCTTCTGCTCCTGCGGGAGCAGTGCCTTGCTCTTCCAATGAAGGAGGGTCGCCGCCATGACCAGGAATTCGCTCGCCGTGTCAAAGTTGAGCTCCTGCATGAGGCGGACATACGCCAGATACTGGTCGGTGATCTTGGAGATGGAAACTTTGGAGATGTCGAGTTCGTGGCTCTGGATGAGATAAAGCAGAAGATCCAATGGACCTTCAAAGCTTTCCAGGCGAACTGTGATCGGGACTCGCTGAGCCACTCTTCCCCCTCGGACTGAACGTTGGGGTCATCATAGCGAAGAGATCGGATAAGGCAATGGGGGCGGATTTTTTTTCAGAAAGAGCGCCGCGGGTACCGTCCGGGGACGAAGCCGAGGCGATCATAGACGCGCGCCAAGGTCACCTGGGCGCGGCTCCGGGCGGCTTCAGCTCCATCTTGAAGTAGCTTGTCTAAGTAGGAGAGATCTTTAAGAAGTTCGTCCGTCTTCGTTCGAATCGGCGCGAGCTCCTGGGCGAGCAGCTGAGCGGTCTCCACTTTGAGATGGCCGTACATTTTTCCGGCGTAAGAGCTCACGAGCTCCGGGTGGGACTTGCCCGTGATCGCGGCCTGGATGTCGAGGAGGTTTTTGACCCCGGGCTTGGTGTCCTCGTAGGTGATCTCGGTACCCGAATCGGTGACGGCGCGTTTGACCTTCTTGAGGATCTGGTCCTCGGTATCGGTCAGGTAGACCGCGCTATTGGGATCGGGGTCGGACTTGGACATCTTGGAGGTCGGGTCCTGCAGGCTCATGATGCGCGCGCCTGAGGGCGGGATGAAGGGCTCCGGAACGACAAAGAGGTCCCCGCCGTAGATGTTATTCATCCGGATCGCGATGTCGCGGGTCAGCTCCACGTGCTGCTTCTGGTCCGAGCCCACGGGAACGAGCTTGGTGCCGTAAAGCAGGATGTCAGAGGCCATCAGGGTCGGGTAGATGAAAAGGCCCGCCGGGATGTTGGACCCTTCTTTCGCACTCTTGTCCTTGTACTGGGTCATGCGGTTGAGCTCGCCCATGTAGCTGAAGCAGGTCAGCACCCAGGCCAGCTCGGCATGCTCGGGGACGTGCGATTGGATAAAGAGGGTGGCTTTGGCCGGATCGATTCCCGCTGCGATGTAGGTTGCGATCGCACGGTAGGTCTGCTCGCGGAGCGCCTTCGGGTCCTGGCGCAGGGTGATCGTGTGCAGGTCGACGGCGAAGAAAAGGCAGTCGTACTCGTTCTGGAGCCGCACCCAGTTTTTGAGCGCGCCCAGGTAGTTGCCCACCGTCAGGCGGTTGGAAGGCTGAACGGCCGAAAGCAGCACCGCCTTTTGCGCGCTCATTGCAGATAGACCTCCGGCAGGCCGAACACCCGGCCCATTGAGTAAAGGGTCACCCCGGTGGCGAAGCGGATCGGGAACTCCAGGACGCGGAAGGCGCCGGTCATGAGCAGTCCCATGAGAATGAAGAAGCTGTACTGCGAGATCGACTCGTACTTGCGCGCCATCTCATGCGGCAGAAACGACTCGATGATCTTGCTGCCGTCGAGCGGCGGGAGCGGGATGAGGTTGAAAAAGCCCAGCGCGAAGTTCAGCGACACGGAGACCTGGGCCATGATCGCCAGCGGCTCGAAGAGATAGAAATCGCGCGGTACCCAGCTCAGGATCGCGCAGAAGATCGCCGCTGAAAGCGTGGCCAGCAGGAAGTTCATCCCCGGGCCCGCAAGCGAGACCCAGAAAAGCCCCTGCCGGTAATGCTTGAAGCGCGTGGGATTGATCGGGACGGGCTTGGCCCAGCCGAAAAGCAGATTGATCCCGGTGAGCATGTTGATCATCGGGAAAAGCACGGTGCCGATCGGATCCATGTGAGGCACCGGATTGAGCGTGAGGCGGCCGGCGGCCTTGGCCGTGTTGTCGCCCCAGCGATTCGCCGCGAAACCGTGGGCGTACTCGTGGAAGACCACGGCCATGATGAAAGGGACGAGCTGGACGGAAAGCATCTGTAAGCGTTCGGCAAAGGAATCCATCGAGGAAAACCTTACACTATTCGCCGCGCGGATGGAATTTCTTATGCGCCTGTTTGAGGTGCTCCGGGCTCACGTGGGCGTAGATCTGGGTCGTCGAGAGATCCGAATGCCCGAGGAGCATCTGAAGCGACCGGAGGTTCATGCCGGACTGGAGCAGATGCGTGGCGAAGGAATGCCGCAGGCTATGGGGCGAAAGCGTGGAGGGAACCCCCGCCGCGAGCGCCAGGTCCTTGAGGATTTTCCAGAACGCCTGGCGCGTGAGCGCGAGTCCCCGGTGATTCACGAAAAGATGGTCGGTCGCCGGCTCGAGCGCCGGCCGGTGCCCCTCGAGGTACTCGCGCAGCCGTTCGCCCGCGACCT
Organism: Oligoflexia bacterium; assembly: GCA_023701205.1. Classification (GTDB taxonomy): domain Bacteria; phylum Bdellovibrionota; class UBA1018; order UBA1018; family UBA1018; genus JAMPXJ01. The sequence goes on from JAMPXJ010000030.1 coordinate 8,350, forward strand.
CGGCGAAAGGCACGATGCGCTCCTTGTCGCCCTTGCCCTTGACGCGCACATATTCCTGCTCGAGGTCCGCGCTGAAGGTCGTGAGATCCAGGAGCTCCGAGACGCGCAGTCCCGTGGCGTAGAGCAGGGTGACCATCGCGCGGTCGCGGGCCTGCAAGGCGGGCCGCTGCTTCTCGCGATAAGGCAATCCGGCGCCGGCCGCGGCGAGCAGGCGGGCGACCTCGTCGAGGCTCAGGTCTTTTGGCAGGCGCCGGGGGAGCGAGGGGCTGTCCAGGCGCTCGGCCGGATTGTGCGTGAGGCCGCGCTCCAGGCAGCAGAACTTGAAGAACTGTCGCAGCACGCTCACCTTGCGGGCCAGGGTCGCGGGGCCTTGGCCGCGCGCATGCAATGCGGCGAGGAAGCCTTCGAGCTGCTCGCGGCGGATCGAGTCCGGCGCGGGAAGCGGGGCATCGGCTTCCAAATGCGAGGCCAGTTGGCGGAGATCGCGCGCGTAAGCCTCGACCGTCTTGTCGGCGGCGCCGCGGTCGATCCGCTGGGCTTGCAGGAAGGCTTCGATGGCATTGCGCATGGATTCAGTTTAGCAGGTTTTCTTTTTCCATTCCTTCAGCAGATAGGTCTTGAAAGCGCTATCGCGCGGCGTCCACTCGTTGGCCTCGTGATAAACGAGATAGATGCTGCTCTTGAGGACGGGTTCCGCCGCGCGGACGAGCTCGCCGCGTTCGAGCAGGTCCTGGATGCGATGGGTGGGCATGATGGCGTAGAAATCGTCCGAAAGGAGCGCGTCGATCATCGAGCGGTGGGCGTTCACGATGACCTTTTCCTCGATTTTCCGGACACCGAGCTGGGTGCCAAATTGCTTGAGGTAGTGATGCAGGAGCAGATCCCGTGAGCGGTAGGCGACAAAGGGCAGCGGTTCGGAATCCCCGATCCGCCTGGCCAGGGCCTTGCGGTTCGCCTTTCGCGTGACGAGCGCGGATCGCTCCTCCAGGAGCCGATGGCTGCGAAGCAGCTCCGAGGGTGGCGCAAAGCCCAGGAGCCCGAACTGCAGCTCGCCTTTGCGCAGGCGCTCCAGGATCCAGGCGCTCTCGGCATAATCGACTTCAAGAGTGAGCGCGGGATGCCGCCGGGTGAATTCCAGCAGCGCGTCGAAGAAGAGGGATTGTCCGATTTCCGGGAGACAGCCGACGGAAAGGGGGCCGTGGACCTTCGCCGGAATTTCACAGGTTTCCTGCCAGAGCGCCTCGAGGCTCTGGAAGGGCGCCGTGAGCTTCTCGGTCAGACGGCGGCCCGCGGTGGTGAGGTTCACGCGATGGGCGTCGCGGATCACGAGCGCCGTGCCCAGCTCCGCCTCGAGCTGCCGGATCTGGCGCGAAACGCAGGGCTGCGAGACGCCGAGCTTGCGGGCCGCGGCCGAAAAGCTGCGAGTCTCGGCAAGGACGACGAGGGTTTTGACCCGATCCCACGAGAGGGGCATCTCTAAAATTATGCATAATAATTATCCAAAGATCATGATTTTATTTTTAGAATCCCTGCGTCATAACTCGCTCGACTTCGGCAAAGGCCGGAGAGAAACAAGAGGTGATTTTATGAAGCTGATTCAATTGATGGTGTTTTTGGCTGCGGTGTCCGCCGGCGCGACCGCGCAGGCCGCGGAGCTGTCTTTCGTATGCAAGAGCCGGCAGACCGGTTTGGTCTATCGGGGTGAGGTCTCGGATCGCCAGGAGGATTCCGCGAGGTATGGCGAGATCATGATCGAACGCAAGGGGGAGGAGCTCTGGTACGGGGACGGCTACTCGGTGCAGGTGACGAGCCGCCGCCACGTCACGCGGTATTTTTTCAGGTTCCACGAGGATCAGCAGCTGGACCTGATGCTCTGGGAGCAGGACGGGAGGATCCGGGGGCGCTTCTATCTGGAAGGCGCGTCCGAGCTGAACGGCACCGACCTGGTCTGCCGCAAGGCGCGTCGCTGAGGCAAAAAAAAGACCCAGTACCATCTCGGGTACTGGGTCTTTCTTTTGAACTCACGGCATGCCCGTGCCGTCAGTTCCGATGCGGGTATTTCCTGCTGCTGCGTTTCGCTACCACTGTCGCTGCGACTCTTGGCGATGGGGGCGCATCTTCTCGCTGCTCCGCTGACCCCGGCTTCCGCTTCTTTTTCCGCGACCGCTTGGACTTCCGCTACTGCTACCGCTACCCGCGGTGGAGGATTTCTCCGTCCGTCGAGCTTACGAACCGAAGTACATGATGTATCCGTGCTGGGTGTTGTTCAGGTAGAGATACACCTTCGTTGAGTAGATCGTGTTGTAGTAGTGGGCGCCGTCGATGGCGATCCCGCTCACGCATGGGATGGCCGCCGGGGCATAGGGCTGAGGAACGCCCGGCGTGCCACCGTAGTTGTACCAGTTGTTGTTCGCTCCTGAGTACGAGCCGGACTGGTACTGGATATCCTGCTGCACGATATTGCTGATGGTCAGGATCCCGGTGACGTTAGCCGTATTCGACAGGTTGTTATTGGTCGGATACGTCGGATACGTCGTCGGATAAGGTTGCGCCACCACCGCCTGATTGACGGGCGTGACGTTCATGCTGATCGACCCGTCGACCGCGGTCCGTCCGAGAGGCCCGCCGCCGCCCGGTCCGCCGACGCCCATCTGTCCGACGGGCGTGGAGTAAGGGATCTGGCCTCCGCGGATGTTCACTCCGCTGAAGTAAATATTGGTTCCCGCGAAGGGGATCTGCTGGGTGATCGGGATGCAGGCACCCGGAACGCCGATTCCAGGGACGATTGCTCCCGGAACGTTGCCGACCTGACCTGAGTCTCGATTGGATCCGCACCCCATCAGAAGGGGAACGGTTGCAAGCGCCAGGGCAATGGCGAGCTTGCGTCGATATGACCTTTTCATAAGACCTCCACTCATCTGCTTGGACCGGGCGTTTTCGCGCAACTCATTCGGCTCTTTCGCCAGGCCACTTCTCTCAGGAGGTATTCAGAGCAAGCGGGATGCCAGGTGCGTCAAACGAGACTCAGGTTTATAAGATTGGGAAACTCCAGCGATTTGCTTGGTGCGCGGTTTACGCGCTTTCGACACTTCGCTGTCAATGGACTTTACACATGCTTAGCGCACGCAGCGCGCTGGCCGTGTTTTTCGCGCGGCGGAACTCATCGATGGCCTTTGCGATCGCGCGCGCGATGCCTTGGCGTCCCTGCGGCGAGAGCACGAGCGCGCGGTCTTTGGGGTGGCTCAGGAAGCCTGCCTCGACGAGCACGCTGGGCATCTCCGCACCCAGAAGCACGTAAAAGAGCGCCTGTTTCACGCCGCGGTTCCTGGTCGAGCCTCGAGTGGCCTTGCCGGCGGAGGAGACGACGCTGTCCTGGATGGCGCAGGCCAGGCGTTTGCTCTCGGCGAGGTTCGCATCGAGCCGCAGATCGCGCAGGATGAGGGCCACGTCGGCCTGCTCGGGGGCCGCGTTCTGCCCGTCGCTTCCCAGCACCATGTTCTCGAGCTGGGCCAGGCGCTTGGAGGTGGCGTCGGTCGTGTTGTTGAGGATGAAGGTCTCGATGCCCTGCGCGTCCGAGACGATCGGGGTCGCGGTCGAATTCATGTGGATCGAGATGAAAACGTCGGCCCCGAGCCGGTTGGCGAACGCCGTGCGGGGCCCGAGCGGAAGGTCCTGGTCCTTCTCGCGCGTGAGCGTTACCGGGATCTTGCGCGCGCGCAGCTCCTTAGTGGTCTCCTTCGCAAGGGCCAGGGTAATGTCTTTTTCGGCGATGCGGACGCGGCCGTCATCGTATACCGTGCCGTGATCGTTGCCGCCATGGCCCGGATCGATGACGACGAGAAAGGAGCTCTTGGGTGGGGCGGCCAGGGAGGTTCCCGTGAGCAGTAGAAGGAGAAGTAGCCAGTGAAGAGTCTTCCGTTTTCGCATCCTGCGATTTACCCTTGCCGATACTTTTCAGCTTATGGGAGAAGCGTCTTAAAGTGAAAGAAAACCTCCTTGAGCTCGCTGCGTGGTTCGAGCGTCAAAAACGTGTCTTGCCCTGGCGGGACCGGCCGACCGTTTATCGCGTCTGGATCTCGGAGATCATGCTCCAGCAGACGCAGGTGGCGACGGTGGTGCCGTACTTCGAGCGCTTCATCCGGCGTTTTGGCTCGGTGGAGGAATTGGCGGCCGCTTCCGAAGCCGAGGTGCTCGAGCATTGGGCGGGCCTGGGCTATTACTCCCGGGCGCGGAATCTCCTGCGCGCGGCGCGGCTGATCGCGGAGGCGGGGGCGTTTCCCTCCGATCGGACGGGCTGGCTCGAGATCCCCGGCGTGGGTGACTACACTGCGGGGGCGATCCTTTCGATCGCGCTGGACCGGCCCGAGGCGATTCTTGACGGCAACGTCGAGCGCGTGGTGTCGCGCGTGCGGCGCGTGGATCGCGAGGACGGGGACGGTGTTTTCAAGGAAACGCTCTGGCGGCACTCCCGCCGGTGGGTCGCGCTGGGCTTTGGCCTGGGGATTCGGCCGAGCGTTTTGAATCAGGCTTTGATGGAGCTGGGAGCGACGGTATGCTCGCCGCGGGAGCCGCGGTGCGGGGCGTGCCCGCTCGCTTCGATCTGTCGCGCGCGCAAGGCCGGCGTTCAGAAGTTGTTTCCGCCCCGCAAGAGGCCTGTGAAATGGGTCTCCGTGCGCGAAGAGGTCCATTGCGTTCTCGATAACCGCGGAAACGTTCTTTTGCGCCAGCGCGGTACGGAGGAGTGGTGCGCGGGGCTTTGGGATCTGCCTTTGGGGAAGCCGGCGTGGATCGCTGCCGGGGCCCGGCCTTTGGACTGTTTCGAGACGCGGCATGTGGTCACGCGGCATCGGATCACGCGGATTACGCGGGTTTGGCGGGTGAGCGGGGCTGGGTGCGGTTGCGGGCGCGGCGGAGTGCGGGGCGGAGTGCGGGGCGCGCCGCGGAGCGCGGGTCGTTCGGCGGGCGACGAGTTCCGCTGGGTGCCGTTGGCGGAGCCGGGCGTGGCTGCGGGGGCGGCGCTTAAGAAAGTGCTGCGGCGGGTGCAGGAGAGCGGGCTGGGTAGTGGGTGAGCTGAGGCGGCGCGCTCGTGCTGGGGCGGCGCGCTCGTGCTGGGACGGCGCGCTCGTGCTGGGGCGGCGCGCTCGTGCTGGGGCGGCGCGTGGACTCAGTCCGGAAACAATCCAGAGACTTCGAATCGCCCGCGACTTGGCTGGCAGAGATGTTACGGCGCGGGCACAACGCTTGCGATGGCGTGAGTCGTGCGACGAAGAACCTGTCCCGGGACAGGTTTTCATCGATAGTTCCGATGTTATCGGATTCTTGAGTCCTGCTTTTGACTTGGGCTTGAAGGCGTCCGAAAAATCTCAACAGTCGAGCGGATTCGACCGAGGCTTAAAAACAGTTTCACGCGAAACGGTTTTGAAAGATCTGGGGCTTCGTTTCCCCCGCTGGGGCGAATGCTGAAGGCGAAAACTTCCAATAGTAAGTTGTCTTAATGGAAAAAAACATCAAAGCACTCCATGAAAAGGCGCTCGAAATGGCCCGTACCTATCTTCGCGCGGAGGCGGATCTCGTCGGTATTCTTCGGGAGATCGACGAAGCTCGGGCATTTCGGGAGCTGGGCTACCGCAGCCTTTTTGAGTACGCCCGGCGCGGGCTCTCGCTCTCCGAGGGAGTCGCTTACAACCTGATCGTCGTCGCCCGAAAGTCGCGCGAGGTACCGCTGCTACAGGAAAAGCTTTCCCGGAGGGAGATTTCCCTCTCGAACGCTCGGATGATCGCCCCGGTCTTGACGCCCGCGACTCAGGAGAAATGGCTGAATGCGGCGCAAACGCTTTCGAGGCGCGAACTCGAGAAAGCGATCGCCCGCGAGCGGCCGGAGCTTCTGCGGCCGGAACGCGCGAGGTATGTGCGCGAGGATCGCTTGCGAATTGAGCTGAACATATCCGAAGCGCTTTACCAGTCTCTCAAGCGGGCGCAAGATCGCGTGTCGGTTCGCGCGCAAAGAGCGGCCACGATGGAAGACACGTTGCTAGAGCTTGTGCGCGTTTTCCTGGAGCGGCACGACCCTATCGAAAAGGCCCGTCGCGCGCGAATGAGTCAGTCGGGCCCGGAACAGGTTTCTCGAGTGCCGCGCGTCTCAGGCGCCCGGTATCGGCTGCCGGCTGCGCTGAGGCATGCGCTGGTTCTTCGGGACGGTGGGCAGTGTAGCTATCGGGATCCTGTGACTGGTGCTCGCTGCGAGGATCGGCGCTGGCTGGAGTTCCATCATCTCAGGCCTAAATCCCTGGGCGGCGCCGATCGCATGGAAAACCTGGCCACGCTTTGTCGGGCGCATCACCAAAGGCTGCATTGGATTGGGTAGGTTCTCATCGGAATGGATAGTGTCGACCCAATGACCGCGCAGTGGAGGGAAATATCTCGACAAAAATAGCGCAATGCGTTAATTATGGCCGATCGTTCGCTTATTATATTTTTGGCAATGAGGTAAATATGAGAAAAATCATGAATCTAGCGTTAGGATTGCTTCTGGTTGCACAGGCCGCTTCCGCGGCCAAGCTCGAAGCAGAAGACCTGCAGGGACGTCTCCTTGTCGTCGATCAATCAGGCGGTATTCAGGGGGTGCTTGTAATCAAGAGGTTTGGCGCTTCTCAAAATGTTTCGTTCTCGGGTCAGATCTCCGGTGATGAAATCGAGTGCGCCGGTACGGGGAATTTCGACGAGTCACGCCAAATTCTGGTCGTCTCCGCTCGATGCCGTTCAAATGACCTTGCCGCTTTCGAGCTCGATCTCTCCCGGACCGAGATTCCGGTTTACCTGAACAATGGCCTGTCTTCCGCGAGATTCCTGTTCGCCACGCGCGAATCCACGAAGTTCGGATTCACTCAGCGATATTTCGGCTCGGTTGACGTCAAGAGACTGTATTAAAGGCAATCTGAGCGGACTGCGGGGTGCCGCTCAGGAGGCCTCGCGAAGGTCATTCGCTCCTGCGTCGCAGGATCGTCTTGGGTGCGCTCGGGGCGGCGGGCGCGGGCTGGGGCGCCGGCGGAGCGGATTCCTTCTGACGTGATCGGCGCTCGGCGGGCTCGTTCTCGCCGGCGAGGATCTTTTGCCATTCCTCGGCGCTCGGCGCGCGCCGCTCCTCGGCCCAAGCTTCGCGATGATTCATGATCGGGAGGTGTGCGTCCCAGCAAGAGACGCTACAGAAGGAAAGGCCGGTGCGCTTGCGATTGCACGTGGAGACATTGCAAACCCAAAAGAGCGCCTTGAAGGCGATGGGTTTCTTGCAACTGCTGCATTTCTTCCAAAGGTCATTCATAGCGATTCTCTGATCTTGGGTGAAGGCGCTCGGAATGGCAATGGCCTTGCGTGCCGTTGACTTAGTCACGGCAGTCGCATTCCTCATGATCCGAAAGCGCGCAGCCCAGGCTCCGCTCCCTACCTACCCAGAAGAGTTGGGTAATCCGGCCATTACGCACCGTCCAGTCGATCATTTGGGAAGGAGTTCGCAGGGAGAGCGCTTCCTCCGACAGTTCCCGCGTCCCTTCGGCTTCGAGCGCCAGCATTCGCTCGGGCGCCGGATTGATCATAAGGTCCGGTGAAACCGGCAGGGGCACCGGCAAGCCTTCGGTATCCTCCGAAAAGATCCGGAGCCGCAGCACAGGCTTTCCGTCAGGACCCGAGTCCGAAAAAAGATGGAGGCGCCGCTTCTCCCCGCTTGGCAGTCTCAAGTGCACGTTCTTGAACTTCAGATAGGGTTTTGCCGTCTCGCCATTTTCGGAAACGAGCTGGCGGATGAGTGTCTCGAGCGATGTCGGTGTTTTCTCGGGATCCAGATCCAGGCAACGACGGATCTCGGCGCGCGAATTCCCTGAGAGCGGCAGGGAGCTTTCTGAATTCACGCTCGTGCGAGGTGCGAGGCCGGACGCGGGGGGCGGCGCGCTCGCGGGGAGGCTTGGGACACGCGGCGACTTGGCTGCCGGGGGGTGGGACGAAGCGGGAGGAAAGGGGCTTGAAAACCAGAGGCAGGCCAAGGCGGCGGCACCGCCAAGAAACAGCAGAGTTTTCTTCGCCGAGGAGCTCATTCGTGCTTCGGGCAACGCTTGGCCCGCGAGCTGGATCCCGTCTGCTCACCCCAGCGCTGGGCGAATGGGTCATGTGGGTTGTCCGAAAGCTCGTTATGGAGCGAACGACGGTAGATCTCGGCCAAAGGCAGTAGCCGGCCCGGCGCGATCTCGACGGGGCAGGTGCGCGCTGCGGCGGGGCGGCTGGAACCCGCATCCTTGACGACGTCCTCCGCAGTCGCCTTGAGTTCGGGAGAAACGTTCGTGGCGCCCTCGAGCGCCTGAACCGCGTCGCGCAGCTCTTCGAACGAATTGCGGAGCCGCATGTCACGGTTAGGCGTCGAGTAGTTGTCGTACTCCGTCGCGCTGAGGCAGCGCTCGCTGCCCAGTCCGCGCAGGTATGCAACGCCCTCGTTGATGAACTCGATCCGCTCGCGCGCGCCGATGCAGGCGTTCTCGAGCGTGCGCGTGAGAAGGGCGTCGGGCGACTCCTCTGAGAGAGCAAGACGCTTTTTCACAGTCTGCATCCATTCGCGCGGGGGAATTCGGAACTGCTCGTCGCTGAATCCATGCGATTGCCAGTCGGGCTTGCTCAGGTCCTCGATTCGGCGAAATCCGCGGAAGCCTCCATAGGGCGCGAGGTCCGGACGGCCATGGAAAGTGAACTCCAGTGAGGGCTGGCCTTCGCGGACCTGCAGCGTCGTTTTCGGCGGGCGTGACGAGAAGATCAGCGAGGGCAATCCCGTGGGCTGCAGCTCGCGAATGGTCCAGGAGTGGTGGGACTTGCGGTCGGTGAGGATCAGGCTTCCAGAGCGGATGGAATCTCGGCTGAGCGCCAAAGGCACGGTATCGTTCGGAAGCGACTGGGTGCTGGAGATGCCGAAGATGAAATTCAAGAAGGCGCGGATGCGCTTCTCGGGCGAGCCGAGCGCATCGAAGCGCGCCATCGAGTTGGTGATGAGCTTGCTGCCGCCCGTGGGATCCTTCATCGCGAAGGGGAGCCGGTGTTCATAGGCGAAGATGATCCGCATCGAGTACACGACGTCCGCGCAGTCGAGCTTGAGGCCCGTGTACGCGGTTCCGGGACGGGCGAAAAAATCCTTGTTCCAGTTGAGGCGGATCCACTCAGCGTAGCGGTCCTCCCAGGCGGGACTCCACTCCTGCTCGGTTTCCCAGACGGCGGCCTGGACCGTGGGCGCGGTGGAGAAGATCGAAACGAAAAGGGCGAGACTAAAAAGCAGGTTTCGCATCGGATTTGGGCTCCGGGGCGCAACTTAGCTCTATGGAGTAAAAAGATCAAGTATTGAAATCGAAAGCTATTTACTGGTTTTGGGCTAGAATTCCTGAATGGCCTCGCCTGTCTACGCGATCGATTTTGGCACCTCCAACTCACTCCTGGGCGCGGCGGGCCCGGGTGGCCCGGGAGGATTCGCGCCGCTGGATCCGGACGCGCCCGACCCGGCGATCCTGCGGAGCCTCTTGTACTTCCCGAACGCGCGCGAGCTGTACTTCGGCGAGCGAGCGCTTCGCGAGTTCGGTGCGCGCGATCATTCGGGGCGCTTCATCCGGTCGATCAAAAAGCAGCTCCCGAGCCGCAGCTTCATCGGGACGTATGTCGAGAACCGCCCCTTCAACCTCGAGGACCTGATCGCGCTTTTGCTCTCGGAGATGCGCAAGCGCGCGAACGCGCATTTTGGCGACGACGTCACCCGCGTGGTGCTCGGGCGCCCGGCGCGCTTCGCGCCCGACGAAGGCGATGATCGCTACGCGCAGGAGCGGCTCGAACGCGCGGCCCGGCATGCGGGCTTCAAGGAGATCGAGTTTCTGCCGGAGCCCGTCGCCGCAGCGCTAGGTTATGACCCCGAAGGTGCGCAGGCGCGGGACGAGGAGCTCGTGCTGGCGGCTGACTTCGGCGGCGGAACGTCGGATTTCACGGTGTACCGGCTGCGCGATGGGCGCTTTCACGCCTCGGACGTGCTGGCGATGGGCGGCCTCTCGGTCGCGGGCGATGCGCTGGATTCAGCGCTGATGCGGCACCGGATCTCGCCTTACTTCGGAACGGGCGTGAGATATCAGGTGCCTTTCGGATCAAATGTCCTCACGATGCCGACGCATCTGATGGAACGGATCTGCCATCCGGGCGAGATCTCGCTGCTTCGCAAGCAGGACACGATGGAGTTCTTTCGTAACGTGCGGCAGTGGTCGCTTGGGGAGGATGATCGCGAGCGCATCGACCGGCTCTTCACGCTTTTGAATGATCAGCTGGGCCTGCCGCTTTTCGAGAAAATCGAAGGCGTGAAAAAGGCCCTCTCTGCCGGAGACGATGCGCTGTTTGATTTCGATTATCCGGAGATTCGGATCCGCGAAAAGATCCGTCGGAAGGAATTCGAAGCCTACGCGGAAAACCCGCTCGAGGCGATCGTGCGCACGTTGGATGAGACGCTCGCCGATGGCGGGATCGCCCCCGAACGGATCGATCGCGTGCTCTGCACGGGGGGTACGGCCAAGGTACCTTGGCTTCGCGACGCGCTGACCAGGAGGTTTGGCGCGGAAAAGCTCCACGACTTGGATCCGTTCCGCGGTGTGGCGCGCGGTTTGATGGTGCGGGCCGGGGAGCTGGCCTGAGAGGCGCGAGGCGCTCAGGCTGCCGTCATTTCGTCTTTTCGCAGCGGTCCCGCTCGCAGCTTCCCTCGGGGAACATTCCTTTGCACCGCTTCGCCGCGTTTGCGACCGCTTCGTCTTCGGTCATGCCGACGCCATCAAAACCGACGAGCCCGTGCTTCACCCAGCAGGTGAAGCCGCGATCGACCGTGATGGGGCCGGCGATGGGTCCACCAAACGAGATGCCGGGCTTGCTCTGAGCCTGCGCAGGCGGGTTTTTTTCGATCTTGATCCCTGCGCAGGAGGCGAGGGAGAGCGATAGCAAAGCAATGAATGAATGGGCGAATGGAGATCTCATGAAAACAGGATAGCAGGATCGGACCGCCGGTCGAAATTCAATTTTCGGCAGTGCTCGAGCCGCGCGGCTGTGGGCACGATTGCGGGGGTGCGCTTGCGAGCGGGGCTGCTGCGAGCGGCCGATTCAGCTTGAACCTTCCTGCGTGGCCAGATCCCGAAGTTTCGCGACCAGGTTGAGCGCCTGAAGCGGGGTGAGCTGGTTCACGTCGGTGGACTCGAGCTCCAGGAGCGCAGGATGCGGAGGAGGGGGCGCCTGGGGCTCGGGTTCGCGCGCCAACTCGGCTTCCGGCCGCGCGCCTCCCCCAAAAAGAGAGAGCTGAGGGGAGTCCGCGACGGCGAGCGCGGCGCCGCCGTGAGCGGCATGGGTTTCAAGCTCCTCAAGCACTTCCCACGCGCGCTCGATCACGGCCTTGGGCAGGCCCGCGATCTTCGCGACGTGGATGCCGAAGCTCTCGTTCGTGGGGCCGTCCTTGAGCTTGTAAAGAAAACGCAGGCTGCCGCGCGCGCCATCGACCGCCATATGCGCGTTGGCGAGCAGCGGGAGCGTACCCGTGAGGCGCGTGAGCTCATGATAATGGGTCGCAAAGAGCGTGCGCGCGCGGATCTTCGTGCAGATCCATTCGAGCGTGGACCACGCGACCGACATCCCGTCATAGGTGCTCGTGCCGCGGCCGATCTCGTCGAGGATGATCAGCGAGCGCTCATCGGCATGATGCAGGATGTGCGCGAGCTCCGACATCTCCACCATGAACGTGCTTTGGCCGCGCGCGATCGCGTCGTGCGCGCCGATGCGGGTATGGATCGCCGAGACCGCGCCCCAGCGCGCCTCGGTGGCGGGAATCGGCGCTCCGAGCTGCCCGAGGATCAGGATGAGGGCGGTCTGCCGCATGACGGTGGATTTACCGCCCATGTTCGGGCCCGTGATCATGAGCGTAAGGCGCGTGAGGGGGGAAAGCTCCAGATCGTTCGGAACGAACGAGCCCGCGCGCCCGCCCGTTGCTTGATCGACGAGCGGGTGGCGCCCGCCTCGGATCGAAAGCCCGAGCGAGTCATCGATCTCGGGGAAAACCCAGCCCGGCTCCTCGGCCAGGCGCGAGAGCGCGAGCCACGCATCGAGCTCCGAGAGAGCTCGTGCGGCGTCCATGATGGCAGGTGTTTTCTCCTGGATCGCGCCCAGCAGCTCCTCGAAGAGCTGGCCTTCGAGCGCCTTCTGCCGGGTCGAAGCGTTGACGAAATCGTCCTCGAACTTCTTGAGCTCCTCGGTGAAGAAGCGCTCGGCGCCGACCGTGGTCTGCTTGCGCTGGTAGTGCGCGGGGACGCTCTTGAGATGCGCCTGGGTGACCTCGAGGTAATAGCCGAAGACCCGGTTGTAGCGGACCTTGAGCGAGGGGATTCCGGTGAGCTCGCGCTCGCGCGTCTCAAGCTCGATGAGCCAACGCTGGCCGTTCTCGCTGAGCGAGAGCAGGCGATCGAGCTCCTCGGTCGTGCCCGGGTTGAAAATTCCGCCCTCACGCGCGACCAGTGGCGCGTCCTCGCGCTGGGTGCGCAGAATCCGTTGCGACAGCGGCGCGAGCGCCTCGTTGGCGCGCAGAAGTTCCATGCGCAGCTCTCTTAGGAGCGGTGACTTGCTCAGCTCCAAGAGCGAGGCGATCGGCGCCAGGATCCCCAGCGATTGCCCAAGCGCGAGCGTGTCGCGTGGGTTGGCGAGCTTGGCGTTAATGCGGCCGGAAATGCGTTCGAGGTCATAGAGCTTGGCGAGCTCCTCGCTCAAGCGGGGCGCCAGATGCGTGCGATGCTCGGAGAGCTCGCGGATGGCGGTTTGCCTTTCGGCGATCTCGGTGGGGGCTTTGAGCGGTGCGAGCAGCCAGCGCTTGAGCTGGCGTGCGCCCGGCGCCGAGCGCGTGCGGTTGATGAGCTGATAAAGATTCGGGCCGCCTTCGGGCGAGGGGACGAGATCCAGGTGCTGCGGCGAGCGCGGGCCCAGGGTCATCGTTTTGGGCTTGCGCAGCGGCGCGGGGAGCCTCAGGTGCGAGAGGCGCTCCGCTTTTTGCGTCCGAAGCGTGTAGGTCACGGCCACGCCCAGGGCGAGGGTGGCGCCCTCGTCGGGAACGAAGGTTCCGAGGCTTTCGATACCGTAGTGGCGTTTCAACGTGTCCTGCGCCTGCGCCAGGACGAGATAGTTCGAGGGAAGCTCCTCGATGAGCGCGCTGGCCGAGGTCTGCATCGCCTCAAACGCAGCGCGAAGCGGCTCACGCGAGGTCGCCTCCGGAAAGCGCAGCAGATGCCGGATCGGAAGCAGCGAGAGCTCCTGGAGCACGGCGGCTTCGGTGAGCGGCTCGCTCACGAGTGTTTCGCCGGTCGAAGGGTCCAGGCAGGCCAAAAACCAACGCGAATCCGGCCCAGAAGTAAGAGCGGCGAGATAGCTCGCCTCGGCTCCCTCGACGTCGAACTGCACGCCTGGGGTGAAGATGCGGGTAAGCTCCCGCCGGACGATGGCTTTGCCGGTGACTTTGGAGGGGTCTTCCATCTGCTCGCCGATGGCGACCTTCTTGTTGGCGCGCAGCAGGCGCTGGATATAGCCCTGAACGCTATGATGGGGCACGCCCGCCATGGGAACGGGATTGGGCTTGTTGCGGTCGCGCGAGGTGAGCGTGATCTCGAGAATCCGCGCGGCTTCGATGGCGTCGTCACCAAAGAGCTCGTAGAAGTCCCCCATCCGGAAAAGCAGCAGCGCATCCCCGGCCTGGGACTTGAGGTCCCAGTACTGTTTCATGAGTGGTGTCGCGTCGTCCCCCGCCATGGCCATAGAAGAATGGGGGTAGCAGCTGTGACGCTTGGGTGCAAGGGTTGGTGCGGTGCGGCGATTTCGGGATAGCGGAATTTTTGGTTGATCAAGTGCAAACTCGGTCATTCCTTTTGGTTGCTCACCTCGACATCAGAATACGGCGTAAAGTGATGCCGAGGTGATGCTGCGCCCCCTTTGGCCGGTTGTTGGTCGCGGTTCGGGACGGGCGGATCCGCGAAAATAATTGCTTATGGACAGCACCTTGCTCACCATTTAATAGGAGGATCTGCCTATGTGTATCCGCACCTCGCACGTCTTGCCGCTTTTCACCCTATTTCTTGCCTTCTCCGCACCAGCACGGGCAGACTCCAAGAGCTTTCCGGCACAGGGCCGGCTCTTCATCGGAAACACGATGATTCACCCGGACGAGCTCAATAACGAGATGACAGCCCAGGGGCTGAATACCTTCAACGGGCTCACGGGCTTCGGTGTTGAGATCACCTATCCGGCGCTGCGTTTTCTGGATCTGGGCATGCGCTACACCCGGCATCTCGCAATGGAATACGAGTCGGCCGGCAACAGCACGCTCTACTACGGCGCAATCGGGCAGAACGCGATTCTGCTCCTGGCGCGCGTGCCGTTCCTGAGGACGAGTGTCTTCAAATTCGATGTCTTCGGGGGCGTGGGCGGCACCAATACGAGCTTCGAGCTGAAGACCGCTTCGGTCGATGGCAAGCTCACGAAGACCGGTCCGGCCGAATGGTTCGCCGCTCCCATCTGGAGCTATGGCGCTTCGGCGGGAGTGGGTTACAAGCAGTTTTGCTTTTTCGTCGAAGGCGGCTTTGAACGCAACGTGGTCCGCAAGCTGGAATCCTTTGGAACGATGACGGGAAACGTCGGCACGCTCGATCTCTCAGGGCGTTACGTGATGCTCGGGCTACTTTTCGACGGAATCACGGCGAGCAGCAGGTAGGCTAGGGTCAGATCACCATCGTGTGGTATTCGCCGTTTTCGCCCGCGAGATCCGTTCCCGTATCAGCGCAGAGTGCGACCATTTCGTTCAGTAAGTTTTCATCAATGACCCGGCCCAGCCAGGAGTCCGGCAGCGCGGGATGATTGAGGTGCGTGATTTTCGCCTGGATCCCGCGCGCCAGGAGTTCCCGGAGGACTGTGAGCCGGGGCAGCCCCCAAAGCGGCTTATGGACACTGAGCCCGAGGTCCACGCAGCACTCCTCGATCCAGTTCGGAAAGCCGGCAACGCGATCGATATCCCCGGTGATGACCGTGTCAGCCGCGAGAGAACTTTTGATCCATCCTAGTGCCTCGATATAGGACTCGCGAAACGGCTCTCTGATCTCAAGAAAGTGAAGGGGATACCCCAGGCGCTTTGCTTGCGCCTTCATCTGGGACTGAGGGTGGGCCTTGAATTCGGGGTTGCCCGGGGGCACGAAGGTCGCGAGAGCCTGGATGCGAAAGCGGTGTTCGAGAGCGAGGTGAAGTGCGAGGCAGCTGTCTTTTCCTCCGGTCCACAGCACGACGGCGTTTTTCATGCGGTTTCTTTACCACGCGTTCGATCGCGAACGAAATGATAGCGCGTAAGCGCCTGGTGGCCGACTCGCCGCAGTAGCCCCCGTTCGACTCCCAATGCCAGGTCGCGGCTGGCAGTGGCCGTGGAGACCCTTTTCAAGAGCTGGAGATATTCCTTTCGCGTGAACTCGCGGTCTTTGAATGCGGTTCGAGCAATGGCCAGGCGCGACTCGGGCGTTTCGGCTTCGGGCCGAAGCTCTTCGAGGAAATCTCGAAGTGCATCCCGGATCGCCAGCAGCGTGAATTCGATGAAGGAGGTCGATTCACCTTTCCGGTCCGACTGGCCGAGTACGCGATAGTAAGCGGCTTGCCGCGCTTTGATCACCGACTCCACCGGGACGAACTCGAAGGCGGGATGATGATGGACCAGGATCACTGACTGCCAGAAGCGTCCCATGCGGCCGTTTCCGTCCAGGAAGGGATGAATGAATTCGAGCTCGTAATGGAAGACGCAGGCACGAATCAGCTCCGGAAGATCCTTGTCCTTCTTCAGAAACGAAAAGAGTCCCGCCATCAGCTCGGGAACCCGTTTGGCCGGTGGAGCCAGGTGCGATACTTGAGACCCCTTCAGGATGCCTACCGCTCGGCTCCGGTACCTGCCGGACTCCAGGGTCAACCCTTTCATCAGAATCGCATGGGCTTTCAGAAAATCCCGCTCGTTTGCAGGTCTGAACTCGCCGAGCCGTTCATAAAGCCAGACTGCGTTCTGGACCTCGAGGATTTCCTTTGAGGGGCCGATCACCCGCTTTTTGTCGAAAACGGCGGTCATCTGCTCGAGACTGAGCGTATTTCCTTCGATGGCGAGGCTGCCCTGGATCGTCTTGATGGTGTTTTGCCTTCTGAGCTGAGGCTGGGGCTTGGGCGCGTTCAGGCCTTCGTAGCGGCCGAGCAGGAGACTGATTTCGGCAACCGTGTTCAGGATCCCGGGAGTGAGGGTAAACGGCGGACGCATACAGTGATAGTATCATATGATACTATCGAAAACCATGCGACTGAAAGCGAGACATACCGCAGGGCGCTTTTACGGGACTCCGCCCCCACGCAGCCTCCGTTCGGCACAGGATCCGCGATCCCTGACCCCCTGACCAATCGCTGGACACCCGTTCCTCGCCTCAACACGCACTCCGAGTATTCGATGCCTAAATGCCCTGTGATTCCAGGGGGAGTAGTGGTCTTCTGCCGCCTGGACCGTCGCTTGCTATTCCCTTCGCAAGTGGAACTTCACAAAAGGAGTGAATGAATGAACAGGAAACAATTCGTGATCGGTGGACTTCTGATGGCTCTCGCGGCCGGTGCCGCGGCTTATGAAACCTCGAACGGGACCAGCTACTCGGGTCCGCGCGGAGGTTACATTTCGGGCTCCACCGCATTGAGTGGGACCAGCCGCGTCTATTTCAGAGTCGTGGCTAACGATCAGGTGGTCCATGAGGCCATCGAGGTCATTCGTACCGGCAGTCTCAACCGCATGAGCCCGGAGCTCAGGGCGACGGTGGAAGAGCTTTCGCAGAAGATGGCTCAGGAAGGGCTGCAAGCCGAGGAAATCGAGCTGGTCCGTACCATCGCCGCTTCGCGTTTCATCGAGAATTGATCGGATAACTCAAAATGGACGGGGCTAAGGCTTGAGTGGCTTCGGCCCCGTCCCTTTCCCGGCGACGAAACGATGAAAACCCATCTTTTTTCTTTCGCACTGCTCGGCTTCGGTCTCTCCTGGATCGCCATCCAGCCCTACGGCGCGGAGAGCTCCCGCTTCGGGATCCGGATCGCGGCCGAGAATGTGGCCCAGACGCAGCGGGAGTCCGTCTCGCGCTTCGCTCAGGCCGCAAGCGACCTCCTGCCTCCCAGCATGAAAGAAAAGCTGGGCCGCAGGATCCAGCTCAGATTCGAGTCCCTGGACGTGAAAGGGACTCTGGAGAGCGTCTGCGAGAACGCCGAGAGCTCATTCATCGCGGGCTACGTGCACTCCCGCAATCGCGACCAGATCGTCCTGAACTCCGCGCTGCTCAACCCCATCCAGCAAGGCGAACGCGGCGCGAAGCGCCTGAGCTGCAAGCATGGGGATCTTTACCGCCAGACCCTGGCCAGCGCGCTGCATGAGTTCGCTCACCTCTACGACTCCGAGCCGGAGCTCAGCTTCGAAGAGCGCGCCGAGCTGCAAAGCTGCCCTTCATTTCAAGAAACGGAAGTCAGCCCACGCTGCAAGTACCTTCAGAGTCTGCGCTCGCGTGTTTCCGATAGGCGTGAATTCCTCTCCCTGGGCGATTGGACGTCCGAGCATATCCTGAAGAACACCCAGCTTCGCAGAAGACTCGAGAATTACGAAACCACGAGCCCCTCGGAGTATTTCGCGGTCAACTTCGAATATTTTCTCCTCGATCCAGAATATCAATGCCGCAGGCCGGCGCTCAATGAGTTCCTGGTCTCCCATTTCGGGTATCGGCCGTTTCCCCGGCGCGACTGCGGCGCATCGAGCCGCGTCCTGCTGTCGAACCCCGAAGGCAAGCCCGTGGCGCTGGATCTGGATCGGATCTACCAGGTTCATTACCTGATCGCCGGTCCCGGTGATGACCTGGCGAGTCGCTGGGGGCATTCCATGCTCCGGTTCGTCATGTGCGGCAAGAAGCGCCAGGCGGTCTCCGCCGACTGCCTTTTGGACATCGATGACCATGTGGTCGTGAGCTTCCGCGCGAACGTCGATGAGTTCATCACGAGCCATCTCAAGGGCCTGACGGGGAAATACCCTTCCCAGGTTTATTTCCTGAGCTTCCTGGCGGTGCTGAGCGAGTACACCAAGAAGGAGTCCCGCGACCTTCGCAGCATCCCGCTGAATCTGAGCAGGGACCAGATCCAAAGGCTCATTTCCAAGACGATCGAGGCCTACTGGTCTTACGCTGGAAAATACTATTTCGTATCCAACAACTGCGCCGCGGAGACCCGAGACCTCATCGGAGCCGCCCTGGAGGATGGGCACCCTTACCGCTTCGAAATCCCGGCGGTCACGCCTAATCAGCTGTTCTCCGCCTTGTCGCGGTCCGGGCTCATGGACCTGAGCCGGGTCCTGCATTACAACGGCACTCATAAGAATGATCTGCAGGAGGCTTTCGACAGCCTAAAGGCCCGGTACCCCATGCCATCGTCGGACCTCGATGGCTATCTGAAGAAGTCGGATGGCCAGGAACGCGGCCGCGCGATGCGTGCGGCGGCCGGATCCAAGAAGGATCTTGCCGGGTTCTTCCTCCTCGAGAGTCAGGTTGACATCCTCAACAAGGACGCGATCAAGCGCGCGATCGCCCGGTTCGTCGAGCAAGGCGGCGAAAAAGGTTCCATCGCGGGTCAGCTGACCCGCCGCTGGATGAGCTTCTCCGAGAAGACGGGTCCCTGGAATCTCACGCCCGACCGCCGGTACGGCGTTCCGCTCGAAGGGGCTGACCCCGCCCGCTACCAGGAAGCCGTGAAGGACCTGGATCGCCTCGAAGAGGAGATGAATCAGGCCTTTGCGGGTCCCTTGAAGGAGCTCTTTCAAGAGAGCGGGGACATCGACGTAAATCTGGAATTCCTTTTGAGAAAAATCCTGTTGGAGAGATGAAAATGAAAAACCCGCTCTGGACCGCATTGGGCTTATGTATCGCGCTTCCCTTCGCGCTTCGGGCAGGCGAGTCGGTTCCGTCGGCCACTCTCGATGAGTCGGGAGTTGCGGCTTTCGAGGAATCGGTGAGCACCATCGAGATCGTCGCTCGGGAGAAGGCGCGGAGAATCACCCATCCCAAGCATCTGCCTCGCCTCTATCATCACGGCGCGAAGACCCGCTACGTGGTCCTCTTCACTCATGGCACCTTCGAATCCCCTCATTACTCGCAAGGCCTCGCCGAAGCGTTTTATGAGCAGGGTATGAACGTCTACAGCATCCTGCTTCCCGGTCATTGGGAAAACCCCATGAGACGGATGGACAAGATCAAATACAAGGACTGGGTGAACGAGCTCGAGGAGTCCATCGAGGACGCGCGCGGGCTGGGCGACGAGCTGATCCTGGCAGGCTACTCCCTCGGAGGCCTCCTCTCGGTCAAGTACCATCTGGATCACCCGGGTCGGGTGAAGGGCCTTTTCCTCTTCGCCCCGGCGCTGCAGATGACCTTCGGAGCTTCGTTTGCGAGCGGAGTCGGCTCGCTCTTCTCGGTCTCGGGAAATGCCTTCGTCGGCAAGGAGGACGGAATCGACAAAGCTTATGTGTCCGCGAGCGCCGGGATGCAGGTAAGCGCGCTGGCCAACGACCTCCTCGACAAGCACGGGCCGCCCCGCGATTTCGCTCCGGATGCCCAGACGATCGATCTCACCAGCGCCCGCAAGGAGCTTTACGCGAAGATCGAGATTCCCACCTTCATCCTGTATTCGGATTCAGACGAGGCGGTCGCCTCAGGTGAAGTCGAGCGCTTCGCGGAAAGCGTGCGTGGCCCGAAAGCAGTGATTCACTATCCGAGCTCGATGAACCTGAGGCATGGTGCAGTCGTGAAAAGCGCGAAGGATGTCTATGCGTTCGCGCCCGGCTTTTACAATTACGGCTTCGATCAGATCAGGTACGCGATCGCGAAATTCCTGAATCGGAACTTCTGAGCCGCTCCTCAGGACGGCCGAGCCCGACGCCCCACGCGCGGGCTGATCCGGTGGACCTTCACCATGTTCGTGGTCCCGCGCCGGAGCGTGGGCACCCCGGCCGTGATGACGACCAGGTCCTCGGGCTCGGCCCAGCCCTGCGACTGCAGCGCGGACTCGACCATGGCGAAAAGATCGTCCGTCGCGCCGACCTTCGGCACGAGCACGCCGCGCACGCCCCAGGTGAGCGAGAGCCTTCGCAGCACCGATTCGTTGTCCATGATGGCTACGATCGGCGTCTCGGGTCGGTAGCGCGAGAGGGTGCGCGCTGCGGAGCCGGTGTGGGTGATGCAAGCGATGGCGACCGCGCCGACGTGGCGGGCGATCATCGAGGCGCTGTGCTCGATCGCGTCCACCGTGGAGCCCGGCATCGGGAGGATCTCCGCGCGCGTGGAGTTGAGCTCGCGTGAGCGCTCGGCCTCGACCGCGATCCGCGACATCGTGCGCACGGCCTCGGCGGGGTACTTGCCCGAGGCCGTCTCGCCCGAGAGCATGATGGCGTCGGTGCCGTCGAAGACCGCGTTGGCCACGTCGCTGGCCTCGGCGCGCGTGGGAGTGGGGGAGCTGATCATCGACTCGAGCATCTGGGTCGCCGTGATGACCGGCACTCCGAGCTCGTTGCAGGCGAGGATGAGGCGCTTCTGGACGATGGGCACGCGTTCGGCGCCGATCTCGACGGCCATATCGCCGCGCGCGACGAGCAGGCCGTCGGTGACCTCCACGATCGAATCATGGTACTCGACCGCCTCCTCGCGCTCGATCTTGGCCACGACGAGCGGCGGGGCGCTCGTGATTTTGCGCATGATCTCCTTGAGCTTGGTGATGTCCTCGGACGTGCGCACGAAGGAGAGCGCCACGGCGTCGACGCCCTGGGAGATCCCGAATTTCAGGTCCGCGATGTCCTTCTCGGTGAGGCAGGGTATCGAAAGCGGGGTGCCGGGGAAGTTCATGCCCTTGTGATCGGTGAGCTTTCCAGCGACCTCCACCTCGATGACGATCTCTGGCGGGGAGACCTGGACGGCGCGCGCGGCGATCTTGCCGTCATCGAAGAGGATGCGCGCGCCTTTCTGGGTGTCCATCGCGACGGACATCGCGATCTCGGCCGAGATCGGCACCAGGATCTTGCCGCGGGTGGAGGTCTTGGGCGTGGCGCCCTCGGGAAAAAGGAGCGCGGTGTCGCCGGACTTGAGCTCGATGCCGCCTTTAGGAAGCACTCCGACGCGGATCTTCGGGCCCTGCAGATCCTGCATGATTCCGATCGTCCTCTGGGTGCGGCGGGCCGCTTCGCGAACCGAGGCGATCAGACCGGCGTGAAATTCGTGCGTTCCGTGGCTGAAGTTGAGGCGCGCCACGTCGAGGCCTTCTTCGACCAGGGCCTGGATCCGCTCCGTCGTCGAGGAGGAGGGGCCCAGGGTGCAGACGATCTTAACCTTTCTTCTGGATGAGGAGGGCATTGGAGCGTTTCACCTTTTCAAGCTGTTCTTCGTAGTTTTCCGTCAAGTAACGCTCGCGTTCCTTGTGCTGCTGCTCGACCTGTGCCAACTTCTGCTCCGCGGTGCGTCTTTGCTCGTCGAGCGCGTTCTTCGAGCGCCTCTCCATCTCGCGTACCTGGAGGTGCGCCTCCTCCTTGATCTCATCGATCCGGGTCTCGTACTCGAGTTTCTGGTCGGCGAGCTTCTTGTTGTAGTCGCGGATCAGGTCGTTCTGCTTGGCGGCGAATTCGCGCTGCATGAGCTTGGTCTCGAACTCGTGTTCCTGTCGCAAGGACAGCTGCTTATGGGCGGCGTCCGACCGTTGGGACTGGAACACGTCTTCGTACTCGCGGCGGAGCCGCTGCAGCATCGACGAGTAGCTGCGGTTGAGGTTCTCCGACTGGCGCGCGGCCTCGAACTCCTTGTTGCGGAGCGCCTCGTTCTTGAGCATCTCCACGTCCTGCACGTGCGCGACGAACCGGCTTTGCTCGGCCGCCTGCTCCGTGGCGAACTGCTTTTGCATCCGGGTGGTCACGAGCTCCTTGTCGCGAACGACATCGGTCACGCGGCCGGCATATTCCTTCTGCATGCTGTCCGTGGAATTCTGGTTGCGCTCCCGCTCGGAGGCCAGGGTTTTCTCGTATTCCCGGGTCACCGACTTGCGGATCGCGGCCTCGGCGGCCGGGGAGACGATGCTCGTGTCGCCCGAGGTCGAGCGCGTGGCGATCCCTTTCTGCAGCGTCTTGATGCGCTCCTGGTCGGCGAGGCGCTGGCGCTCGATCGTCTGCTGATAAGCCTTGGCCTGCTCCTTGAGCGCTTTGTCGCGCTGGACGTTGGCCTCGTGCAGCTGGGTCTCCATCGTCTGGCGCGAGGCCTCGCGGTCGCGCTTCTGCTCGAGCTCCATCTGCTTGCGGTCGCGGATGAGCGTTGATTCAAGCTCCTTCTTGTCGGCGTGGTTTTCGCGGTTCACCCGCGTGATGAGATCGGTGAAATAGGCGTCCTTCTCGCGCAGGACCTCCTTGCCCAGGTTGGCGAAGTACTTCTCGTCGGCTTTGGACTGGTCCTTCTGGCGATCGAGCTGCCGGCTGAAATCCTCGTTCGCGGACCTGAGCTTGGCGCGCCACTCGGAATCGTACTCCGCCACCGCGTCGAGCGTGCCCTGGCCCTTTTCCTTCTGATAGCGTTTTTGGGTCTCGCCGAGCTCGTTGAGCTGGCCGCGCAGCTGCGCGGTCTCCTGCTGGCGGCTCTCGGCGAGGGTCCGGGTGCCGTCTTTCATCTTCTCGGAGTAGGCGTGCTCGAGGTCCCCAAGCCGCGACTCGTTGGTTTGCTGGGCCGTCTCGAGCTTGCGTTCATAGTTGCGTCGTTCCTGGTTGAGCGCGTTCTGCATCATCCGGCGCTCGGTCTGGAGCTCCTCCTGATGCGCGCGGATCATCTCGTGATATTTCTTCTCGGCCTCGTCCTTGAAGTGGGCGTACTCGTTCACCTGGCCCTGGTAGGCGGTGGAGTAGGTCTGTTGCGCGGAATCCCTTGCCGCGCGCACGCTGCGTTCGAGCTTCGCGTCGTATTCTTCCCGGGCGTCCTCGAGCCGTTGCTCATGGCGTTGCTCGGATGCGCTCAGATCGAGCCGGTCCTTGCGACGCTGCTCCTCGGAGGCGCGCTGGAGCTCGTCGAACTGCCCTTTGAGCGCGTCGGCCTCGAGCCCGTTGTAGCGCCCGAACTTGTCATAGGTCTGGGCCTTGATCTTGTCGATCTCGTTCTTGGCGTAGAGGCGGTCCTGCTCGATCGTCTCATTGGCGTTGCGACGGATGTTCTCGACGGTCTCGTCGGTTTCCTCGCGGTACTTCGCGAGGGACGCCTGATGCGCCTCCTCGAGCTTGCGGGCCTGCTCCGCTTGCCGTTCTCGGGAGCGCCGCGATTCGGCTTGCAGCTCCTCCTCGAGCTCGTTCAGGGTTTTCTGGTAATACTGATAGCCGCCATCCGACGGGGGGGTCACGCTAGGCATTCCGTTGCCTCCGGTTTCGTTCTCGGCGTTCCTGCCGATCCCTCCATTGTAGCAGGAAATCCCGAACGAATAAGATGGGAAATTCTTGCCGGGCCGAGCCGGCGGAGCGCTACTCGAACTTCGTTTCCTCGAGGGACTTCTGGATACGCTCCTCCTCCAGCCTGGCCAGCCGCATTCGGATGGTGATGATCCGGCCGATCCGGTAGAGCAGGGTGTTTTCCTCGATCGAATCGGTCTCGATCGGACGCCAGCCTTCGAGGACGTCGCGCTGCACGAGCTGATCCTTCTGGATCGTGACCTTCACGGCGGGATGACCGTTGTAAAACGAGCTCTTCGAAACGGTGACCTTCAGCCTGTACTTCGTGGCGAGGAACGCATTGGCTCCTCCGAAGGATTCGGCGAAATTCTTCTGCTCGGTATTATCCGTCCAGCGGGTCTGGATGAAACCGCCCTCGGGGTTCGTCACGTCGGGGACGTTGCTCTTGAGCGCCTCCTTCACGGAGGACCAGGCGGTGTTGTAATCCGTCAGGAAGATCCGGCTGAAGACCTGGTGGGTGTCCTGGCCGAGGCTACGGCGATAGGTGGTTGAGCAGCCGCTCGCCGAGAGTGTCACGAGGGCGAGTGCGGCAATCGGGAGGATCAGGAGCCGGAAAGGGCGCATCTTCCCCTGATTGTCCTCCGAGAACCGCGGACGCGCAAGCAGCTCAGTGAGCGCTCGCCTTGATCTCGGCCGTGGCACGCGTGAAGCGTCGAAGGCCCTGGATCAGGGTCCCGGCTTCGATCCGGCTCTCGTCGAGGGCGCTGCCGAACTCCAGCTCCAGAAGCGAATAAGAACGGACAGGCGCGCCAAGCAGCGCGGAGTCAGGCACGAGCTGGGTCTCTCCGGCCGCGGGCAGGACATACACCGTCCAAAGCGGGTAGCTCCGCTCCGCCGACTCGCGCCCGAGCTGAGTGACGGTGACTCCTTCGAAGATCACCGAACGGATCCGGCCCTCCGAAGCCGCGAGCGGAAGGGAGGCGGGTAATCCTGCGGAATCGGGCAGCTCCGTGACCTCCAGGAAGTCGCCGGGCCGTACGTCTTCGCCGGCTTCGGCGCTTATGATGCCCGAGAGCCGGCGTTGGTTGGCCGAAAGCGCGGTGGTCAGCACCCGTCGGTCGCGCGCGGTCGCGCCGGGCGCCGAGCGCAGCGCGATGGGATTAGCCGTCGTCCCATCGAGCGTGATCGGGGCCTTGACGTCCGTGGGAACCAGAAGCTCCCCGCTGCCATCGGGATCCGTCAGCGCGGTTACGACGACGTCGGCGGGAAAAGGCGGCCGGCTCGCGTTCACGCGATGCGCGGGCACGAGCTCCTGATTGCCTTCGAGCTCGAGGCTCGTGTTCCCTTCGGGCGTGAAAGGCGCGGAAAACCCGAGTCGCGTGAAGCGGATCTTGTTCAGGACCGACGCGGGGATCTGCTTGGCATTTCCGAGCGAAAGCAGGTCGCCCGAGTCGATCGCGCCCTGGGTCGCGGCCAGCAGCGTGCGGACCTCCGGCTCGAGCAGCAGGCGGTAGCTCGTTTTTTTAACCCGGATCCGGCCGATTCCGATCGGGATGGATTGCTGGGGCAGGACCAGGTTGGAGGGAATGGAGCGGGGACCGAGGATATCGATCGTGTCGCGCAAAGGGGAAAGCATCGAGCCGACGCCGAAGCCGAGCAGGTCAGTCGGCTGGAGCGCCCGCAGGACGAGTCCGATGGAAACCGGCTTTCCAAGCGGGTTACGCCTCGACAGCCGGGGAGGGACCCAGCCCGAGACGTTGCCCTGCGCCAGGACCTGAGGTGCGCTCGTCGCGAGTGGCTCGAGCTCGATCTCCACCCGTGCGGGCCTCACGCCGGCCAGGGTCAGGGTCACGTAACCGGGTTTGGAGACGGTCACGGAGAAAAGGCCACGTGGCGCCTCGGTGAGAGTGACCGCCGCATCGTCAAGCGGTTGACGGCTTCGGGCGTCCCGGACCTCGATTCGCGGGTGTGACAGCGAAGCGTCGCTAGTCACGCTGAAGCCGAGATTGCTGCTTCCGGCGCGCGCTTCGGGCAGGAGGCCGAGGGCCCCGAAAAAAAGAAATGCCGTTGGAAGCGCCAGGATCACCATCGTATTTTTGGCCAGGATCATAGCGATCAGCCTATAGAATCCCGTTGCGAATTGTCAACGCGCCGTGCACAAAGGAGGCATGCGGGATATGGTCGAAGATGTCGTGCGCGTGCTCGAGCTCGAAGGTCAGGCGGTCTTGCGTTGCGCGGAGCGCTTGCGCGCGAACCCGGAGGCGGCGGCGGCGATCCGCAAGGCGATCGGTTTTCTGCAGGCCGCGCTGGAAAATGGCGGCAAGATCATCGTCACCGGCGTCGGAAAATCCGGCAAGGTCGGCCAGAAGATCGCGGCGACTCTTTCGAGCACCGGGAGCCTCGCGGTCTTTCTTCATCCCACCGAAGGCATCCACGGGGACCTGGGCGTGGTGCAATCCCACGACGCGGTGCTGGCGTTGAGCTACACGGGGAATACCGAAGAGCTCGTGCGGCTGCTCCCGTCGCTGAAGAGTCTTCGCGTCCCGGTGATCGGCATCGGCGGGAATTCCCAGTCCAAGCTCGCGCGCCAGTGCGACGTGTGGCTCGACGGCGAGGTCGAGCAGGAGGCCTGCCCTCATAATCTCGCGCCGACCTCGAGCACGACGCTCGCCTTGGCTCTCGGCGACGCGCTCGCGGTGGCGCTCATGCAGCTCCGAGGCTTTGACGCGAAATCCTTCGCGCAGAACCATCCGGGAGGCTCCCTGGGCAATCGCCTGACGCTGCGGCTGACGGAGCTGATGCATACGGATCTTCCGATCATCGGCCCGGGGGCATCGATGGACGAGGTGGTGGTCGTGATGACACGCCGGATGCTGGGCGCGGTACTCGTGACCGAAGGCGGCGCTCCCAAGGCGCGCCTGCTCGGGATCATCACCGATGGCGATCTGCGCCGCGCCCTGAGGCACAAGGAGAGGTTTTTCGCCCTGACCGCGGAGCTGGTCATGACGCGGCAGCCGGTTTCGGCCTCTCCCGGGATGCTCGCGCGCGCGGCGCTTGATCTCATGGAAAACCGCCCCAGCCAGATCAGCGAGCTTCCGGTCGTGGACGAAGAGGGCAATATCCAGGGTTTGGTGCGGCTGCATGACCTCGTCGGATCTTTCTGATTGTCCGCTGTGCGGAGGTCCGCTGGCGTGGCGCCAGGCACGGCCGTACCCGGTGCTTTTGCAGCTTCTCTTCGGGCTGAGCTTCGTCGCTTTCCTGCTTCTGCTCGATGAGGTGAGGCGATTCCCGGGGGCGGTGTGGGCCTGGTGCGCGGCGCAGGTGATACTCGGGGCCTTTCTGGTGCGGGGGCGTCTGCAGGCCAAAAAACGAATTTTACGTTGCATCCGCTGTGAGCAGGCCGTACGATGAACGGGTTTTCAAAGAAGTATTCCATTCAGTCCAATTGAGTTTGACTACGGCGAGCGTGACCCCGCTCGCAAGAAGGGGCTCCCAGTGCAGAACCGAATTCACGGAAAATATTTCTCTTTCACCCTGGCGACCACCGCGGCCGCGGCCGTGGCCTTCGCCATCGTCTCCGCCTGCTCGGGCCAGCAAGCCAAGGCGAAGCCCAACATGGTCTTCAAGGAGGCTCCCAAAGCCGGCGTCGTCGCCAAGATCGCGGGCGAGGAAGTCACTGAGGAGCAGCTCATCGGCGACGAGAAGCTCGAGTTCCTCGATCTCCGCAAGCGCGAATACGAGCTGAAGATGAACCAGCTCAACAAGCTCATGACCGAAAAGCTCATCGGCGCCGAGGCAAAGAAGGCCAACATGCCGCTCGAGGAGTTCATCAACAAGAAGGTCGCCGGCGGCGATATCAAGATCAGCGATGCCGAGTACAAGAAGTTCGTGGCCGAGAAACACATACCGGAGAGCCAGCTCAATCCCCAGGTGAAAGAGCGCATCATCACCTATCTCCAGGGTCTCAAGAAGCAGGACATGGTCCAGGCCTATATCGGCAAGCTGACCAAGTCGGCTCCGGTGGAAGTCTACTTCTCCAAGCCCAAGCTGCAGGTCAACGTCGATCCGGGCAACGGCCCGTTCTTCGGCGGCAAGGACGCCAAGGTCACGATCGTCGAGTTCTCCGACTTCCAGTGCCCCTTCTGCTCGCGCGCCGCTGAGACGGTCAACCAGCTGAAGAAAAAGTACGGCAACAAGATCAAGCTCGTGTTCCGCCACTTCCCGCTCCCGATGCACCGCGAAGCCCGCCCGGCCTCCGAAGCCTCGATGTGCGTGAATGAGCAGGGCACGGACAAGTTCTGGAAGTTCCACGACATCGTCTTCAAGAACATGGACAAATTGGATAACGCAAGTCTCGAGAAATACGCCAAGGATTCCGGCGCGGACGTGAAGAAGTTCCAGGAGTGCTTCAACGCCAAGAAGTACGCCGCGCAGGTCCAGAGCGACATGGAGTACGGCGAGAAGATCGGGGTTCGTTCGACTCCGACGTTTTTCATCAATGGACAGCTGATCAGCGGCGCGGTGCCGATCGAGCAGTTCTCCGAGGTGATCGACGAGGAGCTCGCGGCCGCGAAGTAAGCGGGCCGTCGATCCTTGACTGGAATGGGCGCGGGGCCTTCGGGCCTCGCGCCGTTTTTCTTGGAAGTTGTTCCGGCGCGAGAGTGTGACCGAACTGGATCCGGGAAAACGGATTCCTCAGCCCGTGCTCGCCGTCCTGCGCTCGCGAACGGTCCGGATCGCCCGTGCCTTGATCGCCTCGGGCCAGCTTTCCGCGCCCTCGGGGGGAGGAAGCGCGGCGAGGGCCTCGTACATGAGTTTCTGCGCCTCTTCGCGCACGAGGCGCTCGTGCTCCGAGCGCAGCGCCCGCTGCACGGCGGCCACGAAGACCTTGGGGTCAATCGGCTTGACCAGATAGTCGAATGCGTGAAGGTGCATGGCCTCGGCCACGTTGGCCAGGTCCGCGAAGCCCGTCATCAGGATGAACGGCTTTTCGTAGCCGCCTTTGCGAAGCTGGGCCAGCAGCGCGTCACCGCGAAGTTGAGGCATCGCCAGGTCGCAGACGATGAGGTCCGGATCGAAGCTCCGGATCGCCATGGCAGCGGCGTTTCCGTCGAATGCGGCCTGAACTTGGGCGCCGCCGGCGCGCAAGAGATCGGCCGAGGCCCGCGCGAAGTCCTCGTCATCATCGACGACCAGGATCCGGGAGTTCAGCAGGAACAACGACGCCCAGCCCTGGCCGCTCATCTTCGCAGGGCTACCTTCCACTCGCGGATGCGTTCGGGCAGGGGCAGTCCCAACCCGCGACGGGTCCCCGTGATCGCCTCAAGGGTGGCCAGGGT
The DNA here is from genome assembly GCA_023701205.1 of Oligoflexia bacterium. GTDB lineage: Bacteria > Bdellovibrionota > UBA1018 > UBA1018 > UBA1018 > JAMPXJ01. The sequence continues at coordinate 37,237 of JAMPXJ010000030.1, forward strand.
CTGCTCCTGAAGCGAAGGATCCTGCTTATGATCCAGAAGGGGGAGTAAGCGTGAAGCCGCGTTCGTGGCCTTCAGCTGACGCAGGGCTTGAAGGATCCTCTGTGGAACCCACTGGGCGCGGCCCGCGTGATAATTCTCCCGACGCTCGAGAGCGGAAAGGAGCGCTTCGACCGCGCCCGCCGGACGCAAGCGGGCGACCGCCTCCACCGCCTCCATCCGCACGACGAGTGCCGGATCCTTCAACAGCGGCAGAACCGTCTCGGCTTTCAGACGGGTCGCGCCGGCCAGCCCGAACGCGGTATAGGCGCGCAAGGTGGCGCTTCGGAGCATCCACGAAGGGTCCTTGAAGAATTTTTCGAGCAATGGCGCGGTGGCCGGGCCGCCGAGCTTCGCCGCGCCCATGAGCGCGATGTAGCGTTCGTGATCCGGCAGCGCGCGATTTGACGCCATACGCACGAGCGGATGCACGGCGTCCGCTCCATAGAGCGTGCCCCAGCGTTTGAGAAGCGGCTCGAAGGCCGAGCCCTTCTGGCGCGTGCGGATATCCTTTTCCAGGACACTTTCAGCGGGAGCGGGCGCCGCCCAAAGGGGAGTGCAAGACAGGAATAGCAGCGCCGCGGCGCTAGCTGTTGAGCATCTTTTCGAACTCGGCCACGAGATCTTCATCGGATTTAGCCATACTACCGGCAGCCGGTGCGGAAGTCGAGGGGGCCGGGGCCGCAGGCGCGGCGGCGGCGGGGGCCGCAGGCTGGAGGCTCTGCTCGACCTGGTCCACGAGATTCTCGAAGGCGGCATCCGAGCCGCCCATCGCTTCGAGGGGGCTCGGTTCGGCCGCCGGAATCGAAGCCGGAGCCGCGATCGGGGCGGGCGCCGCGACCGCGACGCGCGCAGGCTCAGCTGTGGGCGTTGGCGCCGCCGGTTTGGCGGACTGGGTCATGCCGCTCTGGCCCAGGGACGCGCGCAGTTGCGCGTTCTCCTGCTGCAGGCGCTTGAGATTCGCCAGGTCGTCCTCGATCACGCTGTATTCGGCGAGGCGCGCCTCGAGCTGCTGGATCTTTTCCTGGAGCTTTCCCAGGTCACCGCTCGGCGCCGCCGGGGCGGGACTGCCGCCCTTGGCCCGGGCATGCGCGAGCTCCTGTTCGATGCGGGCCTTGTCAGCCATCATGGATTCCATCGCCTTGGCTTGTTCCACCATCTTGAGCTCGAGCAGGGCGACTTTCTTGAGCGCCTCGGGATCGTTGGAGGCGGAGGGCGAGACGTTGATCGAGACGCCCTGGAGCGGCAGCGGAGACTGTGCGATCTGGAGCCCGGAAGAAGCGAGGAGACCGAAAAGCTGGGCACGCAGCTGTTCCGCATCCAGAATGAGCTCATTGAGATAACCTTTCACTACGCCGACCGGAACGTTCGAGGCGGCCTCCAGCGCGCCGTAGCGTCGCTTCCTCAGGATCCAGAAAGCGGCATAGCCCGCGCAGAGCAGAAAGATTGCGAGCGCTTCAAAAAGCAGTGCCTCGGCGGTGAATCTCGAAAAGACATAAACCCATGAGGTCATGGACGGTCCTTCTCTCCTGAATGAGTTGGCGAGCGGGGCTCACCCTCGACAATCAGTTTAAGGAGCGTCCCGGGGCCTGTCAAACCGCATCAGCCGCGTGAAACCGCGGGCTTCACGCGGCTGAGGAGCTCCTCGTGCAGGATGGCGTTCGAGGCGACGATCTCGCGGCCCTGCACCCGGAAAGGTTTCCCATGGAAGTCCGTGACCTTGCCCCCGGCTTCCTGCACGAGAAGCGCTCCCGCTGCGACATCCCACGGCGAAAGTCGTTTTTCCCAAAAACCGTCAAAAACCCCACGGGCCGTGTAAGCAAGATCCAATGCGGCGCTTCCGGGGCGCCGAACGGCGCGAGCGATTCCGCTCAGGCGCTCGAAGGCTTCCATTTCGGCGTGAAGCCATTCGTCCTTGCGGTAGGTGAAGCCGGTCGTCAGCAGCGAGCTTTCGAGCCGCGGCGTCTTGGATACGCGGATTTTTTTCCCGTTGAGCCGCGCGCCTTTTCCCAGGCCTGCCACATAGGTGTCCTTCAGGATCGGGTGGTAGATGACGCCGGCGACGATCTCGCCTTCCCATTCCGCCGCGATCGAGACGCAGAACATCGGGAAGCGATGGACGTAGTTCGTCGTGCCATCGAGCGGATCGATGATCCAGCGTCCCGGGATCCGCGCCTGCTCGACGCCGGCCTCTTCGCTCAGGATTCCGAAGCCGGGGAACTTGCGCTTGAGGATGCGGAGCGCGGCCTCTTCGGATTCCAGGTCGACGTTGGTCACCAGGCCCGCGCCTTCCTTCTCGCCCACCCGGAGCGGCGTTCCGAAGTTCCGGAGCAGGACGCGCCCGGAGGCCTGGGCGGCGGTCACGGCGGCTTGGATCAGGGAGTCGAGCGGAGGGCGGCGGGAAGGCACGATGCGGGATCTCCAGTCTGAGGTTAGGCTTTCACTGCGCTTAAGATATGGCTTCGGAACTCCTCACGCAACTTCCGGGTGAGCGGGCCGGGTTTTCCCGCGTGGCCCGAGCCGCCCACGGCTTTGCCATCGACGCGCGTGACCGGAAAGACCTCCTTGATGGAGCTGGTCACGAAAACCTCGTCCGCTTCGAAAAGCCGGCTCGGGGGAAAGCGGATCTCGCGCACGGTGAGTCCCTGGCCGCGCGCGAGCGCGATCAGCTTGTCGCGGGTGATTCCGGCGAGGATGCCCACGTCCAGCGGCGGCGTGACGAGAATGCCGCGGCGGATATAGAAGATGTTGAACGTCGTGCCTTCCGTCAGATTGCCTTCGTAATCGCAAAGCAACGCATCGTCGAAGCCTTCGGCCGATGCCTCGAGATACGCCAGGAGATTGTTGAGATAGTTGCCGGACTTCATCGCGGGAGGCAGTGCCTGGGGCGCGTTCCGCCAGCGACGGGAGATCTGAAGGCTGAGTCCCCTGCGGGCCAGCTCGTCCGAGGGCTCCTCGACGGGCTGAACGTAGATCGTGTACCGGGTCGGCGTCGTCAGGCACGAAAGGCTGAAGCCGATCCGGCCCTCCCCGCGGCTGATGACGATGCGGCAGTACACATCCCGGCCCGGATCGCCTTTGCGGTATTCCTCCGCGGTGCGGAGAATCTGCTCGCGGTATTCGTCGGTGGGCTGGCTCAGGATCATCCGGCAGAGCTGGGCCGATTTTTCCAGCCTTGCCAGGTGCTCCTCCAGTCCGAAAAACCTGCCGTCATACGTGCGCATCACCTCGTAAAGGCTGTCGCCGTAAAGGTAGCTTCGGTCATAAACGGAGACTTTCGCGTTCTCGGGTTTCAGGAGTCGGCCATTGACGTTTATGATCGCGTTTTGCATAGGTAGAGGGGAGTATAGGCGAATGCGAGCCGTGCCCGCCAACGCTAATTTATGAGAAAAATCCCGCCCACCGCCCCGTTCGGGGCCTTTTTCCTCCTGCTCTCGTTCGCGCACCTGGCGGGCTGCGCATCCGTGCCGCATTTCGCTCCGTCGCGGAGCCTCGAAACGGTACCCAGTCTCCAGGAAGGTCTGATGCTTTGCAATGAGTATCGGCTCCCTCGTCCTTCCGAAAGACCGGTGGAGCTGAAGCCCTACGTCGAATGCCTTGATACGCTGGCGCGGCGCTTTCCGGATGCCGGGCCAGAGGCCGTTGCCGCCTTTCGCGAGGAGCTGACGCTGCAGTACCGGCTGCTGCGGGAAGCCCACTGGAGTCCCGGTCTTGCGCTCGAGCTCGAGAGCGCCATCCATGCCGTGCTCCGGGCGCTTTGGCGAGTGCCTCCGGCCGAGCCTGCGCAGTTGCCAGGCAAAGCGCCGCTCGGTTACACTCCCAGCGAAAGAGAGCTGGCTTTGAAGCATTTTCCGCGCACCGCGCAGCAGCTCGGGGCTAGGGACTGGCCGGTGAGCTCTTCTTCGGTCGTGGATCCGAGGCTCGAAGCCGCCCAGGCGGGGCTTGCGGGCCTGCTGGAGGAGCGGCGCGAGGTCGAGACCCAATCGGTCACGCCGGCGGAGCTCGAGCGCCGCGCTCGTCTCTGCGAGCGCGTGCGGGATCTTCGATCGGAGCTGGCTTATCTGGAGATGCTTTGGCGTGACCAGAGGGACATCGCCGAGCTCGGGCCTCAGCCGGGCCTCCGGGCGATCCGGGAAAGGTATTCCCGGAGACTCGAGGGCGCGGAGCGCCAGCTTTCGGAGCTTCGCGCGAGGATCGCCGAGGCTCGGGCGCGCCAAGGCTTCAACGCGCAAGATTGCATGAAAGGGGAATCCTGAGATGCTGGAAAACGCCGAGTCACTGCTGCCGCTGGCGCCGATGGGCGCGCCGCCCCGGGTGGTGACCATCGGGCTCGAAGAGAACTCGCTCAACGAGCTGGATATGCTCCTCTCCACGCTGGGCGCGAACCCGGTCTCCCGCGTGCTCGCTCCCGTCCGCAAGGTGAATCCGGCCACCTACATCGGCAAGGGGAAGATCGAGGAGGCCCGCCGCCTTCTCGAGGAAAAAGGCGCGGATGCCGTCATCATCGACGTCGAGCTATCGCCCAACCAGCTTCGCAACCTCGAGAAAGCGCTCGGCAAGCCTACCGTCGATCGTCCGGGCGTGATCATCGAGATCTTCTCGCGCCATGCGCGCACCAAGGAATCCAAGACCCAGGTCGCGCTCGCGCGGCTGCAGTATCTGCTCCCGCGGCTCGCGCATTTCTGGACCCACTTCGAGCGGCAGCGCGGCGGCGCCCCCGGCAGCCGCGGAATGGGCGAGAAGCAGATCGAGGTTGACCGGCGCCTCGTCAAGAACCGCATCAGCGTCCTGCGCGGACGGCTCGAGGCCATCGAGAAAGAGCGGCAGGTTCAGCGCGCGGGACGCAAGGACGTGCTGAAGGTGGCGCTCGTGGGCTACACCAACGCCGGCAAGTCGACGCTCCTGAACGCACTTACGCACAGCGCGGTCCGGGCCGAGAACAAGCTCTTCGCCACGCTCGACGCGAGCGTGCGCGCGCTCGATCCGCATTCCCATCCGCCGATCGTCGCGATCGACACCGTCGGCTTCATCAGCAATCTCCCGCACTCGCTGGTGGCGTCCTTTCGCTCCACGCTCGAGGAGCTCGAGGAGGCGGACCTGCTTCTGCACGTCGTGGACGCCTCCCATCCCCAGGCGCGCGAGCAGTTCGAGGTGACCGAGCGCGTGCTCGCGGAGCTCAAGGTCGAGGAAAAGCCGCGCATCACCGTCCTGAACAAGGCTGACCTGCTGACCCGTCCGGCCGATCGGATCCGGGCCAAGGCCATCGCGCCCGGCGCGATCCTCGTCTCCGCGCTCGATGAGCCCGAGGTGGTCCAGCTGCGAGAGAAGGTGCTCGCTCATTTCAAAGGGAATATGGAGATCTGGGAGCTCGTCGTGCCTTACTCCGAGAGCCGCCTCGACGCGATGCTGCACCAGCATTCAAGCATCGAGTCCGCGCGCCATCTGGAGAAGGGGACTTTCTACCGGGTGCGGATCGAGGACAGCTGGGCGCGCCGGCTCGGGCTGGCGAGGTTCAAGACATGAGGGCGCGCGCGCTGCTCGTTTTCGGACTGCTCGCCGCGGTCGTCTTCGGTCCCGTGTCCGCCCGCGCCAAGGCCCTCGAGCTGACCACGGCTTTCGAGCTTTCGCAGGAGCCGCTCTCCACCGAGAAGATCTGGAACCTCGATCCCGAGGAGCGCAATCCGCATCGCCAGCGCTGGGTCCTTCATCGCCAGGTGCGGCTCAAGGGGCTGGAGGCGCGCGCGCTTTCGGCCGGGAGCTTCGGAGTGCGGGCGGGGCTCCTGGAATCTCTGGCGCGTGGCTATCTGCGGCCCGAGGGGCCATGGTACCGGCCTTGGACCGAATTTCCGTGCACGGCCGAGCCTCAGGAATGGTTCGCGCAGCAGGACGGAACGCGCACCGCGATCGAGGAAGGCGGAAAAGCCTGGAGCAAGCTGCTCCGCAAGCAGCTTCTCGCGCTCGAACTCAAGCTGGAACGCGTTCGCGAGTCCTCTGACTCGGCCGCGATCCGTCGCGCGCTGATGATCTATGAGGAGTGGCTCAAGGCGCTCGAAGCCGAATGGCGCGAGATCTCGCGGGGGGAACTCCGCCGCGCGGAGTGGCGAGCCTATCAGGAAGCCGCGGTACGGTCCGGGCTCTGCAGGCAGGGCGGCGTCGGCCGTCTCACGGCGGCCGGAGCGGTGAGGCCGCCGCGCTGGGAGGCCCTGATGGAGAGCCCCGGAGCGGGGAGACCCGCGGCCTCGCCCACGCCGCCGCCCTGGAAGCCCCTCGTGCGCGCGCCCGCGCGACGCTGGGACGGTGTCTTTTCCGTGCGCCTGACCGTGGTGATCGGGGCGAAGTCGCTTACCGGGCAATTCCTCCTGGATTCGGCGGCTCCCAAGAGTATCCTTTCTCCGGCCTGGCTGAGCTCGCAGGGCATGCTCCCCGCGCTCGTCGAAGTGCCGGGGGCACCCCTGGAAAAAGCGCGCCTCACCGGCCTCTCGGGTCTGGGCCCGCGCGGCTGGGTGGATCACGCGCGTTTGAGCGGGCACGAGCTGGAGCTGACCGAGTTCGTGATTTATGATGTCGACCTTTTCGGGCCGCCCAAGCATCTCTCCTCCTGCTGCGACGGGATCCTGGGACAGGATTTCCTGCAGAAATTCGTAGTCGAGCTGCGGCCCGGTCCGCCCGCCGAAGTGCTGCTGTGGCCGCGCGAGGGATTCCGTTCTCCGCGCGAAGGGGATATCTGGGCCGAGGCCTCGCTCGGAAACGAAGTCCCCGAGAGCCGCTGCGAGGTGCGGTCGGAAGCGGATCCGTTCGGCAGCGCGGGTTCACGGCGTTTCGAGAGGGTTGGCTGGGGCACTGGCGTGACGGAGCCGCTGCTGGCGGGCGCCGGCGCGGCGCGGGTCCTGGAAGGAAGAAAAGCCGTCGCGGGCTGGAGCGTGGAATGCGGCTCCCGCATCATCGCGCGGCAGGTCGCGCTTCATGCCGGTTTGCGGGCGGGACCGACGGCCCGCCGTCGCGAGCTGACGGGGGTAGACCTGGTGGCGGGTATCCCGTTCCTGGCGCGAGGACCGGTCGTCTTCGATCTTCCGCACGGGCGCATCTGGTTCTCGCAAGAGGCGATTTCCTCTCCTGTCCTGGATAATCGCAGCGGGCTTGAAACCGTTTTCGAGCTTCGACGCGGGGAGCGCCGGCTCATTGTCCGGGCGATCCGTCCGAATTCACGCGCCGAGACCCTGCGCAAGGCGGGGCTGCGCCCGGGAATGCTCATCGAGCAGCTCGACTCCCGCCTGGTCGAGGAGATGGATCAATGGGAAGTCGACCAGCGCATGGCAGGCGCCTACGGCGACGAGGTGACCCTGCAATGGTCCGAAAGGAAGCGCGCGAAGATCGTTCCGTTCAAGGTCCGGGATCGGGAGTGAAAACGCGCTCCAGGCTCAGCTGGCCCTGGGTGCGCTCGGCCACCGCGATGAGCGATCCCCGCGAGTAGATCGCCACGCGCCGCTCCGCCTCCGGTCCGGCCGCGGTCCGGGCGGGCCCGGGTTCCACGCGCTTGAGGAGGTTGAAAAGCACGTTCTGCCGCCCTTCGAATAGCGCTCGCGCGTCCTCTTCGCTCGCTTCGGCGCGGTCGTAGCCTTCGAGCATCCGGTCGAAAGGAATCCAGCAAGGCAGTTCGTCCCATTCCTGTCCCGCCGCGACCGCCTGGTCGATCGCTTCGAGGGCGAGGGCGCTCTCCACCCGGAACGGTCCCGAGCCGGAGCGTCTCAATGCATCCAGCATCGCAACCGAGCCCAACAGCCGCGCGAGGTCCTGCGCGAGCGTGCGCACGTAGGTACCGGAGCTGCAGCGCAGTCGGAACCTCGCGCATGGCTTCTCGTAAGACAGGATCTCGAAGGAATAGAGCTGACAGGCTTTGGGTTCGCGCTCGACCTCCACTCCTTGGCGCGCGAGCTCGTAAAGGGGCCTGCCGTCCTTCTTTTTCGCAGAATGCATGGGCGGGGTCTGAAGATAGCTCTGCAGGGTGAGGCGGGTGGCGACTTCCTGGATCTGCTCGCGCGAGGCGGGAACGTGCTCGGAACGCTCGGAAACCGGCGCGGTCGGATCCCCCGGTATCGTGGTCTCGCCGAAGCGGATCGTTCCTTCGTATTCCTTTAGGGAGCCCAGGAAGTAGCGCGCGAGCTTCACCGCGCGGCCCGTGCAGACGACCAGAAGCCCCGTGGCGAAAGGATCCAGCGTCCCTCCGTGTCCCATCTTCGGCAGCTCGCTGCGCCGCGGACGGACTCCTGGATTCTGCCGCTCGGCAATCCGCCGCTGCAGGTGCTCGACGATGCCGAAAGAGGTGATGCCCGCGTGCTTGTCGATGAGAAAAGCCCCGTTCAGGGGCTTCTTGCTTTCCATCCGCAGCTCCTCGCTCAGCCGCTCGTGCCGGGCGACTCGTCCTTGATCTTCTTGAGAAGCTCGTTCACGCGGATCGTGTTCTCGTAGCCGCGGTCCTCCTTGAAGGCCAGCGTCGGAACATGGCGGACCGTGAGCACGCGGGCCAAGTGACGGCGGAGGAACGGCGAAGCCGAGTTGAGCCCCTCGAGGCAGTCGCGCATCTTCTGGCGAAAAGCCTTTTCAGCCTCGGGCGGAAGCTCCGAGGCGTTCGCGAGCGAGGCTCCAAGCATCGTCACGTAGATGTTGGCATGACTTCCGTCATGCGCGACCTCCACCGAGGTGAAAGTCACGTTGGGAATCCTCGGATCCTTCAGCTCCCGGGGCACGACTACCGAAAGCTCCTCCTGGATCACCGCCTGCAAACGGGCCCTGCGCGTCTCCTGCATGGAGCGCTATTCCCCAAGCTCTGGCGTGACCATCTCGATCTGGAAGGCCTCGATGATATCGCCCGGCTTGACGTCGTTGTAGTTCTCGATCCCGATTCCGCACTCGTAGCCCGTGGCGACCTCCTTGGCGTCGTCCTTGAAGCGCTTGAGCGAGGACATCTTCCCTTCGAAGATGACGCGCGAGTCGCGCAGCAGGCGGACATTGGCGCCGCGGAGGATCTTGCCGTCGATGACCGCCGAGCCCGCGATCGTGCCGATCTTCGGGACCGTGAAGGTCTGGCGGACTTCCGCGCGACCCACGAACTTCTCGACCTTCTTCTTGTCGAGCAGGCCGGTCATGGACTTCTTGATGTCATCAAGCAGCTCATAAATGATGTTGTAGCACTTGATGTCCACGTGCTCGGCCTCGGCCACCTGGCGTGCCTTGGTCTCCGGACGGACGTTGAAGCCGATGATGATCGCGTTCGAAGCGGAGGCCAGCAGAACATCGCTCTCGGTGATGCCGCCCGGAGCCGCATGGATCACGTTGACCTTCACCTTCTCGGTGGAGGATTTCACGAGGCTCTCGCGGATGGCTTCGACCGAGCCGAAGACGTCGGCCTTGAGGATCACGTCGAGCTGCTTGGACTCGCCGGCCTGGATCTTCGCGAAGAGCGCGTCAAGGCTGACCTTGCCCGGCGCCGCGGTTTTAGCGCGGTTCTTGTCGATGCGGTTCTCGGCGATCCGGCGGGCGTCCGCTTCGGTCGCGGTGACAGTGAAGCGCTCGCCCGCGTTGGGCACGCCCTCGAAGCCGAGGATCTCGACCGCGATTCCGGGGGTGGCCGACTTGGCCATGCGGCCCTTGTCGTCCATGAGCGCCTTCACCTTTCCGGCGTACTGGCCGGAGACGATGGGATCGCCCACCTTCAGGGTGCCGCGGCTGATCAGCACGCTGACCACAGGGCCGCGCCCCTTCTCGAGCCGGGCTTCGAGCACGGTGCCCGTTGCCGGGGCATCGGGGTTGCCCTTGAGGTCGAGGACCTCGGCCTGCAGCAGGATCGAGTCGAGCAGCTTGTCGATGTTGGTCCGCTTGAGCGCCGACACCGGGACGAACATGGTCTCACCGCCCCAATCCTCGGCCAGGAGGTTGAGCTCGGCCAGGCCCTGCTTGATCTTCTCGGGATTCGCGCCCGGCTTGTCGATCTTGTTGACCGCCACGATGATCGGCACCTTGGCCGCCTGCGCGTGGCTCAGGGCCTCGCGCGTCTGCGGCATCACGCCGTCATCGGCCGAGACGACGAGAATCACGATATCGGTGACGTTGGCGCCGCGCGCCCGCATCACGGTGAAAGCCTCGTGGCCCGGAGTGTCGATGAAGGTGATGAGCTTGCCGTTCTTCTCGACGGTATAGGCGCCGATGTGCTGGGTGATCCCGCCGGCTTCGCCCGCGGCCACGTTGGCCTCGCGGATCGAATCGAGGAGCGTGGTCTTGCCGTGATCGACGTGACCCATGATGGTGACCACGGGCGGGCGCGGCTGCAGATCCTCGGCTTTATCCTCGGTCGCCACCGCGGCGCCGAGCAGCGCATCCTCGTTGAAGGCCACGTTGCGGACCTCGAACTGGTATTCCTGCGCGACGAGCGTCGCGGTGTCGAAGTCGAGCGACTGGTTGATGGTCGCCATCTGCCCCATCCCCATGAGCTTGCGGATGACGTCCACCGCCTTCACGCTGAGCTGGTTGGCGAGGTCCTGGACCGTGATCGTTTCCTGCATTTCGACGACGCGTTTTTGAGCCTTGGCCACGGTGATTTTCGTTTTCCTGATCTCTTTCCCGATGGGAATCCTCTTCTTCTTGGGAAGGAAGACCATTTCCTTTTTGCGATAATCGGCGAAACGGACGTCCTCGGGCCGGATCTCGGCCTCGCGTCCGCCGCCGCCGCGCTTCTTCGCGGCTTCCTCCTCGGCCATCTGGTCGAGGTTTTCCTTCGTCATCTTGATGATGCGGAACTCTTTGTTCTCTCCTGCCGCGCCCGTGCCAGGACGCACGACGGGCTTCACGGGAGAAACGGTAGCCGGCTTGATCATCGGCTTGGGCGGAAGCGGTGTAGGCTCCACGATCTTCAGGATGCTCTTGCGAGGAGGTGCCACCGGCCGGGTGAAGGGCGCGATGGGCGGTCTCTTCGGCTTGGCTTCGGTTCCGGGAGCCGGCTCCGAGGCAGGTGCGCCGGCAGCGGGACTGGCGGATTGCTCGGTGGGCTCCTGGGCTTCGGACGCCTGGAAAACGGGCTCTTCGCTGACTTCGGTCGTCTGCAGGGGAGCTTCGGCCTGAGCTTCGGCTTCGCCCTCGAAGTCTTCGCTCGTCAGCGCGGACGGAGCGCCCTCGCTGACGAATTCCTCGGTCGGAACCGAAGGATGATAGGCCGGCGTCTCCTGGACGATTCCGCCCTGAGAGGTCACCGTTTCGGTCAGCCCGTCGGACTTGATCCGGCGCCGGATGATGGGCGAGTGGTGCTTCTCGCCTACGGGACCGGTTTCGACCGGAGCAGCCGTGGCACCCGCCGCGGGAACCTCGACCGCCTTTTTCTTGGTCCGGGTTGCCGTCTTTTTCGCGGGTTTCGCGCCCGAGTCTTTGGACGGACCCTTGAGTGAGCTTCGCGCCAGATGCGCCTGCTCGGGCGAGAGCTCGCTCATATGGCTCTTCACGTTGATGTTGAGCGCCTTGAGCTTGTCGACCAGGGCCAAGGGAGGCATTCCCAATTCCTTGGCCAGCTGCAGGACCATGACGGTTTCTTGTTCAGACATTCAATCGTCTCCGAATTTCTCTTTCCTTGCTTACTGCTTGTCTTCGGTGCTGTTCGGGGCAACCGCGCCCTTCCCATTGGAGGGACCGTCGCCTTCCGCCTTGCGCATCATCTCGCGGAGGCGCTCCTCGGCGAGAGCCTTGGCATCCTTCGCGGCGGGCTGCGCGGTGAAGCTGCCCTTGCCGTCATCCGCCGGCGTGGCGGCGAGGATATCCCCAGCCTTTTCGACGACCGCCGCGGCCCCGGCCTTGAGTTTCTCCGCGGCTTCGCTCGACTCGTAACCCGGGATCTTCAGAAGATTCTCGATCGGGGCATCGGCCACCTGGCGTACGTTGAGGTAGCCGGCCTGGTAGATCGCCTGGGCCAGAGTCTCGTTCACGCCATCGATGTGCTGGAGGTTGAAGATGGCTTCCGCGGTCCGCTTCTGGAGCTTGGACTTGGAGATGATGTCCAGACGCCAGCCCGTCAGCTGCGCCGCCAGGCGGACGTTCTGTCCTTTGCGGCCGATCGCCAGCGAGAGCTGGTCGTCCTCCACCATGATCTCCATCGTGCGGTTGCGCTCGTCGACGCGGATCGAGGAGATCTCTGCCGGCGCCAGCGCGGAGCGGACGAACATCATGGGGTTATCCGACCACGGGATGATGTCGATCTTCTCGCCCTTGAGCTCCTGGATGACGTTCTGGACGCGGATGCCTTTCATGCCGACGCAGGCGCCGACCGGATCGACGTCACGATCCTTGGAAACGACCGCGATCTTCGAACGGGCGCCCGGCTCACGGGCGCAGAGCTTGATCTCGACGATGCCTTCGCGGATCTCCGGAACCTCGACCTCGAAGAGCTTCATGAGGTAGCGCGGCGAGGTGCGCGAGAGATAGAGCTGCGGGCCGCGCGTCGTCATCGTGACGTCGCCCAGGTAGGCCTGCACGCGATCGCCCGGCTTGAACTGCTCGCCCGGGATGATCTCGTTGCGGGGCAGGAGGGCGTCCGTCTTGCCGAGGTCGATCACGAGGTTGCCGCGCTCCACGCGCCGGGCGATACCCGTGATGATCTCGCCCTTGCGATGGATGTACTCGTTGAAGATGATCTCGCGCTCGGCGTCGCGCACCTTCTGGAAGATGACCTGCTTGGCGGTCTGCGCGTCGATGCGGCCGAAGTCCACGCCTTCGACCTTGATGCCGAGCTCGTCGCCGACGACGGCCTCGGGGTCCAGCTTGCGTGCCTCCTGCAGGTCGATCTCCTCGGACTCCTCGAGCATCTCGGGCTCGCTGTCGACGACCTTTTTGAAGAGGAACAGATCGATCTCGCCGGTCTCGTGGTTATAGTGCGCCTCGAGCACGGCGTTCATGCCGTACTTCTTCTGGGCGGCCATGAGGATGGCCTGCTCCAGCGCGCTGATGATAATCTCTCTCTTGATCCCGCGGTCCTTGCCAACGGCTTCGATTACGCGGCTGAGTTCCGAAGAGTTCATGGTCTCGCTCTCTTTCCTTTTTTCCCGGGCTCGCCCTCGGCCGCGATATCGAACGCCGGCTCGAGGTTCGCCTTCGATATGAGGGGAAGGGGAATGGTGACTTCCTCCGCTCCGCTCATGCCTTTCGGGTGCGCCCGCGAGGCTGGCTCGCCGGCGTCTGTTTTGACGTCCTTGTGTTTGTCACGCGCCTTCTTCGCCGACTTTTTGTCGGCACTCCCTGAGGGCACGGCCAGAAGAACCCGGTTGTCGCGGAATCCCGAGAGGGTTCCGAGGAAATTCTTCTGTTTCGGGTTGCTGAGCTGATAGGCGAGGTTGCCCAGCTCCTCGCCCGTCAGCGGGCGAAATACGTGAATCCTGGCTTCCTTCCCGGCGAAGCGCTCGAAATCCTTCGGCGTGCGCAGCGGGCGCTCGATTCCGGGCGAGGAAACCTCCAGCTCGTAGGCGCCGTGGAAGACGGCTTCGATCTCGGGAATCCGGTCCAACGGCTCATCGAGGGCACGCGTGACCTTGACGCAATCCTCGATTCCGACGGTCTTCGCTTCTTTGTCCGCCGTTTCCCAATCGAAATCGATGAAAAGCCGGAGCGTCTTCTGCCGGCCCAGTTGAACCTCGAGATGCACGATCTCATAGCCCATAGGGGCAATCAGTGGAGTGATCAGCTGAATGAGTCTTTCTGTCAGGTTCGGTTCTGTCATCTTTTTTGCGCTTGTGGCTCTTTCCAGGCCTGGGCAAAAAAAAAGCGGGCTTGTGGCCCACCTTCTTGTGTGACCTGGAAACTAGGACCTTTGATAGCATAGACTTACGTCAAATCAAATGGGATTTCCCCGTTGACAGGGGCAATGGTGCCTGCTCCAATCGATTAAGGCATGAGATTCTCCACGGTGCTTTCTCCGCTGCTCGCCCTGATCGTCCTCGAGATGGCGCTCCCGCGGCCGCTCGTTCTTGCCGCCGAACCCGGGCCCGGGCTCGAGGTCCTTTGGTCATCCTCTTCGGAAACACGGTCCCTGAAAAGCTGGCCGGAACTGGAACTGCTGCGGCTCAAGTCCCGCGCGGTTCAGGAGCAGGATCCGATCACCGGCAAGATTTCGAAATGGAATGGGATTCCACTCTCCCGCCTGATCGACGAGGCGCTCGAAAAGTTGACCGTCGAGCAAAAGGCTCAGATCGATCTGGTGGTTTTCAGGAACGCCGAGGGCGGACAGGCGCTCGTGCCGCGTTACGTCATCAGTCGTTATCCGCTGATCCTGGGAACTCATCGGCAGGGAAGTCGCATCGAGGGCGGCCTGACGGTCGTCGTGCCCCTGACTTCGGCGCCCAAGATCCAGTCGGAAGGACTGCCGCTGGGAACGTATGCCTTGGACAAGCTGACTCTGATCGAGCTGACGAGCTATTCCAACCGTTTCAGCGGGCTTTTTCTGAAACGTCGGACCGATCCCGCCGCGATCCGGGGCGAGACGATGTTCGTGCGCAACTGCATTTCCTGTCATTCCGAAACCCGAGGCAAGCCGCTCCCTCCGGTCGTGGAAGCTCGCTCGCTCGCCTCCTTGGGACACCCGGCCGCGACCGGCGTTCCGCGCTTGAGCGAGCGCGATGCGCGCGCCCTGGCAAGTTACCTGGAAGCCTTCCGTAGCGAGAATCCCCGGACCGGGACCACGCCCCGGAATGTCGCGGGAAACGTGACGGATAGCTGACTCAGCGGTTTTTCGCGTTTTTTGGGGGAGCTTTCGGGTTTCCCGGAAAAACCAGTTCCTTGGGGACCGCGCTTCCGTCGAGTACCCACTCAGGACGGTCGCTTCCGTTTTGTCGCACGGATTTTGAGCCGCCCGTGAAGGAGCCGGAACCAGAGGTCAAGGCACGCCCGCCTTGCGTGCCTTCGCTCTCCGGGGCGCCCTCGACGTCCGGATCGGTATCCGGGTCGTTCGTCGTGTCGATTTCGACGAGGGACTCTTCATGCAAATCGGAAGCGTTCTGGACCTGGCCATCGGGAAGGTAAGCCTTATTGTAAATCAGGCTTTTTTCCTCCTCGTGCTTGCGATGGACGGCCTGGGACAGGCGATCCTGCGCGACGCCGATGGAAGCCTTTGTCGCAGCGGTCTTTGCGCCGTCAGCGGAAACCATGGCCTTGACCTGCTCATTGAGCGCGCGCGTGAGCGCACCTTGGGCTTTGAGTACCTCGCGATCCGGCTCGGCTGCGAGAGCGCTGGAGATAAAAACCAAAGAAATCATATTGATATAATAGTATTTCCGGGAATGCATTCGGGCTTCCTTTAGTATTTGATTACTATTGTCAAATAATCCTGATTCGTTCACAATAAAAAAATAGGGGCAGGGGGATCTTTCATGTCACACCGTGCAAGGTTGCTCGGAGCGACCGTTTGGATCGCGACCATCTTTTCGGCATCTCCACTTTGGGGCGCGGAGCTCATCGCGCCTTGTATCTGGGCGGATTCCGCGCAGGAGTACGCGAAGCTGAAAGCCAAGGGGCCGCACGCCGGCGAGCGGCTCTGCAAACACGTGATCCCGGAGCTCAAGAAGCTCATCGAGGACATGGTCCGCGAGCGCGCGGAGCTTTACTACAACGGGTGCGAGCTGGATGCGGTTCGCGGGACGGATCGGCCGCAGTGCCTGGGCCGGCTCGGTAACGATGTTCCCAAGGAAACCTGCAATTCGCTCGACACGCCGGGCGTTCCGAAGACTTTCAACCGCATCGTCGAGAAGAACCGCAACCATAACTTCGATTTCCACGAGCTCAAGGGCGTCGGGTTCGCCGATCATCGCCGACCCGGCGCAGAGTGCGGGCGCTGGCCGCTGTTCCGCACGCGGATCTCGGGCAAGTCCTGCAAGATCACGCCGGAGTACGCCAAAGGCGGCGGCTTCATCGAGGACTCCTACAATCGCGGCGCGTTCATCCAGGCGCTCAACTGCTTCCATCAGCAGGTGCAGTTCGAGCTCGACAAGGGCAAGGTCCTGCTGACGATGGAAAAGGTGCCCGACGACACGGGTGCCGTCCGGGAACAGGAGGGCCCCTGCGCGGTCATGGCCCGCCTGTACCAGGAACAGAAAGCCGGCACCGAGCGCGCCAATAACCTCAACCTGGGCACGGCCGAGAATCTCGAGGAGATCGAGCAGTGCACGGGTGACGAGAAGATCGATTCGACCCAGCTGAACTCCGATCGAGGCCGCCTGCGCCAGAGCGCCTGCCAGCTCAAGGCGGCGCGCGACGCGCTCGAGAAGGCGTTCGCGGCGGTGGCGGCCTGCGAGATCGGGCTGCGCGCGGGGAATTCCTACGTGGGCAAGTTCATCGGCACCGGAATCACCCACGACGAGATCGCCCGCGCGGCGTTCGAGTCGGGCCGGGGCCGCAAGGGGAAGTCGCGCCAGTGCAATCACAAGTGGGTGCTCAACAAGTTTTACATTCCGACCTACACCAAGCGTTTCAAGACCAAGGCCGAGGCGATCTGGAACGCCACGACCTGCGGGCCAAGGAACTAAGGAGAGGGGGCTTTCATGAAAACCCGGCAAAGGATCATCGTTCAGTCAGTCCTGCTCGCGGCCGCGACCGCGCTGGCCTTTCCCGCCTGCAAAAGCGACAAAGGCAAAGCCGTCACCTATCCGCCGCGGCATCTGGAAGAGTCCTGCTACATCTTCGGTCAGACGCTCTATGGTGCCCACGCCACTGATTGCTGCGAGAAAAACGGCTCCGGCGTCTGGGTGCCGAAACCTTCGGCTTCCCAGCCCGCCGGCCGTTGCCCGAGCGCGCCGGGTCTGGCCGCGGTCACGACGGCGATGAACACCTTCCAGGAGGCGGTCAATGTGGGACGCTCGGGCGTCGAGTCCGCCCGGCGGCTCGAGAATCACGCGGAGGTTTCGAAAAACTCCCGGATCGCGGCCGCGACGGCCGCGCAGCCCAAAGGGGGAGAGGTCAAGAAGACGGACGGCCCAATCGCGGCCGGTGAGCTCGGTGAGCTCGTCGGTTCGAGCTCGGGAGGCGGAGCCTACCCGGGGAGCGCCGGCGGCGGCGGTGGAGGGCTGGGAGGAGGGGGCTCGGGTTCAGGGCTTTCGGACGTGAGGACGAGCGCCGCGCCGCGGGTTCAGACGGAGCCCGAAATGGTGCGGAACCCCGATACCGCCAGCGGCGGCTATACCGGTGGCGGTGGCGGCGGAGGTGCGGTCGGCGGCGCGGGCTTCGGGCGCGGTTCGGGAATCTGGGATTCGCTCGCGGGCGGAGCCGGCCTGGGCGGCAATGGCGTCGAGGGCGGCGCGCCCAAATCCATGACCTTCGGCCGCGATCCGGCTTCGATGAACGCCATGGGCTCGGCCGATCCTGAGGACTATTTCTCGAGGGTGAAGCCCGGAGACAGCATCTTCAAGGTCGTCGAGCGCCGGTATACCTCGAAAGCCCAGAACTGGGCCCTGAGCGACGCGAAGAAGTAAGCGCGCCCTCTTCCGCCGCGCGACCGGTCCATGTATAAGGCCGGTATGAGCTCTTCTCTGAATCCGGTTGGTCCGGTCCGCACGCGTTTCGCTCCTTCGCCCACGGGCTTCCTGCATATCGGGGGGGTACGCACCGCGCTTTTCTGCTGGCTTTACGCGCGCAAGCACCAGGGCCAGTTCCTGCTTCGGATCGAGGACACGGATCTCGAGCGCTCCGAGGAACGTTTCACCACGGACATCCTGGCCTCGATGAAATGGCTGGGGCTGACCTGGGACGAGGAGCCGATCTACCAGAGCAAGCGTCTCGAGGTTTACCGCGCGAAAGCGGAGGAGCTCATCGAAAAGGGCCTGGCCTACCGCTGCACCTGCAGCGAGGCGGATGTCGAGAAGATGCGCGAACGACTCATGGCCGAGGGCAAGAAGCCCATGTACGACCGCAGCTGCCGGGACAAGAAGCAACCCGCCTCGGTCCCGCACGTGATCCGCCTCAAGGTGCCCCTGGACGGGTACGTGGAATTCAACGATCTCATCCGCGGCCCGATCCGCGTGGAGAATGCCGAGATCGACGATTTCGTCCTGATCCGTTCCAATGGCGCCCCGACTTACAACCTCTCGGTCGTGGTCGATGACGTCCATTCGCGCATGACTCACATCATCCGCGGCGACGACCACATCAACAACACGCCCAAGCAGATCCATCTCTATCGCTACTTCGATTACCCGATCCCGCTCTTCGCGCACATGCCGATGATCCTGGGGCCGGACAAGAAGAAGCTCTCCAAGCGCCATGGCGCGGTCTCGGCGAACGTCTACCGCGCGGACGGCTACCTGCCCGAGGCGCTCCTGAACTTCCTCGCGCGCCTGGGCTGGAGCCATGGCGACCAGGAGATCTTCAGCGTCAAGGAGATGATCGAGTACTTCTCCTTCGAGCACTGCCAGAAGAGCTCGGCCGTGTTCAATACCGAGAAGCTTCTCTGGCTCAACGGCGCCCACATCCGCCAGGTCGCGCCCGAGCGCCTGCGCGGGATCGTGCTCGAGGATTACGCCGATTTCTTCACGCCCGCGGGCTCGCTCGAGCAGGCCAAAGGGGAGATTGGGCTCAAGCTCGTGGCCCTGGTCCAGCCCAAGGTCAAGACGGTAAAGGAGATCGCCGAGCAGCTCGTGCCCTTGTGCACCCCAGGCGCGATCGAGCCGGATCTCTCGGTCGAGCTGAAATGGAAAAAAGACCCGAATCTCAAGAAAGCCACGCAGGCCGCGGTCGCCCATGCGCTCGAGGAGCTTGCGAAAAAGGCCGGCGCGGCCTCGTCGCTTGCGAACGCCGGAATGACCCATTCGGATGTCGAAGCCCTCCTGCGGCAGCTCTGCGAGCAGCACGGCGTGAAGCTCGGGGACCTCGCCCAGCCCATGCGCCTGACGATGACGGGCAAGCTCACGAGCAGCGCGGGGCTCTTTGATCTGATGACGCTTCTGCCCTGGAGCACGGTCCAGGCCCGGTTGCGCAGGGTCGCCGAGCTCTGAAAAAACCGTTTTACTTTCGCTGGACAGCGCGCGCGCGCTCGGGCTATAGAAGCCAGGACTTCGTTCTTTAAAACTTGGTGGTGGGGAATCGTCCAATGGTAGGACTCCAGACTCTGACTCTGGCTATCTAGGTTCGAATCCTAGTTCCCCAGCCATTCTTCCCTTCACGAAAAAAATCAGAATCAAACCAGAGAGAGACCACCCCGTGAAATGCCACGGACATCCTGTCCTCGCACCGCCGGACATCCATGTCCTGTGCAAGGCATTTTCCCGGGGTGGTCTCTCTCTGGTTTGGCTACGAATTTGGTGCGTGAAGGGAAGAATGGCTGGTTTATAAAGTCAAAACGCGGAGCGTTTTGTACCTTAGACTAGGATTCGAAAGGCGGAAGACGCGGGGGACCCGCTTGCGGGTCGCGTCTGAGCCCGGCCTGCAGCCAATGCGCCTTCGGCGCATACCTGAGCGCGTGTAGCGCGAGGAGCGGAAGGCGAATCCTAGTTCCCCAGCCATTCTTCCCTTCTCAACTCAGAAAACAAAGCAGACCGTAAAGTCTCTGTGGCGCCCGTGAGACGTGTCCAAATAAATATGGGAATCCTCTCGAAAAGGAGGGGTGAACCCCATGAACTCAATCAAACAGCGTCCGGTATCTGCTGCAATCTCGCAGCTGCGCG
>JAMPXJ010000004.1 GCA_023701205.1 Oligoflexia bacterium
CGCGGCCGGACTCGCCAATGGAGACGAACGCCGTTTCGCCTTTGGCCGAGCCGGCCGCGATGCCGAGGGAGACGCCCCCCCTACCCTCTCTTCCGCCTCTCAATTCCCAAGACTCCCGGAAATTCCGCATGCTCGAGGAGATCCTGGTTTCCCGCAACGACAATGATCCGCGACTGGATCGGGAGCTCAAGGGGCTTTCGCCCGAGCTGAAGGCCGCGCTTCGCGCCAAATATCAGCAGCTTCCGGCCGAGGACCGCAATGGTCGGGGTACGATCGCCTTTCTCGTCGGTCGCGAAGCCGCGCAGCCCGAGGATTTCGAATTCCTGGGACGGATCCTGAGCGAACCTGCCTGCCTGAGCCTGGCCGACTGCACGCGCGAGCCCCCTGCCGTGGCCGCCGAGGAGCTTCACCTCGAAGGGACTACCGAGGTGACGCTCGCCTACCCACAGCTCGTGGCGCTGAAATGGCTTGAAACGGACCGCCCGCTCGAGGGCCCGGCCCGCGAGGCCGCGCTTCGGGCGCTCGAGAGCGCCAAGCGTTCGAACAACCCCATCGTCTCGCGGAAAGCCGCCGAAATCGAAAAGAAGCTCTCGCGGCACTAGCCGTGTCCGGGCCGACCTCCCCGATGCCGGGATTTTTGTGCTAAACTCCGGGGATGAAGATCTTTCGCCAGGAAGAGCGAGAATCCGGCGCCTCCGGAATTCTCCCGATCCTGCTCATCCTCGGCCTGGTCGCGGCCGGAATGATCTCTTTCAGTACCCTGCAGCAGCTCAGGGCGACGGGCCTTTCCGCTTCCTTCAAGAAGCTGGTCGCCCGGCAGGCCGCGAAGTCCGCCTTTCTCATCATGGAAGCCGCGCTCCGGCGGCGCCTCTGGGAGATGCCGCCGGATTCGCGCTGTCTCAAGAGCACGGCTTTCTATGTCGAAGGAAACACGCCGGATGGCGCCGATTACCGGGTCGACACGAGCTATGATCCCGCGACGAACACGCTGAGCATGACGGCCCTCGCAAGCTACAAGGGCGCCCGCGCCAAGAGCGAGAAGAAGATCAAGATCCTCGACACCTCCGACTTCCTGATCTTCTCCAAGGGGAACGCGCCCACGCAGCTTGCCAGGGTCTACGACGCGACGACTCCGATCGGCTTCATCGGCCGCAATCGCAAGGTTTACTTCGAGGGTCCCGTGACTTTCTCGGGCGTTCTCGATCGGCCATCGTATCCCACGAACTGGACCACGCCCACCCCGGCGATTCTGCCCGGAGAGCTCGGCACTATCCTTCAGGGCGAGCGGATGTACTTCCTCAAGGGCGTGAGCTATTCCGCCACGTCATCGGTGGTTCCCAACTACGAACCTTGGCGCTCGATGATCCAGCCGCTGGGCTTGAATCGCCTTCCGCAGAACGGCGCCGGAGCAGCCTTCTTCACCTCCGATCATGCCCTCGCAGGCCAGCTCGAGCAGGCCGTCAAGGACGGCTCGATGCTCGGGCTGCCCTCGGCTTCCACGCTCAAGAAGCAGGTTTATCCGATCGCGCTTTTCTGCGGCAATGCACCCCTCAACCCCCAGTTCGGCACGGACAACGGCTGCTACATCAACGATCCCGACCGCTGGTTCGTGATCTACGTCGATTACGGCGCCGCGCACTTCGGGCATCGGGCGGATTACACCTGCCTCAAGGATACCTCGGCCACAAACCCCAAGCACTGCTCCAGCAGCGGTGATTTCCCGAACGGCTTCCGGAAATGGCGCAAGGACGCCGGCCTGGAAAACGTGCTCTACGGCTCGGACGGCACGCCGCTGAGCTATCCTCCGGTGAACTGGGACAACCTCGAGGCGCTCAAGGAGGATGCCGCGGCCTGCGGCCTGCTGACCAGCGCGGCCGCGTTGCCGGTTTATCAGGACTGCGACCTTTCCAATACGCGGATCGTCAACGACTATGTCGCCGGCGTCAACTCCTGTGAGAGAATCTCCCGGCTCGATCCCGAGACGATCCCGGGGCTTCTCAACAACTTCAACGCAGCGGACTACAGTGATCCCGCACTCAAGGATCGCCTCCTCCGGCGCGTCGTCTACTCGGACCGGCCCATCGAAATTCCTCAGTCCGCTGCCTCGGGCCTCATGACCTCGCTCGCCGATCCGACGCTTCGGCAAAACCTCTCGCTCTGGGTCGTCAACGAGAACCGCTACATCCTAAGGCCCCACCAGCCCGATACGACGAGCCCGATCGATGTCGATCCCGCGCGCCGGCGCGAGCTTTACTTCAACCAGGACCCGGCCGGGGCGCTTCGCCCCCTGAATCTCGTGATGCTCACGCCTGACCAGGTGCAGATCATCTCGCCGTTCCACGTTCCTTACCTCTACCCGGACCTGCTGCTGGCGATGCCGGTCGTGGGAGGCAAGATCCGGCCCCGGAACCATGTCCTGACTGATTCTTTCCACCAGGAGAACGACGGCTTCAAGTACGGCTTCCGCGACATCAGGATCGGGGATCTCACGTTGATCACCAATCCGCTGCCGAGCGGCTGGCTTGCAAGTAGCGGCTTCGCGCTTCGCGGCCTCTGGGGCGGCGGCGAGGACTCCAGCGCGGCCCAGTTCGTACGGAATGCCTGCATGTTCTCCGATCCTGTCACGCAACCGGTGGTCGATCACGCTTCGGCGCCCGCTTCGACGGCCGCCTTCCCGTGGATACCCGCCTCGCTTCCGGCGGCGCCGGACTCGATCCTGCCTCCGCTCGGAAGCCGCTTCTACGCGCCGGGCGGGCAGGTGGAAAAAGCCTTTTATCCCCATGTTTTCGTGAAACAGCAAAATGCCATCGGCTATCAGCTCCTGAGCTCCCGTATTTTCCACAAAGGCGTGCGCATCCTGATGAGCTTCGACTCCTCCACTCCGGGTGGGAAAAGGAACCTGGCGAGTCCGCTGCTGCTGCCCGGGGACTACCGCGACGCGGATCTCTCGAACCGCCGTTACGCGTGGAATTCACCTTACTATTACGTCAACACCGCCAACTCGTCCTGCGTGCCAAGCACGACCATGAATGGCGACATCGACGGCATGACGACCATGATCCAGCTGAACATCGATCGCAACCTGTACCTCCAAAGCTCCCCGGGTGCCGCGGTCACGAAGATGGGTTCGCTGACCGGCGTCGAGCTTCCCGTCGTGGAGATCGCCCGATGAGCCGGCGTCGCGCGGGCTTCACGCTCATCGAGATCCTGGTCGGCCTGGGACTGCTCGGGATCGCGGCCTACGGGATGTCCACGGCGTTTCTGTACCAGAACCAGCTCGCCAACCAGCTCGACCGGCAGGACGCGCTCTCCGAGCTGATCCAGTCGAACGTGCTCGAGCTCGAGGCGGGCGCGGTCACGGATCTCCCGCCCGATGGTCAGTGCAAGGTCAGGCGCTATGGCGAGAAAGGGGCTTTTGAAAGCGAGGCGCTGCTCTCTTTGAGCCATCCCGAGTGCCAATCACCGGAGCCCGCGAGCCCGGGGATGAGGATCGTGATCACGGCTTCCCCGGTCGACCCGTCGAGCGCGAGCTTCAAGAACGGCGACGGCTCGGCCAATGCCTTCCTGAAGCTGCCCACGTCGGTATCGACGCTGCGGGCGGTCCGCCTCCAGGCGGGAGGCCGTTCCACTCAATCCACCAGGGTCATCCGTCTATCCCTGACGATGTTCAAGCAATGAGAACGAAGCTGATCCGAAACCAAAACGCCTTTTCCCTGACCGAGCTCCTCATCGGAACGGGCCTGCTGGGCCTTCTTGCCTTGGGCTCCTCGGAGCTCCTCGTGCGGCTGAACCGCACCTCGAGCGGCATCATCTCCGCCGAGTCGGCGAAGGTCGAAGTCCTGAGCTCGCTCGATGTCATGGGAGCCACTCTTTTCAACGCAGCGCCGCTGCAGCCGAAGGAGGGGCTGCTGGCCGATGGCGACGCCCTCTATAAAGGGCTCGCGGGAATGGCTTCGGGCGCGAGTTTCCCGTTCTGCAGGTTCGAGGCGGGCGGAGCGTCCGAGCGTTTTTCCATCGCGCGGGTAAGCGCCATCCGGGGACGCGTGCGCACGGAAACGACCTTGCGTCCCTGGAACGAGTCCTCCAGCGACAAGATCCGCCTGAGCTTCCATTCGGAGGCGGGTTATCCGTTCCAGCCCGGGGCCACCGTGCCCGAAAAGGAGATTCTCCTGATCGACGGCGACAACCTTTCCACCCGACGTTACCGGGTGAAACGCGCCGACCACATCGTGACCGATCGAGAACCCTATGCGGACGTCCAGGTCCCGGGCGCGACTTACGAGTACACGGAGCTCACCGTGGAGCCTCCTCCGCTGCCCAATGCCGCAAGCCAGGCCCGCATGCCGATCTCCTTCATCTCGGGCTCCACCGCTTACGTCGCGAGCACGCAGGTTCTTTGCGTCGCCGGTGATGACGGCACGTTGATCGCGCACGACGAGGCCACCGGCCAGCGGACCGTCATCTATGACCCGCGACCCGACAAGGTGCGGATCGAGACTTTCAACATTTCCTACTTCGCCACCAAAAGCGGCGCCATCCTGGATCCTTCGTCCTACGGGCTTTTCCCGGGAACGATCGACGCGATCGACTGCATCAATGCCGCCATGATCACCCTGGAGCTCAAGGACCAGGCCGGCAGCGCGCGCACGCTCCGGCGCCAGAAGCAGGTGCTCCTGAACAATTACAATATCCGCCGGCCGATGGCGTGCCGCTGAAGGCGCCGAAATCCCGCGGACGTGTCCGGAGAGCCCAACCGTGCTAAACTCCAAGAAATGAAGAGATCCCCCGGTCTGCCGCAGCTGATGCTCATCGTGCTTTGCGGACTCGCGCCTTCCCTCGTGGTCGCGCGCGACCTGGAGGTGGAAAGCCGCACGGACCTGCAACTGCAGCTGGGGAATCGCCGGCTCAACCTGACCGGCGTCTCCGATGCCGACCGGGCGACCGACCTCTTCCTGGTGGGCGGATCGGAGCTGACTTTCGCGCAAGGCTCATTCGAGCTGAAATTCAGGCCCGAGTTGCGCTGGATGGGCAGCACCGCGCTGTCGCTTCCGGAGGCCGAC
Organism: Oligoflexia bacterium; assembly: GCA_023701205.1. Classification (GTDB taxonomy): domain Bacteria; phylum Bdellovibrionota; class UBA1018; order UBA1018; family UBA1018; genus JAMPXJ01. The sequence goes on from JAMPXJ010000004.1 coordinate 5,061, forward strand.
CCCGCTCGCCTGAGCCTTCGTCCGCCGAAGCGCTTCCTGCCTCTGGAAACGCACTGGAGCTCCCGCTCGTCCGGCGAGCTCGATCTTCAGCTCTCGCAAGCGACCTTGCGGTACCGGCGAGACAATGTCGAGCTCCAGGCCGGGAGAAGCCCCGTGAGCTTGGGAGTGCTGAGGGTCCTTCCCCTTTGGAACAAGTTCACCCGTCCCCTTCCCGTTACCTCGGGAATCACGCTGGTGGAATCACAGGACGGACTCGGATTGCGCTACCAGCTGGGGGATTGGGCGTTGCGCGAGATCATCATCCTCGGTCAGGACGCCAGCGAGGCGGTCGGCCTCACCGAAGCGACCTGGTATTCCGACTTCGCGGAGTTTCATGCGCTCGCGGGCTTCTGGTGGGAGAACCTCGGCCTGGGTTTCGCGCTGGCGAAGGACCTGGGCGGAATGACCCTTCGCGGAGAGTTCCTGCGCGTAGGCCTGCGGGCTTCCGACCCGGATCCCGAGACGCAGCTGGGCTTCGGCCTGGAGTACGCGTTCAACGAGGACTGGTCGATCGTCTCGGAGTTTCTCTATTTCAGCGCCGCTGCCGGGGAAAAAGCCGACTATACGCCGCCGCGCTCGACGAGGTTCCGCCCCCTTGCCGCGCGCGTCTACGGCTTCGCGCAGGTTCGTTACCAGCTGTCTTCGTACTGGGCCCTGAGCGGCGGCGCCCTCGCGAACGGGATCGATCCGAGCGCATTCGCGATCCTGAAAGCGGAGCACTCGTTGAGCGACCATGCCGACCTCGCCATCGAAGCCACGGCTCCGTTCGGACCTGACGGCGGGGAATTCTCCGCGCGTCCCGTGGGTCCGCCGGCACAGCTCTCGGCGGCGCTGCGATACTATTTCTAGTCAAAGCGAAATTTCGAGACTGTGGCGGGGCGGCCTGCTCGATCACGAGCCGCGATCGAGTTGCTCATTTGCATTCACTCGTTTTTCGCAGCATTTCCGAACAAGACGAGTTTGACCAGTTGGCCATCTGATCATTGTAATACGTGTCGAGCCTTCGGGTCTTCCGGTTTCCGTCGCTATAGAGAGTAGTGACCTCCAAGCTCTCTCTACGCGTATCGAAGTAGACGCAGTTGCAGGACGTGGAGACCGGACGTGGGAGCGCACTCCGAGTGAGCGCCTCAGGCGAAACCGCGGCGCTGTCGGGAGCGGTCGCAGTAATTGCAAGCCCAGGCTTTCGGGCAATCAGAAAAATCGCGGGCCCGATGTAACGTTCGCCGGACTTCGTGCGCACCAAGGCGTAGGACGCTCCGGGGAAGTGGTTATACACCGCTTGAACCGTATCCAGCTCCGAGTCATGGCCAAAGCGCCCGATGACCTGATCTCCCACTTTAAGTGGCACACGCCGATCCCCTATCAATTCATAGGCTACGTCCGTGCCGCGCAGGAGAGTATAACAAGGAACAGAGCTCGAGCCTGCGGCTCGAACGATTTCGCGATTCTCTCGGCCATCGACGAATTCAGCCGTACGGTGGGTCCATTTCACCCTGACAGGCGAGGCGCTATCCTGGTCTTGCACTTCCTTTACCACTCCCATCCAAAGTACAATGAGGGAGCCCTCGACGCTCAGAGAGAGCACGGAATCGCCGGGTCTCGAGAGGCAGGCAAAGTTGTTGGTCTCTTGAGGTCCCCCGGAACCGAGAGCGAATGCCATTGAGCTAGCCAATAAAAAAGCGCCGACAGTACAGCTTCTGATTTTCATGAATTCATCACTCCCTTGTTCTCGATTCATCAGCCTTCATTACCTGGGGCAATACCAGAATGTTCCGGGCGAGCGAGCCATATATTTCGTCCCCGAAAGCATGGAAATGAAGTTTCCGTCGTTGAGCAGAACGAAAGCGAGCCTGCCGTCTTCAAGGTCGCGGCACATTCCCCTGCTGTCACATTCCAGGGCTTCACTCAGGCCAACGCAGCCCGCCCACCTTCCCCCGTCCCCGCAGTTACCAGGTTGGAGCCAAGCGCTGGGCGGGATGATGTTGGTGAAGGTCAGGATATTGTCCGAAATCTCAATATGCAGCCCGCAGTACTCCGAGCTCACGGGCTCGAAATTCATGTCCTGAAACCTGCTTAGATCGACGGCAAAGGCATGTGTGGCGGCGCTCAAGCTGAGACCGAAGGTCACGACCAGGGCGAACTTGAGTTGGGAAAACGAGGACTTCATCTTCTGTGGCATTGGGAACCTCCTATCGACACTGTTTACGGCGTTACTGCCGCTAGCTGTTATCCCTCAATTTACGACTCCCCGCATTATATTTATTGTAAAAAAATAGCATTTACCTTAATCTTTACTTAAGATGCTCAAACTCTTTCAGTTCTCGGATTATCGAAAGTATCTCAACTCTTACTTCTCGAGCTCCGAGCAGGGGTGCGCTCGTGGAGCTAGAGCGGCATTGGCCAAAGCTCTGGGATGCCAGCAGTCCTACTTGTCCTTGATTCTTTCAGGGAAGGCGCATTTGAGCCCGGAACAAGCCCACGAGGCCAGCAGGCACTTTGGGCATAACAAAGTCGAGCGCCGTTACTTTCTTCTCCTGGTTCTCCATGGACGCGCTGGTCAGAAAGCATTCAAAGATGAACTCGAGAAAGAGCTTTTCGAGTTGAAGAACACCCATCTCCGCCTGAAGAATCGGGTCGAGCTTCGACAACCCATGACTTATGAGAAGCAATCAGCATTCTACAGTCACTGGTACTACCTGGCGGTTCAGATGGCGCTTACGGTACCTGGCTTGAACACCGCTCAGGCGATCGCTCACCGCTTCGGCCTCCCCTCGCGCAGGGTAAATCAGATCCTCGCCTTTCTGGTAGAAGTGGGGCTTGCCGAACGACGGGCCATGACTTACCGCGCACTGGAGAACTCCATACACGTCGGGCACGACTCTCCGCTTGTAGCGCGCCATCACACCAATTGGCGGGTCGAAGCCATAAAGAGCCTCGATCGAGAGGACTCTTCGGACTTTCACTATTCGTCCGTGATCACGATCTCCCGGACGGATGAGCCAAAAATCCGAGAAATCCTGTTGAAGGCGATCGAGGACATCCGGGGAATCGTCCGAAACTCACCTGAAGAAGACCTGTTTTGCTACAATGTCGACCTGTTCGGGCTTGGGCGAAGCTGAGACTAAGGACCCGCGCCGGTATCGCGGCACTAGCGACACACCACGACAGAGCCAAAGCAGGGGCCGGCGTAAAACTGCCCGGAGCGAAGAGAAATCAAAGACTGCCCTTCTGCTGCGCCGTAGTGAGCGGTATCGCCTCCACAAAGAATAGTTACATTTTTCTCACACGCCGTGATTCCTCGGTCCAGGTCCATTAGCCGGCGCTCCGGAAAGCAAAGGACTTCGCTCCCGAAGACGCATTTCCTTTCGCTCACTCGCTCCCGAATGAGCTGTTCGGTGCTCTCCTGAATTCCGCACATCAGCTCCAAAGCCGCAGAGACCTGATCGTTGTCATCGGGAATTCGGGCGACGCGAAGGATCTCATGCACGACCATCCGCCTCTTTCCGCCCTTGCCGGACAAGTGTTTTCCGGCAAAGGCCGCCCCATGAAATAGGATCGTGTTATCAGGGAAAGTCCAGGCATCCGTGTCTCTGCCATTGACCGAAAAGGGCTTGACGGACTTTCGGACATCGGCCCGCGAAAATATCTGGCGAAGTTTCATGGGATCGATTTCGAAATCCCCGACGCGGCGGACTCCGGAACGCCGCAGAAGGTCCAAGGCTTCGAAGCCCACATTATTGAATTCCTCTTTTTCGAAGTCACCGCCTCCGCCGCTTCCCTCTCCGCCACGATTCGCGACGATAATATTCAATTTGGACGTGGACGAATTTGAATTCGAACCCGAGAATTCGAGAAACTCCCTGAGGGCCTCATAGGGCAGATTGACTGATGATTCGGGCGACTCCTGAGCTTTGCAGGGAAACCCCTCCGCGCGCGCGTGAGCGACTGAAACAAGCAAGAAAAGGTTGATGAGGAAGGCGGATTTCAGCATGCGCGGCCACTCTCCGTATGGAGCAGATAATGCGAGCCGTATGCCATCGAATTGCCTCCTCTATTGCGATCAGAGAGAAGGGGACCTGTCTAAGTTTTTGACATCCGCAATGCGATCGGACCACGCCTTGCCGCGATACTTGCCAGCTTCCCGATCAGGTACCGGGACCCGCTTGCCGAAGCACCGCCTGTTTGGATTGCGCGTGCTCCGAGCGGGTCCAGTACGCATGCCCAGGCTCGAGGAATTCCACTCCGACGGGCTTCAAAAGCCGGCTTTCGATATCCGCCGCGTAATCCGGGTTGAGCTCGCAAAGCTTCTGATGAACGTGCCGGGCGATCCGCTGCAAGGCACCCGAGCCGTCAGCCTCCTGATCGGAATAGAGCAATAGCTGATCGCCGAACGCGTTGGGCGCGAAGACCCAGCGCCCACGCGCTGGCTGACCGATCTCGTCAAGCGCCGAAATCAGATAGGCCTCGCTGATCCGCGCCTGTCCGAGGCTCAGAAGGTTCCCCGATTTGTGCCGGAACTCCAGAATCGGCGTTCGGTGGAAATATCCGGTGCAGCGGACCACGTCATAGAGGCGGTAACGGATGAAGCCCATGGCGGTCGTCAGCACCACCTCGTAATCCTGCCCTGCCTCCAGCTTCCAGAGCGGCAAGAGCTCATTCGCCAGCGGCGCGTTTCCCGCCTTGAAGAACTCGACCCGGTGCGCGCCGGGATGCAAGGCGCCGCCCATCCCGCGCATCTCGGGCCCGCTCACCAGCGGCACCGTCAGCCAGCCTTCGGTCGCGGAATAGGTCGCATCGACCACGGGAACACGGCCTTGAAGGTAACGTTCCAGCTTCGGCAGCTGCAGCCCACAGGTCGAGGACTTCCAGCAGCAGACGAATTGAAGCCCGGGCCAGACCTCTCGGAAGGAAAAAGGCCTCATCAGAAAGGCTCGCTTCAGAAGCGCGATGCGCTCGGCAGTCGCTTTCAGGGGCGGCAAACCCGCCGGCAGGGCGATCTGTCCTTCCAAGGCTGGCAGATAGACGGATTCAAACCCCGCCTCGATCCGCTCCGCGAACTGCTCGACCATCGAAGGCGTGATCGCGATCATCGCCGAGAGGTCGGTCTGAAGCGCATAGAGCGGCGCCCATTTCAGGAAAGTCTCGGAATCCCTGAAGGACTCAAGCGGAAAGGCATAGTGTTTCTGCAAGAAACCCGGAATGTGCCGGTAATTGAAGTTGCTGATGAACCCGACCTCCACTCCGGCCGGGCTTCTCTCCGCGGGAAGCGCGGCCGCGAAATAGAGGACGGGCTTCGCGAGAAAGTCTGGAAATCTCCGCGTGAACTGATGCAGCAGCGGCGGCGTCGTGCGCTGGAACTGCCGGCGGAACGTCTCGGTCAGCGGAAAGAGCTTGCGCTTGCCCGAGGTCCCCGAGCTTTCGCACCAGAACAGGATCTCTTCATTTGAGAGCGGCGAAACCCTCTCCCCGGCAAAGCAGGCTTCGAGCGCCGGGCGGTAAGTCTCGTAATCCGTGATACCGAAATCCTCCAACCGGGCTTCGCGATCGGCCGCGCGCGCGCCCAGACGGTCGGCCCAAAAAGGGGAATCCCGAAGCAGGCTCCAGGTCTCATTCCACACCCGCTCCTGCGCGCGCTCGGGTTCCTGAGCGTCCCGGACAAAGGACCGGTGCTTGCCCCAGGACGTTGCAAATAGCAGCTGACGCATTAGACTCATGATTGAATTCTAAATTCAAAACGCGCGGGGGCCAATACATGTCATCCATAAACATCGGCGAGCAGAGCTCGCCCTCGAGAGAACGCCGGAAGTTGAAGTCCTCGACCCTGCCCCTCCCTCTCACGATCGCCGTGGACCTTTTCGGTCTCATACTGACCTACGGACCTGGTGCCATCGCCTGGACGGCGGCGGTGCTTTGGCTTCGTCATTTCTGGGATTCCCGGCTGCTTTGGCTCGCGGCGCTGAGCTCTCCCCTGCTTGCGACGCTGGTTTTCCTGCTCAGCGTCTTCCTCCTGCGGCTTGTCGTGCCCCGCCTACGCCCCGGGCGTTACCCCATGGGCGCCAATCCCGGAATGCTGGCCTGGTATTGCCATCTCGCGCTTTCCCGGGCTGCGTTGGTCTCGGGGCTTCTCAATTTCCTGACGGCCTTTTACGTCTTGAAATGGCTGCACTGGCGCGCGCTCGGCGCGCGGGTCGCGTACGGCATCAACTCTTCGATCGGCGTGAGCCTGGTGGATTCCCCTCTCATCACGATCCGCGAGGGCGCCACGATCGGCGATCACGCGCACATCTCCTGTCATACCTTCACGGGCAACCTGCTCATCCTGAAGCCCGTCGACATCGGCCCTAACGTCTTCCTGGGCATGAACTGCGTCGTGGGCTTCGGCACCCGGATCGGAGAGGGCTCCTGGATCGGCTTCCAAAACCGACTCTACAACGACGAGCTCCCGCCGGGGACTAAGCTCGAGAACTTCGAGTGGGAGCACGGCCGGCCCAAAAAAGCCCCAGCGCCGAAACCAGAGCCAGAAAGACCCCCAGAAAAAACCTGAGCATTCCCGGCTCCGGCGCCCGCCATTGCCAAAGCACCACGGGCAGCACGGCCATCGGAAGGTCCGTGACCAGCATCCAGGACGAGTTATAGCGCCCGATGGACTCGGGCCGATTCCAGCCCAGGCGGCTCACCGCGAGCGTCACGTAAGCGCCGTACCAGAGCCCGATCAGCGCGAGCGCCGCCCACCACGAGCCCGCCCAGCTCCAGTCCGGCCGAAGCGCCGACTCCAGGAAAAGAAAGCCCGGAATCCCGAGGACTCCCATCCAGGAACGCGGAAATACCGCGCCCGCCGTGAACGCCACGCCGAGCAGGATGAAGGTCATTCCCGAGGCGAGAGAGCTCAGGCCAAGCTCATGTCCGCTCCACCAGGCGAGATTGGGCTCCCAGCCGAGCGTCAGCGCCTTCGTGGCCGCGAATCCCGCGACCAGCGCGAGCAGCGAGCCCCGGGGCAGGGCCCTCGCTTCGACGGCATCCTGAACGGCGCCCTCGGCCGCCTGGGCATCGGCCCGAACGCCGCGCTTCGATCGGAAGGCCAGCCCCAGATGCAGCAGCAGGAGAACGAGGTTCACGCCCAGGAGGATCCAGATCGGATTCAGCTGAAGCTCGTTCAAGGCGACGAAGCCGAAGAGAGGCCCCAGCAAAAAACCCAGCCCCCCGATGCCCATGAGGCGGTTCACGCCTTTCTCGAAGTCCTGGAGCCGGGGCGAAACCTCGCGCAGCATGGAGACCGCCGAAACCGTGCCCTGCGCGAGCGCGATTCCTTCCAAAATACGGCCCAGCCAGGGCCACTCGGGCAAGGCCCCGATCGTCAGAAGACCCGCGACCTGCAGCGCCAGCGCCAGCGTCAGCGCGCGCGCGTGGCCGATGCGATCGCTGAGCCTGCCGGCGGGCGCGAGGCAACCTACCTTGAAAAGCGAGAACGCCGTGAAAGCGGCACCCGCCGTCTCGACGTTCAGGCGCGGGATCACCGGCAGCAGCGCGCCGTAGGTGAAGTTGAACGCGACCGAGACGACCAGGAGCCAGGTCAGCATCGGTCAGCGCCTGACCGGGGTCCGGAGGTTCTCCTGCGTGAAGACCCGCTCGGGGATGGCGCTGTCGAAAACGACGTCCGAATACCTCAAGACCGTGCGCGAATCGGGCTTCTTCGCGTTCTTCATCTCGAGCACCGTCGGGATCGAATGGGTGCCGAAGGTCTTCACCTCGGTGCCCGCCATGATCTTGAGCAGCTGCCCGTTCTCGGAATAATACTCGTGCTTCAGCGGCACGGCATCCCGGGTACGGACCCACGCGATGACCTTGCCCCAGGTCACCGGTGCCGAAGGCTTGGGAGTGCAGACGATCCTGGCGACCTCCGCGCCTTCGAGCTTCTCCTTGCCGGCCAGCTCATGGGTGTAGTCGCGCGCCAGGCTGCTCGTGCGCACGAGATCGTCGTTGGTGAAATCCGAGCCCATCCAGCTTTGCAACATCAGGCTCGGGGGAATCTTCACGATCCGGTCGACGTTGGGCAGGAACTGCCAGAGGTTCAGCTCGATCCGGAGATTGCCCGTATCGCGGTCCTTCGCGGGCTCGGCGATCTTGACGAGCGCCTTGCCCATTCCCTCGCTCCAGAGCCTCATCTTGAGCGACCGCGCGCTTCCGCCATGCTCTACGCGCATCTCGATGGCGGCGGAGAAGGTCCTGCCGCGCGTGTTGGCTTCGGATCTCTCGATCAGCTGAGTCGCCTCGGAGGCCTGCGCGGCCACGGCACTGACCAGGAAAAACGCGAGCGCTAAAATTCTCATACGGACCTCATGGCATCGATCGGATTGAGCCGGGAGGCGCGAAATGCCGGATAGAGGCTGGCCCCCAGGACGAAGAGCAAGGTCACTCCCACGGACTTCAGGAAAGGCAGGAGCTGAAAGACCGGAAAGACGATCAGATCGAGCTTGAACTCGTCGACGGAGGAGGAGTTCCCCAGGAAAGGCCGCAGGTCAAATCCGAATTTCGCGTGGTAAGCGACCGCGAGCATGCCCAGCCCGGTGCCGATCAGCGCGCCGGAGAGCCCGATCAGCAGGCTTTCGAGCACGACCATCAGGCGAAGCTCCCCCGGCGTCGTGCCCAGGGCGATCATGACCCCGAACTCGCGCGTGCGTTCGAAGATCCCGATCAGCAGCGTGTTGACGATCCCCAGCGTGATCACCGAGAAGAGCATGAGCGAAACCATCACCACGGTCGCGTCGTTGAAGGTGAGCATCGTCGCGAGCGCCGGCAGCGCCTCCCGCCACGTGGTCGCGGTCAGCCCCGGCGGCAGTCCTTGCTGCAGCCGCGCATGGACCACGGGGATCGCGCTCTCCTCGGGCAACCGGATGACCAGTTCGTGCGCGCCCTGGATCGCCCCGATCTTGCGCACGCAGCTCAGCGGCGCGAAGACGAAGCTCTTGTCGAAATCGGGAGAGCCGCTCTCGAAGATCCCTTTCACGCGGAGCAGGTCGTTGCCGAGCGACGAGTCCGCGGCCTGCGCCATGAGCACGATCTTGTTCCCGATGCCGACCTGAAGGAGCTCGGCGAGCCCCCTTCCGATGTAAGCCTGCCGCGACTCGCAGGCCGGATCGGGATCGGGCGCCAGGAACTCCCCTTCCTTCAGATAATCCCGGATGCGGGTGATCCGCGGCTCCGAGGCCGGATCCACGCCTTCGAGCAGGATGGGCGCGGACTGTTCGCCGCTCGAGACAAGCGACGGAAGATGCACCCGTTCCGAAAGCGCGGAATCCGGCGGCAGCCGCTCCGCGATCTTCGCGAGGTCCGGCTCGAAGGAGTACTGGATCAGGCGGTCCTTGAGGTACTCCGCGCGGTAGATCTGGAGGTGCCCGGTCCGTGTCGAGGTGACCGTATCGATCATGTTCTTGTTGCGGCCCGCGAGGATGCATTGGAGCCAAAGCACGATCGCGAGCCCCACGGCGATGCTCGCCAAAGTCAGAAAGGTGCGGCGCAGATGCCTTCGGATATTTCGGATCGCCAAGCCCAGGAGTGCCGACATCCTCTCCAGTAAAACATGAACTTCGTCACTTCCCAACGCGGATCTGCGCTATACTCGATTCATGATCCCCGCGGCGGAGCCCTTGCTCCGATTCAAGAATGTCTCGCGCGCCTACGCCTCGCCGGAGGATCGCTCGGGCTCGCTGACGGTCCTCGCGGTGCAAGATGTCTCGCTGGACCTGCCGCGCGGAGCGTTCGCCGCGCTGATCGGCCCCTCGGGAAGCGGCAAGACCACGCTCCTGAACCTCGCTTCCGGGCTCGATCGGCCCACCCGCGGCGAGATCCTGATTTCCGGCACCCGCGTCTCCGCGTTGCCGCAGCGGGAACTCTGTCATTTCAGGCGACGGCATCTGGGCTTCGTTTTTCAGGCTTATAACCTCTTTCCCGCCCTGACCGCCGTCGAGAACGTCGAATTCACGAGCGTCATTCGCGGCGACCCGCGCGAAGCTGCCCGGGAGAGAGCCGTCACGGCGCTTCGGACCGTCGGGCTCGAAGCCAAGCTGCACTCGTATCCGTCGGAGCTCAGCGGCGGCCAGCAGCAGCGCGTGGCCGTGGCGCGCGCCCTGGCCACGCAGCCGGACATCATCTTCGCCGACGAACCCACGGCGAATCTCGACTCCAAAACCGCGATTCAGCTCATCGGGCTTTTCGAGGAGCTGAACCGCACGCTGGGCGCGACCTTCCTTTTCTCCACGCACGATCAAAAGCTCGTGGAACGAGTCCGCACCCCCATCCGCCTGGTCGACGGCAAGCTCGCCTGAGCCGCGAGCTTCGTTAGCGAAGAACCCGCCAGAGCTGCGCCGCGAACGAAAGCCCGCCGCCCACGCTCATCAGGAAGATCAGGTCGCCGGGACGGAAACGCCTCTCCTCGAGCGCCTGCGCGAGCGAGAAGAGCACGGAGGCGCCTCCGATGTTTCCGAACTCCTCGGCGCTCCAGACCCACTCCCCGCCGAGCCCCGACTCCTTGCGTACCTCCTCGACGAGCAGGCGATTGACCTGATGCGGAACGATCCATTTCACGCTCGCTCTTTGCGCCCGGTCCGGCAGGAGCGCCTCGATCATCTGCAGATACCGCGCCCGGGCGAGCTCCTTGAGCTGGGAGGAATCGCCGGCAAGAAAGTACCCCCCGGCCTCGAGAAGCTCCCGCCGGGGAGGAAGATCTCCGGGCGTGGTGTAGAGATCCACATGACGCCCATCCGTGGAGTAAAAGGACTTGAGCACCTCGAACTGGGCGTCCCCATCGCCGGCGCTCTCCAGCCAGAGCGCGGCCCCGCCGTCGGCCAGACCGAACCAGGTTTCGCGAACCTCGGGATGAATGACCTTCGAGAGCGTCTCCGCGCAGGCGACCAGCACGTTGCCGTAGCCTTGAGCCAGCAGCGCTTGGCCGAAATGGAGCGAGGCCAGCGAGGTCGAGCAGCCGGCTTTCATCTCGAAGGCGGGCGCGGAGATCCCGAGCTTGCCGAGAACGGAACAGGCCTGCGAGCCCGTGTAGCGCCGGCTCGTGGTGGACCCGAGCACGAAGGCGGCGACGTCTTTCGCGGAATCACCCAAAGCGCGCGTCACCGCCTGGAGCGCCAGGCTTTCGGACGTCTCTTCGGCGCCCGTCAGAGGCTCGCCGGGGAAATGCGTCATATACCGGGTCTTGAAACCAAAGCCGCGCGAAATGCGCAGATCCAGCCCCGCCAGGATCTCGGCGCTCTTGTCCGTCGTCTCGGGATTGCGGCGAAGAAGATCGGTATTGGTGATGGGATTCTTGCCCGGCCAGGCGCGGCCGTATCCCCGGATATTTAATTTGAGCTGCGGCTCGAGCGGCTTCATAATCTCCCCTGATGATATGCTCTCCTTTCGTGGGCGCCAAGGATCTTCGAGCCCGGGCCCTCACCCTGCGCTCCGAGCGCTTCGCGACCGAGCTCTGCTGGCAGGAAATCCTCGATGGAATCGCCACTGAGAAACAGAAGCTCGGCAAGCTCCCGCCCGGAATCGCCGTGCTGCGGGCCGAGTGCGACGCGGTCTTCCTCTCGCGCTTTCTGGCTTTCCTGGAGCTTGGCAAGCCCGCCGCCATTTTCGCGCCCGACTGCACCCCCCAGGAATTCCAAGTTCGGCGGCAGCTGCTCGGACCCGCCTTCGAGCTCGATCGCGACGGGCAGCTCACCTGGGAAGACCTCAGCCAGCCCGTGCGGCACCATCCCGAAACCGCCGTCGTGCTTTTCACCTCGGGGAGCACGGGCGCTCCGAAGGCCGTTCAGCTTTCGAGAAGGAATATCGAAGCCAACACGCGAGCCGTGATTCGCTCGCTGGATTTCGATCGCGCGACCGAGCAGACGCTTTTTCTGCCGCTCTCCTATTCGTACGGCCTGCTCGGGCAGGTGCTCCCCGCTTTCGCGACCGGCGTGCCGAGCCTCCTCCTGGAGCGCTTCATCGACGTGCGCGAGCTCCTCGACGCGGGCGAAGCGCGCGGGATGTGGAGCGGGGTTCCGTCTCACTGGGAGGCCCTGCTGCGCCTGACCCGGGGACAGGATGGGAAGTGCCAGGGCATCACCCACGTCGTCTCGGCGGGCGCGCCGATGAGCGTGGATCTTCGCAAGCGGCTGCGGGAGCGTTTTCCCCGCGCCACGCTTTACAACAACTACGGATTGACCGAAGCGTCGCCGCGAGTGCTGAGCTTCTCGAGCCGTGATCCGGCGTTTTTCGTCGAGGGCGTGGGCTATCCGGTCGGGGACTTCTCGGTGAAGCTTACGCCCGAGGGCGAGCTCTGCGTGCAAGGCAGCCAGGTGATGCTCGGCTATCTCGGCGATGCCCCAGGGACGGCGGAGAAGATCCGGGACGGCTGGCTTCACTCCGGCGACGGCGCCACGCTCGCCGCGAATGGCCTGGTCACCATACATGGTCGCAAGGACGAGCTATTCAACATCGGCGGCGAACGCACGAGCCCGCATGAGATCGCCGCGGCCCTCCGCGACGTGCCGGGTGTCGAGGACGTCGCGATCCTGATCGAGGACGATCCGCTCTATGGCGCCAAAATCCTGGCGTTCGTCGTCTGCGGCGACTCCCTCGCCGCAAGCGGGCGAGCCGGTCTCCAGGCCGCGCTCGCAAGTCGCCTATCCCCGCTGAAGCTGCCGCGCGAGTATTTCCGGCTGACCCGCCTTCCGCGCGGGGCCAATGGGAAGCTGCTTCGGGCCGAGCTCGCCGCGCTCAAGGGGAGCGCGACGCGCATCACGTGAGGTTGCTTCTTTCAGGGGCTTTTGAGAAAATTCAAAGCACGATGCTCGATCGGATCCGAAACTCCCTCAGGAAAGCCGGCATGAACCCCGCTCCGGATTCGCCCGACGCCCTCCTGGCCGACTATGGCCTGGACAGCCTGATGACCGCGATGGCGATCCTCGAGCTGCAGGACGAGTTCGGCGTGAAGATCCCCCAGAAGGCCGTCACCCCGGAAAATTTCGAGAGCCTGAGTTCCCTGGCGGCACTGCTGGGATCCTTGGGCGCGGGTAAGCCGGAATGAAGACTCTCATCACGGGCGGCTCCTCCGAAATCGCGCAAGCTCTGGCTCGCCGTCGCGCGGCCGCCGGCGACGACGTTTGCATCACCGCCTCCTCGCGCGAAAGCCTCGACGCGACGCTTGCCGACTATTCGGAAAAGGGAATCCCGGCCCGGGGTTTCGTCTTCTCCCTGGACGAGCCTGAGGCGACGGACGCCGAAGGTCTCCAGCGGATCCGCGAGGCGGAAGCGATCGTGCTCAACGCCGCCCCCCGGATTCCGAAGCTCAAGCTCTTCCACGAGATTCCCTGGGAGAAGCAGAAGGCCGCGATCGACTCCGCGGTTCTGGGAAATCTCTGGCTCCTGAAGCAGGCCCTTCCTGAAATGAAAGCACGCCGCTTCGGTCGCCTGGTTTTCGTTTCAAGCCTCTCCGTTCTCACCGGCACCAGCCGCTTCGGCCTCTACTGCTCGGCCAAAGGAGCGCTCGAAGCCCTTTTCGTCAATCTGGCGGTGGATTACGGGGAGTTCGGGATCTGCGCCAACATCGTCCGCCCGGGGATCATCGCGACCAGCCGCAACCGGCGCTACTGGAAGCGCTCGCATTTCGCCGAGAAGATGCCCGAGCTGATCCCCATGCGCGCTCTCGGCGCGCCCGACCAGGTCGCCGAGGCGCTGGAGCCGCTCCTCTCCCCGACGACTTACATGAACGGCTCGACGATCACCGTGAGCGGCGGGCTTCCGATGCTGCGTTCACAGGGAGCGCTGGAGGTCTGAGATGAGCCTGCACCGGCCCGCCAGCGCGATCTACCTCAAGGGACTGGAGGCGACTCTGCCGGAGCGTCTCATGACCAACGACGACGTCGCCGCGTGGATGGACGCCAAGCTTCGCGGCTCCTGGATCGAGCAGAAAACCGGGATCCGGGAGCGGCACTGGGTGAGCGAGGAGCAGGCGTGCTCGGATCTCGCCTACCTTTCGGCTTCACGGCTTCTAGAGGCCTTTCCCGAAGAGCACGCACGGGTGCGCCAGCTCGTGCTGGCGACGATTTCGGGGGATTATCTCACGCCGCCGACGAGCCCGCTGCTCCAGGAGCGGCTGGGCCTGCAGGGCGTGGGCGCGTTCGATCTGGGAGCCGCGTGCGCGGGCTTCGTGACCGGCTTGCACGTCTCCTCCTCGCTGGTTTCGAGCACAGGCGACTCCGTGCTGCTCGTCGCCTGCGATATCCGGTCGAAGTTCCTCGATCGGCGCGACCTCTCGACATCGGCGCTTTTCGGCGACGGCTCCGCCGCATGCTTCGTCACCGCCGCCCGTGAAGGCGCCGCCTTCCGCTACCTCGCTTCGCGGCTCTTCTCCGACGGAAGCGTGGCTGACATCATTTCGATTCCTTCCGGCGGCTCGCGCGCTCCTTACACGCGCTCGCCGGCTCCGGAGACCTGCCATCTCAAGATGCAGCAGGGCGCGGCTCTTTTCGTGAAAGCGGTCGAAGGCATGACTGAAAGCGCCCGGCAGTTTCTCGGGGATTTAGGCCTCACCATCGGCGAGCTGGACTGGGTCGTCCCTCACCAGGCCAACCTGCACCTGCTTCGCGAGGTCGCCAAACGCCTGCAGGTCCCGTCCGAAAAGGTCGTCGAGACCGTTCAGGTGACCGGGAACACCTCCGGGGCGAGCGTCGGCATCGCGCTCGAGGCGCTGCAGAAACGCCAGGTCACGAAAGCCGGACAGAAAGTTCTGCTGGTTTCCGCGGGAGGAGGCGGACTCGCCGCCTGCGCTCTACTCGAGGCCATGAGCTGAGCTTCCGGACCTCGGAAGGCTCCAGCGATCGCAGGAAGTCTTCGACGTGAGCGCCGAGCTCGCGCTCGGAAATCAGCTCGTCGATCACGCCGCTGGAGATGACGTCGCGCAGGTCGGGGGTCTGCGTGAGCGTCGTCCTGTCCCATTCCTCTTTCATCCGGGGAGAGCCGGCGAGCACCCGGCTGATGATGCTTTCGTGCATGATCCCGAGCGTGCAGCCTTCGAGCGCGACCGTCTTCTGCGCGCCCAGGGTGCGCGGAAAGCCCAGGACCGTCGCGCCGCCGAAGCAGCGCCCGACGATCACGCCCATCTTGCCGTGGGGATACTCGACGATCTTCCCTACCGTCTCGAGCATCGCCCCGATGATGTCGCGATCGGACTGCTCGGCGCGCGGATCGGCGCCCGGAGTATCCAGGAAAGACAGGACGGGAATGCCAAGGGCGGAGAAGAAATCGAGCGCCGCGGAGTATTTTTTGAGGCCCGGAACGGTCATCATGTTGTTGGCCTGGCCGGGAGGATTGGCCACGGCGCCGAGAAGCCGCTCGCCCCTGCGGATCAGGAACGCCCGCACCACGCCGCTTTGCTGGTGGAAGATCTCGAGGTTCGCGTCGCCGGCCTGGCCCAGTAGCTCCTGAAGCCGCTCTTCGACCTTGGCGGATGTTTTCGCAGGCTTGACGGGGGTTGCCGCCGCGGCTCGAAGGGCGCCCGAGTTGCCGGTCGCGAAGGCCACGATATGGCGCGCGCGTTTCAACAGCTCGTCTTTGGAATCCTGGAGCTCGTGGACCAGGCCGTTGCTCTGGAACTGCCGCTCCACGCTGGCGAACTCCTCGAAGTCAAATTTGGCGCCGAAGAAAAGGCTCATCACCTCGGGCCCGGTGAGATTCACGAAGGACTCGCCTCGAACCCCCATGCGGTAATGGCCCATGCCGAAGACCAGCGCGCCCAGGCCCAGGCATTTGCCGACGGCGCAGGTGATCAGGAGATTCTGCTTCCGAAAGCGCGTCAGGATCGGCACCAGGCCGAAGGCGTCCGCGAAAACCGCGCGGCCTTCCATGATCCGCACGCCCAGGCTGTTCACGATCAGGATTACCGGCATCCGTTGGGCGAGCGCGTGCTTGAGAAACGCCTCGAGCTTGCGCGAGTTGGCGCGACCGAAGCTCCCGCCGTTCACCCGGAAGTCCGTATGCACCACGCCCGCCGGACTTCCCCCGACCCTGCCTTCGAGAGCGATGATGCCATTGCAGTTGATGCGGGAGAACTCTTCGCCTTCGGTACCGAAGGCAAAGGCCTCCCCGGAATCAAAGATCGTTTTGAAGGATTCCAGGAATCGGTGATCTTCCAATCGGATCGGCTGCAAACGAAAACTCATGGTACGGCTCCCAGCGGAGTCATGCATACCTTATTGGATCAATTTAGTCCAGTATCTTCAAATATCCAATACCAGGCGGGGCACATGCTGCTCTTTATTGATCTGCATCCACTGTAAAACCCGAGGGAAAGGACTCTGAGGATTCAGGTAAAAAACCTGCCTTTCCTCGCGCCCCGGTGCCTGCACCGCGATCGCCAGCGTTTGGCCCGCGGCGTTCTTGTACTCCGTATACCCATCAGGAAGCTTGGCTCCCGACTTACGGATTTCGGTCAACTTCGCCTGAAGGGCCTCGGCTCCATCGGCCGTCTTGTTATAGTCGCCCAGGCTTCGGGAAAACGCGTCCAGGCTTCGAGGGCGAATATCCTCCGGGAGCTTCTTTGCGAACTCATAGAGCTCATCCAGGGTCGAGATCATTTGGCTGGAGGCCGCGTTAGCTCCCTCCATTCCGACCATTTTCCGATAAAGCATGAGCACGGTGAAGTTCTGCGACTCGTGACTCACCAAACGGGTGAATCCTCCCGCCCGTGCGAACTCGAACAGGCGTTCCCGGGCGTAGAGAAAAACCTTGAAGGGCAGGCCTTTATTTTTCTGCGAAAGATGCAATCCACCCGTCGATTCCAAGGGATTTTCCAGACGCAGCTCCCCCATCTCCAGCGTGTTGGCTTGAGGCTCCTTCACGAGCGCCCACTTCATGAACGGGGATTTGCGCCGCCCGGCATGGACCTTGAAAAACATCTGATTCCTGTTTTGACTCACCTCAACGCGCACGGCTCCGAGCGTCTCCTCCACTTTCGCGAGAAACTCCGGAGGCAAAACCTGCTCCGGGCGGAGCTTAACCGGCTTTCCGAAGGACCAAGGCTCGAAAACCGAAGGCGATGCAGCGGCAATTTTGGAAAACTCAGAGGGACACGGCACGCCGGGGAGCTCTTCGGCCCATCCCCAAAGCGAAAGCGTCGCAGAGAGTGCGATCCAGATCCCCAAGTTCACGAAAGAGCGAGCTCCCCTAAAGTGATCGTCTCCCGCGCCTCGCCCCACGTCCAGCTCGAAGCTTCGCTCGAACCGCGCCACGATGAAATCCCGGGCGCCGCCGAAGCGGCGATCCTGAGATCCTCGAGCAGCTCGATTACCATTCACCCGCGCCCCACTCGAGACAGGAGCTGAGCTCTCGGACCACGCACGGCTTAACCCGCCTTTTGCGAAGAAAGCATGATCTGCACCGGCCCGATGACCTCCGGGCGCGCCTCGAAGTCCGTGATCGTCCGCTCGCCGGCTTTCATCATATTCGTCGCGACGGCGGGATTCGTGACCTCCGTCCGCCCGAGTGCCTTGACGATCGCGTTGGGATCGAGCATCGCGTAGTCCGGCGCTGTGAAGCCGAGGCCCAGAAGTCCCATCTCGACGGTAATCGTCCGAACATAGGGGCCGGTAGCGGCGCCTTTCTCTGATTTGGCCGCCACCCAGGTGTTGCCGCGCCGGGCGAGGTGGAGCCTGACCTGGTTCATTCCACCCAGGACATTGCTCGCATACTTAACGATCAGTGGCCCGCCGGTCTCAGGGTCAAGTTTGGTACCGTCGACCTGGAAAAGCGAGATCTTGCCGCGCACGGGAACCACGGCGCTCAGCTCGAAGCTGCGCGAACGGAGCACTTCCATCGAGGCGGCGGACGAAATCATATGCATCCGGTAAACGCTGCCGTCCTTCTGGAGATAATTGAAATCAGAGCCCTCGACCACGAGGCCAATGATGCGGTTGTTCTTCCCGGTCAGGAGCTTCACCGGGACTTGCGCGGTGATCTCCTTTGCCGGCAGGGGTAGAAAGCGATTAGGCTCGAGATCGAGCTTCACCTGGAAAAGTTCCTGTACGGAACTGATGTCCCCGGCGAATGCGGGAACGATGAAAAGCAGGGACAAGCTCAGTATCCAGTGGAATCGCATGATCGAAGCTCCTCACGGCGCCAAACGCGCCGGCGAAGCACTGAGCAAGGGTCATGCCCGCTTGTCTTCCCAGGAAAGCCCGAGAAAACGGGGAGATGCCCAAAGAATCGGGCGCCGAAGGTGTCGAGGGACTAGACGGGTGCGCGTGGCGTGGCTATACCGAACTAGCAGCGTCCGAACCCCAGCTCCCCCAAAGTGATCGTCTCGCGCGCCTCGCCCCAGATCTTTCCGGGCGAATAAGAAGCCGCGTCCAGCTCAAAGCTCCGCTCGAACCGCTCGAGGATCTCGCTCGGAGAAAGGCCCGCCGCCTCCAATTCGGGCAGCGTCACCCCGCGCGTCCTTTTTTCCAGGCGCCCGCCCGAATCGCTCGTGAGCAAAGAGGTGTGAAAGACCGCCGGGTAAGGATTCCCGCTCCCGGTGCTCGCGCAAACCCACTCATGGATCGCCCGCTGGTGCGGCACCGCGTGCGCCAGGTCCCAGGCACGCACCAGCAGCGCGTAGCCGCCGTCATGATCGTCGATCGCGCAGGCCCAATGATACGCGGGCGCGAAGCTGCCCCGATCCGGCGGACCCTCCAGCTCCCGCTTCGACCCCGGCCGCGCCGCCGACCGCGCCACGATGAAATCCCGGGCGCCGCCGGGATCCTCGCCCCGAAAGCGCCACGCAAGCGTCGGATGCGTGGGCACGGGCCGCCGAGAGGGCTCCCGACAGCGCCCGCCGTAAAGCGGCGGCTCGCCGTGCGGCGCCGAGGCAGCGGTCCTGAGATCGTCGAGCACCTCTTTGCGCGAGCAGGAGCAGGGATAAACCCGGCCCTCATGCCAGGCGCGCAGCAGGAGCTCCCAGTGCCGCTCCTCGCGCTCGCTCTGCAGGTGCCGCTCATCGCCGGCGCGGCTCTCAAGCCCCAGCCGCCGAAGATCGGCAAGCTGCAGCTCGCGCGCGCCCGGAGCTACCCGCGGCCGATCGATGTCCTCGAAGCGCAGCACCCAGGGCTCGCCCAAAGCGCGCGCCCAGCGCCAGGAGATCCAGGCAGTGCGCAGATTGCCCAGATGAAAGCGCCCGGTCGGCGAAGGCGCGAAGCGTATCCCGCTCATGCCCAAAATCAAGCTCCATTCCGCGACGGCCGTCAAGCGGGAACTTGACGGAAGGTCCCCGCTCCTGCTTGGATAACGGCACGTGAAACCGCCTGCTGCCGCCCGCATTCCGCTGCCGATCGATGCGCTTTTGCCCGAGGCGCTGCGCTCTCTCGAGCAGGTGCCCAATCTCGTGCTCCAGGCCTCGCCGGGGACGGGCAAGACCACGCGCGTTCCGCCCGCGCTTTTGGGAGCTTCGTTCCGCCGGCCCGAGCAGGAGATCTGGGTGCTGGAGCCCCGGCGCCTGGCCGCGAAGTGGGCAGCGGTCCGCGTGGCCGAGGATCTCGGCGAAAGCCCCGGGCGCACGGTCGGATATCAGTTCCGCTTCGAGAACGTCGGAAGCGCGGCCACCCGCCTGCGCTTTCTGACCGAAGGAATGCTCATGCGCAAGCTCCTGGCGGATCCCGAGCTCAAGCGCGTGGCGGCGGTGGTACTGGACGAGTTCCACGAGCGCCATCTCCATTCGGACATCGCGCTCGGGTATCTTCGCGAGCTGCAGCGCACGCGTCGGCCGGAGTTGCGGCTCATCGTGATGTCGGCCACGCTCGACACCGAGGCGCTCACGAGTTTCCTGGGAGACCCAGGTGGCCGGGGTGCCTGCCCGGTCCTCAAGATCGAAGCGCGCCTTCATCCGGTCACGATCGAGCATCTGCCCACGCCTTCCTCCCGGCCGCTTGAGCTTGCCGTGCGCGACGCCGCCCGGGAAGCCCTCGCGCGCGAGGGGGATGTTTTGGTCTTTCTCCCGGGAATGGGCGAAATCCGCCGTGCCGCGGACGCGCTCTCGAGTGTCGCGGGAAGCGGGACGCTCGTGCTTCCGTTGCACGGGGAGCTCACGCGCGAGGAGCAGGATCGCGCGATCCGGCCCATTCCCGGCAAGCGCAAGATCATCCTCTCGACGAACGTCGCCGAAACCTCGCTCACGATCGAAGGGATCACGACCGTGATCGACAGCGGGCTGCACCGCCAGGCCAGCTACTCGTGGTGGTCCGGAATGCCCGCGCTCAAGACCCGCCCGATCTCCCGCGCCTCGGCGATCCAGCGCGCGGGGCGCGCCGGCCGGACCGCGCCCGGGCGGTGCCTGCGGCTCTACACGCAAGGCGACTTCGCCTCGCGCGTGGCTTTTGATACGCCCGAGGTGCGGCGCGCCGACATCTCGCAGACGGCGCTTGAGCTGCTGGCGCTCGGGATCCGCGATGTTTTCGCGTTTGGCTGGTTCGAGGCGCCCTCGCGCAACTCGCTCGAGGCCGCACAGCTGCTGCTGCATCGGCTGGGGGCGGTCGGGACTCCCGCGAGTGAGGCCGCGCTGACGCCGCTCGGGCGACGACTCGCGGGCATTCCCGCGCATCCACGGCTAGCGCGCCTCCTGGTCGAGGCCGAGCGCACAGGCGTGCTCGAGCAGGCCGCCACCCTCGCCGCGCTGATCGGCGAAGGAGAGCTGGATCGCCTCGACGCGCTCGAATGCCTGCGCGGGGCGGGCGCGATCCCCTCGGTGCGGCGGGCGGCGACCCAGCTGCTCTCCGCCTTCGGTTCCGGCTCCGCTCCGGGCGGCGCGCGCGCTCCCGAACACCAAAAAAAGAGCGAAGACGACCGCCTCCGTTTCGCCGTACTCGCGGGCTTCCCCGATCGTGTGGCGCGCAAGAAACCCAAGGCCGGGATCTCGCCCGTTTCGGAGCTGCTTTTCTCCTCGGGAGGCTCGGGGAAAGTCGATGAGACCGGCTCGGTGACGGAGCACGAGCATTTCGTCGCGCTCGACGTTCAGGAGCAGCAGGGCCTGGGCCAGGCGCGTTCCCAGGTGAAGGTCCGATCGCTTTGCCCGATCCGCCCTGAATGGCTTTTTGACCTCGAGCCCTCGCCGCTCAAGGAGTCCGAGGAAGTCCTCTGGGACGCCGAGCGCCGCCGCGTGGTCTCGGTGTCGAGTCTACGCTACGACGAGCTCGTGCTCGATGAGGACCGCGGCGTTCCGCGTGATCTCGAAGCCGCAGCCCGCGTGCTGCTCAAGCAGGCGCTCGGAACGGCGCCCGAGGCGCTGCTCCAGTTCTCGCCCGCCGAGTGCGTGAGCGCGCTCGCGAAGGCCACGGGTGCCGAGGCCGCCGAATCGATCGAAGCCGCGATCGCCCGGCTGGAGCTGCTGCGCACGCATTTCCCCGATTTCGGCATCCCCGCGTTCTCGCCGGCGCTGCTCCTCGAAGCGGTGAAAGGCAAGTTCGCGCTCTCGGAGCTTGCGGAGCTCGACTGGCCGCGGGAAATCCTCGAGCAGACGCTCGCCCGCTCCGCGCCCCAGGCGCTGGGACGGCTCGAGGAGCTCGTCCCCTCGACGATTCAGTTGCCGAGCGGACGGCGAGCGCGCGTGCAGTATCGCCTGGGGCAGCCTCCCTGGGTGGAATCGCGGCTCCAGGACTTCTTCGGCATGAGCCGGGGCCCGGCGATCCTGGGCGGAAGGCTGGCGCTCACCCTGCACCTGCTCGCGCCCAACCAACGCGCGGTGCAGATCACGACGGATCTCGCGGGCTTCTGGGAACGCGGCTATCCCGAGCTCCGCACGGCGCTTTCCCGCCGCTACCCCCGCCATGCCTGGCCCGAGAATCCCCGGATTAAATAGCTGAGCTAGAAAATCGAAGCGGGCAACTGGATCGCACCCTGGCATCTCTTCCGCGCTCCGGTAGCATTGACCTCAGGGGAGAGAGAGAAAGGAATGAGAGGATTTCACCTGGCCCTGGTCGCCGGCCTGGCGGCGCTGCGGTCCGCGCATGCTTCCGAAAGCAGCGTCAGCACTCTTCCGCTCCTGCGCGAGACCCTGCAGAGGCCCGAAAGCGTCTGGAGCGCGCGCGCGGACTGCGGAGCTTATCCGCCCGCGCCACTCCCTCCCGCGCTGGAACGAACCCGCGCGGAGCTCGAGCAGCTGCTTCGCCGCTACGCGCCCCGGATCTGGTGGCATCCCGAGGAACGCTTCGGACCGATGGACCCCCTCGACTTCCTCAAGGCCTGCTCTCTCTGGTCCGGTCCCTCCTCGGCGCGCAGCCGGCGCGTGGCCGCCGCGGGCGAGGCGCTTCCCGCCCTGCTTCGCAAGCTCGGACGGAAGCCCGAAGGCCGGAAGCCCCCGGCGCCCGAGAATCTCCGTTTCGAAGGGAATTACCCTGATTTCCGCCGGCTCTCCGCAAGCGAGCTTGAGCGGGTACCGATGTTCTGGCGGCTGAGTCCGCGCCAGCCCGACGCCGGCGCAGCGCCTGCCGGCACTCTGCGCGTGCTGCTCGAGTACTGGTACTACTCGCCCTACAACGAGGCCACGCCCATCGGAATCGGAAATCATGAAGGCGACTGGGAGGGCATCGCAATGCTCATCGAGCTTCGCGAGGACGCGCGCGGCGCACTCAGCCACCGGCCCCTCGCGGGCTATTATGCCGCGCATGAAGGCGGCGCCTGGCACTGCGCCTCCGAGCTGGACTGGACCCCCGAGCACCCCGAGGCGTTCAGCGCCCTGGGAACCCACGCCACCTATCCCACCGAAGGCCGCAAGCTCGCGCTCGCGCTCGATCACGCCGCGCGAGGAAGGGCCTGGGAGAGCTGGAGGCGGCTGCTTCCCCTGGAGCTCGAGCCGTATTATGGCTTTACCGGACGCTGGGGGCCGCTCTCGGCACTGGGCTTCATGTCAGGCCCGCGCGCCCCGGCACCGAGCTTCAAGGCGCGCCCCCCCATTCCGCCCGAAAAGCTGAACCGCTGTCTTCAAACAGCGCCAGCGCTCAAAGAACTTTCCGAATCTCCCGGAAGCGCCGAATAGCCGAAAGATTCGCGACCACTGCGATCAGTCCGAGCGCGATCGGCATGGCCACCGGCTGCGCCGAAAGCAGCGCGCCCAGCACCAGGCAAAGCATCCGCTCCGGCCGGCGCATGCTGCCGCCTCGAAGCTCGATTTCGAAGATCTCCCCAAGCGCCGTCGAATAGCTCACCATGAACGAGCCGGCGAGCGCGATCAGCGCAAGCAGCTCCAGCGCGAAGTTTTGCCGGTAATGCAGCAGCAGGCCGGCAAAGAGAAAAAATTCCACGTAACGGTCCAAGGTGGAGTCGAGGATCTTGCCGCGCGTCGTCGCCGTGCCGCTGAGCCGCGCGACCATTCCATCGACCGCATCCAGAATGCCGGAAAACGCCCCAAGCAGCCCCCCGAGCTCGAGCCTCCCGAAGGCGAAAGCCACCCCGGCCCCTCCGCCCAGAAGGAACGAAGCCCAGGTCACCGCCGACGCCGAAATCCCGGCGCGAACCAGCCCCTGCGCGAGCGGTTGCATCCCCCAGTACCCCATCTCCATGAGCGTCCGCCGGAGAAATAGCCCGCTCCCCTGCTGCTCCACCCGATCGAAATGGGCGCGCCCCTTGATGACCACCCGCACCGCATACGCGACGGCGAGCCCCCCTCCGATGCCGAGTGCCAGGCTATTGATAGGATCCAGGCTCATGCCCATACCTCATCGCTGCGGAAATGCATTCCTCGAACCAGCCGACTGTGGCACAATCCGCCCATGGAATCCTTTCTGAATCCCGATTCGCTGATCGCCCTGCTTTCGCTCACCGCGATGGAAATCGTGCTCGGCATCGACAACATCGTCTTCATAGCCATCCTCGTCGGCAAGCTGCCCAAAGCGCGCCAGGCCAAGGCCCGCAGCATCGGCATCTCGCTCGCGCTCCTGACGCGGCTCGGACTGCTCTTCTCGATCAGCTGGGTCATGGGGCTGACCGAGCCCTTTTTCACCGCCTTCAGCCGCGACGTCTCGGGACGGGACCTGATTCTCTTGCTCGGCGGGCTTTTCCTGATCGGCAAGTCGACCTATGAGATCCACGACAAGTTCGAGGCCCACCACGAGGGGCCCGACCTCCCGCGAAAAGGAGCCTCCTTCGCCACGATCCTCGCGCAGATCATCGTGCTGGATATCGTCTTCTCGCTCGACTCGGTGATCACCGCCGTCGGAATGGCGCAGGACCTCTGGGTCATGGTCACGGCCATGATGATCGCCGTGGGCGTGATGCTCCTGGCCGCCGGCAAGATCAGCGACTTCGTGCATCGGCATCCCACGATCAAGATCCTGGCGCTCTCGTTCCTGCTGCTCATCGGCGTGATGCTCTTCGCCGAGGGCACGGGCATGCATATCGACAAAGGCTATATCTATTTCGCCATGTTCTTCTCGCTGGCGGTGGAGCTGCTCAACATGCGCACGCGCAAGCCGCGGAAGGCCGCAAGCTAGCCCCGCTCATCTTCACTCACCGGGCCGTGGCAAACGCCAGCACGTGCCCATCAGGATCCAGGACGTAACCCGCCGAGTCGCCCCAGTCGCGCGCCAGGATGGGGCTGAGATCCTTTGCGCCAAGCTGCAAGGCCCGGCGGTAAAACGCCTCGGGATCATCCACACTGAGATAAACTTCGGCTCGTGGGACGCCGTGGGCGGCGCCCGGATCCGGTAGCGCGCTCCCCAGCAGTCGCTTGATCCCCTTCTCCGGCATCAGGCCGAGGACGCACCCGTCGCCCAGCTCGAATTCCGTCATTCCAGGGACATGGAGCCTGGGCTCCTGCGCGAGAACGGTGGTGTAGAATTTCGCGCTCTTCTCCTGATCCTGAACATACAGGATGAAGTTCGTGCGCAGACGGCTCGGATTGCGGATTCTCTTGGCTGTTTTCTCCATACTGGCGTCTCAGAACCAATAGCCAATTTCCAGATAAGGAGAAAATGTCTGGAACGTCGGGCTCGCGTACAGATCACGGAGCCGCGGCGACCCCTGATCCAGCGCGAACAGGCCGCCCAACCCGAGCTTCAGTCCAGAGAGGATCTTCCAGTCCAATCCGATCAGACCCACAGGCAGCGCAGTGGTCGAGGATTGCCCAGCCAGCTCATCGTATCCACTGGTACGGACCACGCTGTAACCGATTCCAAGAACCGGAGAGATCAGCGCACCCGGAAGCCGCGCGCGAATCGCCGGCTGAATCACCGTAGAAGTCAGCGGAAGCTTCACGTTCATCCAGTCAGCGCCGGTGTAGCCCACCATCACCCTTGCCTCGAGCCAATCAAAGGGCGCCACACCCACCCCGACACTGATCGATCCCGGATACGGATCGAGAACACCGAGAGTTACCCCGACCTCCGGCACGGCCATGGCGGACTGAGAAACACATGAGAGAAGAATGCCAAGAAGCGCCGCTCTGGCCCGATTTGTATTTTTCATGCGGCCAAACCTAACTGAAGCCCCTATGTTTTGCAAAATATCGCCAACTCTCCCCGAACTGCTGAAACGAAACCCTCCTATGGTGGTTGCGG
This sequence comes from Oligoflexia bacterium, assembly GCA_023701205.1. Taxonomy (GTDB): domain Bacteria; phylum Bdellovibrionota; class UBA1018; order UBA1018; family UBA1018; genus JAMPXJ01. The sequence goes on from JAMPXJ010000004.1 coordinate 30,653, forward strand.
CAAAGGAATCTCAAGTTTGAAATCTCGGTTTTCCCGCCCAGAGACCACGGTTTCAGGTGATCAAGCTCCAAGCCATGCCGGGACTGGCACCGCCCCTGGGTAATCGGATCCCCATAGGAGCACTGATAGCCCTGTTTTCGAATTAGTTCATGCACTGTTCGCCGCGAAGGGCTTCGCCTCACCGCATCCAAGGGTACCGTGGGTGTTTTGACTGTTTCAGTCGCCTGCTCGCCTTCATTATCTTGCTTCTCTTGCGTGCCGTCCTTTCTCTCTGCCCGGGCCGTTGCCCGCTTGGCCCGCTCCTCCGGATGATGGCGCGTGCGGTATTCGGTAGCAAGGATATCAATCAACTCCGCCATTGAGAGGCCGGGATGCGAATGCGCCAGGAGACCACGAATGTCTTCGAGCTTCTCAAGCAGCTCCTCGTTTGCCACAAAACGAACTTCTGAGAGGTCTTCCGTCAGCGGGCGGATGCGGTCGCGAGGAAGCTTCACGGATCCCGGAAACCGACGAGCGAGCTCCCGCTCGGCTCCCGCGCAGCTCATTCCGGCAAGATCCTTCAGCAGCTCCGCCAGTTCCGGGTCCGTGAGCTTCTCGCGATGAGCGCATCCCTGGGCGATTTCGAGAAGGGTGAAATTCATCTTTCCGCTTTCGATTCCCGCCTTGATCTCAGGGAAGCGCTTGAGCAGCCTCGCCGCCCGGACTCGTTGCTCGGCTCGCCATTCTTCCATTCGGTACTGGCCAACCAGGAAAGCCCGAAGCGAGGAGTACTCAAAGAAAAGCTTTCTGCGATCGAGCTCCGCCAGATACTCCAGCTGACGCGCAAGACCCTCGCGCTCATCCACGATCAGATCTCCGAAGTTCGCTACCAAGTCCAAATCAGAAAGATGCGTGAGTGACATGCGCAATCTATACACCCGATTTTCAGGACGGATTCGAGGCCTCTGGCAGAGCTCCCAAGGCGAAACAGAAAGGAGAAGCGCCTCGCGGGATAGCAAGGCGAGATCAACCTGATACAGGCAAAACTCGGTCGTTATGGCTCTATCTGAGAGGCCGTTTCAAAAAAGCGAATCCAGATGCCAGGAAAAAACGGAACCCATGTCAAGAAAATATTCCGCTTAAACGAGCCTTCCTGAGCGGGCAATATCGTGATGAATTTTGTTTTCCTGCCAGGGATGTCGCTCTTCCAGAATTCGTGTAAACTTTCTTAGAGATGAAACGCTGGCTCATTACTGCCACTTTGTACTTAGCTTTTTTCGGATGCTCTACCGGAGCAGTCCGATCGCCTGCGGCGTTCGATGACACTTCGATCTGCAATGGGTCAAATGTAGAGTTTCGCGAGTCATTTAGGCATTTTGGAACATACGACGTCGTTCGACATGATTCCAAGTCAGATGCGGCAGATCGTCACGGTCTTACTGACGATGAACGAATAGCAATCTACGAATATACTCAAGGTACCCTCGCCGTTAACGCGGCACTTCGATCGTCGAGTCCGGAATTGGCTAAATTCCAGCCGTTCATAACAGCAGTGAACTGCGGCTTGAGAAAACTACCAAGCTATCGTGGTGAGGTCTTTAGGCTCACAACGCTTCCTGCTGCGGTCTTAGTTCAATATTTCGAGGGAGCGGTGGTCACCGATCCTGGTTTCCTAAGTACCTATCGGGATCTTCGATTTTCCCCAGACCCGAAAACGAGTCCGCACGCTTTTTATATCCGCTCGAGATCCGGGAAGGATATCTCGCAGCTCTCTTCGTACCATGGGCAAGAGAACGAGGTTCTCTTCCGATCTGGATCGTCCTTCCGAATACTGAGGCGGTCGGAAAATCCAGACGGCACGATTGTATTCACTCTGGAAGAGGTCTCTTCAAAAGAGTGAAACTGACTTTGCCCGGAAAACCCTTCCTTCAATTCCAAGTATCGGCCGAAAGTACGCAAGTACTCGCTCTGCCGCACCCGGACCCTGGCGAACGGATTCGATTCGTCGAACCGATCGACAAGACATCTGGATTTCGATTTCGCGATATGACCTAGCCAGGAAGCCGATTGCACATCCACTCACACCCCCTCGCTGCAAGAAAATCCAGCCAAGCAAAACACCCCACCACCGCAACCCGCAGAAGCGCGCACCCGCCCGAGACCTTCACCTTTCCGTGGCGAGAACGCTCCTCATTTCCTTACCGATGACCTGCCGGGCTTGATGCATCTCCCGCCACCCCCGCCACGCCAGGCTTCTCCTCGGCCTCGAGAATCCCGCTCACCTCGGAGCGGACGCCCGTCAGCCGCGTGAGCAGCCGTGGCGCATGGGTTGCCGCCCAGGCCAGGAAAAGATAGCGCCCGAGACGCCCGCAAAACACGGACGCGAAAACCACCGCGGGCGGCATATCGAGAATGGCCGCCGCCAGCACCCCGACATTGATCGGGATCGGCCCCAACGTGACCAGCGCCAGCGCCCAGGCGCCATGCTCCTCCACAAACGCCGTGCTTCTCACCCAGCCGTTATCGGAGAACGCCCCGTGACCGATTGTCGCGAAAACCCAGGCAAAGGCGGCCGAGCCCGCCGCCGAGCCGAGCGCGGCCCAGAGGGAGGCGAAAACCCATTTGCGCGGCCGGAGCATGGCCGTGGTCACCAGGAAGCCATCGGTAGGAATGAAGATCAGGAACAGGTCGGCCGCCGCGAGCCCGCCCAGAAGAGGCAGATACCAGATCTGGTCGACGAACTTTTCGATCTTGGCGATTCGAGCCGCCCAGCGAGGCTTCCACTTCGACATAGGGGACCATCATACTTCTCTTGCTCGCCCAGGAGCAACCGTGCGTGCTAGACTCGGTATCGTGAATCCCCTATTCCCGCTTCCCGGAGAGCGACGCCTTGCGCGGCGCGTACTGCTTTGCACCAGCCTTTTCACCAGCTTCCTCACGGGCCTCGCCTGGGCCGCGCTGGGCAATACCGCGCGCGCCGAGCCAGCCGAAGCTGATGCCTACCAGCGCGAGCTTGCCATCGAGGCGCTCACCGAGCGGTCCCTGCTGGCCGAGCCCGCCCCCGAGGGCAAGCGCATCGAAAGCATCCTCATTCTGAGCCGCGAGGTGATCGATCACCGGGACCCGTGGCCGCTTTTTCTGAATGCCCTGCACCGGACCACGCGCGACGAGGTCATTTCGCGCGAGCTGCTCTTCCGCGAAGGCGAGCCCTGGCGCGCCGAGACGATCGCCGAGACCGAGCGCAATCTGCGCAAGGCGCTTTTCACCGCTGTTGCGCGGGTCATACCGGCCCAGGGCAGCACGCCCGAGCAGGTGCGAGCCGTGGTCCTGACCAAGGACCTCTGGAGCCTGCGCACGAATTACGACTTCTCTTACGTCGGCTCGACCCTCGAACAACTCACCGTCGAGCTCGAGGAGCGCAATGTGGCCGGCACCATGCGCGGGATCGCGGCCGACTTCCAGATGGATCTGGCCTCCTGGTCCGTGGGCCAGCGCTATACGGACCCTTACTTCGCGGGTAGCCGGCTCCAGATCGAACAGAAAGCTTCGCTGATCTTCAGCCGCCAAGGCGGCCGGAACGAAGGCGCGCTGGGCTCACTCGTGGTGCAAAGCCCGCTTCGAAGCCTGGAGGCCGAATGGGGCTGGAATGTTTCGGCCGCTTTCCGCCGGGATACCTTCCGACTTTTCTCGCGAGGCGCGCTCGCCGAGGTGACGCTGCCCGGGACGGGCGAGGATTTCCCGTATCTCTTCGAACGCCGGCGGGTCGAGGCTTCCGCGCGCGTGACCCGCTCCTTCGGCCGCGAGCTCAAGCAGAACCTCTCGCTGGGCTGGCTGGCTTATCTGCGGGAATACACCGTGCCGGATCCCGGCGCGGCGCTTTCGCAGGCTTCGCACCAGGAGTTTCGCGGGAATTACGTTCCGCGGAACGAGAACGCCGGCCTGCTCGCCTTCACGTACGAGGCTTATGTTCCGGATTACCGGGATTTCATCGAAATCGAGAGCTTCGCCATCACCGAGGACATTCGTTTGGGACCCTCCCTCAAGGCGGAAGCCCGTTTTGCCAATCCGCTCTTCGGCTTCGATTCAAGCTATCTCGAGCCCGCGGCCGAGCTCAAATGGGCCTGGTCCTGGGGCGACAACCTCCTGCAGTCGGGCTTTGCCGCCCAGGCGCGCTACCAGCCCGGTCTCGAGAAGGTCACGAGCTGGGTGAACCGGCTGGCCTCTCTTGAAATCAAGAACGCCTTCCCTCGCTGGGGCTTTCTGCGCCTCCATGCGCACGCTGCACTCACGCGGCGCTGGGAGGATCTCGACCGGCAAGTCGAAACATTGGGTGGCGACGACGCGCTCCGCGGCTATCCTTCGGCCTACCGTTCGGGCTCACAGCTCGTTTCCGGGAATCTTGAGCTACGCTCGAAATCCTTTCACCTGAAGAGCGTGCACCTCGGCGGCGCGGCCTTTTACGACGTGGGCGACGCTTTCAACGATTCCGCCTCCCTTCTCCACTCCGTGGGAATGGGCTTGCGAATCGTTTTCCCGGAGTTCAACCGTTCCGCGCTTCGGCTGGATTTCGGCTTTCCTCTTCAGACCATCCGAGGCGGCACGCCTTCGTATTTCGTCGCGAAATTCGGCCAGGCCTTCTGATGGGCGTGGTTTGTGCGATCAGATCCCGATCACGCCGCCGCCGCAGGTCAGACCGACGCAAGGAGTGGCGCTCGGCGACGGCTCAGCGGTGGGCGTGGGTGAAGGGTCCGCCACCACCGTCTCAGTCGGCGAAGGCGTAGGCTCCGGCACCACCGTCTCGCTCGGCGAAGGCGTAGGCTCCGGCACCACCGTCTCGCTCGGCGAAGGCGTAGGCTCCGGCACCACCGTCTCGCTCGGCGTAGGCGTAGGCGAGCTGCTCGGCTCCGGCGAAGGCTCGGGCGCGGGCTCTTCCACGCAGAACCCGGCAGGCTTGAGGATCTGGCCGTTGCCCGAAATCCTCACATGACGGCCGGCGAGGATCATTCCGAGGAACTCGCCGCTTCCACTCACGGCTACTCCGCGCTCGAGCGCCAGGAAAGTGCCGGCGATCGAGCCCTGCCCGCTGAGCGAGACCTCGCGACCGCCGCCGAAGTTATTGAAAAGCACGTTTCTGGCCAGCACGCCTCCGCGCAGGAGGATCGAAGCCTGCCCGGAGACGCGGATACTCCCGCGCACGTTCAGGATGAAGACCGTCGAGGCGTCACCCTGCAGAATCAGGCTGTTCTTGCCTGCAAGCTCGATGTCATGCTCGATTTCGACGACATTGATCCCGGGCTCGCCGCTGAGGACAAACGAGCCCTCGATGCGATCCAACTTTCGGGAAGCCACCTGCGAAAGCGCATAAGCCTCGAGCTCCTCGGCCGCGTGCTCCCAGGCGGATAGATCACCTGCCACCACCCTTCCGAGCTGCGGCTTGCCACTCACGCGGATCTCGACATTGAAATCGCGCAGGATACCGCCGCCGATTCGGCTGTTCCCGGAGATGCGCAGCTGAGAGCGATCCAGCAGCGTCAGGCTTCCAGCGACATTCGCATTGCCGCTGAGCTCCACCGCGGCCTGCGGCACCGCGATCACGGAAGTCTCCGACGCAAAGCAACCATGCGCTCTTCCCGAAAACTCGTTCAGCTCGCTGCGCGTTTCATAATCAGCAAGCAGATGGGGCGCCTCTTCCGCAGCCAAAGCGGAAAACCGCGTCGTCGCATTCTGCTCGCAGCCGCAGAGCGTCATTGCCAGGCCAGCCGTCAGGGTGAAGATCGGAAACTTCGATTTCGAGGAACGCATTTTAAGACCCCATTACTTAGTATTGACAAACCTTAACTATATTAAAAATTCTAAATGATAGTGACGCGGCTGTCTATAGCGTTTTAAAGTCAATGAATTCAAATAATTATCGTCCGAACGGCAGCTTGCGCTTGATCTGGTCGACGGCTTTTTGCTGAACCGAGGCGCCCTGGCTCTTGACCGAGTTCAGCTTGGCCATCGCCTGACCGCGCATTGCATCAACCTTTTTACGGCGATCCTCAAGCTGGGAGGTGAAGCGATTTCTCTGATCGTTGTACCGCTGCATGAGCTCGGCGCGGCCCTGCGAAATACTGGCTTGCACCTTTTCGTCGATCTTGCGCCGAGCTTCCATCAGCTTCGCCTGCAGCTGGCGCTGCAGACCCGCCTGGAGCGCGCCTGCCAGATTGGACTGAACCGACAAGCCGAAATCCGACCACGTACCCTCGGCAACCGCATTGAGAGTCACCGAAGGAACGTCGCGCACCACGCCTTGCAGAAGAGATTCAAGCGTACGGGATTTCGCGGCCACGCGATATTCGGCGCGACTGAATGCCCCATCTAACGCGAGCCGGAACCGATCGCCCGTCACCATCGCCTCGATTCCCGAAGAGCCCTGCGCTTTGGCGATCGCGAATTTCAGATCCGGCGACTCCGAGATCGACCGCTCCAGAACCGGGAAGGACCGGACGGTCGCCTTCAGGCGCTCGACGGCCACCTCACGCGTGTGGTCGATCTCGACCGTCGCGGTCACGCCACGAATATCGAGCTTGGGAAACTCCCCTTCGAGCGAAAGGACCGCGGGCCGGCCAATCTGAGAGGGACTGGAGGTCACATCCGTGAGCTTGCCCGAGATGTCGCCCGCAAAGGCGGAATAAGCCCCTTTGGAGCTGATCGTCGCGCGCTTGAGCCAGAAAAGCGGGTAGGAATTCGGCCGACCGAACTCAAAGGTCTTGCCCTTGGCGCGGGCGGGCTTCTCCTCGATCGCCACGGGCGCGCCTTTCGCGCCCGACGCGCGCACCGGCATATACTTGCGCGCCATCGTGGCATAGCCCTGCGCCTGGCCGATCTTGTCGAGGATCGACGCGCCGAAAAGCTGCCGCGCCAGATCCTTCGCATCCAGGCTCGGGATGCTCAGCATCTTCTCGAGCTCCAGGCGGTCCTGCCGCGCCAGCTCGTCGAGCTGGCCGATCGCGCCGCTGAAGGCGTTCACGTCTCGCGTGAGGTTCTCGCCCTGAACCTTCAGAGCCGTCGCCTTGGAATCCACCTCCTTGAGCAGCTCATTGGCCTGCGCGATCTTGGAGGCGATCTCCGCGGGATTCCCGCCACCCTGAAGCGCGTTTACCTTGGCCTGCAAGGCGGAGAAGTCCTTCTCCCCCGGAAGCGCGGCAAGCGCGGCGCCCCACTCCCCTTCCTTCTTCTGGAGCTCGGACTTGAGCTGCGTCACCCGTTCCGCCGACTTGAGCTTGCCCAGATCCTTGAGCTTGGTCGAGGGATCGAGCCCTTCGAGCAGCTGGCCAGCCTCGCCCAGCACCGCGCGGGAGACCTCCTGCTTGAGCTGCGCGAGCCGCGAGGGCTTGCCGTCCTCGGCCGGAGGAGGCAGCACGAGCCCCGGACTCTTGCGCGGCGTCCCAAGCTCGATATTCTCGATGGCGGCGTCGTCCACGACGAACTTGGCACGCAAGAGCGCGTCCCAAAGCAGCCCCAGCCGGACCTCGCCGATCTTCACGCGGTTCTTAGCGGGTTCGAGCGGATTCGTGACCTCGATCTCCCCGATCCGGATCCAACCGCCCAGGAAGCTCGTGCGGAGCCGGCCCACGTTCACCTCGGCGCCATTGGCCTGGGTGCCCGCCCACTCGATGCCGGCCTTGAGCTGCCGATCGAAGAAAAGGATGAAATAGGCGGCGATCAGCGCCGTCACGATCAGGAAAGGGACGACCGCCTCGACCCGGATCGGGCCTTTCGCCTTAGCCATGGAGCTCCTCGTATTTCGCGTACCACTTGTAGAACCCGGTCGCCTTCACCGCTTTCCAGAAGACCGTCTTCTCGAAGCGCGCCACGACCTGCGCGCGATAGGTTTTCACGAGCCCGCGCGCCACGAAGAAAAACGGCACCGCAAGCGCGAGCGACACCACGCCGGCCCCCATGACGATGCTGTTGTTGAAACGCGTCAACGGCACGATCGGCAGGTGATAAAGCTGTGTGAAAAGCGGTCGCAACCCCTCGTTCCCGAGCACCGCGCGTCCGGCCGCATCGAAGGCGGGATCCAGCGCGAAGGCCAGCAGCTTGAAGAAGAAGGCCATCGTGAGCGCCGCGCCGATCTGGATGCGGAAAAAGAAAATCACCAGGATCACCAGGAGCGTCTGCAGCGAGAAGGCCGGCGTGAAGCCCAGGATCATCCCGCAGACCATTCCAGCGGCGATCTGATTGGCTCCCGTCTCGGAGTTCAGGAGCTTGATGAAGCCGAAAACCTGCTTAAGCAAGAGCGTCATTCCGCAATCATGCACAACAATCGCGCTTTGGTCCAGAGGCTAGGCGGGACCGCGGGGCATGCCCGTTGCAATTCCCGCCCTCATGGAAATTCTAAATGCGATCCAGGCCGATCACCGCGAAATGCGCGCGATCATCAAGCGTCTCTCCGTCACGACGAAGCGTGGCGCCTCGAGCCGCGAAAAACTGTTCCTCAGGCTGCACGAGCAGCTCGAGGCCCATGCCACCGCCGAGGAGGAGATCCTCTATGCGCGGCTCCGGGAGATCAAATCCGCCCGGGAGCTGGTGCTGCGCTCGCTCGAGGAGCATCACGTAGCCCGGCTTCTGCTCGCGGAGCTCGATGCGCTGGCCAAGGATGACGAGAGCTGGGGCGCCAAGCTCCAGGTCCTGCAGGAGAGCGTCGAGCACCACATGAAGGAGGAGGAGACCGAGGTCTTCCGCGCCGCGCGCAAGTCGCTGGATCGCGACGAGCTCAAGACGCGGGGCGAGGATTTCCTCCGGCGCCGCAAGGAGCTGCTCTCGGAGCGGAAAAGCGCGCGCGCAGCCTGAGCCGACGCCTCGCCGCGCTCAATCCTGGAAAAACCCGCCGCCCGTGAACTCGCGCAGGATCGAATGCAGCGGGACCTTTTCCGGCGGAATCGGCAGCAGGTACGAAAGGAACTTCACCAGTCGGTTCGCCTCGGCGTAAGCCGGTGACTCCGGGCTCACCCGGGTCAGCAGCGGCTCCACCAGGCTCTTCATCGCGCAAAGCTCGTAGATCAGCGCCGTATTGAAGAGCACGTCGGCTTCCTCCTGAAAACGGAAGATATGTTGCGTTTCGCCTTCGCGGACCAGCGGCCAGCGCTTGATCGTCTCCTCGGGCGAATAGTTGCGGAACTGATAGTCGCGCAGGATCCGGCGAAGGATGCGGGTATCCGTCGTCGGGATCCGGTTGTGGTTGTCCAGGGGCACCTCGGTCAGGGCGCTCACGTAAATCTTGAAGAGCGACTCCCGGGGCAGTCCCACCGAGAACACCGGATTGAGCCCGTGAATCCCCTCGATCAGGATCACGCAGCGGTCATCCGGCGTGATCGTCTTGCCGAACGGGGTATTCATGCCGGACTTGAAATCGTAACGGGGCAGGCGCACCGGCTTGCCCGCGATCATGGCCGCGAGGTGCTGCTTGAATAACGGGATGTCAATCGCGTAAGGCGACTCGAAATCATGCTCCCCCGTGGGGGTGCGCGGGGTCTTGTCGCGATCCAGGAAGTAATCGTCCATCGAGACCTGGACGGGCCGATACCCGTTGATCCGGAGCTGATAAGCGAGACGCTTGGTGAAGGTCGTCTTGCCCGAGGCCGAAGGCCCGGAGAGCAGCACGACTTTCACGCCCGTGCGCTCGGGTGCGATCAGGTCGGCGACCTGGGCGATCTTCTTCTCGTGAAGCGCCTCGGCCAGGTGCACGACATCGACGTACTTCTCGGACCGGATCAGCTCGTTGAGCATCCCGATGTCCTCGACCTCGAGGATCTTCCGCCACCTGACCGTCTCCTTGAGCAGGTCAAAAAGCCTCTTCGTGCGCTTGGGCTGCACGATCCGGTCCGGGTTCGTGACCGACGGAAGCTGCAGGAGGATCCCGTCGTCATACGGCGCGAGCGAGAAGCGCTGAATGAAACGGGTCGATGGCGCCAGGTAGCCGAAGAAATATCCGACCGTCCCGTCGAGCTCGTAAAGGCTCGTCGTCTCCCCGGCTTTGAAGCTCAGCAGGCGGGCCTTGTCCTCGTCGCCCTTCTCCCGGAAATGACGGATCGCGTCGGGAATCGGGACGCGCCTGCGGACAAACGGCAGGTCCTGCTCCACGAGCTCGCGCATGCGCTCCTCGAGCTGCTTGATCTGAACGGGCGCGAGCGTGGCGCCGACGAGCTCCACGTACAGTCCGTTGGCGATCGAGTGGAGGATGCGGGCCTTGGCTTCCGGACAGATGTCCCGCAGCGCCCGCACGAGGATGAAAAACGCGCTCCGCTGGTAGATGCGGATGCCGTCGCGCGTGGAGGCATCCAGGAAGCGCACCTCGCAGCTCTCCAGCACGCTCTTGGTCAGCTCGGTCACCTTGTTGTTGACGAGCGCGCCGAAGAATTCGCTTTCCTTCGCGCCCTTGATCAGCTTCAGAACCTCGACCAGGGTCGTGCCCTGCTTCACCTCGACGACATCACTCTTCTCGAACCCGACTTTGATGGCGACCACTCGCGAGATCTCCTTTTGCGACAACGGCAACGGCGGCAACAGCTCCATTCACGGATCGGAACGGCCGGCGGGGAAGTTGAGCGGAATGAGCCCGCGGCCGGAACTTCCCTGCGATTCCATTCGATTACACAGGCAGAACGGAGACAAAGCAACCCCATTCCCCATCCCCTGGGTCTTGACGGAATCTTCGAGATCGGCGGCTCCGGGAATCCCGCTGGTCAGGACTCGGCATTCACATCTGCTTCAAACCCAACCCCCCCGAGTCCTCGGGGACACTTCTTTTTCGCGCGGAAATCGAGGGTATTATGAAATGAAGAGTCGAGGCAACCGATGGCGCAGATCCCGCAGCAAAAGATACTCCTGATCGACAAGCACGCGAACGGCATGACCGCCATCGAACAGGCGTTCGCTTCCGAGCAGTATCGGCTCGTCCCCACCGCCTCCCCGCGCGAGGGACTTCTCAAGCTGGGCAACGAGCGCTTTGACCTGATCATCAGCGAGTGCTCCAGCAGCGGCGGCTCGAAGCTCGAGCTCTTCAAGACCTTCGCCAATTACCGCAAGCGCTCCGAGTCGCCCCTCGTGCTTTTCGGCGGCGGCGCGGAGGAGCTGCAGTTCCTGCGCGAGCAGGAGCTCACGAACCTGCACCATCTGCAGAAGCTCGCCACCCGCGAGGAGATCCGTGAAGCGATCGAGGCGATCCTTGGCCGCCCTGCAAGCGGCGCCGCGAAAAAGGTAGCGCCCGCGGGCGCCGGGATCAACGTCGAGTTCGTCAATCCCGTCCTGCAGGCGACCATCACCACGATCGGCACCATGACCGAATACACGGTCACCCCGGGCCGTCCGTATCTCAAGAGGCCCTCCGACGTGAGCGGCGATATCAGTGGCATCGTGAACGTCGTGAGCGGAGGGTTCAACGGCACCATCTCCCTGTCCTTCGCCGAGCGGACTTACCTGCGCGTCGTCGCGCGCATCCTGAAAACCGAGTACGAACGCATCGACCAGCAAAACAGCGGCTCGGTCGGGGAGCTGATCAACATCATCTTCGGTCAGGCCAAGAGCATCCTGAGCACCAAAGGACACAAATTCCAGCCCGCGCTCCCTTCCATCATCGCCAGCCCGGGACACAGCGTCGACCACAAGTCCCCGCATCCGCCGATCGCCATCGACTTCAACGTCGCTGACGTCGGCAGCCTCAAGGTGGAGATCTGCAGGGCGTCGTGAGCGGCCGGCCCGTCGCCTCGCGCTGGAACGGCGGGTATACGCGGCCCCCCTCGCGCGCGCGCGCGAAAACCAGTACGGTGATGCCGAGGCGACGATGGATAAAAATCCCCCCGAATTCACCGCTCCCGAGTTCACCGACGAGAAGATCCGGTCCTTCCTGAAGATCCTGCTTCTTCACCTGGCCGCGCGAAGCGACGCGCCTTCGCGCGATCTGCAGCTGCTTTTGCGCCAGGTGCTCGACGAGCTCCGCGACGAGGTGGGCTCGGCGCTCCGGCCGCGCAATCACCTCAAGCTGGTTGAAACCCCCGAAGCGTAAGAGAGCCTAAACGGCAGCCTGACCGCCGCCGCGATCGAGGTACTCCAGCACCCGGTGCAGCTTCTCGCCCAAGGCCCGGCTCGCCGCCTCGAGGTTGCGCAGGAACTCCTCTTCGGTCGCATGCTCGCCGTCCACGAGATCCGTGATCGCCTTGAGCGCGAGGAACGGAGTGCCCAGGCACCAGGCCACCCAGGCGATGGCCGCGGCTTCCATCTCCTTCACCGAGGCACCGCCGCGCTCGATGAGCTCCAGGCACTTCTCGGTATGATCCAGGGAATTTCCCGTGGACACGCCTCCCTGCTTGAGACCCACCGCGCGCGCGAGCTCTCCCGAAGGTGCCGCCGGATACGAACCCACTCCATAGGCGTCGAACCCCGGGAGCGGGATGCGCCGGTCATGGAAGCGGAGCGGGCGATCACTCACGTAAACGTCTCCGATCGCCCCACCGCGCGAGCGGAATCCCCCGGCCGTGCCCGCGCTGATGCAGAGCTGCGGCGCGAAGCCGCGCAAGGTGACGTATGCGTTGAGGGTGGCCGGCTCCGTGCCGATGTTGTCGACGCCGAAGCGCGGATCCCTTCCATTCACCGAAAGCAGAAGCTCGAGCGAGTTGCCGTAGCGTCCGCGGTAGTGCACGAACGGCAGCCTCGGATCGCCGAAGGCCGCGTCCTGGCTGAGACCCAGCCGTTCCACGAAGGGCCGGGCCTCAGCCTCCATGGCGAACAAAAGGGCGATACGCTTGAAAGACCCTCGTGAATCCCCTGCCAAATCCATCAGTTCCTCCTTCGGACCTAGTCAACCCCGCGGAAGCACGAAATTTTCCTGTATTCTTGACTAAATTATGCTACTAATGCCCCCGTCAGTTCAGGAGCAAAATTATGAGTTCCAAACCCCTTTTGGTCACGATCTTCGGCGTCTCCATTCTGGCCCTGAGTACGGCGTCCTGCACCCGGCTCCAGGATAGTAACACGGGCTCGCAGCGGGACGCCTCGCGCGAGGCGTCCGCCATCTATCCGCACAGCGAGACCTTCAAGAGCACGGCCGAGCACGGCGGGCAGTATCTCAAGGACGCGCAGACCTGCGCCTCCTGCCATGGCGATCCACTCTCGGGCGCCCGCTCCGCCGTCGCCCGCCAGTCCCGAGCCTGCAACGCCTGCCACGAGGCTTATCCGCACCCGGAGCGCTTCAAGCTGACGCGCGATCACGGAACGAGCTACCGCAACTCCCCCGAGAGCTGCACCAGCTGCCATGGCAAGGAGCTCGACGGCGGCCCTTCGAAGCTCCCTTCCTGCACGCAGTGCCACGCCTCCTATCCCCATACCGCCGAATTCAAGAAGTCCGCCGAGCACGGCGGCGCCTTCCTCCAGGACCGCAAGGGCTGCGCGAGCTGCCATACGCTCTCGACGCTCGCTCCGGAGCAGGAGGATCGCGAGAAGCGCTCCTGCCAGAGCTGCCACGCCTATCCGCACGAGCCGGCCTGGGGGCTCGCCGCGAATCACGGCACCGCTTTCGTCGCGATCCAGAAGCAGCCGGACCAGTGCCTGAGCTGCCATGGCGAGACCTCGGGATTCCGCGAGCGCCATGGCTCGAAGTTCGTCTCCTGCGCGAGCTGCCACATCCAGCTGCCGCACACGAAGAACTTCAAGCGCGGGCGCGATACCCACGTGAGCGATGCGCAGAGCTACGCCGGCAACTGCACGGCCTGCCACACGAACTACACGCGGCTGCTGCCCAACACGAACGAGAACGGCTGCTTCAACTGCCATGACGAGGAGATGGTCGTGAAAGCGCGCTGGGTCGATCCGAACGCGCCCGAGAAGGAGTGAGCCGGGCCGGCTCCGCCACGTTCCCGCTCAGGCCGCCTTCCGCAGCGCCACGCGCAGCGCGTGCAGCTGATCGAGCAATCCGAGGATGATCGGGATCGCCTCCTCGTTCACGCCGAGATCCCGCTGCAGCTCGTGGATGAGCCGGAGCCGCGCGAGATCCTCCTCGTCGAAGCCCGCTTCGATGGGATCCGCCGGAACGATCCAGCGCGCGCGCAGGCAATGCAGCACGAACTGGCGACTCACCCCCGCGCGCTCGCAGGCCTCGCTGATCACGAGCAGCCGTTTCACGCCCATTTCCGGATCGCCTCCTCGAGCTCCGGCGCGAGCCGCTCCGGCAGCTTCACCCTGAGGCTCACGATCTGATCTCCGCGCACTCCCCGCCGGGAATCAAAAAGCCCTCTTCCGGCGATCTTCAGGCGCCGGCCCGTATTCACCCCCTGAGGGATCCTGAGCAGCACGTCGCCGTCGATCGTCCGCACCCGTTCCTCGCCGCCTTTCACCGCCTCGCCGAGCGGAATGTCGAGCTCGGTGTGCAGATCCGCCCCCTCCTGGCGGAAACCTTCCATCGGCAGCACCCGGATCTCGATGAGCGCATCACCCGGAGGCGCGCCCGACGCGGGCGAAAGGCCCTGTCCCGGCAGCCGCAGCTTCATCCCGCTTCTCACCCCGGGCGGGATACGCACGCGCAGGTGCTTGCCGCCCGGAAAGCTAACCTCGCGCTCGGCCCCGCGCGCGGCCTCGCCCAGGCTCACCTCGAGGCGGTACTGCACGTCCTCGCCGCGAGTCGGGCCGCGAAAGCCCCGCAGGAGCGATTCGATGAAAGCATCCTCGTCCGGGAAACCTTCGGGTCCTCCGCCGCCGCGTCCGAAAGAGAACGAGTAGCGTCCGCCGCCCGGTCCTTCCTGGGTGCGCGTATAGAACGGCCCGCCGTGCGCGCCGAAAGGTCCCCCGCCTTCCGCTCCACCGAAGGCCGCCTCCCCCGCACGGTCGAACTTCGCGCGATTCTCCGGATCGCCGATCAGCTCGTAAGCGCGGCTGATGTCCTTGAAGCGGCGCTCGGCCTCGGGCTTGCCCGGATTCAGGTCGGGATGGAACTTCTTGGCGAGCCTGCGGTACGCGGCGCGGATCTCATCCTGCGTCGCGTTCGGCGCCACTCCCAGAACCTGATAAGGATCCAGCCCCGCCATACGGCAAGGCGAGCTGCAACTGCGCTGCCAAGCTCACTCGTAGTTGAGCGGCAGAAGCTCCGGCACGACGAAGCGCCCGTTCTTGCGCACGAGCTTTCCGTCGAAGTAGAGCTCCCCGCCGCCGTGAGTCTCGCGCTGGATGAGCACGAGATCCCAGTGCACGGAGGACTTGTTGCCGTTGTCGCAGTCGTCGTAGCTGTTGCCCGGCGTGAAGTGGATGGAGCCCTTGATCTTCTCGTCAAAGAGCGTGTCGTTCATCGGCTCGAGCACGTAAGGGTTGACTCCGATGGCGAACTCGCCGAAGAAGCGGGCGCCCGCGTCGGTATTGAAGATCTGCTCGAGCTCGCGCTGATTGTCCGGCGCGCTGAACCTCTCGATCCGGCCGTTCTTCACCTCGAGCCGGATATCGCGGAAGAGCGTGCCCTGATAAAGCGACGTGGTATTGTAGCTGATGACGCCGTTGACCGAATCCCTGACGGGCGCGGTGAAAACCTCGCCGTCCGGGATGTTCACCTTGCCGTCGCACTTGATGACGGGCAGGCCCCTGATCGAGAACTCGATGTCGGTGCCGGGCGCCACGATGCGCACCCGGTCGGTCCGCTTCATCAGCGCGACCAGGGGATCCATCGCCCGGGACATCTCGGCATAATCGAGATTGCAGACGCTGAAGTAGAAATCCTCGAACGCCTCCTGACTCATTTTGGCCATCGTCGCCATCGCGTAGTTGGGGTAGCGCAGCACCACCCAGCGTTTCTTCAGGCGCGTCTTCATGTGCACCTCGGCGAGGTGATGCTCCTGCTTGAGCTTCTTCTTCTCCATCGGGAGATCGCCGAGCTGATACGGGTTGGAGGCGCCGCGAACGCCGATGTAGGCGTCGACCTTTTCCATGATCGCCTTGTGGAACGCGGCAAACGCGCGGTTCTGGTCCTCGTCGGCGTGCGCGAAAAACGGCTTGGTCAGCTCGTCATCAAACGCGTTCCAGAAGGGAACGGCCCCTTTCGCGGTACCCAGCCGGATGATCTCCGCTCCGAGCTCCCGCGTATCCGCGCCGACCATGTCGACGTAAAAGACCTCGCCCTTCTTCAAGTTCAGGCTGTAATTGACCAGATTGGATGCCAGCTGGGTGATTCTCGGATCGGTTCTCATGAATGCCCTCTTTTCGGGGCCTGATACTAGTCTCCGCGGAACGGCGATTGCAAATTATTTAGCGGCCGGAAACGCGGCCGTATCTATGGATTGGGAGATGCTTTCCGAGCATGAACAGGACCGGACCTACCTGCTGCTTTTCAAGAGCGGGGATGAGGTCATCCGGGAGCTGACGCGCTTCGCGCGCGAAACCGGGATCACGGCCGCGCACTTCACGGCCATCGGGGCCTTCAGCGAAGCCACGCTCGCCTATTACGACTGGGAAACCAAGAGTTACCAGGACATCCCCGTGCGCGCGCAGGTGGAGGCCCTGATGGTTGCGGGCGATATCGCATTGCAGGAAGACTCCCCGATGATCCACGCGCATGCCGTCGTGAGTAATCCCGACGGGTCGACCCGCGGCGGACACCTCCGTCACGCGATCGTGCGGCCGGCGCTCGAGCTCGTGCTTCGGGAATCCCCGCGTTACCTGCAGCGCAACTTCGACCCGGAGTCCGGCCTGGCGCTCATCGATCTGAACGTCATCGCGGGGCACCGGCCATTCAGAAAGCTGCGGCGAAAAGCAGGCTGACGATCAGTGGTGATCGCCGCACATTCCGCCGCCCAGGCGCAGGCCCGCGGGCGTTTCGACGATCTTGCCGCGCGCCATGAGGAACTCGATCAGCTGCGCGCCTGTCATTCCTTCGCTCGAGCAGGTATGGAAGCGGGCTTCCGAACCGAACTTCATCTCGATGGCGGTGATCAGGCCCTGATACGAAAAAGCCTGGTCGGTTTCCATCATCATCTGCATTACATCGTGGCCATGAAAGGAGTTCATCATGCCGGAGCTATACAACAGGGCCCTCATCCGGCCAAGCTGATCTTGACGCGACCCGAGCGGCCGCCCCGTCAAGCGGCCCGCCGGCGGAGGCGCCGGACAAGCTGGCGCTCGAGCTTGAGCAGAAGCTCCTGCAGTCCGCCCACCGCCTGGTGAACCTCCTCGGGCGAGACGATCCGCTCCTCCACGGAGTTCATCAGCTCGGAAATTCCTTCGAGGACCTCGAGAAAGACCTCGAGCTGCGCCTCCGTAGGGGCGCGCTGCGCCGGCTCGAAGTCATGCACGATGAGCTCGGTCTTGCCGCCATGCCCGTGGATCGCGCGCACGTCCTCGATGGACTGATAGAAACAGACCGTACTCATGCCCGAGAGCCAGCGGATGGCGCACCAGCCATTGGTGAACTCGACGCCTTCGACGACCGGGCCGGTGCCGCTCACCCCGGTCTCGTCCTCTCTGCGATACAGGTGGAATAGCTTCATGGCCGCGACCCTCCGTCCGCGGGCCCATGCCGCACGGCAATCGGCCGTCCCTCTGGGCTGGCTTCCCGCATGCAAGATCCGGGAACATGGCGCCGGCCGCCCAGATCGCCCGCACCCTGCTTGACGGCTTCGACAAGCACTACCGCATCTTCCGCGTGGCGAGCGTTGCCGCGCCGGAGCTGTTCCGGAGGCAGCGCTGGTCGGAGCTGCGGGCCGCCAACCGCGCGCGCATCGATCTCTACGACCTGCGCGTGCAGGAAACCGTGGAGCTGCTCAAGCGCGATCCGGAAGCCCGTGACGAGAGCCTCTGGCCTTCGATCAAGCAGGCCTATATCGGGCTGCTCTACGGCCACCGCCAGCCCGAGCTCGCCGAGACTTTCTTCAACTCCGTGGCGACCCGGGTCCTCCACCGCACCTACCACAACAACCAGAACATCTTCTCGCGCCCTGCCGTGGCCACCGAGCATATCGAGGGCGAGCAGCCCACCTACCGCTGTTACTATCCCGTCTCGACGGGGCTGCGGCGATGCCTGCTCCAGATCGTCCGGGATTTCGGGCTCGACGTCCCCCTGGCGCATCCCCGCCGCTGCACCCGGAATCTCCTGCACGCGCTCCGTTCGTGGGAGCCCGCGCGACGCAAGCGCGAGCCTAACTTCCACATCCAGGTGCTTTCGTCGCTGTTTTACCGCAGCCGCGGCGCGTACGCTCTGGGCCGGGTGGTCAACGGCGCGCGCAAGGCGCTCTTCGCGATCGCGCTGGTCCACGCGCCGCAGGGCGGGCTCGTCGTCGACGCGCTGGTGAAGGAAAAGGAGGACCTCGCCAATCTCCTCAGTGTGGCGCACGCGTATTTCCTCGTCGACATGGAGGTGCCTTCCTCCTGGATCGACTTCATCCACGATGCGCTGCCCGAAAAGCCCAAGGCCGAGCTCTACACCGCGGTCGGGCTCGAGAAGCAGGGCAAGACCCTCTTCTTCCGCGACCTGCATCAGCATCTGAAGCATTCCGACGACCTTTTCGCGCTCGCCCCCGGGGCGCGCGGCATGGTGATGCTCGTCTTCACGCTGCCTTCCTTCCCGTTCGTGTTCAAGATCATCCGCGACCGCTTCGAGCCGCCGAAGGACACCTCGCGCGCGCACGTGATGGAGAAATACCGGCTCGTGAAGATGCACGAACGCATCGGAAGGCTCGCCGACACGCTCGAGTACGCGGATATCGCCCTGCCGCGCGCGCGCTTCGAGCCAGGGCTGCTGGAAGAGATGCGCCGGCTCATTCCCGGCAGCATCGAGCTCACGGGCGCCAGCCTCACCCTCCGCCACGCCTACGTCGAGCAGCGGCTGACCCCGCTGGATCTGTACCTGCGCGAAGCCGACGCCCTCCGGCGCGAGCACGGGCTTCGCGAGTACGGCCAGGCGCTGCGCGAGCTCGCCGCCTGCAACATCTTTCCGGGAGACATCCTGCCCAAGAATTTCGGCGTTTCGCCCTATGGTCGCGTGCTCTTTTACGACTACGACGAGGTCTGCTACCTGACGGAGTGCAACTTCCGCGAGATGCCCTCGCCGCGGAACGAGGAGGACGAGCTGCGAGCGGAGACCTGGTACTCCGTCGGGCCGCACGACATCTTTCCCGAGGAGTTCGCCACGTTTCTTTTCCCCACTTCCGAGGAGCGGGCGCGGTTTCGGGAGCTGCACGGCGAGCTCTTCACCGCGCGCTTCTGGCTCGACGCGCAGAGCCGCGTCCTGGAAGACATCGAGCCGGAGCTCTATCCGTATCCGCCATCCATCCGTTTCGAGCCTCCGGCCCTGGCGCCGCCCTTGCGGGCGGCGGGCTAGGCGCGATGCCGCCGCCCGCCCGCCGACCGCAGCCGGCCCCGTGTCCAGGGAGACACATTGAATCCGGCAAATTAAATGGATAAACTATAACCAGTGTTTTTGCGGAACGTTCGTGGACATGTTTAAAACAGGCGTTTTTCCTCATCTCGGATTCCGGCTCGGGGTCGCGTTCGTGACCTTCACGCTCGCCTCTTGCGCGGCGAAGCTGAATGCGCCCATTCCGCTGGAAGCGAATTCCCCGGATCTCATCACTCAGAACGGCTTCACGCTTAGCCCGACGGCCAGAACGATTTCGACCGGCGGAACGATCGCGTTCAGCGCCTCCGGCGGACTCGCCCCTTATACCTTCGAGCTCTATTACGGCATCGGCACCGTGCAGGGTGAGTCTGGATTGTATACGGCGCCGGGGGTTCCAGGAGATGCGGTCGTGCGCGCGGTCGATGCCGAAGGGGCCGAGGCCTACGCCGGAATCCTCGTGACGGACTCTCCGGTGATCAATCCTACTTCCGTGGCGCTAGCTGCTGGCAACTGGTATCCGTTCTCAGTTTCGGGCGGAAGCCAGCCCTATGCGTTCTCCATCGCGTCGGGCGAAGGTTCCGTCGACTCGGCAACGGGCAAGTTCACGGCGGGCGCGAACGCGGGTTCGACCACCATCCGGGTGACCGACGCCAAGGGACGGATCTCAGATGCCGCCGTCACGATCACGGGGCAGCTCTCGCTCACCGAGGATACCGTGACCGTGCCCCTTTCGGAGTCCCACGCGTTCAGCACCTCGGGCGGCGTGCCGCCCATCCGCTACAGCATCCTTTCGGGCGGGGGACAGATCGATGCGTCGAGCGGCGTTTACCTGGCACCTGCCACGATGGGGGTTGCCGTCGTCAAAGCCGAAGACAGCCTGGGCAATATCGACACGGCGATCGTCAGCCTCAACAACCCGCTGCGAGTCAGTCCCGCGCAGATCACGCTCACGCAGGGGTCGACTTACCTTTTCAGCGCCATGGGCGGGAAGCCGGCCTACACCTACTCCGTCTCCGGCCCCGGCCACGGCTCGATCCTGGAGGCCACCGGCGCGTATACGGCGCCGGGTTCCGCTGGCGGGCCCTATACCGTGACCGTCACCGATGCCGAAGGGGCGACCTCAAGCGCCGAGGTCACCGTGAACCCGAGCCTGAGCTTCATCCTCCCGAACGTCACGCTCGCCGTGGGCGACACCTTCGACTTTTCGACGATCGTCTCGGGTGGCTCCGGTGGCATCAGCTATTCGGCGCCTTCCTCACACGGCACCTTCGCAGGCGCAAGCTACACCGCTCCGGCGTCCCCGGGCATTTACACGATCACCGCACGAGACTCCCAGCTGCCTTCTCCCAACACGGCCCAGGCCACGGTCATCGTCAATCCCGCGCTCTCCGTTTCTCCCGCTACCCTGACCCTCGCCGCCGGAAACACGCACTCTTTCTCGGCTTCGGGCGGCGTGCCGCCCTATTCGTATTCGACTTCCTCAGGCTCGATTCACACCACGAGCGGCGCCTTCATCTCGCCAGCCTCGGCTGGAACGGTCACCGTCACCGTTCGCGACGCACGCCTGCATGAGGCGAACGCCACGGTCACGGTCAACGCGGCTGTGGCCATCTCGCACCCGACCCGGACCATCGTGGCAGGCGGGTCGTTTGACTTCGATGCCTCGGGCGGGGTGCCGCCTTATACCTTCTCCGTCGCTTCGGGCGGAGGCTCGGTCGTCTCGTCAAGCGGCGTTTACGCCGCTGGGGGCGCAACAGGCACCGCCACGGTGCGCGTGAGCGACTCCCTGGGCAACTCCTCGGATGCGCTCGTCACGATCGTCGCACCCCTTGCCATCGCGCCCGGAAGCATCTTCCTTCAGAAGGGCAGCGGGATCGTCTTCAGTGGCAGCGGCGGCCTGCCATCCTACTCTTTTGCCGTGCTCTCGGGCGGAGGCACGATCAACTCTTCAACGGGAGCTTACACGGCACCCAGCACTGCGGGTGCGGCTACGGTCCAGCTCGCCGACGCTCTCGGGGGCACGGCCACCGCGAGCGTGACCATCTATGACGGCCTTGCGATCTCGCCCTTCTCAAGGGTCATGACCGTCGGGAGCAGCGCGACTTTCAGCTCGGCAGGCGGTGTGAGCCCTTACAGCTACTCCGTGATCTCGGGCGGCGGCACGATCCATGCCTCGAGCGGCGTCTACACGGCGCCAGGCGCTGCGGGCACGACCACGGTTCGCGTCACCGATGCCCAAGGCAACACGAGCGACGCCGCGGTCACGATCCGTCCCGCGCTCTCGATCAGTCCGACTTCAAAGACCCTTTCCGTGGGCAATGGAGCGACCTTCGCGGCCGCCGGGGGGATTCCCCCTTATTCCTATTCGCTCGCCGCGGGCACAGGCACGATCAGCGCCTCGAGCGGCGATTACACCGCTCCCGGCACCCCGGGCACGGCAACCGTGCGCGTCACCGATGCCGCAGGCGCCACAGCCGATGCGACGGTCACGGTCAACGGCCCGATCAGTCTGAGCCCGGCATCCACGCAGCTGGTGGCCGGCGGCTCAAGAACCTTCACCGCTTCGGGCGGTGTCGCTCCCTATGCTTATAGCGTTGCCGCGGGCGACGGCTCGATCACTGCCGGTGGCGACTACACCGCCGGAGCGTCATCGGGCTCCGCGACCGTGCGTGCGACGGATTCCCTGGGCAACTTCGCTGAGTCCTCGATCTCGATCTATCAGCCTCTCGCGATCAGCCCCACCAGCAAGACGCTTTCGATTTCCAACAGCTTCACCTTCAGCGCCTCGGGCGGGATCCTTCCTTACACCTTCAGCCTCGTCTCCGGCGAAGGCGCGATGAGCGCGGCCGGGCTCTACCAGGCGCCTGCCGTGCAAGGCACGGGGACGGCCCAGGTCAGAGTGCGCGACTCGGCTTCTCCTCAGAACGAATCCGTCGCCACGATCACGATCACCGGCGGTCTTGCCATCAGTCCTGCAACCGCCACCGTCGCCGCGGGAGCCACGCAAAGCTTCTCGGCTACCGGAGGCGTGAGCCCAGTTTCCTACTCCGCGATTGCCGGAGGCGGCTCGTTCTCCGGCGCGACGTTCACGGCGCCCTCGACCGCCGCGGGCGCAAGCGTCACGGTCCGGGCCACCGACTCCATCGGAAACACCAGTGACGCGACGATCAGCGTCCCCGCCATCACGGTCGCCATCAGCTCGCCCACGAGCTCAGGCTTCATCACCAATGCGAATAAGGCGGCCTTCACCGTGAGCGGGACCTGCAGCGAGGAGGGCCGCACGGTGACGGTCGCGTCTTCCGGCGTCACGAGCGCGACGCCGAGCTGCTCGAGCGGCGCCTGGAGCACGACCCTCGATTTCAGCTCGGTTGCCGATGGCGCGATCACCATTACCGCGAACCACTCGAATACCAGCGGGGTGCCGGCGACCCAGGCCTCGGTCTCGCTCACCCGGGACGCCACGCTCCCCACCGTGACGATCACCGCCCCCGCAGCCGCGAGCTACGTGAGCAGCCTGAATCAGTCCGCCCTGACCGTGAACGGTGCCTGCTCCGAAAACGGCAGGACCGTCACGGTAACCGCGGGCGCGGCTTCGGCGACGCCGACCTGCTCCGGTCTGGCTTATTCCACGAGCCTGGACCTCACCGCGCTCGGACAGGGTGCCCTCACGATCACCGCCGATCATCAGGATGCCGCCGGAAATGCCGCAACCCAGGCCTCAGTCGGAGTCACCAAAGACACCCTGATCTCCGCTCCCGCCTCGGTCAACGATGGTACGTGGTGGAGCTCCACCTCGAACAGCCCCACGATCAGCTGGACGACCGTGGCTGACGTGGATCTCTCCCGCTATGAGGTCGCCATTGGAACCACCGCGGGCAGCAACGACGTCGCGGACTGGATCTCCACGGGAACAACCGCCTCAAAACAGTTTTCCGGTTTGAGCCTGATCGACGGCGCCACCTACTACGCGAGCGTTCGGGCGGTCGACGCCGCCGGGAACGCTTCGAGCGTCGTCCCAGGCGATTCCTTTACCGTCGACGCCTCGGCGCCTTCGGCTCCGGGCACGATCACCGTCGGTTCCGCCGCCGCCGATCCCTTGAGCCAGATCCCGACGTTGACCTTCGCCGCGAGCTCCGATGGGGCCGGGAGCGGGATCTCCAAGTACCAGGTTCAGATCTGGGACAATTCGGGTCCCGCGCTGGCGAGGGACTGGGCTGACGCCACTACCAGCGGCGCGGGCACGATCACGCTGGACTACGGCGAAGGAAGCGCCTTCTTGAGCAGCGGCGACACTTACTTCGCGAAGGTGCGCGCCGTCGATGCCGTGGGCAACGCTTCATCGACAGTCCAGAGCGGGACCTGGACCGTGGTGATTCCGCCGAATGCTTTCAACTACACCGGAGCCGACCAGTCTTACGTCGTTCCGATGGGATGCGGCCAGGTTCGCGCCAAACTCTGGGGCGCGGGCGGCGGCGGAAGCCAGACGACGACCGGAGGCGCGGGCGGTTTCGCCACCGGCTATCTCACGGTCACGCCGGGCGAAACCCTCACCATCAAGGTCGGCGGCGGCGGAAAAGGCGCGGGACGCGCAGGTGGCGGCGGGCGCAGCGAGATTCGTCGCGGCGCCACCTCGCTCCTGGTCGCCGGCGCCGGGGGCGGCGCCAGCTTCATGGGAGTCGGCGGCGCGGCCGGAGGGCTGGTCGGCTCCGCCGGAACGGGCAACGGCGCGGGCGCCGGGGGCACGCAATCCGCTGGCGGCGGCGGCAGCAATCCGGGCGCCCAGTTCCAGGGAGGGAGCAGCTCCGCGGGAATGACCTCCCAATGGGGCCTGGGCGGATGGCCCAACGGAGGCCGCGGCGGCTACACCAACTTGATAAGTGACGGAGGCGGCGGCGGCGACGGCTACTACGGTGGCGGCGGCGCGAATGCGGGCGACGGCGGCGCCGGCGGCGGCGGATCGAGCTATCTTGGCTCGGCGGCCGGTGCTTCGACGGTCGCGGGGAGCGGTGCGACCGCGCCCATGACCACAGACCCCGATTACGCGGTGGGCGTGGCGGCGGGCGGGGCGACCAACTCTACGGACGGCGGAAACGGCCGCGTCGTGCTCGACTGCGGTCCCTTCGCCCTGGCGCTGGAACCGACGCCGATCCAGGTCGATACCTTCCGCTCCGTGACGTTCGCCGCCATGGGCGGCCAGCCTCCTTATGTTTACTCCGTATTCGCCGGAGATGGTTCCATCAACGGAAGCTCCGGCGTTTATGTCGCGCCAGACCTGGCGGGCACAGCCACGGTCCGCGTCACTGACTCGGAAGGCGCGACCGCCAACGCGAGCGTGACCATCGTGGAAGCCGCCGTGGCGTCATGCGCTGCGCTTCTGGCCTGGAACCCCGAGAGTTCCACCGGCTTGTACTCCCTCGATCCCGACGGCACCGGCGGCAGGGCGGCCTTCGACGCGTACTGCGACATGACAGGTGGCGGCTGGACATTGGTCGCGCGCGTCCTCGGCACGAGTGGCGCGCACCAGAACTCGGGTGCGATCGGCACGATCACCGGCCCAAGCTCCAGCTCGGTCGAGAAGCTCGCGGACGCGGACATCAACGCGCTCCTGGGCTCCTCGGGCGTGATGAAGGTCACGGATGACGGCGGGGTCGCAAAGGCTTTCTTCAAGGGGACTTTCAGCGCGACGGCGTCCGTGAACATGCAAGCCAGCACGAGCGAGGGAGGCTCCTACGCGGCCACCTGCGCCTGGGCGGACCACTCCGGATTCAATGTCTGGTGCGGAAGCAACCCCTACGATCCGATGGGCGCCATCTGGGGCCACCGCACGGCGCCCGGAACCTACCTCGGGCTTTCGCACAGCGGCGGATGGAACCGGAACGGCCTGGTCTGGGTCAAGTGAGCGAAGACGCCGTCGGTCAGGTCGGATACACCTGCCAATCGCTCACCCGCTCCCGTTTCTCCCGGGTTGCGAGATGGATTCCTGCGAGCCACGGCCGTCGGCTAGCGCCTTCTTCCCGAGCCGCACCGCCTCGTCGACTGTCTCGCAGAAACGCACGCGGGAGTTGCTCGTGAGCAGGTCACCCTTGCGCAGAAGCTCCAGCGGCTGGGGCTTGATCCCCGTGAGATAAACGAGCCTCTCATGCCGGGTCAGCTTCGCGATCGCGCTCTCGAAAGCGACCAGGCCCGTGACATCCATCGCGGGCACGCCTTCCATCAAGAAGATCACCACGCGCACGTCATCGGTGATCCCGCTGATCGCGTTGGCGGCCTGCTCGGCGGCGCCGAAGAAAAGCGGACCCGCGACGTCGTAAAGCAGGATCTCCTTCGGAAGAGGCTCCTTGAGCTGCGGGTGCGTGCCGTACTGGACGAGCTGCGCCGAAGTGACCGCGGCCATCCGCTTCATGAACAGCAAAGCGGCGAGCACGACTCCGACGGTCACCCCGACCACCATGTCGAACAGGACGGTCAGGAAGAAGCAGGTCAGCAGCACGATGACGTCGCTCTTGGGCGCGACCTTCAGGATGTGGACGAAATGCTTCACCTCGGACATGTTATAGGCCACCAGCATCAGTAGCGCCGCGAGCGCCGCCATGGGCAGGTACGAAACATACTGCGCCAGGAGCACCACCACCAGCAGGGCGAAAATCGAATGGAAAACCGCCGAAAACGGCGACTTCGCGCCATAACGGATGTTCGTCGCCGTGCGCGCGATCGCGCCGGTGGCCGCGATGCCGCCGAAGAACGGGCAGACGAGGTTGCCCGTGCCCAACGCGACGAGCTCGGCATCCGGATCGTGCTTGGTCTGCGCCATGCCGTCGGCGACCACGGCCGAGAGCAGCGACTCGATCGCGCCCAGCATGGCGATGGCGAACGCGGGCGGCACGAGCGCCTCGATCGTCTCGAGCGAGAGCTTCAGAGGAGCCCCGCCCGGGCCGGAGAAGCTCCAGGGAAAGTTCAGGTGCGGAAGGGCCTGGGGAATCCCGTGGCCCACGACTCCGCCGGTCTCATAGGTGAAGCGGCTGCCGATCGTGGCGAACTCGAGCTCCGGGAAAACCCGTCTGGCCAGCACCCCGAGCAGGGACGCCGCCGTCAATGCCACCAAAGGCGCGGGGACGCGCTTGTTGATCCGCGGCCAGAGCAGGAGGATCGCGAGCGTCAGGGCGCCGATAGCGAGTTCCGCACCGGAGGCGGTGCCGCGCGCTCCGAAAAGCGCGAGAACCTTTTCGAGGAAACGTTCCGGCATTTCCGCAACGCGAAGGCCGAAGAAATCCTTGAGCTGCAGCGTGGCGATCACGACCGCGATCCCGGCGGTGAAGCCGGTGGTCACCGGATACGGGATGAACTGGATCATCCTTCCCATGCGCGCCACGCCGAGCAGGATCAGCATGAGCCCGGCCATCATTCCCGCCACGAGCAGGCCGCCGAGGCCGAACTCATGCGCGATGGGAGCCAGGATCACGACGAACGCCGCGGTCGGGCCGGATACCTGGAGCCGCGAACCGCCAAGCAGCGCGATGATCGCGCCGCCCACGATCACGGTGTACAGCCCGTGCTGGGGCGGCACCCCGCTCGCGATCGCGAGCGCCATCCCCAGCGGGATGGCCACCATGCCGACGACCGCGCCGGCCATCAGATCGCAGCGGAGATCGGCGAAGGAGTACCCTTCGCTCAGCTTCTCGCGGATAGCGGCGAAGGGGCGGAGCCTGACGAGCGGAAGCAGGTTGGTGAGCGGCTGGATATAACGTGGAGGCATGCCTCAGGCTAGCAGTTATTGCGACTTGTTGCAATAAGTTGAACTGCGGGCGCACCCATGCCATGATCCCGGGAGCCATGAAGAAGCACCAGGACCTCCTCGCCTTCCTGCGGTCCCAGAAGATGCGGGTCACCCCTCCGCGCCGCCTCCTGCTTCAGTTCATCCTCGACCACTCGAACCGGCGCCTCTCGATCCGGGAGATCCAGGAGTTCATGGGAGCACAGCTCCGAAAGGCCGACCGCTCGAGCGTCTACCGCAATCTCGAGACTTTCGAGCGGCTCGGGATCATCCAGTCGCTGAGCTTCCCGGGCGAAGGCCGGCGCTATCAATATGTCTTCGACCGCAAGGTCCGTCATTTTTACATCTGCCGCTCCTGCGGCAAGGCCAATCGCGGCGACGAGCGGCTCTTCCGCCGCGTCGAAGCGGCACTGAAGGACATCCATGGCTTCGCCAAGGCCAATCTCTCGGTGGTTTTTTACGGGGCCTGCTCGAAATGCCGGAAAAACAGCCCGACCGCCTGAGCCGACGCGGTCTGCGCCAGGCCACGGCTTGGAATCGGATTCAAGCCTCCGGCGCTTTGCCCAGGAGCCTGCGGAATAGATCGCCGAACTTCCCGCTACAGGAAGGCTCAAGCGACTTTCGATAATACTCCGGTTGATCCGGATACTTCTCGCGGAATTCCTGTAGAGGCGTTTGACGGAATGCCAGCAGTCGCTTTTTGACGAATTTGTCGGTCCCCTCATAGCGTTTCAGGATCTGTCGAGCGGCCTTCAACCTGGCTCAAGAAGCGTGGCGAATCCGCCAGGTGTCCAGATTCTGAATCAGGGTCTCGGCGAAGCGTCTTGAGACCTCGGACTTCAGATCCAGCAGAGAGGGATGATTGCGAAGAGAGGCAAGAATCAGCTCAGTCTTCAGCGCGGGCGCCTTTTCGGCCCCAATCAGCTCGAAGTAAAGCTTCGCGTCTTCCGCGTCCTGGGCCGGACGCAAGACATTGCCGAGGCTGCGGACAAGGTGCTCATGCCTGGACTCCGAGGTGTTTGGCCTCGAAAGCTCCGCGAGAAGCTCGGCACGCCAGCTGGTCATGGATGGGCGCTGAATTTGGGGAGTTCCATCGGGGGCGACCGCGATGGCCCTCCTGGTGAGCAGGCCAATGATGTTTCCAGTGCGGACAAAGTCGACGTTCTCGATGGCTTCGGGATTCAGGGTGAAGGTGACCCGGGTCTCGCCCTTGTAGAGACCTGGGAATTCTCCGCCGTCGTCCAAGGTCGTGTAGAGCACGGGCTGTTTGAACCCGGAGTTCATCATGGTTCGGCCCTCCAGGACTGTGGATTCGTCCGACAGCCAGAGCGCCCCCGCGCTCATGTTTTGGGCCGCGGCGAAGGAGGTGCCGTGATGGGCGACAAAGGGCTTTCCATTTCGGTTAAGCCCCAGCTTCTTACCAACCTGGGGAGCAACGCTCCCGCCCTCGGGAAGCGGCGTCAGGAGTCGCCGCTTCGCGCCGGCCCGAGTCAGGAGCTCCGCGATCCCATACCGTTTGAGGAGCTCGGCGGTTCGCGCGGAGTTCTGCGAGTAGCGCTGCAGCTTGTCGATCGCTTCGATGAGCTTCCCGCCGAGTGAAAGAGAGCTGAAGTTTTGATCGCCTTCCCGCAGCAGCGCGACCACCTCGCTCAAGCGCCCGTTGAGCGCCTCGGCGCGCAGTTTTTCAATTTGGCCATGCGTCGAAGGCGAGATCGGCAGCTCGGGGTTTTCTGACAGGTAGCGGAGCCACCGCAGGAGCTGTCGCATATTCCCGTAAACGTCTTCCGGCTTCAGGGCCGCGGGGTTCACCGCAAACTCAAGCCGGCCCTCGGCATATTGCTGAATTCCCCAGCGGGCCAGGTTCAGCGGCTTCGATTCGCGAACGACAGACAGCTCCGGCAGGTATTCGATCCCCCGATCAGAGATCGGGATATTCGAAATGGCCTCGAAGTGCTCCTTGCCGGGCGGTAACGCTTGAAAAACTCGGTAGAGATCGTCGTGTCCATCTTGGAATGGAAAATGTCGGGAGGAAATTTCAGGTTGATCTCAGCCGTCAGACGCCTGAGCTGCTGCTGCCGCTCCTCCGACCGGAGTACGGCTCCCTCGTTGGGAATTATCATGATATCGAGATCGGATTTCATGCGATGCACCTGGCTCAGATGAATCTGCTCCACGCTTGAGAACGCGCTGCGAGCGGCCTGCACGCTTCCCAACTCATTCGCACGGGTGATCACGTAGTCGATGGCCTCACGGGAAAGGCCGCCGTAAGTCGCGAGGCGTGCATTCGCCCGAGCCGCGAGCTCCGAGATCTCATCGGGCGAAAGGGCGACGCGAGTCTTGCCCTCCGTCACGGCGGCGATGAGTAGCGCACCGGCGATGAAAATTCTGCGACAAAGAAGCGCAAACGGCATCACTTCCGTATCGGATGTCGGAGCGCTTGGAATGAGCGGAAAAAACGCCGAATTTATTAATGAAAACCGTGCGCTGGGCTAGCGCGAGGGACTCCCCGCCACCGGCGCCGTCGAGATCTTCCGCGCAAGCTCCGACAGGGCAGCCCGGCTCTTCGGGCTCAGGCTCGCCGCGAAGCCTTTGGGATCGCTCTTCGCCCGATTCAACGTTTCGAGCATCTTTTGCGAGTCCCCGCCGGAGCTTTTCGCCAGCTCCGCGAAGATTTCCGACGAGAGCCGGTAGATCTCCTCGGTCAGCGCGGGATTCGCCGTGAGCGCCTTGACCTGCCCGTCGATCAGCTGCGCCTTGGGATCCTGCCTGATCGCCTCCGCGCGCATGGCCGGCGAAGTCAGCAATGTCACCGTCCGGGAGAGCGCCTCGGCCGAGGCCAGGTCCAACGTCGAGTCCGGCCCCGTGGCCAGAACGGGTCGCGCCGAGAACAGAGCCACCGAGAATGCGATACCGAGAACTGCCAGTGTCAGTTTATTCAGCATGACTCCAGCATACCACAGTTTGGTTTCAGATCCCGACCGCGCCGCCGCCGCAGCCCGGACCGCGGCATACCGGTGGCACGGGAGAGGGATGCGCCGTAGGATCCGGTTTCGGTTCGGGTCTCGGCAGACCCAGGCAGTTCGGCGCGACCTCGAGCACGGCCTTCAGGTTCGCGGGATCCACCGCGGTCACGCTCGAAAGCTCCTCGATCGAGGCACGCACCTCCGTCATGACCGGGCAGGCGCCGATCGCGGGATTGCTCCGCGCCCCGATCGTGACCGGCACGAAGCAGCCCTGATACTCGGACTCGGGCGCCACGGCGATCGAGTCAGCCTCGGGATCGAGGCTCCTGCCCTCGGCCGAAAGCGCGAGCCGGAACTGGAAGGGCCGCACGCGCTCGACCATCGCCGTGATGGCATCCGCCAGAACGCGCGTCGGATTGGAGCTGCTCGGAGCGCCCTCGAGCTCGCCCCTCGGAGTCATGAGCAGCACGGCCGGCTCGCCAGGAGCGATTTCGCCATAGGTCTCGGTCTTCCCGTCGCCATCCAGGTCCACGCCCGGGCTTTTCGCGATCGCGCCGGTCATCCGGGCTAGGTACGCCAGGTCCCCGAAGCTCGACTGATCGTTGGAGCCCGCCTCGAGCGTCCACTCCGCGGGTCCCCGCTTCACGGTCTTCGCGACCTTCGCTCTCGACCTCGCCCGCACGCCCAAGCTTCCTTCCATCGAAGCGCCAACCGCCTCCGCGACGTCCTCGGAAGCCCGAGAGCTTCGGG
Source organism: Oligoflexia bacterium (assembly GCA_023701205.1). Taxonomy (GTDB): domain Bacteria; phylum Bdellovibrionota; class UBA1018; order UBA1018; family UBA1018; genus JAMPXJ01. Next base: position 61,464 of record JAMPXJ010000004.1, read on the forward strand.
ACCGTTTGTAGCCGATCCCGAGGAAGAGCACCCCCCGCTCCTTCAGAAGGGCCGCGACCTGGGACAGATCCGGTGCGCCGCGCGGAAGCCTTTCCCGGCGGTTCATCGCATCGGTCACGCCGAGCACGATCTTGATCCGATCCGGATCAGCCGAAAATCCCATATCGCTGGCACCGAAATAAGGCGGATGCTCCTTGCCGTCCACCACGGCCTTCACAGCCGTGGCAAGCGATTCCGGAGTATCCCCTCCGTTGTCGGCCCGAAGCCTGCTCAGCTCGGCCCGGACTTTCTCCGTCTCCGAGGTCAGCGGAACGTTGACCATGAACGGGCGATCCGTCGAGGTTCCGCTGCGGTCACCATAGTCGCGGAAGCTCGCCAGCCCCAGCCGAAGGCTCGGCGTGAGCGTGCCGAGATTATCGATGAGCTGCCGCATATTATGGGTCATCGTCTTGATGTAGGGATTCATCGAGCCCGTGACATCGAAGAGAATGACGATATCGATCCCGGGAATGAAGCGATTCTGCGGAAGATCGCGCCACGCCTCGGGGTCGATGCAGAGCCGAAGCCGCGCGCAGCTGTTCTCGGGCAGCTCCGCGATGAGAGCCGAAGCCGTAGCGCGGAGCACGCCCGGCGCCACGCTGCAGCCTGGCGCCGGCGGAACCGGGGGCTTCGCCGGAGGCACTGAAGGAGTGGAGGGCTCGCCAGGCGCCGGAGGCACTGGAGGAGTGAAGGGCTCGCCAGGCGCCGGGAGCGCGACGACCTCGTTACCGGAGATCGGCTCCGCCGCGGGCTCACTGACATCCGCTGGCAGCTCGCATCCCGCGAGCGCCAGCAGGCAAACGACGGTCGAAATGACTTTCGCATCCATACGCAATCACCTCGATTCTTAATATATACTAACTTTGTTAGAAATTGATAATTATTTCTTTGACAGAAAATAGCCGCTAGATTTCAAATGATTACTCACTGAGAGCCCGCCTCACGCTCACCAGGAGTGAGTAAAGAGAATCTTCAGCGCTCGATCAGAGACCTCCTGCTCCGACCCGGTCCCCTCCTCCGAGACCTTGCGAAGCGAGAGCTCGAGGCAGCCCCGCTTCCGAACGCAGTGACGCGCGCCCACTCCGTCCTCTCTCACTCCGCGGGAAGAGCCCCCTCGCTCCGGAAGCATGATTTCCGTACCGGCGAAGACCCGCGTGCCCGCGGGCAAACCGAGCCTCGCGCCGCTGCCCGAGACATGCGCGCTGAAGCGCGTGTCGTTCCGTTCGGCCTCGCCCAGCGAAAGAGCCTCACCTCGCGTTTCCACGTACCCCACCTCGGCCTTGAGGGCGAACTCGATATTCGTATTGAAATCCGATCCCTTCCTGACGCTCTCGAAGCGCACCGCCTGGCGATAGCTATCGCCTTCGAGCTTCTTGCGCTCGATGCAATAGCGGAACAGATCCACCCGCTCCCCGGGCTCGTTCAGGCAGACCTGAAGCTCGGTATCGCGCCGGAGCGGATCGATGCCCGCCCGAATCTCGAAGCGACCGCGATCCTCGGCATCCAGCACCCGATATGCGCCTTGCACCATGCCCTGACTGACACCGGCACGCGCCTCCGCCCGCACTCCCCTCTCGCCCTCGTTTCGGCCGAGCATCCTCGCACCGACCTCCGGGTCCGCGACACGCTCGAAGAATTCCGCCGAGAAGCGATCGGCGACCCGATCGACCACCTCCTCCAACGGCTTCGGTCGCTCCCGCTCGCGCCGCTCTTGATACGCCTCGATCGCCCGGGCGGGTGAAGCCGGGCCGCCTTCCGAGAGTACGTCGATCGACTCGCGCACCGGAGCCGCGCCCTCCGCCGCGCGCCGGATCGCAGGCAGCTCGGCATGCCAGGCGGACAGCCCCTCCGCGTGCCGCGAAACGTTTCTGAAGCCGTCGCGCCGCGAGAGAACCTCGAGCGTATCCGCCGGAAGCAGCTCGCTCCGGACCGAAGGCGTTATCCGCGAATAGACCCAAGCGCTCGGCCGGATATTGAAAATCGAGGAAGCCGCCCGCGGGTCCTCTCGACCCTCGATCGCGGCTGCGATCCTGCGGGCTTCGGCGGGATCCTGAGCGGGCGTTCCCACGACGGCATGGCCGATGAGCGCATGGATCCGCCCGGTGCCGGGATCCCGGAACAGGATCGGCTCGCCTTGCGCCAAGATCTTGAAGCCCAGCGAGCCCACCCGTTGAGGCAGGTCGGGCCCCCGCAGCTCCGAAAGCATCGCAAGCAGCAGCAACCGCCCGCGGGGCGTGAGTCCTGCCGCCGCGATCCGCGCGGCCGTCCAGGGCCCGCCTTCAGAAGCCTCCAGGTAAAGAGAGTAGATCGATCGCAGCTCCTCGCGAGTCTCGGCCGAAACATCAGCATAGGGACGGGCGACGGCACGAACGCCGTCCCGGCTCTCATCCGCTTCGAAGAGGAAAAAGCCATCCATTCCGCCCACCCGACGCCCGGATCGGAAAAGCGCGTTCGAAATCCCTCGCAGATCCTCCTGCACGCCAACAGGAACGGGAACGATCGCCCGCTGCTCGCTCAGGCACCTGCTATCGGGCGAGGCGAAGGACGATGCGGAAGTTCCCGGTGAAAAAATCAGCGCCAGCGCCAAGAGCGCCTCGAAAGCCATATTTTCTCTTCGTAAGATCTCCCCGCCGTCTTAAGTCGCGGAAAAACCGCGCACCCTTTCAGAACCTTGATACAGAAATGACTTAATATTAAAATGATTTCAAATAGATAGCGCGAGATTACTTTCCTATTGCGCATAGCGTTATCTCACGCTAAATCCCAACATCATTTCCACGATCGAGAAACCCTCAGAGGAGCTCCCCATGAAGTCATTTTTTTCCGCGCTGACGCTGTCCCTCTTCGCCTGCATCGGTCTTGCTCAGGCTTCCGAGCCGGAGGTTCATTATCTTTCCTGGTGCGATCGTGAAGGCCGCATTCTCGCCGAAGACGAAAAGGGAAACGTCGTGATCAAAGCGGACTGCGAAGCGCACGGCATGAGCTGTAAAACGCTGACGAGCCGGATGCGCGCCCGCGTGGTCATTTCCGCGGTGTGCACACCCGACTCGTCGAACTAAGCAGCTGATCGATCCCCCGGCACTGCCGGGGGATCAGCATCGAATCAGCGGGCGAAGTAGTTGGAGTGAACCAGGCAGCGTCCCGCGGACTGGAACCGCACCGCACTCGCCATCGTCAGATCCACCATCAGGCGATAACTCTGGCCCGCGACGACCTCCAGCCCATCCAGATGGAGCTTGAAGCCAGCACCGGAAGAGCCCGCAGGGACCTTCACTGAAGTCGGGCAGAGGTTCGCGCCGTCCGAGCCGATCACGAGATGACCCGAGTCGAAGGTGATCAGGCGGATGGACTTCACGCGCTTGCCGACGGGCAACGCGATGCCGAGGGTCTGGAGCACATCCTGGCGGAAGCCCAAGATGTTGACCAGCTCTCCGCCGCGCGGGATCCGCTGCTCGCGATCCTTGCCCTTGCCTTCGGTCACGATCACGATTTCGGAAAGCTTGAGCCAGATGCCCGGGCCGAAGTTCTCCACCACCGGCGTCGAAACGACCGGTGCCGAGCCTGTAGGAGCCGGCGCGGGCACGGGCGCCGTATCCACGGGATCCCCATCTCCAGGCAAAGGTGTCGTAGGAGCGCTGGGCGTGCCGCTCTCGGGCGCGGTCACCACCTCCGGAGGCGTGCTTTCAGGCTCGCTCGGAGCCGTAGGCGCGCTCGGGGCCGTAGGCGCGCTGGGTGCGGAGGGCTCCGAAACCACCGGTGCCGAACCCGTTGGTGAAACCACCGGCTCGGGTTCCACCACTGGCGCGGGGGCCGGAGCTCCAAAGTCATCAGGAGCCGCAACGAGGCTGACAACCTGGTCCTGATCCTTAAGCTGAGCCTGGTACAGCGCCTCACACCCTTGGAAGAAGAGCGCGCTCGCGCTGACGATCACCATCAACTTCGTGTATTTCATAATGCGTGGTCCCCCAAATAACAGACGTATCTGAACAGGAATTCGTTTCTGATTATTTTACCCTGTCCTGTCAGACACTTACCCCACTACTGGCTGCCTCTTTGTGCCTGGAACTCCGAGTACGAGCCCAATAGGAATTGGCACTTTGGCTGATATGCCTATAGTATACTATTTTGGTCGGGAATCAACCAGCTTCTTTGCTCTGTGTGTCAGGGGAGACCGCCTTCAGGAAACCATACCGGAACCAGGACGAAGACTTCTTCAGCGGCCGACTCTGGCGCACGGGAAGTCGCCGGCCTTGCGCGAACGATTCGTTCGCAGGTCGCGCAGGACATATGAAAGCGTGATCTTGCCGGCGGCGTTGCGCGTGGTACCGATGGCTAGAAGTCCTTCAGCGAGCTTCGCCTCGAAAGCATAACACCCCTGACAGCGCGCGAAGACGAACTCCGTCACTTCGAGTTCCAGACCCAGCTCTTCGCCGGGATCCGTCTGCCAGACGCGCGCTGCAACGGCGGGTTCGGCCGGAACCCGGAAAGCCACTCCCCCGCCTTCTTTTTCGCAACGGTAAGTCGCGTCGACCTTGGTCATGCTCCCAGGCAAGCCGACATCGATGGCCAAAGCGAAATCTGGATATCCGAGAAACAGGAAAAGGATCGCCGCCCAGTGTTGCATGTGCCCTCCTCAGGACAAGGAGGAATTAGCAAAAACAGCACATTTCGTCCAACCGGAACTCCCGGAACGACGCGATAAGAGAGGCGCTACATCCCGCAGTCTCCACCACCAGCATCCCCGCCGCCACAGTCTCCGCCGCCGCCGCCGCCGCCATCGCCACCACCGTCCCCACCCCCACCACCGTCCCCGGCGCCATCCCCGCCGTCCCCACCCCCATCTCCGGTGACGACGCAGGCAGGCTTCGCCGCGCAGATCGGAGAGCCATCCAGGTTGATTCCGCGCATATACTGATTGGCGGTGCACGTTCCCGTCCAGATCGGCCCGCAGATCTTGTTCAGGCCAAGAGTGATCCGTTTCACCACGTAGGGCGGGGGACAGACTCCCTCAAGCCCGACCAGGGCGCATTCCCGAGTCACCGTATCGAACACCCCGCCCAGCGACTCGCAGGCGCGGGCCAGACCATTCATCTCCTGCCCGCGAACGATGTCGAAGCTGAAGCGTTGGGACGTCAGCTCGTGTCCTGGCCCCAGACCGTTGAACTTGGTGAGCTGCCCGAAGAGCCGGATCTCGGGATTCTTGCACTCCGTCGCCGGACAAAGCGCCTGCCAATCGATGGAAAGATGATAGGGACAGGCATCCGAAACCGGCAGCGGGCAAGCCCGACCCGAAGGATCGAAGCCCTGGTTGGCCGGATCGTAACGAGGCGTCCCGTCGGCATCGATCACCACGACCACGCCTCCTTCGCCGCGGCAATCGCGCGCGGCTTCGCTCATCCTGAGACACGCCAGCGAGGGGTTGCGCGAGGCATCCGCCACGGTGCGATTCCACGAACCGGAGCTGTTGAGCGCCTCGGTCATCGAATTCAGGATATTCGAAGCGACGCGATCCGTGCTCAAGCGGTCGTTCGCCTTGTGCACGTTGATGACGAGCGCGGCGCTGCCCAACGCCGCAACGGAGAGCAGCCCACCGGCAATCATGCCCTCGACCAGTGTCACTCCGGCGATCCCCGGTTTTCTCCTCATCAGGGCCTCCCGTTCCAGCCGCGCTCGGCCTCGATCACGCTTCGAACCCGCTGGTGATCCACGCCGACCACCTTGTGAGAGATCTCAAAGACGTCCACCGGCGCGCCCGGTTGCGCATGAATGCCCAGGACGCGATACCAGACCGACTTCGGCCGCGCGAAATAGTTCTGGCCGAAGCACAGGCAGTCGATCCGATGACCCACGGACTTCTCCACCGGCCGAACCTCGTGCGGGGAAACGAAGAAATGGAATTGCCGATCCGAGGGATTCTCCACGACGAAAAAGAGCTTGCGATACTGGCCTCGCGGCACCGCGACCTGCCCGGTCGTGATCTCCGTGCCCAACGGCAGGGCGCGGAGGGACGCCTTCGTGCCATTGGTACCCGGGGCGTAGTTGGCGCTGCCGGCGCCGGCCTCAAAGAGCCGGACCTGAAAAGGGCTGCCCGAGTACGTCCAGGAGAACTTGAACTGCAGCTGTGGCGCGGAGGCGCTTTCGCTGATCTCCCGGGTGGGCGAGGGCATTGGCTCCGCGGCACCGGCGACGCTCCCGAAGGTCATGGCCATCCAGACGAAACCTCCGGTAAGACCGGCCGAAAGCGCCCGAAAAAAGCGCCCTGCCCGATTACTGGTTGATGAGGCTTTCAAGCTTCCCCTCCTTGATCTGGTTGAAGGTCAGCCCGACCAGGATGTGGCGCAAGCCAAGCTGGTCTCCCGGAAAGTATTTGCTGAGGCTCAGGTTACCGATGCGGTACCAGCGCGACCTGGGGGGCACCACGACGATCTTGGAGTCGCAAAGGCAGGAAATCTTGTAAGCCATCGCGATCTCCTCGGGTTTCATCGAATGTTGATTCACGAAGAAGAAGAGCGGCTCATCCCCTGGATTCTCGACGACCACCGCGAAAGGCTGGGTGTCCCCACGCCGCACCTTGAAGGTCGGGCTGATCTCGCGGCCGAGCGGCGTGACGGCGCTCAAAGGCAGGGTGCCGGTCTCGCCGATGCTGAGATGACGCTCGACGGGGACCTCGCGCACGCGCACGCCGGGTTTGAGATTCCGCGTCTCGAAGAAAAGCGTCACCTCCACCCACTTCGCGGGGCGACGTTGGACGGAACCCAGCGCCCAGCCCCCCCCGCAAACCCCCATCAGGAAGAGAACCACGATCAGTTTGCGCATAGTAATTTCCCGTTTTGCGCGAATCCGATGACCCCGCGACCGCCCGTACACGGGGATCCGATCGCAGGCATGGTCCGGCAGATCTTCAGCCCGGTGGCGGGATCCACGCCGATGAGAGCGGCGCCATTGGAGCAGGCCTCGCCAACCACCGCCAGGATACAGCTGTTGTGGTCGGCCTGATCGATCTCGCCTTTCATCGCGCGGCAGCTCTCCGATAGCGACCCCGCGGCCCCGCCCCGCACGAAGTCGATCCGATACCGGCTCAGGTTGAGGCTCATCCGCGATAGCGTCTCGAAATCGCCCAGGACTCTCGCCCGCTGACGCGCGCAGCCCGTGCAGTCAGGCTCCCATTGCAGGTCAAAGCGGAACACGCAGCGCTCCGCTTCCACTCCACCGCCGCCGGCACCCGCGCCCGGGATAATGCAGGGAATCCCGCTGACATCGAGCCCTTCGCTCTCGATGCGGCTGTCGAGCAGCTTCTGCCCGCGCGAATCGTAAAGCGCGAATCGCCGCGCCCCGGCCGGGCAGTTGTTGGTACTCAGGCAGCCGAACATACCGGCATTATCCGGGTGATCACGCGTCAGCTGCCAGGCCTCGTCGTTCTCGATCGTGGCAACGACTTTCTTCTGCACCAGCATCGCTTTCAACGAGAAGATCCGCCGCTTGCTCGCCGAGAGCTCGCCCGTCAGCCAGCTCTGCACGGCCGAAAGCAGCAACATGGTGATCCCCGAGATGAGTATCACGAGAATCATCATGGAGCCCGCTTCAGAGGCATTTCGACGTGCAGATCGGATTGCCATCCGCGTCCACCCCCTGAAGAAAACCCGTGCCCCCGCAGTTGCCATTGAGCAGGGCGCGCGCCTGGCAGATCGGCTTGCCGCTCCGCTCGAAACCCACGAGAAACTGATTCGGGTTCGCGCACTGATCGTGCAGGCGCATCCGGCACCGCCTGAGCGCCGGATCGTAGCTTCCGAGCAGCGTCTGCTCACAGGTGACCTCGGGAACCTCTCCGTCCGCCGAGATCAGCAGGCTGAACGAATACGGCTGAGAAGGGACGCGCATCCGCGCGCTCGAGCCCGGCGAGAAAAGCAGCTGCCCTTGCACCGCGATATCCGGATTCGAGCAGGAGGGGTCAGCGCAGATGGGACGCCAGCTCAGGACGTACTTGAAAGGGCAGGCCCGGTCCCCCGTCACGGGATCGAAGCTGTCGCAGGGTCGCCCCTTCCAATTGAAGCCGCGGGAAAAGTTCAGCGGGAAAGCCGAGTGCTCCTCGAAAAGGACCTCATTGCTCCCGTTGCGGACCTCCAGCAGATGCCCGCCCGCTCCGGAGCAGCTCACCCTCGCCGAGGGATTCGCGATTTTCCGGCGCACGCAGTCCAGGTTGTGATTTCTGGGGCTCAGGGCCGTCTTTCGCCAGCCGTCGGTCCGGAGCGCCTGGATCAGGTCCGTGCGGACCGCCTGAAGCCAGGGAAGCGTATCCAGCTCCAGGCGAGCGCGATCCTGGATGCTCAGCACGGCCATGGCCGTCAGCATCACGATCCCGCCCACGCCCAAGGCGATCGCGAGTTCCGCGAGCGTAAAGCCCTCCTGGTTTCGAATCGATGATGACAAGGTGAAACGCCCTTTCCCGAAAGCGCGCAAATCCGGAAGCTGGAGTATTCTTTAAATTTTACGCTCGAAAAACCGTATGTCAATTCACCGCCGATCAGCGTCCAGGCCGGCACGATGATTGACCTTTCCGCGGGCGGGCGGGACAATGTCGGTCGTGGGATTCCGCGCTTTCAAATGGCAGCTCGGCGTTTATGCGCTCCTGACGGGACTGCTCTTCGCCAATCTCCTCGTCCTCAAGCCCTTCCCGCTCTCCCAGAATTCCTATACCCATCTCCGGATCGCGCGCCTCTACCTGCAGGGGGTCTTCGACCTGAGCTCCCTGGGCGTGCTGCCGCACAGCGGTTTTGGCGAGGCCTTCATCAATCAACACGCGCTTTATCACCTGCTCCTGCTGCCGTTTGTCGCGCTCTTCGACGATCCGATCGCTGCGAAGCTCGCGAACGCGACACTGGTCGCGTCGTTCCTGGCCGGGCTCGCGTTCCTGCTGCGGGAGCTGCGGGTCAAAAACCCGTTTCTCTGGGCGACGATCGTTCCCTTCCTCGGAGAGAGCTTCTATCCGCGCCTCTTCTGGGAGCGGCCCGAGCCTCTGATCGGGGCGTTTCTGTTCTTCACGACGGCCCTGCTGCTGCGGAAGCGCCCCGCGCGCACGTACCTCGTGAGCGGCCTGCTTTTCGGCTGTCTGAGCTACTTCGCCTGGCTGGGCCCCGCGCTCGCGGCGCTGCGATCGGGATTGCGGGCCGTTCGGCGACAAGGACTCGACCCCGTTCCGCTTTTGGCGCTCTCCGTGGGCATCGCCGGAAGCCTCCTCCTTTCCTGGCATCCTCTGCGGAACTTCTCCTATGCCATCGCGCTGATCCGGGACACCGCCGGGCATTCCGTCCGGATCGCGGAGTGGCTTCCCGCGCCGGAGCCGCTGACCCGCGGCGCGCCCGCGGCATTGCTGCTGTTCGCGGGCCTGCTGGGCCTGGCGCGGAAAAAAGCGCGCGCGCGCGAGCCGCAGATCTTCATCGCCGGGTGCGCGACGCTTTTTTTCCTGCTCACGCTCCGCTCGCAGCGCTTCGAATACCTGACGGGCGCTTTCAGCGGCGCGCTCTTCGTCTCGGTCTTCCTCCGCCAGCCGGCTTTCACGTGGTTCTCGCGCCGCAACCTGGCCTCGGGCCTCATCCTGCTTCTGGCGCTCGGGGGCCTCGCGCGGGCGGCCCAAGGAATCCGCGCGATCGCCGCTCCAGAGTTCCAGGGAGCGCAGGGGGATCTCTACCCGTTAGCGCCTTTTCTCCAATGGCATGCGCGCAACGGACTTGCGGAACAGCCCTTCATCAATTTCCGATGGGAATACTGGAGCCAGGAATTCCATGCTGCCCCCCGCACCCGAGCGGAACCCGGGTTCTCGATGTCCCTCTATCGCACGCATGCGCCCGATCTTTTCGAGCTCTTCGAGACGCTCCGCTACGTGCCCGAAGCCTGGAGCGGCGACCGTGCCGCGGAGTTCTGGACGCGCCTGGTCCGGGCGACGCCCGCCCGCCATCTCCTCGTGGACAAGAAGTCCGCGGCGATCGAGCGCTTCGATCGCCATCGCGAGCTTTTCACGCCGGTCTACGAGGATGTCGGCGTGAAGTTCTTCCGCATCCATGACCCGCGCGAGGACACGCGGCGGCTCGCGATCCAGGACGAGATCCGGGAGCGCCTGCAACGGAAGATCACAGCGCTGCTCGACGCGCGGATCGCCGGCGCGGGGGAGGCCGAGCTCCTCCGGCTCGGTCGGCGCCTGGACGAGGCAGCCCGATCCCTCGCCGAGCCTGCACGCTCCGCCATCGAGCAGGCCGAGCTCTTCGTCACCGTCCACGAGCGCTCCACTCTCGCCATGAGAGGCTGCTGGAGCCATGACGCCGGGCGCTCCTCGCTTTCGGAGAAACTTGCCTCGGCTTTCGAGAACGCGCTGAAAGATCCGCGTCACGCGCGTCCGCGCGCGCTTCGGGCGGACGAGGTGGGGCATTACCAGGTCTCCATCCTGCACGACCGGCGGAAAGTCGCCAGCCACTGGGACTTTCCCGTCGGACGCCGGGCCGGCCTCTACGCCTACGGGCTCAGAGGCGAAGGCGGGCGCCAGGCGACGTTCCTTGCCGAAGTGCCGCTGGGGCGAAGCTGGTCTTCCGAGCGGATCGTCCAGCAGCTCAGAAGCAAGGCCGGCGTCCGGGAGGATTCCCCATACGAGCTCTCCCTGTCGGATCAGTATGCCTTTTCGGCAGGCGGCTCCCTCCACAAGGGCGTCCCGCTCGAGCCTGCCTTTCCGCAAGCTCCGGTGGATCGCGCGCGTCTGCGGGCCGCGATCGGGGACGCGACGGAGTTCCTGCTGTCGCTGCAGCGCCCGGATGGCGGCTTCGCCTATCAGTACGACCCGTATTCCGATCGACCGGGCGATGCGCTCTCGGGGCTCGAGAGCTCCGAAACGGTCCGGCTCCGCCTCACCTGGACCGCCAACGTGCTCTGCCGCGCGACGGATTTCGTCGAGACGCCCGGCTTGCGCGCTCGCGCGCGTCAAGGCTGCGCGGGAGCGCTGCGCCATCTCGAGAGACGTTTCGGAGCGCTCAAGCCGGAAACGCTCGGAGTACAGAGCCAGCTCGCGCTTCTGGAGCAGCAGCTCCGGCCCGGCAGCCCGCGCCTGCTCGCGTTGCGCGGCGAGCTCCTCGCCTTTCGACGCGCCTCCGACGGAAGCTTCGACACCCGGCGCGGCGGGGGCCGCAGAGGCGACGAGGAGCTCTTTTATCCCGGCGAGGCGCTGCTTTTTTTGGCGCGACGGGCGAGCGGAACCCAAGACCCGGAAGCCACGGAGATCCTTCACCGCGCCCTCCCGTATTATCGAGGCCTTTTCGAGCGCACGGGGAGCCCGTTTCTGGCACGCTGGCACGCCGAAGCCTACAGCCTCATGGGCTCGGCACCGGAGGGATCGGCCTATCGCGACGCGCTCGAAGCCATGTGGAAGGAACTCTCCCGCCAGCTGAGCCCGCCGAGTCCCCTTTGGCCCGAGGCCCAGGGCTGCTTTCTCGGCGGCGCGGAACACCCGAATTATGTCTCGGCCCTCCTGCTCGAAGGCTTCGCCCCGGCTCGCAAGACGGGCTCAGTCCCGCGGGAAGAGCTCGATCGCCTCGCCGCGTGCGTGCTGCGCCAGCAGCTCACGCCCGAGGCGATGGGCGAATTCCGCAACCCCGTGCGCGCGCTCGGCGCATTCCCGACCGGCCTGGACGACCGACGCGTCCGCGTCGATCTTCACGCCCACGCGCTCAACGCCTTGATGAGCTACTCCGCGAGCCTGGACTAGCACCGCGGCACTCGCCTCAAAGCGCCAGCAGCTTCGGCCGAGCTCGCCTCGCACTCGGGCGAAGTCGGCTCACGCCAGCCGCGGCAGGACCCACTTGCGGAAGAGCAGCGGCGTGATGAGCGTGGTCACGACGCCCATCAGGACCAGCGTCGAGAACAGCCCCTGCCCGATGAAACCCCGCTCGTAAGCGATGCTCGCCACGACCAGCTCCATGACGCCGCGGCCATTGAGGATGATGCCGATGCCGAGCGCGCGCTCGGGCGGGAGGCGCAAAAGCCGGCCCCCGAGCCACCCGGCGTAGATTTTCGACCCGATCGAGACCACGAGCACCACGAGCACGAAGCCCGCCGACTGCATGGCCTCCACATCGAACTCCAGCCCCAGGTACGCGAAGAACACCGGCGCCAGGAACCCGCCGGTCACCGACCCCAGTGTGCGCTCGAGCTCGTGAAAGCGCGAGACCAGGAAGAACTTGCGGTCGATCAGGAGCGACCCGAAGAAGGCGCCGATCACGAAGTGGAAGCCCAGCAGCTCGCTCACGGATCCGAAGACGAGCACGAAGACGACCAGGATCCCGAAGAGCGCCTCGTTGCCGAGCCACTGGACGAGCTTCTCGGGGATCCGTTCCACGTGGATGCCTTTTTCGACCATCTTCTCGAGGATCCAGTTGAAGCCCAGGATGAAAGCCCCGAGCACCACGAGCTTCGAGCTCGTCGTCAGGATCGACACGGCGACGCCCTGGAAGCTCCGCTGCGCCGGCAGATTGAGGATCACGCCGAGGGCCAGCAGCGCCGCCACGTCGTTGAAGATCGCCGTGGCCACCGAGTAGCGGGCGATATCCGAGTCCAGCAGCTTGAAGCTCTGCAGTATCCGCACCGCGACCGGCAGGGCGGTGATCGAGATGCACAATCCCAGGAACACCGTCCTCATCACGTCGAGGCCGAAAACGATGCCAACCAGCATTCCCGCGAAAAGCGGGATCACGAACCCCAGCACCGCGATGAGAAAGCCTCGCCCCCGCAGCGCATCGACCACGTCCTTGAACTTCATCTCCAGCCCCGCCGAGAGCACCACGAGAAAGACGGCGAGCTCCGAGATCCCCGCCAGCGCCGGGCTCGGCTGGATCGCGTCGAGCATGCTCGGACCCAGAAGCACTCCCGCGAGCATCTCGCCGACGATCGCGGGCTGGTTGAATTTATGGAAGAGCTGCCCGAAAAGGCGGGCCACCACGATCAGCAGAAGCAGGCTCGTCAGCAGAGGCATCAGGAAAGCTTAATGGTATTCGTGCAGGAAAGAAACCCCTGGCTGGCGAACCCGTTACTGGAACGACATCCCGGTTTCACGAGAATCATTCCCCGCATTTCGCCCCTTCTTTCGGGGCTTCAGCGCGACCTCCAGAGCGTCTTCGCCGTGCGCGACCCGAATTTCGGGTGCGTCTAAGGAACAATGAAAGAATGAATCAGGGTCAAGTCTCCAGGTCGCCTCATCGGAACGCTGAACGTCTCTTTCTTCTCGTCCACCGTATTCTGGCTCGAAATCACGGAAACCCGGGCCACCGTGAGATCGTCTCGCGGTCCCGAACCGTAGTAATTCACGTATACGAGGTAGGTGCCCTTGAGCGGGCTTGGCGTTGAGAAAATTTCCGGGCCATATCCCGTCGTCACATCGACATCCAATGCGCCGCCGTTCCCGACAACTCGCTGTCCATACCAGGCGTGTTGCCCATCAGGGCTCACTACATGGAGATCAAGATCGGTTTGATTGGTATCCCAAGACAGAACGACGCTCAGCTTAGGCTGAGTCAAACCAGGATTGGATTCGTAAAACTGGACGCGAGCGCGGTCTTTGTTATCCCGCCCCCTGACTTCAACGCTATTTGATCCGCTCCCAAAGAGATAGGGCCTGGAAAACGCGTCTCCATTGACGAGCAATGGCATCGGAACCCCGTTGACGATCAGCGTATACGGTTCTTCCACGCCTTTCTTGGTAGACGCTATCCTACCCTTGATGAGGGCAGCTTTGCTTTGATCTTCCTGAGTATTGACCGTAGAAGCCGGATAACTCACCTTTTGGGTGAACTTGAGAAGCTCCTTTGAAGAATTCCGCCAGCCGCCTTGGGGAGTTTCAATTTGAATGTCCGACGCGATGGCGCTGACTCCCGCCGTGATGACCATCATCATCCCAAATGCGCTTGTCTTACCTAATCTCATACCCACCCACCTGTCCCTGATTCACAACGAGGTCTTTAGCTCTCGCTTCGATAAATGCCTCATTCAATCCATTCGGATGATATTTAAACGCCAGATGCAGGTATTCGTGGGCTGCGGTGATTTGGTCCTCAAGATCCCCCGAATACTTCATGTAAATGACATTATTATCTGAATCTGAATAAGGTTGCGCCGAAGTCGATCGACACACTTTGATTCTTTCTGGCGGTTGAAAGCCGCTGATGCTCGATAGCCTGGAAAGCCACGCTCTGTTTTGTCTTTGAATCCATTTCTCCGCGTCTGGCAGCCTCTGACAGACAGCATGGCTTCGCGCCTCTGCGAACCCGAGCTGCATGGACGGGTAGCTGGCTCTCAGGATCTCATCAAAGAAGCTTCCACGTGATGCCATGTCCTTGGCTCGTGCCCAACTGAGGACATTGGGGCCGCCAATGGCCTGGTGATATCTGACCCCTGAAACCCCCTTGATCACCATTCGATCACTCCAGTTTGCGATCTTGAGGGCGACTGCGCTGGGCGGGTTCGCTGAAACTCTCTGCATACGCGTTGAATCAGCGATCGCGTAGCAGCCATCGTGCTTCTTCGCATTCTGGTAAAGGTAGGTCCTGATCAAGATCCCGAAGGCTCGCGCCGCCTCCAAAGGCGATCGATCGATTTCCCGGTCGATCACCCTGGCAATGTAATTGTTGACGCTGAATCGGCCCGTGACTTCCTTTGCGCCACCCCTCGAGATCTCAGACCGCAACTCTCCGTTAGACGTGAAGTCGAGATGGTTGCCATTTGAAAACGAGACTCGAAATTTTCCGTTTAAAGGGCCGCCCGACACAACCCGTCGTGACGGGAGTTCAAGAATTTCCTTGATTGGATACCGCTCAAAGAAAGCGACTCTCACGCACTCGTTGGAATCAATGGGGGTTCGCGTTTCAGCGAACTCCGCGATTCTCTTAGACCAGATTGAGAGAACTTGGGCACTGCTGCCCTGGGCACGCCCCCAGACGGGTGATCCATCCGTTAGCCATCCAGCAAATCCGCCCAGAAATTTGCCTTCGCGGCTTGGGTCGTCCCAGGTAAAGGTCTTGACGCGCAAAGAAGAGCCGAGCCTTTTCACTGCTCCTCTGGCAGTGCCATCGATGACGACTTGAGCGAGAACAGCGTTGATCTTCCCGAACGACTCCGGGTAGCGGGTAAATTTCTCCAGAGCCTGCAGAAGCTCCACGACCGGCACGTCTACGCCAGGACGAAGTTTCGCCAAGCTGATCAACCAATCGAAATGGAGACCGATCTTTCCTACCCAGAAGCTTCGCCAACTGGAATCCGTTATGTTGAGCCGAGCTGGGGCGAAATACGACCCACAAGATTTCGAAAGTGCCTCATCGAGGCCAATATCCCCATTGGGCTTGCAACAAAAAAGTTCCTCTCTATCCTCACCCTTGCAGACATATCGGGAAGGTTGCATCTTGTTTTCGGACAAGTAGAAGTAAACGAAGAGTTTCCACACGCTGCCCATCGCTGTCGCGGACGAGGCAGTCAACGGAACCGACTCAATGGCGGTCGAATCACGATGCAAATGATATTGAATCGGCGCGCGGCCATCTTTTAGGACGGCAAGCTCCAGCTTATCGTTGGCGGCAGAAAGGGTATTTGTCCCCTCATTGATCGACGCTGAGGCGATTGCTGAGAACGGAATCATCAGCAACGCGACCTTAACGCACGGTAATTTTCCTGGTCGCAGAACCATTTCCTCCTTCGAATCCTTTTTGAGCAGGTGAATACATCCGGAAGAACCGTGTTGGCGGGATTTCAAAACTTCCGGACTGCGAGAAGCGGACTAAATGACGAATCGTAACCGGCTTATCCAGCTTTTCGATGGCGGCTGAGTAGGCTTTGTCACCAGGCTGAAACGAAGAAACTCCGATTTGGATCGGGCTTCCATCTGCGCCTTTCACTATCATCCCCCACGTTGTTTGCTCCACCTCTCCACCTGGCGGAAGCGCAGCCTCAAGCAGTCCGAATTGGAAGATGTCATTGCCCTGCGGACTGATCGTGATCTCATCAAGGTAGATTTCCTTCGAATCGAGCGCCCATTCCCCTGCTATGGGGGCTAACTCAAACTCGAGTGGCTTTTCCTTTTGAACCAGCTTGGATAGTTTTCTCTCAATCTTCACGGGCAGACTGCTGATTTCTCTCTTGTAACTGTCATAGATCAGGTGGAAAGAGCTCCCGGACTGAAGGATGGATTCGGGAAGCCCCTTTAGGGGTGCGCTTCCCCGGTATTGCCAAGTCACTCGACCCAACTTTGAGTCCGTTTTTGCCCAGCCTTGTCCCAGAGCCAAAGATGAATCTGATGGGCCAGGCCTCAGTGCAGGTCCCAAAGCGCGGTGTAAAAATGCGAGGGCGAGGCCGCGCTCAATCGTAGGAACTTCAATTGCGAGACCGTTGAGCACGTTCTCGGCTATAGCTCGGTCTTCAGCGGTCATACCCGTGCTTTCCTTGCCGAGAAGATAGGCGCTTGATGCCAGAGGCGACTTGGATTCGATGGCTCTTTTCTTTGCTTCACTGACGCGGGCAGCGAGATCCCCAGGCAGAGCAGTACCTGCCTTCTTACTCGCGACTTCGAGCAGGATGAAAAGCGCCGCATTTCCTCCCGTGGGATCGCCCTCAAAAAGCGGGCTATCACCCTTCGATGCGCTGTTTGCGGCCTCAAGGACCCCTTGGGCCAAGGTTTTGATCGGAAGTCCCATTTCAGAGGCCATCCAGAGAATAATCACCCGATTCAATAGGGGCTCTGCCTCGCCCAGCTTCTTATAGACCTCCAAAACATGTTCCCGATGCTCTTGCGGAAGCCTCATTCCCAGCGCCCGAGTGGCGGTCCAGTCCGCGTAGTAGGCGTATGCGGTCATGAAGGCCGACTGAGAAGTCTGATCCCCCCACCAACTGAAGCTGGCTTCAGGGCCAGCCATCTTCACGAGGCGCAAGCGCTCGTAGATGAGGCGGTTTTGCAGCTTTTCACGCACGACCTCCGACGTTCCCATCTGCTGAATGCTTGGGAAGACCAAAGCAAGCGGCAGCAATCTGCTACTGGTCTGTTCGACGCAACCGTAGGGATAATCAACAAGATAATCGACCGCGCGGAAGAAGGATTCATTTGCGCCCAGTGCTGAGTTCAAGCGGAGATTAAATGCGCCTGGAGGCACATCCAGGCTGCTTGGACTGACTTTCAGGGTCTGGGTCGTTACCCACTCCAGCGGAGACACTGCCAGCTTCACCGCGAGTTGATCCAATGTTCTTCCACCATCCATGACCACTAACGAAACATCACCGTCTCTTTCCGCCTTGAGTGGAAGCGAAAGATAGTTTGAGCCAGGATGAAGGGTCAGCATTTGGTTATTGGGCGCACCTACACCCGTGGCTTCGAAGGCTACGCTCTCGTCCCGATCGGTCAGATTGAAAACAGCGACGCTAACCTGCGCCTGATCTCCCTTGCGGAAGCTCGTTGGACCAGTCCATTTCAGATAGACATCTTTTTGAGAAACGATGGTATCACGCCTTTGGCCCACGAATCCGTTAGAAGCGAGCGCTCGCCCGGTGATTCTCCATCTCGTGAGTGAATCGGGCATCACAAAGGAGAAACTCGCCTTGCCGGAAGCATCCGTCTTAAGTGTTGGCTCCCAGAAGGCCGTGTCTTTTTCTTCTCGACGTGGGCGTTCCCTGAGCTTGAGGCTCCGTTCGCCATATTGCGTGGTCGCGCTCGGCGTCGCTCCGGTCGCTGAAACAGCGGCGTCATAGGAGTGAAAGCTCAAGCTGGACGATGTGCGAACCTGATTGCGGCGAGGATGAAAGAAAAAATCCGCAATGTCTGGGGCGATTTCTGGCTGAAGCACGTAGATCATCTCGTCCACGACTCCAACCGAGAGGGTCGCGTCAACCGGCTTGCCCCTGAAGGTGGTTTCCACCGAAACATTGACCTTCTCTCCGGGCTGGTACGTTTCCTTGTCCGGCTTGAAGGTGACTAGGACTTTCGGAGTGCTGACCTTGATTCCCTTGTTTTCGAAGAAATAATGTCCGTTCGTGACGTAAGCCACCGATAAGGTGATGTTGGGATTGAAGCTCTCTTTGATCGGAATGTCTCCCTTGAACTCCCGTGCAGAGACCTTCTTCAACTTGATCCAATCTCCTGAATCAGAGACGAGGGAATATTTTTCGACTTTATCGCGCTCGAAGGTGACGAGAGCTTCGCCGATATCTTCGGAGAACGTGATTAATGCGGATGCCGTGTCTCCCGGCTCATACTCGTTTTTATCCAGCAGAATGGAGACAGTCCCAGGTACGGAAGCAAGCTCTGGACCTTGTACCCAATGATTGGCGCTCGCTAGGGTGATGCCGTCGTTGTCTTTGACCGTGACCGTATAAGATCCGGGTTTTTCGAAGCTGACCGAGAATTCCGATTGCGACTCCTTCAAGCTGCCACTGGTCTTGGATTGATCCTGAAGCCGCACAGCTTCCCAAGATGCGAGGGACCTCCGAGGGCCTTCCGCAACGGCTTTGGCGGCATCAACCCTGAAAGTGACCTTATCCTTGGGCGCGCTGAAGTTTTTCTCCGAAGTCAGAAGCAGCGGAGTCGAACCGGTTTGCACCAGCAGCTCCTTTGTGGAGGAGACGCGATACGATCCACCATCCACAGCGCGGATGGAAATCACATATCGCGAGGGCTCGGCCACTGGCGGGATATCGAAATCGACGATGCCGCTATCATTCGCGACGTAGGGAGTTTTCGAGACTTGGACAGGGAAGCGGTCCAAATACTGAAGCTCTCCTTCGACGATTGTCAGTTTTTGTTTTCTGATTTCGACTTCGACATTGCTCGCTTTAACAGGATCACCATTGGTGTAAGTGAGCTTGACCTTTCCCTTGATGGGTTCATTGACCTTATAGTCAGGCTTCCCAAAACCGATCTCGACTTCAAAATGAGGTTTGACGTAATTGGCAACCCTGAAGGCCGAGAGGTAGGAAGCTTGCTTGTACTGAACTTGAAGGCTGTAGCCTCCCGAGCGGGCAAACTCAGGGAGCTTGAAGCTGACATCTCCGCCATCGACGCCCGTTGCCACCTCCATTCGCTTGTTAATGACCGGCGTACCCTCGGAATCAACCACTAATAGGACAGCAGAGGCAGGCGCAAGGGGAACCGAACTGGCTGGAACCTCTAAACTCCCGTCCCAAGAGCTTTACATTGACGATATCGCCGGGACGATAAAGGGGACGATCCGTGAAAATGTAGAGTTTGTTTCCGTAGATTTCGCTATCGAAATAGAAATTCTCTGAAATGAAGACCCCACCGCCCTTGTCCTGTCCCAAGACATAACTGCGCTCAAGACTCTTGCCCTCAAAGAGAAAAACGCCGTCCTTCCTGGACCTGCCTTCACCCAGGACGCCGACACCATCCGTAAAGAGCAACTTCGTGTCAGCAATCGGGCGGCCAGTTCTCTTATCCACCGTCCAAATGAGTTCCTGATGGCTGGATAACTTTGTCAGCGCGACGGTATCGGAAACGAAGAGAAACGTCGTTGCTCGAAACGTCCCGATCATCGCCTCAACGAGATAAAGCCCTGGTTTTTGCTTACCGAGCGGGATGTAGATATTGCCTCGCTTGATTTCCAGGAAGTTACTGCTGCTGCCGCTGAGGTTGACGCCTGCGGGCGGAGCGATGGGCTTGGCTTGCCACAGGGGATAGCGGTACTCGTCAACTACGTCCAAGCCGTCAATGGGCTTGAATTGAGGGTTGTTCTCGAACTTGGTTTGATAGGTGTGGGCAGGGACCTGCTTGAGCTCAGGGGAGTGCTCCACCACGCCCTTTCTCACGAAAAACGAAAATACCCTCTGCCAAGCCAACCGCGACTTCTTATACCAGCTATCCCAAAGGTAATTGATCGCGTTGGAAAGGCCCTCTCCCGCGTAGTTCCCCTTTAGGGATGGGCGATGGAGGTTCTTTTGCTTCTTGAGGAAGTCGATCGGCTGGGGGATTCGATAAACGCGGACATCGACGCCCGAATAGGCTTCGAGGCTTTCTTTTCTTCCTGGCACCTCTAAACGGACACGAGGATTCTCATCCGAGCTGAAAGTGGTTTCGGAAAGAAGGTAGAACTTATCACCGGCAAAAGGCGCGTAGCGACTCGGGTCGATATCGCCAGCGTGGGCAACCAGCGGGACGATCAATATGAGAGAAAAGACAGGCGATAGATCCCAATGAAGTTTGGGTTTTCCGATCTTGGTTGCCATCTTGTATCCTTCCAATTCATTAACTGGCCCGGACTAACCGCTCGAAGCCCGGAATCCTTCTTGCTCTGACTTCCCGTGTGGTAAGCCACGTATGTACCCGTCCAAATCATGAGGTGCTGATCCTCTCCTTGGTCAAAAAAGAGAAGATCCCCTGGCCGGGCCTGGTTCAAGTCTTTCGAAACAAACTGGCTGTTCTCTTGAATGATCCCGATCGCTGGGGCAAACGGGAGGCGCGTTTTCGAGTCCACTTGCTTCCAGCTATTCAGAAGGACTTGTTGATCGCTCGCGAGATTCACTTCAGGAGGAAACTCCTGGTTGGAAATGCCGTTGGCCCTAAGCCATTTGTGGTCATGCGGCTTGAGGGCCTCGTAGACCCCGAAGCGAACGAGCCCGGCGCAATCCTTTTGGCTCCAGCGCGGGGTTGGCCCTCTCGCCAGTTGTTCTTTCACGATGCGAACGAACCAGGACCTGAAGGATTGTGACTGTTCAAAGTTGAGCATGGGCGCTCCCGCCCATGCGGCATGGGCAAAAAACAAAATGAAGCTTGGAAGGACGCCTAGTTTGACGAGAGGGTTTGCCACTTCAACTCCTCCCATCGCGCCTGACTGCTTGATTCCAGCTTTGGCCAGACGACCGACATCGCTGAGAACTTTTTCATCCGATCAAGCGCCGGCAATAGCCGTCTCGAAACGCTTTCTCGAAATACGGATTCTTGTTCGGCAGGAAGGCTGTCGAGAGTAGCGCCTTTAAGAAGTTCTGCCAGCTCAGAGGGAACAAACACGATGCCGGAATTCGCATTACCCGGCAGTGAATCGGAAAGAGCAGGAAACTTCTTATCAATGACCGAGATCGCGTTGTCCACCAATCTGTCATCGGGTGAGAAAGCGAGATAACCTTTCCAGGACGCCATCCGGACATTGAAGAACTTGCTCGATCTCATCTGCTTGCTGTGCTTGCTCTTGTCAGTATCATACAGGCCAAATCGGGAACTCACTTCACGCGACCAGATGACTCCATCCTTCTTTTTTTCTTCTGTGATGGCCATGGCTTGCTCAAACTGAGTGGCCTTGATCGGGTCTTCGATTTTCTCACCCGCCGCTCGCCGTTTTTGTTGCTCACGAAATTGTGCCATTTCCGCTTCAGTCAAGATGCCAGCTTCGAGGTTTCCTACCGACTGCTCAAAAACTCCGCGCAGGAAATCCCCTTTGACCGATTTGCCGAGCTTAGCAACGAGCAATGGCGTGTAGAGCTTTGAGTCTGCGTACCAGCACACGGCGACCGGCGCCTGTACGCTGGCAAGGAAGTCCTTCAAGTCAGCTTCCTTGCTTTTGAAAATTCGCGCCAAGAGCTCATTGAGGTTGCCGGAGTTAATCGGAAGGGCGACGCAGGCGGACGGACTCTTCGGGACAGCTTGCCACAGCTCACCTGGGTCCTGAAGGTTCTGAGCCATATTGGCGTGAAACATGGCTTGGGTACTCCAGCCATCATGCTCGGAAAACCGGAACCGAACCGCGTCCATTGAAGGAAAGAACTTCTGATAGCCGAACGAGAGGAAGTTGATCGTGAAATATAGAGAATGTTTGCCCAGATTTTCGACGGGATCAAACATTCCCAAGAAAACTCCCCTGGCTTGTGTCTGCCCCTTGCTGGATGCGGTCCACTTCTTTATCCGCTCCTCGGTCGGGAGAGGCATGTCCGGATGGGAAAAAACGACGAGCCTATTCTTGATGCCCGTAAAATAGAGATCTTTGGCGTTGGAATAGTGGAGCTTGTAAATCGTGAGCTTGTCGCCACCACCTTCCGCCTTCTCCGCGTGGGTTGTAAGCTGACTGTCGTCGGCTGCAATTTTTGCTACAGCGGTAAGCAAATCGGTGAGCATATTCCGCTCCAAGACCAGCATGTAGTCTTCGAGCCTTCCGTTATAGGATTTCCAAAGTGCGAGTTCTGCGGGAGCCTTCAGCGCTTGTGAGAGCAGTTGATCGAACAGCGTCAGGTCGTGATCGAAGGCGATACGTTTCAGAGATCCCTTCAGGCTCAAGTAGCTTTCTGATTCCTGATAATAGAATACGAAATCATCGGTCAGGACCTCTTTCAGCATCTGCTGCTTCACGATGTCTTTCGGAAGATCGGAAAGGCTCTGGGTAACGATAAGGGCGTCTGGTCTCCCATCCGGGTTCTTCATGAAAGCAGGCGGCGGCAAACTAGCTTCGACGGTGGGTTGACCCGACGGAGAAGTAGTGACGCCCTGAGTAGCAGTTGAAGCGCTTAGCTTGATTCCAAGGCCAACAGCTGCCGCCAACGCACAAAAACCCACTGAGGCTACGATTGTAGCCTTGCGGGAGACGCTTATTTTTTTCATCTTTTAAACTGTCGGGCAGGCTCGGGGCAAAATCAATAAGATTGCCCGCGACTTAGGAGCGGGCGCCGAAGTTATGGGCCTCTCTCGTCACCCTCTTCAGGAGGTGATGGAGTTTTATCTCAAGCATGGGAATGCCGAGAGCTTCATTCGCGAGGAGAAGTACGGCTTTGATTGAAGCGGTTTCCCTGTCTGCAGCTCACAGCGAACTAGTACTGGCAAGCGGGGATGGGCTTTTTTTTACATCACACATGAATAACCTAGCGGAGGGCAAATCGCGCCGCCACTCGACAGGGGACCAATCCAGCGTTATTCTCCGGCCGAAATCGCTGACCTGGCCGCTTTGAAAAACCGGTCCGCGTAGAGGACAGATGA
This sequence comes from Oligoflexia bacterium, assembly GCA_023701205.1. Classification (GTDB taxonomy): domain Bacteria; phylum Bdellovibrionota; class UBA1018; order UBA1018; family UBA1018; genus JAMPXJ01. The sequence goes on from JAMPXJ010000004.1 coordinate 84,475, forward strand.
ATCACACGATACGACCAGCCGAGGAATCAGATTACGAGTCAATCGCAGAGGTCTTGAGAAAGACACTCCCTGGCTTTCTCGGGACCGCAGAATCTCTGCGGGAATCAGACCGGCGCCCTCTCGTCGCCGGACCAAAAGCCCGCTTCATCGCGGAGCAGGGCTCAAACGTGGTCGGAGTCGCGCAGTACCGGCCAAATGTTCATGAATGCCAATTGAGCTTGCTTGTAACCGTCCTTCCCTCCCATCGAAGACAAGGGATCGGCCATGCCCTGTTCGAAGTCGTGAACGCATCCGCGCAAGCGCACCAACCTCAGGCACGCTGGGCCGAGGTCTCGGAAGCTGATTCCGATTCCTTTCGCTTCGCGGAGAAGCATGGCTTCCGCGAGCACACCCGCGTTTTCGAGTCTCGGTTCGACCTGACCCGTTTTGCGAGCGAAGACGCGCTTCCGGCGCTGCCCGAATCATTCCGGGAAAGTAGCCGCCAAGACGGATTTGAAATTCAAGATCTCGCCCACACTTCACTCGAAGACGCCCATCGGCAGTTTTACAAATTGTACTTCGAAAGCCTCGGCGATGTCCCCAACCTGCCGAAAAGTCCCGCTCCGTCATTCGAGGCTTTCCAGAAAAGCCACCTCGATCCCACCCGATACCCAGCCGATGGCGTAATTCTGGCCGTTGTCGGCGAGGAGGTGATCGGCTTTTCGCAGATGATGTTGCACAAGTCTCTCCCCACCCTGGCGATCATTGCCATGACGGGCTGCAAGCCAGGATACCGCGGACGAGGGATCGCCACGACGCTCAAGATCGCGGCCATGAGATGGGCCAAGCGCAGAGGCATTCAGACCTTGTCCACATGGAATGATGCGCTGAATGCCCCGATTCTCGCGATCAACGAAAAGCTCGGATTTCTCAAGCGACCTGGGATGATCATCCTGCGTCGTTAATGGCCTGATGGGGTTCGGAAAGGGCGGGAGCGATGGGACAGTTACTTTTTGCAGTCCTGCAAAAAGTGGCTTCGCAAGGAAGTCGGCCATCCTGGCCTCCTCTTTGTACGGTTTGCCATTGGCAAACGCTCGTGAACCCACGACAGCTTTTCAGCCGCTGGCGAAGGTCGTCGGGTCGAGTCCATCGCTGCGACGATCAGGGCAAAAAAAAAGAGGGCCGGTTCTTTCGAACCGACCCTCTTTTTTTTTCGATCTAAATGGCGGGAGCGATGGGACTCGAACCCACGACCTTCGCCGTGACAGGGCGACGTTGTAACCGACTCAACTACGCCCCCGCATCATTCGGATCGTCCAGAAGAACTATGTCAGCTAAGCGCTATTGTCAACCACCCATTCCCGCGGATTCTTCAAAAAACTATCCCCAAAAACTATCCCCAAAAACTATCCAAAGACGGGCAGCTTGCGCCGGGCGTACTCCTCGGTCAGGGTTTGCTGCATGACCCGGACGATCTCGTCATAGATCCGCTGATGATTGCGCTCCTCGCTCCAGGAGGGATTCCACAAAGCCATCGGATCCACCGGCGGCAGAATCCGGAAAGTCATCTTCGCCGGCAGGGGAACGAAGATCGCGGCCGCCGCGGCGGGGGCCAGCAGCAGCGGAAGACCGGTCAAAAGCCCCGTGGCCACGCACCAGGCGAAAAAAACGGAACGCAAGGTGATCGGAATCCCATGAAGCCGGAGCTTCTCCTTGAGCCCCAGGACTTCGGCCAGCTTTTCGCCCCGATCGAGAATGACGTAAGTCTCATGCGCGCCGATGCTCACGATCGGGACGATCGGCACGCCGGCCCGGATGGCGAGCTTGATGAAGCCTTTGCGCTGAAAGAAATCGAGCTTCTTGCGATCCCGGTAGGGCCGGAACGCTTCCTTCTCCCCTCCCGGAAAAACCATCAAAGAATGCCCCAGCCCCAGCGCCTCGCGCGCGAGCTCCGGATCGGCGGGGATCGCGCCCAGGCGCGGGATCAGCCAGCGGAACGCGAGGCTCTTCAGCGCCACCTCGTGAGCCAGGCCGAGGATCGAGCGGGACCCGCCGAAGCGTTTTTTCCATGCATAAAACAACATCAGCACTTCAAAGGTGAGCAGACCGTTGTGATTTCCAACGAACATCACCGTGCCCGGGGGCACGTTTCCCCAGCCACTCATCTCGCAACGGAAGTAATGCCGGTAAAGCGCTTCCAGAAACGGCATCATTTTCTCGGAAAATTGCGGATCGATCTCGCGCAAAGCCTGGGAAAGCTTGGGGCTTTCCGTCACGCACCGTCCCGATGAAGCATTGGAATACATCGTCCTCCCCCTTCGACAAGTCCGTGGAATCCCAAGCAAATCCAAAGCCAATTCGGATCGGAGGCGGAGAAGATTTCTTGACTCTTTCTATCTCCTATTTTAAGTTGCGCTCACTATGAAAGTCCCCCCTGCGACTTCGCTTTCTTTCCTGCTGGTGAGCCTGCTAACAAGCTTCGCCTGCTCGCAGTCGCAGGCGTCGAGCTGCTATTACGACTGCCTCGTCGTTCCGCTTCTTTCGGACTCCGTCGTCTCCATCGGCAATCCGGCCACGAAAGCCTCCTCGGCCGCGGCCCTTCCCTCGCAGGGGCTCGAGGTCCTGGTCTGGAACATCCATAAAGGGATGGACCGCCCTTTCGTGCCGGAGTTCCGTCGGCTCTCACGGGACGCTGACCTCGTGCTTCTCCAGGAGGCCGTCGTTGATCCGGCGGGACGCGCGCCGTTCCTGAGCCGCTCTCCCGAGCTCGACTGGAAGCTCGGCATCAGCTGGATCTCCAAGGAGTACCAACGCACCGGGCCGGCCACGGGTTCCCGCGCGCCCATCCTGTCGACGCGGTTTCAGCGCAGCCCGGATCTCGAGCCGGGGGCCAAGACCCCGAAGGCCAATCTTCTCACCCTGCATCCGCTCGCGGGCACCGACGAACTTCTGCTGGTCGTGAACATCCACGCGATCAACTTCCGCGCCCAGGATTCGCTCGAGCGGCAGCTCGCGCTCTTCCGCGACGAGCTGTGGAAGCATCGCGGTCCCGTGCTCGTGGCCGGGGATTTCAACACCTGGAGCGAGGGCCGGCTCATCGCGATGCGGGATTCGCTGGAGGGCTGGGGCCTTTCGCACGCGGTCCCCTTCCGCGATCCGCGTCGCGGGCTCATCCTGGATCATGTCTGGACACGAGGCCTGCGGATCGAGAGCCTGCAGGTGATCGAGACGGATGGCTCGGACCACCCGGCCTTCAGGCTGCGCGTCGCGCTGGACTCCTGAGCGGACTCAGACGTCGTCGCCACCGCCGCCGCGGGCCCATTCGCCCGTGATCCGGCAGGTCAGGTAAGCCTTCATGAAGCCATCGAGCTCGCCATCGAGCGTCTTCTCGGCCGTGGGCACGACGAAGCCGGTGCGGTGATCCTTCACCATCTTATAGGGGTGCAGCACGTAGGATCGGATCTGGCTGCCCCAGGCGATGTCCTTTTTTGTGTCCTCGATCGCGGCCTGCTTCTTGCGCTCCTCCTCGAGGTGGCGCTCATACAGGCGCGAACGCAGGACCTTCATCGCCAGATCCTTGTTCTTGATCTGTGAGCGTTCCTGCTGGCAGGCGACCACGATCCCCGACGGATAGTGAGTGATCCTGACGGCGGAGTCCGTGGTGTTGACGCCCTGGCCGCCCTTGCCGCCCGCGCGATAGACATCGATACGAAGATCGGCCGGATTGATGACGACCTCGAAATCGTCGTCGATCTCGGGCGTGACGTAGACGCTCGTGAAAGAGGTGTGGCGCCGGGCATTCGAGTCGAACGGCGAGATCCGCACCAGCCGGTGCACGCCCGCCTCGGACTTGAGCTGCCCGTAGGCATACGGACCCGTGATGGTCAGCGTGGCGTTCTTGATGCCCGCCTCCTCGCCCGGCAGCGCGTCCATCAGTTCGACCTTGAAGCCCTTGTCCTGCGCCCAGCGCTGGTACATCCGCAGCAGCATCTGCGCCCAGTCCTGCGACTCCGTGCCGCCCGCGCCCGCGTTGATGGTCACGATCGCGTTCTTGGGATCGGCCTCCTCGGAGAGCATCTTGTGGAATTCCACCTTCTCGAACTGCGCGGCGAGCCCCCCCACCATCTGGGAGACCTCGGCGATGACGGTGTCGTCGGCTTCTTCCTGCGCGAGCTCGTAAAGCGTCTGCGCGTCGTTGAAACCGCGCTCGAGATCGTTGAACTCGTTCACCTCGGCTTCGAGGCGGGACTTCTCCTGGGTCAGGGCCCGGGCTTTGCGGTTGTCCGCCCAGAAATTCTCCTGGGTCGAAAGATCGGTCAGCTCCTGGATCCGGCGCGACTTGACCGGGAGGTCAAAGCGACCCCCGAAGGAAATCGAGCTTCTCTTTCATGGCCGAGAGACGCTCGCGGATTTCGTGCGGCGCGAGAACGGGAGTGGCTTGCAAATTCATCAGGATTTTCTATCTCAGGTCGCGCGTTCGATCAAGCTTTTGGATCGGCCGCGCGGTCGGCCCGCCGCGAGCAGCCGGGCTTCCCATCCGCGCATGACGGCCGCGTCGCGGGCGCCCGTTTCGTGATCCAGCCCAAGCAGATGCAGCACGCCGTGAACGAGCAGCACCTCGAGCTCCTTTTCGGGCGCGTGCCTCTCCTCGCGCGCCTGGCGCCGGAGCACCGGCAGGCAGATGACGAGATCGCCCAGGAACCCCTGATCGCGGAAAGGAGCGGGCGCGGGAAAGCTCAGGATATCCGTCATTCCGCGTTTGCTCCGGTACCTCCCGTTGAGCCGAGCCATCTCGGCGCCGCCGATCAGGTGCACCTCCGCGTGCCAGACGGCGCCCCGGCCTCCGGGCCCGCGCTTGCGCAAGGAGGGGTTCGCGCGCGCGCGCTCGAGGAGCGCGGCGGTGGTTTTCCGGGCCAGCGGGAGGAGTTCGGACTTGCGTTTCTGCCTCATGCTCCCTGAGATACCGCCAATTCCCCGGGCGCGTCCAGCACATTGCCCGCTCCCCTTCCCCATGCTACATCCCGAAGAATGCCTCAGAATCCCGCACCGACCACCGACCTGACCCCGCTCGCGCAGCTGATCCAGACCGTGCACCGCCTCCGGGCCCCCGGCGGCTGCCCCTGGGATCGCGCGCAAACCCATCAATCGCTCCGGCAATACCTGATCGAGGAGTCGCATGAGGTGCTGGACGTGCTCGACCGCATCCATTCTCCCGCGGACCTCGGGAACGAGTCGCTGCGCAACGCCTTTCGCGAGGAGCTCGGCGACGTGCTCATGCAGGTGGTGCTGCACGCGGAGATGACCCGCGAGGCCGGGCATTTCGACTTCCTCGACGTGGCGCGCACGCTCAACGAGAAGCTCATCCGCCGCCATCCGCATGTCTTTGGCGAGGTGAAGGCGACGGACGCCGACTCGGCGTTCGCGAGCTGGGAGAAGCAGAAAGCCCAGGAAAAAGCCGCGAAGCCCGACGCCAGCACGCTCGATGGGTTGCCGAGATCCCTCCCGGCGCTCCAGCGCACGGCGCGCGTGATCGAGAAGGTCACGAAGGTGGGCTTCCAGTGGAACGACATGACTGGCCCGCTCGCCAAGCTCGAGGAGGAGCTCGCCGAGCTCAAGGCCGAGGTGCTGAAACTCGAGAAGAACCGCGAGGACGAGTCCCTCCGCCGCAAGCTCGAGCATGAGCTCGGGGACGTGCTCTTCAGCGTCTGCAACGTGGGCTACCTCATGAAGGCCAATCCCGAGGACGCGCTCCGGGGAACGCTCGGGCGCTTCGAGCGCCGCTTCCGGCACGTCGAGCGGCGGCTGCGCGAGCAGGGCAAGCTCCCTGAGCAGTCCACGCTCGAGGAGATGGACCGCTACTGGGATGAGGCCAAGGCGCTCGAGCGCGCGCAAGAGAACCGGGGAAAGCCGGCCTGATGGAAGCGGCGAACGCCCAGCCCGGATTCGTCGTCTGGGGCCTTACCGGCGGCATCGCCTCCGGTAAATCCGCCGCCGCGCGGTTTTTCGAGCAAGAGGGCATCCCCGTCATCGACGCCGACCAGATCTCGCGCGAGCTGAGCCGCGAGGGCGGGCCGGCGCATCCCCTGATCGTGCAGCGTTTCGGGACCGGCGATCGCGCAAAGCTTCGCGAGGCCATCTTCGCCGATCCCAAGGCGCGCCGCGATCTCGAGGCGATCCTCCATCCGCTCATCCAGATGGAAAGCCTGCGGCAGATGAAGGCGCTGGCCGAAAAATGGGCGCCCAAGCACGCGCTTCCGGGCCACCCGCTCCCGATCCTGTATGAAGCGGCGCTGCTCGTGGAAACCGGGCGCTACAGGACCCTCAAGGGCCTGATCGTCGTCGAGGCCCCTCGGGAGCTGCGGATCGAGCGGCTCATCGGGCGCGACGGCGGCTCGCGTCCGCTTGCGGAAAAGATCCTGGGCGCGCAGGCGAGCGACGAAGCCCGTCGGCAGGCCGCCACCTATCTTCTGGAAAACTCGGGCTCGCTCGAGCTTCTGCACGAGCAGGTCCGCTCGCTCGCCCGGAAGCTTCTTTCGGGCTGAAGCTTCGCTTGAAAAGCCGCTTGCGCATTCAGGCGGCTTCCTTTTTCTCGGCGGGCTTCTCGACCGGCTTGGCATACTCGGCGAAGCCCGTCACGTCGATGAGCTCGCAGCCGACGCTCCCCTCGACCCACGCATCGTGGCCGGGCGGAATGCGGAACGCATCCCCGGCCTTGATCGTGAACTCCCCGCCGTCGTTCATGCGGATCCGCATCTCGCCTTTCACGCAGTAGCCGGTGTGCGAGGCCTCGCAGCTTTCCGTCTGAGCCAAGGGCTTGACGTCGTTCGACCATTTCCAGCCAGGCTCGAAGATGCCGTGGCCGATGGAGGACCCGTCCTCGAAGAACAGGACCTCCAGGCGGCCCTTGCTCTTGAACTGACGTATTTCATCCGGTTTTTCGAAGCTCTTGTTGTATGTCTTGAGATCTTTCATTGTCTCACCCCACTGAGCTGTTTCCGAGCAAAGGACGCGCCACCGATAACGCGCCGCCTTTTCTTTTACAAAGCGAGAGCCGTCCCTTAAGCTTTTCAGATCAACCGAAAAGCTCCAAAGGAGATTCCCCGTGAAAAGGCGTTTCACGTCCCCTCTCGTTTCCTCGCCCGACCGGCCGGGCGCGCTTCCGGCCGCGGCGATCGTCCTCGCCCTGGCGGTATTGGCCGGCGGCTGCAATGTTTTCAAGTCCTTCGATTCGCCCGACGGCGATGCGCAGCTGCTCTCGGCCGCGCGCGCCTGCTTCGATCGCGGCGACCTGGAATGCGCGAAAACCCACTATCAAAACCTCTCGGCGGACTCGGCGGACTTCAGCGCCAGCGAGCAGGCCTACATCACCTTGCAGGAGCAGGGCATGGGCATGGACGCGTTCATGGAGTTCGTGGGGAACGGCGCTCAAGGCGAGGCGCTCACGACTCTGGGCGAGCAGCTTGCCGAAGCCGGTGCGGGAGAGAACAAGCGCCTGGCGATCCACGGCGCTTATCTCAAGAAGGATTCGGTGACCAGCGATGCTGAGCTGCAGGCGTTCGTGGAATTCCTGGGAGCCTTGGGCCTCCTCGCGGAGATCCTGGGCGAAGCGTCGGGAGCCGACGGGCTGCTTCAGAAGGGTGACATTGTCGCCACGCCATCTACCTGCAGCGCGGCTGGAGAGCTCGGCTGCGCGGCCACTCCCGCGTGCGACAATCCCGCCGGCGGGAAGATCACCTCGAGCGCCGGCGCTGACATCGCGACTACCGCACCAGCGGGCGCGAGCCCGAAGGCGGACCAGCTTTACTACTCGATTTCCCGCGCCTACGCCGCGCTTCAGCGAATGGCCCCCAGCGGGAAATTCTCCGATACGAGCGGCGGCTTCGCGTCGATCACGGACATCGGCGGCAAGCCCAGCGATAGCGCGCTGATCGACCGCTGCTTCCGCTGGCAACTCCTCAACTTCGGCATCGGCAGGTGATCCAGATGAAAAAGAACATCGCAACCGCTGGCATTCTCGGCCTCACCGCGCTCTCGGGCTCCGCGCATTCCGCGTGGGGCATGGAGCAGATCATCCGTCCTTACCAGAGCGTCCGAAGCGCCGCGATGGGCGGCCTTCGCACCACGACCGGGAAATACGAGGAGAACTTCTTCGGCAACCCCGCTCGCATGCTGGCCAATCCCAAGAGCCGCGTGACGATCTTCGACTTCATGGCCGAGATCAACTCGGGCGTCATCGACAACATCGGCGAGCTGACCGACTCCTCCTCGTTCTACGGCGCGGTCGGCGCCACGGCCGGGACGAACAACCATGTCCGCTTGCAGATGACGTGGCCGTCCTTTTTCTTCCCGCTGCGCGGCGGGAAAAGCGCGCTCGGCGTCGGCCTGATCATGAGCATGCAGGGCGATCTGAACCTGCGGCGCTCCTACGAGCTCAAGCCGGACGTCCTGATGGATTTCGGCCCGGCCGTCACCTACGCCCAGAAGTTCCTCCCGAACGACGCGCTCGGCGTTGGCGTCACGATGCACGCCGCTTACCGCCTGCAGTCGGATATCAGCATCTTCGACCTCATCAAGGGCAAATCCTTCTCGGTGGACTCGAGCGGGAGCCAAGGGGCGCATATCGACTTCGATCTCGGCGCCACCTACCTCCTCCCGATCCAGCCGTTCAAGGAGATCGACTTCTCGGCCTCGGCGTCCGTGAACAACCTGCTGGGCGGGAATTACGCGAATCTGCCGGTAAGCCCGATCCCCGGCATCGGCCTCAAGCCGCGGCCGCAACCGCGCACGCTGGGGCTCGGTCTCTCGCTCCACAAGGACGCGCACGGCCGGATGAAGGACACCACCGTCGCGCTCGAGGTCAACGACATCGGCAACAGCAACGGCGGCAGCTTCTATCGCCTGCTGCATCTGGGCGGCGAGACCCATTATGGCGTGCTCGCGCTCCGCGCGGGACTCAGCCAGGGTTACTTCGCCGGCGGCCTGGGCCTGAACCTGAAGGTCTTCAACCTCGATCTCGCGACCTATGGCGAGGAGATGACCCTGAATCCGGGCGGCATGGAAGACCGGCGGTATTCGCTCAAGCTGAGCTTCCAGATTTGATTCCGGCTTCGACGCCAGCGAGCTTCCCGGCGAGCCTCGCGCCGCGGGAGCCTTCGGCGAACCCGAACACCAGCTGATTCAGCTCGTGGACGGATTGCCGCAGCTCATCGGAGGTCTGCCGCAGCTCGTGCCGCACCTTGGAGAGCCGGTCGGCGGCCTTGGCGTTCTCCCGGGTCATCCCGTTCATCTCCTGGAACGCGCGGTTGTTCTCGCCGATCCCCAGCTCCTGCTGCGTCGAGGCGGTCCGCATGGCCTCGACCATCGGCGTGAGCTGGCGGATGCTCTCATTGATCCGGTTGAAGACATCGAGGCAGCGCGCCGAAATCTCCTCGGCCGCGCCGATCTTGCCCTGGATGCTCTTGATCGTCGAGGTGGCGCGGTCCCGGCTCTGATCAAGAAGCTTGCGGATCTGCTCGGCCGCCTTGCCGCTGGTGTCGGCCAGGCTCCCCACCTCGTCGGCGACGACCGCGAAGCCCTTGCCGTGCTGGCCCGCGCGCGCGGCCTCGATGGCGGCATTGAAGGAAAGGAGCTGCGTCTTGAAGACGATCTCGTGGATGATCGCGGTCTTCTTCTCGACCTCGCCGATGATCTCGTTGATCGCGCCGAGCTCGGCGTTGGCGTCGGCGATCCCTTCCATCGCGACACTGAGCTCGCCGATGACCGAAAGGCCCTGGTTGGAATTCTCCTCGACCGTCTGCGCGTACTGCAGGGTCTTCTCGGCGCTCATCACCGAAGAGGCCACCATCGAGGAGATCTCGACCATTCCGGAGATGGCCTCCTGCAGCTGGTTGGCCTGCTCCACCACGCGCGAGGAGAGGTCGCTTCCGGTGCTGTCCATCTCCCCGGCGACCTGGCCCAGCGCCTGCGCGGCCTGACCGAGGCCGCTCGACATCCGGCCGATCATCCGCGCGATGCGCAGGACGAAACGCGCGGCCAGGAGCGCGGCGAGGACGCTCAGGAGCGCGGCTCCCGCGAATACGCTATCGATCCGGCGCTGCAGGCGGCGCGCGCCGAGCTGCCGTTCCTGCGCGATCTCGGCTTCGGCGGCCAGGCTCTTCTGCACGAGCAGGCCCAGGCTACGCGCGGAATCCGCGACGTTCCCGAGCGAGGCGCGCAGCTCGGCCTTCGGCGCCTTGCCGCCCTGGAGGTCTGAAAGAATCTTCCCGATGATCTCCTTGCTGGGCTCCCATTCGCGCTGGATCTGCTCGTAGAGGCGCTTCTGGTCCTCTCGGAGCGCATTTTCCACGGAATAGCTGATCAGGCTCTGATCGAGGAAGTCGAGATTCGCCTCGAGCTCGAGCGCTTTCTCGCGCGAGAGGGCGCGCCCGCCCTCGTGCAGCGCCAGCAGCCGGAAGAGCTCGGCCGAGACCTCGGAGTTCTTCAGCGCTGCCTTCATCAGCCACTGGCTCGCGGCGCTCCGCTGCTGAAGCTCATGAAGCGCGCGATTGCTCGAGACGAGCGCGGTCCGGCTGAAGATCCCGATGAACCAGCCCAGAGTCAAAAGCAGCAGGACCGCGAAGAGGAGCTTGTGCTTCAGCGGAAGAACGGAACGTCGATTGCGGCCCATAGGGATCTCCTCGGATGCATTTCGTTGATTTCATTATAAATTTGATGACTGTTAAGGCCCAGTAAAATAAATTGTCTTCCCTTCTGCTGCGCTGCATAATAGTTCCATGTGGCAAGCTCCGAATCAGCGGATCCGCTCGATCCAAAGCTCCAAGAAAAGACAGCAAGACCGTCTGCGCCGCCCGCTGCACATCAAGAGAGTGGGTGCCGAGCTCAAGGTTCTGGGCCAGGGGCCGCGCCAGGGCGCCGTGGCCGAGGCGCGAGTCATCCTCAACGACATCTCGCACGGCGGGATGGGCGTGTTCTCGAGCGTCCCGATCGTCGTAGGCCAGGAGATCGCGATCACCCTGCAGGAGCCCCGGCGCGTCTATCTGCGGGGACGGGTGGTCTGGTGCCAAGAGTACGACACCGAAAGCCCCATCATCTCCAAGAACCCCTTCTCCTACCGCATGGGCGTGGTGTTCCAGTTCCGCGACCGGCAGGAGGAACAGGCGGTCAAAGCCTTCTGCGAAGAGATCTTCCGCGAACACCTCTACAGCGCCGCCTGAACGACGACGACGCTGACGAACCGCTCCCGAGCCTTACCCGAAGACGGTCGCGAACTCGTCCCAGTGGGCCCGGAGCTTGGACTTGAGCCGCAACACCGCCTGGGTGTGGAGCTGGCTCACGCGTGACTCCGTCACGTCCAGCACGCGGCCGATCTCCTTGAGGTTCAGGTCCTCGTAATAGTAGAGCGAGAGCACGAGCCGCTGCTTCTCGGGAAGATCCTGAATCGCCTGCGCGATGAGGCGCTTGATCGAGGCGACGTTCACCTCGCTGAAAGGCGTGGGGGCCTTGCTCCCCGACTCGCCGTAACCGTGCAGGCTCCGCTTGTCGGCCTTCGAGAAGTTCGAGATGTCGTCGTAGGAGAGAAGCGAGACGCTCCGGACCTGGTTGAGCAGGTCGTGGAAGTCGTTCTGGCTGATCCCCAGCTCCGTGCAGACTTCCTCGTCGGTGGCCTGGCGGCCCTTCTGCTGCTCGATCTTGGCGTAGCAGCGCTCGAGGACCTTCGCCTTCTCACGCACCGAGCGCGGGACCCAGTCCTGCGCGCGCAGCTCGTCGAGGATGGCGCCCCGAATGCGGAATTCCGCGTAGGTCTTGAACTTGTTGTCGCGAGTGGCATCGTACTTCTCGATCGCGTCCATCAGGCCGATCACGCCGGAGCTGATCAGGTCGTCGAGCTCGATGTTGGCCGGAAGCCGGGCCGCGATCTTCTGCGCGATGTATTTGATGAGCGGGGCATACTCGGACACGAGACGCTCGCGCGGGGCGTTCACCGGGCTGATGTCGCCGCGGACCAGCGCGTCCGTCTGCGCCTGCTCGCGGGCGAGCTCCTCGGCGATCTCCTTCTGGATCGCGGCCTCCTCGCGCGCGGCCTCCTCGGCTTCGCGCACCGCCTCGACGGCGGCCTCGAGGCGCTCGAGCTCGGTGGGTTCCCCCTTCTTCTTCGAGCCGGCCCTGGTCGACGACTTCGCGGGCGAGGCGGCCGTGGCGGCCTTTCCCTTCGCCTTGGAGCTTTCGGACTCGCGGTACTTCTGGATTCCCTGATTCAGCCTCATGCTTTCACCTCGCCGAGCAAGGTTCTCCAGAACCTTGCCGTGTTCCCTGGCTTGCCCTGTCCCGGTCCATCCTGAATCCGGTTCAGCGAGAGCCGCGAGCGAAACCGCCGCGACACCAGCTCCAACGCCGGCAGCGCCGGAGCCCCTGGATTCAAGTCTAACAGAATTTTCCGATTCATCACCGCTCGCGTGAAATTTTCGTCGTATCCGCAGTGACCCGCGTACTCGAGCTCCAGCCCGAGGAAACGGTCCACGACTTCCTTGAGCTTTTCGAAGACCAGGCGGGCCTCCGGCTCGTGCGTCACCCGGTTGACGATCACCTCGGCTCGTCGCACGCCCGAATGGCCCCGCAGGAGCTTGAGCAACCCGTACGCCTCGGCAATGGCCGCGGGCTCGGGCGTGACGACCACGACGCTGTCGTGGAACGGGCCATGGAAGCGCAGCACGCTCTCGCGCGTCCCCGCGCCCGAGTCGACGAGGACGAGATCCATCTCCCACGGACACGCCTCGAAGAGCGCGCTGACGCGCGCGTCACCCTTGGCTTCCAGCACGCCCGAGGAGGCGGGGAGCAGCCAGAGATTGGGCTCGAGCGCGACGAGGGCCTCGTCGAGCCCGGCGCGGCCTTCGAGCACCGCTCCGATCGTCGCCCGATGGCGCGCCTCGAAATGCCCGTCCAGGCCCGCGCGTTCGACATCGCCGTCCACGAGAAGGACGCGCGCGCCCGCGCGCGCGAGCAGCGCCCCGACATTGGCCACGAGGCTCGAGCGGCCCACCCCGCTCCTCCCGCTCGAGACGGTCATCACCCGCGCGGCCCGCGGGGCTGCGCGCGCCTCTTCCGCGAGACCCGCGCGATCGCGCATGAGCTTCCGGAGCGTGGCGGCCTGATCTGTGGCGCATCCCTTTTCCATGGCGACTCCCGTGGAGACCGGATCAGAGGTCGAGGATGAGCGCCGCCACCCGCTCGCGCGTGGCCTCTTCGATGTCCTCGGGCACGCGCTGGCCCACCGTGAAGTACATCAGCGGCAGCTTCATTCGCCGGGAAACGTTGTAAACGGAGCCGAAGATCGTGGCCTCGTCGAGCTTGGACATGATGATCCCCTGCGGCCGGAACATCGAGAACCTGCCCGCCATGTCGTAAAGCTCCGCGTCCCGCGTGGTCACCGAGAGCACGAGCTGGGTGCGTATTCCGGGCACCGCCTGCAGGATCGCCTGCATCTCCTTGAGCGACTCGGGATCGCGCTGGGAGCGACCGGTCGTGTCCACCAGCACGAGATCCAGCGCCTGGAAATCCATCATCGCGGCGCGCAGCTCCTCGGCCGACGCCACGGAGCGGAACGGGACGTTCAGGATCTTGCCATAGGTGCCCAGATGATCGAAGGCGGCGACCTTGTAGCTGTCGAGATTGATCAGGCCGACCTTGAGATTGCGCTTGAGCAAGGCCTCGCTCGCGATCTTGGCTACGGTCGTGGTCTTCCCGACGCCGGTCGGGCCGATGAGCGCGAGGGTCACGGGCCCCTGTCGGCCCTGGGCCTGCGCGGCGGGCTCGATTCCCGCGAGCACCGAAAGCACCTCGGTCCCGCGCATGATCTCGGCGGCGACCTGATCCACGACCCGCTCGGGATTCCGGCTGGCCTCGGGGCCGAGCTCGAACCCCGCCGCCTTGATCAGCGCGAACGCGTACCGGCGGTCGATCCCGTTGAGCACCAGCTGCTCGAAGGCGCTCTGGAGCGCGGGATTCGCGAGCGCCCCGTTGCCGAGCAGCGCCTCGGCGCCCTGGGCGCCGGCGCCTTCCTGCGCGCTCTTGAGCTCCTCCACCATGCGCTTGAGATGGCGCAGCTCCTCGTTCACCGACAGGTCGGGGGAAGGCCCCAGCGGCGCCTTCATCGCGCCCGTTCCGGGACCGTCCGCGGCTCCGCTCGCGCGCGCGGCCACGCCGGACACGGTCGCCGGCGCGCTACCCGCGGCGGAAGCGCCCGGGCCGCGGCTGCGGGGCGCGCCTCCCGCGGTGGCGCCCTCGTCCGCGATGTCGATGTAGCGCGTCGCGGTCAACCGCTTCTGCGGCACGGGCTTGCCCACCTCGACGCGATCGCGCGTCGCCGCGGCCCGTTCGAGATGCTTGTCGAGCACCTTGTCGTAGAGATCCGCCTGCCGCTCCGCCGGCAACCGGCGCGCGCCCTCGCGATTGGCCTCGGGGAGGCGGTTCTCGGCGAACTTCTTCTTCTGGATGGAGCGGTCGGAGACCGCCGCCGTGACCTCGACCGACTCCTTCGACATCAGCCCGAAGCCGCGGCGGTTCTTGCGCGTCTGCAGGATGATCGCCTCGGGCCCAAGCTCGCGCTTGATCGTGTCGAGGGCTTCCTGGATCGTCGGGGCTTCGAATTTCTTAACTTGCATGGCTCAACCTCACTGTTCCGAATGACTTGACGCTGACGCTCGAGGTGATCTCGTTGTGAGAGAGCACCACGACGTTGGGGATGAATCGATCGATCAGGTTCTTGAGATGGCTCCGGATGAGCGGCGAACAGAGCACCACCGCCTGGTTCGACTGGTTCGCGAGCGCCATCGCCTGCTGGTTCAGCTGCGCGATGAAGGCGCGGACGAACTCGGGGTCGACCGAGAGCTGCTGGCCCTGGTCGGTCTGGATGATCCCGCCCGCGATGGTCTCCTCGATCGAGCGATCGAGCGTGAGCAGATGGAGCTGTCCGTCCGGCGCCACGAGCTTCTTGGTGATCGTCCGGGCGAGCGCCGCGCGCACGTGCTCGGTGAGCTGGAGCGGGTCCTTCTGGTACGGCGCCAGATCCGCCATCGCCTCGAGGATCGTGCGCAGATCGCGCACGGAAACGCCTTCCTTGAGGAGATTCCGCATGACCTTGAGCACGGCCCCCAGCGGCAGCAGGTTCGGGATGAGGTCCTCGACGACCTTGGGCGCGGTCTGCTTGAAGGAGTCCAGCAGCGCCTGCAGCTCCTGGCGCCCCAGGAGCTCCGCCGCGTTCTGGCGGATCAGCTCCGTCAGGTGCGTCGCGACGATCGTGGAGAGGTCGACGACCGTGTAGCCGGCGTAGGTGGCCTCGTCTTTCTGCCGAGGCGTGATCCAGATCGCGTCCAGGCCGAACGCCGGCTCGCGGGTGGGCACCCCGGCCACGCGCTCGACGACGTTGCCGGGATCCATCGCCATGAGATGGCCGACCATGAGCGAGCCCGAGCCGATCTGCACGCCCTTGAGCAGTACCTGATAGTCGCCGGGCTTGAGCTCGAGGTTGTCGCGGATCCTCAGCGGCGGGATCACGACCCCGAGATCCAGGGCGAACTGCTTGCGGATATTCGTGATGCGCTCGAGCAGGTCGCCGTTCTGATCGGAGTCCACGATATTGATCAGCCCGTAACCGACCTCCAGCTCGAGCAGGTCCACCGGCAGGAGATTCTCAAGCTTCTCCGGAACCGGCTTGAGCTTCTCCTTCTCGATCTTCTCCTGGCGCTCCCGCTCCTGAGTCTTCTCCTTGGCGCTCAGCCGGTAGCCGATCGCGCCGAAGGCGCCCGAAAGCAACAGAAACGGCACGGTCGGAAGCCCGGGGATGATCGCCATGACGCCCATCACGCCCGCGGCGGCCGAGATCGCCTTGGGCTTCATGAGCAGCTGCTTGGAGATCTCCTCGCTGAAGTTCGTGCTCGTCGCCGTGCGGGTGACGATGATGCCGGCCGCGGTCGAGATGATCAGCGCCGGAATCTGCGAAACCAGCCCGTCGCCGACCGTGAGCAGCGTGAAGACCTCGGCGGCCTGGCCGACGTCCATCCCGCGCTGGAGCGTTCCGATCACGATCCCGCCGATGATGTTCACGAGCACGATCATGATTCCGGCGATCGCGTCCCCTCGGACGAACTTGGAAGCACCGTCCATGGCGCCGTAGAAGTCGGCCTCGCGGGCGATCTCCTGCCGCCTGCGCCTCGCCTCTTCCTCGTTGATGAGTCCCGCGTTGAGATCGGCATCGATGGCCATCTGCTTGCCGGGCATCGCGTCCAAGGTGAAGCGCGCGGAGACCTCGGCCACGCGGCCGGCGCCCTTGGTGATGACGATGAAGTTGATGATCACGAGGATCGTGAAGATCACTATCCCGACGGCATAGTTTCCGCCCACGACGAACTCGCCGAACGAGCGGATCACCTCCCCGGCGGCCGCGGTGCCCAGCTCGGGACCGCGGAGCAGGATCACCCTCGTCGTGGCGACATTGAGCGAAAGCCGGAAGAGCGTGGTGATCAGCAGCAGCGAAGGGAAGATGCTGAAGTCGAGCGCGCGGGTGGCGTAGACCGAGGTCAGCAGCAGGACCACCGAGGTCGCGATCCCGAGCGAAAGCAGGATGTCCAGCATGAAGGCCGGCATCGGGATCACCATCACGCCCAGGATGGCCACCAGTCCCGCGGCCACCGCCAGATCCGAGTTTCTCGCGAACCTTCCGATGTTTGCGCTCATCTATCCCTCACGTGAAATCCTTGCGTTTGAGCCGGTAAACGTAGGCCAGCACCTCGGCGACGGCCTGGTAGAGCGCCCGCGGGATGTACTGGCCGACCTTGACCGTCTTGTGGAGCGTCCGCGCGAGCGGGACGTTCTCGACCATGGGTACGCCGGCGTCCGCGGCCACTTTCTTGATCCTTTGCGCGAGGAAATCGGCCCCCTTGGCCACGACCTTCGGCGCGGCCATGTTCTTGCGGTCGTAGACGATCGCCACCGCGATGTGGGTCGGGTTGGTGATGACCACGTCCGCCTTCTTCACGGCCTGCATCATGCGCTTGCGCGACATCTCGCGCTGGATGGCCCGGATGCGGGCCTTGACCATCGGATCCCCCTGCTGCTCCTTCTGTTCCTGCTTGGCTTCCTGCTTGGTCATCCGGATGTTCTTGCTGAAATCCCACTTCTGCAAAGCGAAGTCGAACCCGGCGAAAACCAGCAGCACCCCGAGCAGCGCGAGGAAGATCGACTTCCCGGCGCTGCCGAAGGCCGGGAGGAGCGCGGCCGGGTCGCTCGCGATGTAACCCGAGACCTCGAAGACCTGCGCCTTGACGAGCGCATAGGAGATCAGGACCACCACCGTCATCTTGAGCGTGAGCCGAAGGCCGTCGAGCAGGTTCTTGAGCGAGAGGAGCTTCTTGAGCCCCTGGAGCGGGTTGATCTTCTCGAGATTGGGCGTGAGCGGATCCGTGGAGAAGATGCTCCCGATCTGGGCGAAGCTGCCGAAGATCCCCATGGCGAAGCCCGCGAGCGCGATCGGGAGGCCCATCAGGATCAGAAGCGTCAGCGACTTGACGAGGAAGGTCCGGAGAACCGAGCCCGAGCCCAGGTCCAGCCGCGACGAGAGATCCGCGCGAAAGACCTCTCGCATGAACTCCATCAGCTCGGCGCCCATCTTCGGCGAAAGCGCGTAGGTCGCGGCCCCGGCGGCTAGGAGCGCGAGCAGGCCGGTGAGCTCGCGGCTCTGGGCCACCTGGCCTTTCCGCCGCATCTCCTCGATTCGGTACGGGGAGGCCTCTTCGGTCAGGTCTTCCCGCGATCTTTCCTCGGACTCTGCCATTTGAAGTTACGCCCCGTCACTTGCCTTTCGCGATGGCAAGCATGATCGCATCCATCCACTCGCCGACCTTCGCGAAGAGGTCGGCCACCACCGCCTGGAACTCCCCCAGGCTCAGGAACATCACCGCCAATCCCACCACGGCGCTCACCGCCATGGACAGGATCAGGATATTGAGCTGGGGCATCGCCTTGGACATCACCCCGAAAACCACGTTGATCCCGAAGATCGCGAGCGCCACGGGAGCCGCGAGCTGGACGCCCGTCCGGACCACCGCCCCTGAAAGTTCCAGGAGCCGCGCGCCCACCGCGCCGTGAAGACCGTTTCCGAGCCCCATTCCCCCCACGCCCACGACCTGATAGCTCGAAAGCGCTCCGCGCAGCATGATGTGGTGCCCGTCGATCGCCAGGAAAAGCAGCGTCGCGAGCGCCATCTGGATCTCGGCCACGACCTGCGTCTGCGTGCCCTGCGCCGGATCGTAGGTGCTCGCCATCGCGAAACCCATGAAGTTGCCCATGAGGTTCCCGCCCAGGGTCACGGCGTCGAACGCCATCCGCGCGACGAACCCGAGGATCAGCGCGAAGATCGCCTCGACCGTGATGGTGCCGACGATCCCGCCGGCGGTCGCGCCCCAGAGCTGGGCCTCGCCGGGCCGGACCTGGCCGCCGTTGACGAGTGCCGGGAAGAGCGCGAACGTGACGGCGAGCGAAAGCAGGATCTTGACCGCGCCGGGGACGAAGCGGTCGCCGACGAAGGGCAGGATCGAGAGAAGGACGCTGTAGCGGACGAGTACCGCGAAAAAAGTCAGCGCCTCTTCCTGGTTGAAGTTGAAGAGCGACATCACCGCGCCAGCTCACCCGCGCTCGAGATGACCTCGGCGGCGTAGGTTTTGAGAAGATCCAGCATCCAGGGGGCCATGACCACCAGGACCAGGATCACCGCGACCATCTTGGGGATGAAGGTCAGCGTGGCCTCGTTGATCTGCGTGATCGCCTGCAGCACGCTCACGAGGATGCCGATGGCCATCGCGGCCAGCAGCATCGGCCCCGCGAGATAGATGATCGTCTTGATCGCCTCGGCACCCAGGGTCATCACGGCTTCCTCGGTCATCCTTCGCCTCCTTTCATCCGATCACCCGAAACTCTTCACTAGGCTGCCGATGATCAGCTCCCAGCCATCCACCAGCACGAAAAGCAGGAGCTTGAAAGGCAGTGAGATCACCGCCGGCGGCAGCATCATCATCCCCATGGCCATCAGCACGCTCGCGACCACCATGTCCAGCACCAGGAACGGCAGGTAAAGCATGAAGCCGATGGTGAACGCCGTCTTGAGCTCGCTGATCACGAACGCCGGCACCAGCGCATAGGTCGGGACGTCGGCACGCGTCTGGGGCTTGGCCTCCTTCGATAGCGTCAGGAAGAGCTCGAGATCCTTCTCGCGGGTCTGAGCGAACATGAACTCGCGCAGCGGCGCCTCCGCGCGCTCGTAGGCCGTCTTCTGGTCGATCTTCTCGCTGAGGAAGGGCTCCACCGCGTTGGCGGAGATCGACTTGAAGGTCGGGGCCATCACGAAAAAGGTGAGGAAAAGCGAAAGGCCCACGATCAGCTGGTTGGGCGGCATCTGCTGGGTGCCCAGCGCCTGCCGCACGAAACCCAGCACCACGACGATCCGGGTGAACGACGTGGTCATGATCAGGATCGCGGGCGCGAGCGTCAGCACCGTGAGCATCATCACGATCCTGAGGATCGAGACGATATCGGCCGGCTTCTGGGAATTCCCGAAAGAGAGGCTCAGCGACGGCAACGACACGCCCGAGGTGCCCGGCACGTAGGACTTCCCCCCGGCGGCGCCGTCGGCGAGGGCGGCGGGCCCGAAAAACGCCGCCGCGCCCAGGACGGCCGCGGCCAGGAGCAGCTGTTTCGCGGGCAGGCCCGGGAATCTCATAACGGCTTGAGCCCCTCCAGACGGCTCCGGATCTGCGCGCGCACGCCGGTCGGTGCGCCAGTGGGAGCCGAGGCGGCCGTGACGGTTCCGCGGCCGGCGACGGGCGCCGAAAAGGCGGGCTTGGCGCTCGCGGAACTCAGGAGATCCGCGAAAACCGCCGGTCCCGCGGAGGTGGCGCCCGTGCCCATCGGCTTTCGGATGCCCAGCTCCTCGAGTCCCAGCCCGAGCTCAGGATCGTCCTCCGTCGCCTCGGCCCCGTTCGGGCCGAGCTGGGTGATGAGATTGATGGAGTCGTTGGAGACCCCAAGCACCAGCGTGCGCCCGCCGACGCGGACCACCGCGATGCTCTTCTTCGGGCCCAGATAATGCGTGGAGAGCACCTCGATCATTTTTTCGCGGGAGCCGAAGGAACGACCCAGGCTGCCTTTGGCGAGCCGGCCCAGGCTTCCGAGCATCCCGCCGCCGCCCGAGAGCTCCTCGGCCGAAAGCTTGCCCGTTTTTCCGCCCAGGGTCTTCCTCATCAGCAGCGCGACCAGGCCGAAGAGCCCGAGCACGCCCGCAAGCCGGAGCAGGACCGTGCCGAAGCTCGGCAGCGGCTTCGCGCCCCCCACGGACTTGGAGCCGCTGAGATGGATCGGCTGCGCCTGCGTATCGGGCTCCTTCACGGTGCCCGCGCCGCGCGCGGCGGAATCCTTTTCCGCGGGCTTCTGCGCGCTCATCACGCGCTCGAGCAGCGCGCGTTCCTCGGCGTCGGTGATCTGCGGCGTCTCGCGCGGCGCCTGCTGCGCCGCTACGGGATCGCCCGCCGTGCCCGCCGCGACCCGCGCGGGGGCGGAGGCCTGGAGTGGGAGCGAGTCGCTGAAGCCGGGCTCCGGCTCGAAACGGATGGTCAAAAGCTTGCCCGAGGGGCTCACCTTGATGCGGTTCTTGTAGCTTTCGGCCTTGCCGCGCACGGTGATGCGGCAACGGACCAGCTTGGGCGCGTATTGGTAGGCGAAGATCTTGATGAGGCTGCTGCCGTTGATCGAGGAGATCTTCGCGGGATAGACGTTGGCGTCCGTCAGGCTGAGCTGGATGATGTCGTTGAAGAACTCGGTCTTGATCTGGCCGCGGGAAACCTTCGTATCGAAGAGCAGGTCGATCTGAGAGCCGCCCGAGACCTGCACCTGCTTGAGGATCGTGGGCACGGCGAACGCCGGCCGGGCCGGACCCAGCGCGCCGAGCACCAGTACCGCCGCTCCCAGTGCCGTTTTGAGATGTCCTTTACCCATTCGTCGCCTTCCTTAGCTTCCCGGACGCCTCGGGGGCGCCGGGCACGGCGGGCATCCTGCCCACCGCGTGATTCATTTCAGCTGCTCGATGCGTTCCACCGGTGAGATGATGTCCGTGAGGCGGATCCCGAACTTCTCGTTCACGACGACGACCTCGCCGCGAGCGATGAGCTTCTCGTTCACGAGCACCTCGAGCGGCTCGCCGGCGAACTTCGAGAGCTCGACGACGGACCCCTGGGCCAGCTGCAGGATCTCGCGGATCGCCATCTTGGAGCGGCCGAGCTCGACTGTCACCTTCAGCGGGATATCGAGGATGAAGTCCAGCGACTGCACGGAGGCGCCGCCGGTGTTTTTGGCGCCCGGCGCCGAGCCTCCGACGGGACCCTGGCTTCCGCCCGCCGAGCCGTCAGCGCCTCCGTCCACGGCCTGCGAGCCCGCGGCGGCGAGAGCGGCTCCGATATCCCCCATATTGATGTCGCCCAGCGGCGATGCCTCGTTCATAAAATCCCCTTTCTCAATCGTTATCGACGAATCTCGTTACCTGGACCGCGCGGTTCCCGCGCGACACCCCGAAGAAACACTTGAACTTGGGCACGCCCTCGACCAGGAGCTCGAGCTCCCCGTCGGCATCCTGCGTGAGCGGGATGATGTCCCCCTCGTTGAGGTTCACGAGATCCCCGACGGTGATGGTCGTGGCGCCGAGGTTGACGAGGATGTTGGCTTCCGCGTTGCGCAGATGCTCCTCCATCTTCGCGGTCCACTCCTTGTCGACGCGATCCGATTCCGTCTGGAATGAGGCGTTCAGCTTGTTCTTGATGGGCTCGATCGTCGAGTAAGGAATGACGAGCGCGATCGTCCCGGAGGCGTTCTCCAGCTCGACCTCGAAAGTCGTGGAGATGATCACGTCCGAAGGCGGCACGACCCCCACGAACTGCGGATTCACCTCGGTGCGCATGAACGAGATGTCGGTCTTGTGCACCGGAGCCCACGCCTCCTCGAGGTCGCGGATCGCGAGGTCCATCACCTTGCGCATGATCGAAAGCTCGATGCGCGTGAATTCCTTTCCCTCGATCTTCGTGTAAGGCCGATCCGTCCCGCCGAAGTAGCTGTCCACGAGCGCGTAGGCGAGCTTCGACTCGAACACGAGCAGCGCCGGCCCCCGCAGGGACTCGAAGCGCATGATGCACATGCAGCTCGGGATGGGCAGGGTGTTGACGAACTCGCCGAACTTCAGGAGGTCCGTCGAGATGATGCTGATGGTGGCGATCTTGCGCAGGGAGTTCGAAAGCGACATGCGGTACAGCCGGATGAAACGCTCGTAGATGATGTCGAGCGTCGGCATCCTGCCGCGGATGACGCGGTCCTGGTTGGTCAGGTCATACGGGGTGACCTCGATGTCGGGACCGCCGGAGGACACTTCCCCCCACGCGTCACCGCCTCCCATGCCCCCCATGCCGCCGCCCCCGCCGCCCATTGGGTCCGCGGCCGGCTGCGCACCGCCCTGTCCTCCGACGTCGACCGAGCCCTCAGCCACGGCGCTCAGGAGCGCGTCGACTTCAGCTTGGGTCAATACCTGGTTCACTCGACCTCCATGTCGTTATTCAGGCGCCTTGCCAACCTGCGTTGCCGGTGCCTTGCTTTCCGGGCATCCTGCCCGCTCCCCTCGGTTCCCGACTCCTCCGTTATCCGCTGACCGCGAAGTTCGTGAAGAACACGCCCTTCACCTTTCCGTTCACCAGGAAGCCGTTCAGGGCGTTCCTGATCTCCTCCTTCAGATAGTCCCGGCCATCGGGACTCGCCAGATCGGAGGTCCGCTTGCTGTTGAACAGATCGATGATGGCGTTGCGGACCTGCGGCATCTTCGTGTTCACCTCGGTCTCCGAATCCTCGTTCGGAACCTCGAGCGAGATGTTCACGCGCACGTACTTGGGGCTCACGCTCCCGGGCGTCGACAGGTTCACGGTGAACTGCTCGAGCGTCACCATCTTCCCGAAGTCCGCGGCCTTCTTGGGCGCGTCCTCTTTTCCCGCGCCGCTTCCATGACCGCCCTCCTCGGCTTTCGCGCCCGCCTCGTGCGCGGCCGGCGCGTGAGCGGCGATATCCTCGACCGAGGAGCTTTTTTTCTCGCGCTGGAAGGAAACGAAGAGGATGCCGATCATCGCGAGAGTCGCGACGGTGTTGACCGCGGCCAGGATGAGCGGCAGCTTGCTTCCGCCGCCGGCGGCCGAGCGCTCGATTTTTTCTTCGGCAGCTGCCATGCCTGAAAACCCCTTTCCGCGAAAACCGTTCATCCGCGAGGCGGACTTAGGATTATTGTGCAACGCGGGCCGCGTGTCGGCAAGGCCAGGGGGCAAAAAAGTGCGGGAAACCGCGAGTTTGTCAGCTTTTTGACATTCCCGCGATTCCCCGCTCGCTGTCGTCTCAGGCGGCGTTCCGGGGCTTTCCCCCGGAACTCAAGAGCTTAGGCTCAGCCGCGCTTCAGGTTGAGAACGTCCTGCATCATCTCGTCGGCGGTGCTGATCACCTTCGAGTTGGCCTGGAAGTTCCTTTGGGCCTGCATCAGGTTGATGAACTCGTTGGCGACGTCGGTCGTGGAGGACTCGATCGTCTTGGACGAGACCCGGCCGCGGCCGCCGGACTGCGGCGCGCCGATCGTGGGCTGGCCGGAGAGCCGGCTTTCGCGGTAGCGGTTCTGCCCCATCTTGAAGAGGCCTTCGGGGTTCTCGAACTTCGCCAGCGCGATCTGAGCCAGGTTCACGGTCTGGCCGTTGCTGTAGATCGCCGAGAGCATGCCGTCGTCGTTGAAGGTCAGGCCCGCGAGCGTGCCGGCGGTGAAGCCGTCCTGCGTGGTCTTGTAGGCTTCGGAGTTGGTCCCGTACTGCGTGACCGAGAGGCCGGCGCCGCCGGACTTGATGTCCTCGCCGAAGTTGAAGCGGATCTCCTGGTTGGGCAACGCGCCTTTGTTGAACGAGAAGCTCGACCGATCGGTAGTCTGCTCCAGGAGGCGCCCATCGGTCGAGAACCTCAGGGTGCCGCGCGCCTGCTCCATCATCTGCCCCGGCTTGCCGCCGTTGACCTCCTCGCCTTTGGCCATCGCTCTCCAGGTCCACTCGCCGTCATCCGTCTTGTTGAAGTACATCGTCACGACGTGAGCGGTGCCCGCGGTGTCGTAAACCGTCACGCCCGTGGCGAAGTGGGAGGTCTGGTCCGGCCGGCGCGGGTCGAACTCGAGCTTCGCTTCGGCGCGCAGATCGAGGTTCATGAACATGTCCACCTGAGTCGACTTCTTCGCGTCGACGACGGTGCGGTCCACGGAGATCTCGCCCATCTTGGAGGTGATCTTGCCCTTGTCGTCGGCCTGGAAGCCCAGCACGCGGAAGCCGTCGGCATTGATCAGCTTGCCGTCCTTGTCGAAGTGGAAGGCGCCGTTGCGGGTGAAGCTCTGGCCGTCCGTGCCGTTGACGACGAAGAAGCCGTCGCCCGTGATCGCGAGGTCGGTGGCGGATTCGGTCTGGACGATCGAACCCTGCGAGAAGATCGGGTTCACCGCCGCCAGACGCACGCCACGGCCGATCTGGTTGCCGCCGAGCAGGCCCTTGAGCGATTTCGCGATGACGTCCTGGAACTCCGGGCGGCTCGTCTTGAAGCCGACGGTGTTGGCGTTGGCGATGTTGTCGCCGTAGATCGAGAGCGCCTCGCCCTGACCCTGCAGACCCGTGATGCCCGTGTACATCGAGGAAAGGATACCCATATGGAAGCCTCCTGCTGAAGTGCGGCTCGCGTCGTGCGGCCGTTTTGTTTTCGGTTTGATTCCGGCCCGTCAATCGATCGGGGCCGGTTAGGCTTCCCCCACGGGGTCCAGCCTGTACGTTCCGTTTCTCCGCTCCGTCCGCCTGGCAGCGCCAGCGCGGGCTTCGCTTTCATCATTCGGCGCTTTCGGCGCCTTCGCTAGACGATCACCGCGCCGTCGATGTTCGTGAACACGTTGCCGGCCAGCGAGCCCTTGTCCATGGCCGTGATCACCGTGCGGTTTTTCACGCTGACGATCAGGGCGGCCTTGTCGGTCAGGACCAGGGTGTCTTCGATGCCCTTGGCCTCCGCCTTGTCGATCGCCTCGCTCACCCGCGCCATCGTGGCGGGGTCGAGGTTGATCCTGCGGTCATTCAGCCGCTGGGTCGCGTGCGCCGAGAATTTCAGCGGGGCCTTGACCTGGCTCAGGTCGGGTCCCGCGGCGTTCCCGAGCGTGCGCTCGAAGACTTGATCGAACTCGCCTTTGACGCCCTCCTGCTTCCTGGGCAGCCGTTCCGACTGGCCTACGCCACTCTGGCCCGGCAGCGAAGTTACGCTCGGGTAAAGGATCGATCCGTTGCTCATCCGTTCTCACCTCCTTTCGCTTGAGCTTCATCCGTTGTGGAGCCATTGTCATTCCCCGACAGTCCGTTGGGGAAGCCTTTTGCCTCGTCCGTCGCCGCGGGTACCGCCCGCGGAGCGGCCTGCGCCCCGGCGGCCGGGGGCTGCGACTTCGACAGCGCCGCCGCGAGATCCGGGTTGCCCAGCGAGTCCAGCGTCGCCGAACCCACGCCCTTCTGGAAGCTGAAGAAATTCGGAGCGCTCTGCGCGGGAATCGAGCTTGAGCTCGCCGCCTCGGGAGCGGCGCCCGCGGGCAGCTCGCCTTCGATCCGCACGACGGTCTTGAGCCCGACCTTCTCCTGGCGCCTGTTGTCGCCGACGAGCAGCACCGGCTCGCCGCCCTCGAAGCTCACGCCCACGACCCGCACCCGCTTCTGGGGATCGGTCTGGATCGAGGCGCCGCGCTCATCCTTGGCCTCGACGCGCAGAATGTAGCCGCCGGTCTTCGCGGACAGGGTGTTGGACTTCAGGCCATCCCAGGCGAAGGTCCCTTCGCCGGCCTTCTGCTCGCCGATATCCTTCTCGAGCACGACCTCGCCCGCCTCGCTGATGATCGCGAGGTGGACGTTCGCCGCGTCCTTCGGCAGGCGGTAGGTCAGCGCCTCGTTCTGGCCTTCGACGTGCGCGAAGCGGTCGCGATCGACCGTGACCGTCTTGCCGATGAGGTTCGTCATCGCGAGACGCTCGAGCGGCTGGTTCTGCTGGGCCATCTTCGCCATGCTCTGGTTGAGGTTCTGCAGCTGCTCGACCGAGGTGAACTGCGCCATCTCCTGCGCCATCTGCTCGGCCTTGAACGGGTTGGTCGGATCCTGGTGCCGCATCTGGGTGATCATGATGCGCAGGAAGTCGTCCTTGCCCAGGGTCTTCTTGATCTCGCGCGGCTTCTCTGCCTTCGCGCCGTACTGGGACTGCATCTTCTTGAGGACGTCGCCGAACTGCGGGGCCGTCGTGTCTTCCTGCACGCCGTTCGGCCCGCCGCCCGTGGCGGAGACCGAGTGGCCCGGGTTCGCCAGGGCCTGCATCGCGGCTGTGTTGTTTCCGATCGCTTCCAAATCCCGCTCCTGAGTTCTTTCCGTTACAGTTTCTTACTCTCGCTTTTTGACAGGGCCGGGGCGACTCCCGGCCCTGCTATCCATCATCACTGCCATCAGGCGCGCACGTCCAGTCTCCCGTTCGTGCCCGCTCCGCGCGCCGCGGTCGCGGCCGTCATCGTCCCAGCGGGACGGATGCCGACCTGAGGTCCGCCGCGCTCATCGAGTGCGGAGTCGCTCCAGCGTCCCGCGCCCTGACCGCCGCTCCAGGCGCCGTTCCCGCGACTCGGGTCCTGGAAGCCCCCGAAATCGCCGAATGCCTGCTGATGCTGCTGGTTCTGGGACCGGCTCTGGGAATCGCCCGTCTCGCCGGAGAACGCGCTCTGCTGCACGCTCCCGATCGTCGTGACGTCGACCTGGCCCAGGCTCAGCTTCTGCGTCGCCAGGCTCTCCTTGAGGTGAGACAGGCTCTCCTCGATGATCTTCCTGGCTTTCTCGTCCGAAGCGTGGATGGTCAGGCCCACGTTGTTCCCCTGGGTCACCACGCGCACGTGGAGCTCCCCGAGGTGGTCCGGATTGAGACGCACCCGCATCTCGCCTCCGCCTTGCGGCGTGAGGTTGCGGATGCCCGCGCTCATGCCCGCGAGCGACTCCGTCGAGAGCCGCTCCCGCGACATCGCGCCCGGAACCACGTGGCCGGTCACCTGAGGCATCGCGGGCGCCGTGGCAACGTCGATGGCCCTGCCCGTTACCGCATGGCTTTGAAGCGTTCCGGCGAAGAGCTCGTCTTTCAGGGCCGTTTTGCGGCCTTTCAAGCCTCCCTCGATCACCTTGAGCTCGGGTGCGCGGCCGCTGCCGGCCTCGTTCCCGCTCTCCTGCCTCCCCGCCATGCCGGACTGCCCCTGGCTCGCCCCGTTCCTCACCGCGCTCAACGCGCTCATGAACTCGGCGCCCGAAAGCCCCGCGCCCGCGCTCCCGCGGCCGTGGACGTCTCCCGGTACCAGGGACTTCCCCGCCGTCACGGCCAGCCGCGCCGGAAGCTCCTCGCCCGCGCCCGCGGCTCCCAGCCGCTGACCGGTGATCTCCCCTTCCAGCTCGCGCAGATGCCGCGATACCAGCTCGTCAGCCGCAACGTTCCCCTGCAGCGCCTGCAGTGAGGGAATCGTCCCGTCCGCCTTGACGGCCTCCGGAGCGGGTTTCGCACCGTCGAGTCCCGTCAACGCCTTTTCCGCTTCGCCTCTCGCACGCTCATCCCGTGAAATTCGCGCCGCCATGGCCTGCAGGAGACCGGGTTTCTCCTCTCCGAACAGCGGCTTCAGATCAGGATTCCGATCCGCGCCTTCGAATACCCATTCCTTGCTCCATGGCTTGAGTCCAGCGATCGCAGCGGCAGCTTTCATGCTGTCGGCTGACTTCGTTTCCAACCTTGGCTGCTTCGCGTTCAGGCTGTCCTGCAGCTGCCCCGGCTTCGTGCCCGGCGCCTCGTCCGGTTTCGCTGCCGCAGTCACCGCGGGCTCCGGCTTCTTCGCCGCGAGCTGCAGGGCTTCCGCCGATAGCTGCCCGGTGGAAGCCGGGAGCTGGGGAGCCTGCTGCGGAAGCTGCGCGTTCTGCGCCGCCGCCGCGCCCATCAGCTCGGAAGCGAAGGGCTCGCTCTCCTCACCTTTGAGCTTGCGTGCTGCCGGGCTGCCGCTGGACGGCTTGCTCAGCTCTGCCGCCATTGTTGGCATATTGCTCATTTTTACGATCATGTTCTTCACCTCCTTTCCCGCCGGAAACCGGCGACTTCGCGGCCTCTCCCGCGCCATGCGACGCGAGGTCCTTTCCCCTGGCGCGGGCCACGCCCGCCAGGAGCTCAGTGAGCCGGGAGGATCGCCCCGGCTCCATGACGTTCATGATCTTGGCTAACTTCAGGGTGGTCATGCGCTGCATGGCCGTGACGGCCAGCGCCTCGTCGAGCGTGCCGAGCAGCTGCGATGCCGGCTTCGGGCTCATCGACTCCACCGTCTCGACGATCTTGGCGACCTTCTCCTCGTTCTCGGACTTGCGAAGCTCCTCGATCCGCGCCAGCTCGCCCCGGAGACCCTCGAGCTTCTTGAATTCCTCCTGCAGGCCTTTCTCCAGCGCTTTGAGCTCCTGCTCGCGCGCCGCGAGCGACTTCTCGCGCGCCTCCATCCGCTCGCGCTCGGACTTGAGGTCCTCCAGAGCCGCGGTGCCCACGATGCAGGATGCGCTTCCAGCGGCGGTCGGTGCCTGCGCCGCGGCCGCCACCGGCGCGGACGCCTCCGCGCGCGCGGCCTCTTCGGGCGCCGACCCCGCCTCCGCACCCGCGAGCACGGCCGCGGCGGTGCAGCCCGCGAGGAAGAGCGTGTAGGTGACGAACTGGGCGAGACGGCTTCGGATCGGCTTCATGAAATCTCCTCGGAGCGGACCGCTCCCAGCGCGCCCGTCAGATGCGCCCGCATGACTACGAGATCATCGAGCTGCTTTTGCTCCCACTTGGCGCGGGCCTTGCGGTACTCGGCGTATTCCTTCTCGCGCAGGAGCTCCAGCATGCGCGAGGCCTTGCGCGCGTCGAGGTACCCGCGCAGCGCCTTCGCCACGGCCTTGCTCGCGCGGAAGATCGCCTGCTCCTGCTGGACGATGCGTTGCTGGGTCCCGACGATGAAATCGTCCTCAAGCTTGAACGCGACCGCGCCGACAGGTTCCCTGCCCAGGGACTCGCGCCTGCGATGCGCGACGGCGAGATCCTCCAGCAGCCGGGCCCTGCGGTTCAGCTGCTCCTGATAGGCCCGCTGCGCGGCGCCCAGGGCGCGCAGGCAGTCCTCTTCCCGCGTCTTCCGCTGCTTGAGCACTGTTTCGAGCTTGAAACGGAATTTCCTCATTCTCTTTCGATTCTGAGGCCGCCTTGAGCACCCGGCTAGACTGAATGTTTTGCCGGGAACGCGGACGGGCTCACTGGGCAAATCCCGCCCCGTTCCCGCGATATGCCAGGGTTTTCCGGCTCAGCCGCGCGGGGCAGGAGTTGCCGGCCCCCTGGCGCGCGGCCGCGCCCGCTCGGCGAGCACGAGCGAAAGCGCCGCCAGGCAGACGCCCCAGGACTTCACCGAAAGATTCTCGAGCGGCGTGACGAGCGCGAGTCCAATGATATTAGGAATAACGAGCCCGATGCACGCGATCCCCCCGAGCGAAAGCGCGACCAGGCCGCGGAGCCCGCTCCGCAGCGCCCGATCGAGCGATACCGCGCAAAGCGGATAAACCAGCACGAACGAGTGATGCCACGCGAGCGGATGCGTGATGAGCCCCACGCCGAGCCAGCCGAGCCAGCGTTCGCGCGGCGCGAGTCCGCGCGAGCCCAGCGTCCAGAGCAGGCCGAAAGACGCCGCGAGAAAGAGCGCGACGCCGAGATCCGCCCCGGCGCTCGTCGCGGTCACGCCGCTCCAGCGCAGCACGCCCGCCGTGAAGCCGTGATTCATCTGCCCGCGCACGATCTCCTGACCCAGCTCGGCGCCGCCGGAGAGCGCGGCACGCACCCACTCGCCGTACAGCGCCGCGAGTTCGCCCGGGCTCCCGCCGGCGCGCGCGAGGAGCACGGCATTGAGCGCGAGGAACAGTGCGAGCCCCGCGCCCGCGACGCGCGGCCGCGCAAGCCAGCGGGAAAGCCCCGCGAGCGACGTCAGCGAGAACACCTTGGCCGAGAAGATGAGCGCGAGCGCGGCAAGCCGCGCGGGCTTCGGCTCGCTCGCGCCGTCCGCCGGGACTGCCCAAAGCGCCGCCGCCAGCAGCACGATCGTCAACTGACCCGCGTAGAAGTGCCCCAGCCAGATCCACCAGAAGAGAAAAGTCGTGATGACCGCCGCGCCGAAGCCCACCCCCGCGCGCAAGAGCCAGCGAAACGCGTAAGCCAGGCAGCCGAGCTCCACCGCGCACCACAGGAGCTTGGCCGCTCCGAAGTCGAGCACCCCCAGCGGCAGCAAGGCCGGAAGGAGGTAGGGCGGATACTTGAAAACGAAGCCGCGATCCGCGGCGGCGAACTCATAGGGCGAGGCCCCGCCCGAGACCCAGGCTTGCGCGGCTTTCCAGTAGACCGTGAAATCCATGCTGTCGATCCAGCCCGCCTGGACGAGGCGGGCGCACGCGACGAGGGAGATGAGCAGCAGCGCCGCGGTCCGGGCGCTGGGAATCCTGGCGGTTTTCACGTGAAAAAGGGGTATCCCATTTCGGGGTTTTTTGCAAAAATCGACGCGCATGACGGATGAAAGCTCCTGGACCCGGAAGTGGCTGGCCCTCGCGCTCGCGCTCCATCTCGCGGCGGCGGTCTTCAGCACGGGTTATCAGAACACCGACGAGCATTTCCAGATCCTGGAGTTCCTCGCGCAATGGCTCGGCAAGGCTCCCGCCGCGGACCTCGCCGTCGAATACCATCGCGCGATGCGCCCCTGGCTGCAGCCGTTCCTTTACTGGGTTCCGGTGCGCGCGCTCCAGGCCGCGGGCGTGGAAAGCCCCTTTGCCTGGGCCACGGCCATCCGACTGCTCTCCGCCTTGATCGGCTGGGCCAGTCTCGTGGCGCTCGTGCGCTGGGCGCTGCTCGAGATCCGGGAGCCCCGCTGGCGGCGGCTTGCCGTGCCGCTGCTCGCGCTCACCTGGTACCTTCCCGCGCTGCACGCGCGCCACTCCTCCGAAAAC
Source organism: Oligoflexia bacterium (assembly GCA_023701205.1). Lineage (GTDB taxonomy): Bacteria > Bdellovibrionota > UBA1018 > UBA1018 > UBA1018 > JAMPXJ01. The sequence goes on from JAMPXJ010000004.1 coordinate 115,614, forward strand.
CTCTCGGGCGCCGTGTTCACGATCGCGCTCGCCTGGATCGCCAGCGAACGTCTTGCGGGCGGCCTCCGCGCGCGGACCTTGCTCGCGGCGGGCGCGCTGTGCGGACTGGCCTTCGAGCTGCGCTACCAGGTCGGCGTGATGGTGGCCGGGCTATTTTTCTGGCTCGCCTTCATCGCTCGCGCGCGCATGGCGGGCCTGGCCCGCTTCGCCGCGGGCGTGGCGCTCGCGATCGCGTTCGGCACCGCGCTGGATCGGCTCGGTTACGGCCGCTGGGTTTTCGCGCCCTGGAACTATCTGGAGTTCAACTTTCTCGAGGGACGGCTGGATGCCGCCGGAATCAGCCCCGTCTGGGATTACTTCCGCCGCGTCTGGACCGAGTCCTGGCCCGTGCTCGCATTCCTCAATCTCACGGCCCTGCTCGTGTTCTGGGCGCGCGCGCCGCGTAGCGCACTGACCTGGAGCCTGCTGCCGTTTTTCGTTTTCCACTGCCTCACCGGCCACAAGGAGACGCGCTTTCTGTTCCCGATGGCCCACGCGGCGCCGCTGGCGCTCGCGCTCCTGGTCTCACCGAGGCTCTGGTCCGCCCGCCCATTCCGCTGGATGGCCTCCTTCGTGGCCGCGCTCAACCTCATCGCGCTCGTGGCGCTCACTTTCCTGCCGGCGCTTTTTTTCATGCGCTTTTACTCGGCCGTGTACGCTCGCGCGCTTGCCGTCCGCCCCGCGCCTTTCGCCCTGCTGCACTTCGAGGAGAATCCCTACTCCGTCAACGGGATCCTCATGCATTTCTACCGGCCCGAGAACCTGGCCCTCAAGACCACTCCCCTCGGAACGGGCGAGCTCTGGATCGCCTTTCCCCGAAACGAGCTTCCGTCCGATGCGCTTCCCGGCCGGCAATGCCAGGCGGTCGTCTCGAGCTATCCTCGCTGGCTGCCTCTGAAATCACTGCGGAACTGGACTCTTTTTTCCTGTACCGCTCTGCGCCCCTGAAATTTCCGCAGCACCGCGTTATTTCTATGGTATAGCCCCCTCCATGGAACTTCTCCTGCATCGCGCGCCCTCGGTCGGCAAGATCGTCAAGAAGATCGTCGAAATCAACCCGCAGCTCACCACCCAGGCGGTGATCGAGATCGTGCGTCGTTCGACCCGCGTCCAGGGCGGGACCGAAAGCGAGTTCGCCCGCGCCGAAATCATCGACGAAACGCGCGCGCTCGAGCTCGCGCGCGCCACGCTCGCCGGGTGAGCTCATGGAGAACGAAAACGTCCCCGCCCAGCCGCCGCACTCCTTCCGCGTCACCCTGGTGCTGACCAGCCCGCGGCCGCGCCTCGATCAGGTCCTCATGGAAGAGCTCCGCAAGCAGAACCGCAACCACTTCCTGCGCAATCTCTCCCGCACCGAATTCAAGGAGCTTTTCAAGAAGAAGCGGATCCGCATCAAGGGTCAGCCCGCGACCCCGTCCTCCTCGCTCGCGCGCGGCACCACCTACGTGGACATCCTGGGCTACGAAAGCGTCAGCTGAGCCGCTTCGCCCGGCCGCTCACTCCGTCGGAACCGGATACGAGGGAGCCGTGACCGCGGGAATCGCACCCAGGTCGCCCACGGCGACCAGGTCGTTTGTCGCGACGGTGTAGCTGCCATCGTAGGTGTTCGGGTTCGATCCGGTGACCGAGAAGTTGCCGTTGCAGTTATCCGTCGGCGCGAACGCGATCTTGCTCGTCGAGGCCAGGAACTTCCCACCGCTCTGGGCGAACGTCTGAGCCTGCACCTTCGCCACCGACGGACCGCTCGCGAGCGCATTCAGCCAGTTGCAGTGCATCTTGGACATCCAGGGCGTGCTCACGTCATCCGTCAGCGTGCTCATCGCCGCGCCGAAGCCGAAGTAGGCCACGCCCGAGAGCGAACCGTCCGTCCCGGCCGGGATATTGAGCGCGAAGGCGCGGACAGCGCCGTCCAGATCGCCGGCCTGCCAGGCGTAATGCATCGTCACCGCGTTCGTCACGGTATCGAAGCGCGCGAGGATCCGGTGACCGTCCTCCCCGAACGCGGCGCCGGAGAAATCGATCCGACCGGAGGTCGCGTTGAAGAAGGTCGCGGAATCCGTGGTCCGATTCGCCGCGATATCGAGGGCGTACGTCAGCACGCCGTCGGTCTCGTCGTAGACCATCGAAAGTCCCCGACGCGTCCCCGCTCCGAACGTGGAGGTGTGCGGCAGCACGGCCTGGATCAGGCCCTTGAAGTTGGAGTTGCTCTCGTTCTTCGGCGTGTGGAACACGACCGCCGAACCGCTCTTGCCACTCCCGTCGGTGAACGAGAAGGAAGTCTTGAACACCTTCTGGCCGTCGGCGTTGTCGCTCAACCGCTTGAGCGAAGCCGCCCCGACCGTGAAGGCCGTGAACGCCGGCAGATCCGCGGTGGCATCGACCGTCGCGCCTACCTCGGGCAGAGTCTTGCCGGATTTCCCCAGCGCCGCGATCAAGGTCGCCTGGAGTTTCACGAGTTTATTGAGGAACTGAGGAGCACCCCCGATCAGCGCGTTCAGCTGGGCGGCCGCGCAGGCGGTGCTATCCGTCGCGCTCCCGTTCGCCGCCACCATCCCCAGATCGCCCGGGGGACGGGACACCGGAGCTCCGGTCGCGTCGTCCGTCCAGCTCGGGCCATAGCAGCTGGCGCGATAGCTCGTGACCGTGAGGTTGCCCACCTTCGCGGCGATCGCGACGGGATTCGCGGAGGCGAGATCGTTCTTGATCTCGCTCAGCATCTCATCGATGGGTTTCACCTCGCTCGGGGCGGCCGTCGAATCGCCCAGGGCCGCGGGAAGGGACCGCGAGAGGAGCGCCGCCGTCTGGCTCGCCGTCGGCGAAGTGACCGCCACCGCGGGCGCCGCGATCAGGAGCGAGGTCGACGTCGTCTCGCTGAGTTCGGCTTTGCTGCAGCCCTGCAAAGCAATGAAAATGAAAAACACCGAGACGATCCCCACCGAGTGCGTTCTCATGCTTGGTCACCTTTCGCTTTTGAATTAAACACCGATGAAATATTCTGAGTCAGCTCCCGCCGCCGCGCAAGGAATATTCCGGGAACGCCTCCGCGAGCTCCCCGGCAGAAAGTTCCCGGTACTCCCCGGGCGCGAGCGAGCCCAGCTCGAGCGGTCCGTAGGCCACGCGCTTGAGGCGCGTGACCTCGTGCGAGAGCGCCTGAAACATCCGGCGCACCTCGCGGTTCTTCCCCTCGGCGAGAATCACGGTGAGGTGCGATTCCTTTTTGCTGGCCTTGCGCAGGATCACGCTCTCGGCGCGAAGCGCCTCGCCCCGATCCGCGATTCCCGCGCGCAGGCGCGCGAGCCCGGTCTCGCTCACCTCGCCCCGCACGGTCACGAGATACGTCCGCGGGATCCCGCTCGAAGGCTCCGTGAGCCACGCGGCCAGGCGCGTGTCGTTCGTGAGCAGCAGAAGCCCCGTCGTCGCGAAATCCAGGCGGCCCACCGCGATCAGGTGCACTCCCTCTTTCTCAAGCAGGGAGAAAACCGTGGGCCGACCCTTCTCGTCCGAATGGGTCGTCACCACCCCGCGCGGCTTGTGCAGCAAAAAAATCCGCCGCTCCGCCGGACGCGCCGTCTCGCCATCGAGCTCGATCTTCGCGCGCTCGGGCACGACCCCGAACGCGGGATCGCGTCGCACGATGCCGTTCACCCGCACGCGCCCCGCCTGGATCCACTCGCGCGCGCGGGTCCGTGAGGCGATTCCCAGCTTCGAGAGAGCGCGCTCGAGCGCGACCTGGCCGGGCTTGTATTTTCCGGTAGGCGCGGAGCGCCTCATCTTCCCCCGCCCTTGTGCCGGATGCCGCTCTCCTCGAGCACCTTACGGATCAGCTCGAGCTTCTCGCCCTGGATCTCGATCACGCCTTCCTTGCCGCTCATGAGATAAGTTCCCCCCGAGCCGCACTTCTTCTTGAGCTTCGTGGTGAGGTCCTTGAGAAAAAGCTCGTTCTTGGGCAGCTGATCGATGACCGTGACCGCCTTCCCGCCTCGCCCGGCCTTCTCGATGCGAAGGACCGCGACGAACTTGTAGGAGCTCACCTCGGCCTCGGGCTCGCAAACGCATTCCGATTTCAACTCCCGGCATTTCGGGCATCTCTGATTCAAGGCGGGATCGGTCGAATAAACCAGGCGGGTGTCTTTGCTCATGGCCCGTCCAAGCTAGGCCTCCGACCGACTGATTTCAAGGCTTTTCCCCGATCAAAAGGACCAGGCCGCGCCAAGAGACAAGGTAGAGTTCCGGATCCCGACCCCCGCTACGTTCAGCCGGATATCCGAAACATCGAGCGTCACGGAGAGCGGGCCGCGACTCCAGGCCGCCCCGGCAGCCAGCTCCCGGTTCGATAACGAGAGGTCTCCGAAATCAGGGCTGACCGGCGAGAACTTCAGGTAAAACGCGACTCGCTCGTCGCCGCTCAGCGTTTTCTGGAACGCAGGATAGAGCTGGGGACCGTGCATGTTGCGGAACCCGAAAAGATCATCCGATACGAACATCGTCGTGTAGTAATAACCCCCGTAAGCGCGCAAGGACCACGACTCGGGAACTTCGCGCGCTTCGGCCAGCGGAACCCCCGCGCGGACGTTCACCCCGAGAAAGCGTGCGGTGATCCCCTCGCTTCCGGCGAGCGTTGCGAGGGTCGCGAACGCGTTGGCGTGGAACGACCAGGGCCGCGGATCATAGCTCACGCCGGCTTTGCCCGTCAGCGCGAACGACCGGTACGCGCCGTAGTTCGAATCCTGATAACTCACGCGGGTCAGTGCCACTCCCAGGGAACGGCCGATCGCGGCGACCTTTTGCCCCTGTTGCGCAAGCTGCCCCGCCGGCGGCACCGCCCCGGGAAGCACAGGCACCTCAGGAACCGGAGTGCGAGGCTCCTCCGGCAAGGCGAGCGGAGCCTCCGGAGTCAGGACGAAGGTCTCGATCGGGCCCCAGGGCCCGGGAATACCGAGTCGATGAACGCCGCGGATCCGATAGCGGTATGACCCCAGAGGTAGCCGGAAATAAGCGTCGACCGAGGGCGTGAGCCTGCGCTCGAGCACCGCTTCGCCCTCCGCACCGACCGCATCGCGGTAGATCTCCACCTCGTATTCGATCGAATTGCTCACGGGCTCCCACCGGAGCGTGATGCCACGCAAGGGTTCCGCGCCCGCGGCCCCAAGGCAGAAAAACAGCGCCATTGCCATTATCGCGAAATGCCATTTCCTATCGCCCACGCTGGCGGCCCTCCCGGCTCTCGATCCTCGGCGGCAGGTATCTCGGCTCCTTGAGCGTGCGACGCTCCAGGACCTCGAGCCGGTGAGCAGGGGCGAAAGGACCGACGCTGCCATCGGCGCCCACCGAACGCACCGACCAGACATAACGTCCTGCGGGAAGCTCCTCCACCCGGAACTCTTCGCGCGCCACTCGGAACGTCCTGATCCCCGTATCATCCGCATCGAACGGACCGAAAGCAAGCTCATAGCGCGCGGGCGCCGTGCTCATATCCAGGCGCTGTGGACGCCGCCAGCGAAGAACGAAGCTTCGGACCCGATCGAAATCCACCGCTGAGTCGAGACCGGGCTCCAGAAGTTCCGGCACGGGCGGCAGGCGCTCGACCGACAGGAGCGCCCCCCCGGAAAAGATCGAATCCCGCGCCGGCGCGATCCGTGCCTCCTCGACGACGAACTCGGCGAGCTCCCCGGAGACGGGAGAAGAGCGCCTTCCGCGCCCCCGGAGGAACTCGAGCTTCAGCTCGGCCTCCGACTCCCGGAAGACCACCAGCGCCCCCGGCGGCAATTCGACCGTTCCCCCGCGGGAAAGCGCCAACACGGCCGTGCTGCTTTCACCGGTTGCGATCGCGTCTCCTTGGGCGAATCTTCCTCCGCGTGCCATGCGATACCAGACGAAGTCGTCGCCCGGGAGCCGATTCACGGCGCCTTGGGCCGCGCGCACCTCGCCGATCGGACGAGCGATCCCGACGAAGAGGCCGGAGACCTCCGCGACGAAAAACAGCAGCGCCAAGGCCGCGATCAGGAGCAGCGCGAATGCCGGACGGGTCATGTCCATTTCTTTTCGGGTGAAGGGACATGCGTCTCAAGTGTTTTCGATGGAAAGGCGATAGACTGAATGCGATGGGCCTATCGATCCGGAAAAAGCTGAACGCGCTGGTCGCGGGAACGGTCCTCCTCGGGGTGGCGAGCGTCATCGGCTTGGCTACGGAGCTCTTCACCGAGGATATCGGGCGCCTGATCGAGAAAGGCACGGCCGACGCCGCCGAAATCCTCGCCGGCCGGCTGCGCTCGGAGCTTCGACGCGTCGCAGAGAGAGCTCAGCTGCTCGCGGCGCTCCCCCTCGAGAGTGTCGGCCGCCAGCAGGACGCGCTTCGCTTCCTCCAGGAGCGCCTTTCGGCGGACCCGGACCTCATCTCGCTCTCCTTCTGGCGACGCGCGAAGGTTGGGGGCGGGCTCTCGGGGACGCAATTCTCTTTGGAATGGCGCGTGCTGCGCTCGGGAGCCGATCCGGGCCTGGCCGCCCTGACTCAGGCTCGGCCTGAGGACGGGATGCTCGAGTCGGCCGCGCGGGGAACGGTCGAGCTGGCCCCGAGCGGGCCCGGCCATGAGGCGTCCTTCATCCGGGTGGCCATCCCTCTGGTCCGGGCTCAACCCGGGAATTTCTCCGGACTCCTCACCTTCGACGTGCGTCGCGAGGCGCTCGGAGCGGTCTTCGCGGCCGTCACCCAGTCCGCGGGCGCTCTTCTCGATCGGCAGGGCCGGATCCTCGAGTCCTCCGATCCGGCCCGGCTCGCGCCCGGGACCTCCTGGAGCGAGCTCGCGGCGCTGCCCGAGCTGCCCGAAGAGACGCGAACCGAAGCGGGTATCCGGCAGCTCCTTCACCGGGACTCACAGGGGCGAAGCTGGACGATCGCCCGACGATCCCTGGGTTTCGCCGGACTGTCGGCCGTGACCCGCGCCCCGCTCGATCAGGTCATCGCTACGAAGGAAAAACTCTACCGCCGCTCAGGATCGCTCGGGGTCGCGATCCTGAGTCTCGCGCTCCTGATCGCCCTGGCATTCTCCTCGGCGCTCACGCGGCCGATCGTCTCGCTCACGCACGCGGCCGATCGGATCGCCTCGGGCGATCTCTCGGCAAGGGCCTCGGCCAGCTCCACCGACGAGCTCTCCCGCCTGGCGCGCTCCTTCAACAGCATGGCGGCGAGGATCGATGGGCTCCTGGCCGAAACTGCCGAAAAAGCCCGCATGGAAAAAGAGCTCGACACCGCGCGAGCGGTTCAGAAGGTTTTCTCCCCGCTCAAATCCTTCGAGAGCGAGCGCTTCAATCTGGCCGGGAACATGCTTGCCGCCTCCGAATGCGGAGGGGACTGGTGGCATTACTCGCGCGTCGGAAACCAGCTCGTGCTCGTCATCGGCGATGTCACCGGACATGGCGTCTCGGCCGCGCTCGTGACCGCGGCCGCGCATGGCGCCTATTCCCTGCTGATGAAGCGGGTGGATCCCGCCACGCTCCGGCAGGCGCCCGGCGAATGGCTCCGGGAGCTCGCGAAGGATCTCAATGCCGCGATCCTGGCCACGGGAGACGGCCGCTCCGTGATGACCTTCGTCGCCTCGGTGATCGATCTCGCGACCGGAAACGTCGTCTCAGTGAACGCCGCGCACCGTCCACCCTACCTGTACCGCGCGCCCGCCGACGGCGCCAAAGATCCGCAGCAGGGATACCACTGGCTTGCGCCTCCCGACGGGCAGGCGTTGGGCGAAGCCGAGACGCCGGACCTACAGCTCACCTCGTTCAAGCTCGAGCCCGGCGATCTCCTGCTCTGGTACACCGACGGGCTCGTCGAGCGCGCGGATCACCACGGCCGTCCTTTTGGAAAATCCCGGCTTCTGCGACTTTTCCGCGAAATCGCCATCGCCAAGTCCCTGGATCTGAGCGGAGCGTGCGAGCGCCTGATGAAGCTCGGCGAGAGCTCGTCGCCGAACACGCCACCCGCAGACGATATCACCGTCGTCATCGGGAGATACGTTTGAGAAACCGGAAGTAACCGCTCAGGTCCTCGTCGAACTCCATGGCCGATCCGCACTTGCCGCAACTCGGCTCAGGCAAGCGAAGCTCCGAAGCGCTCGCACCCAGATCTTTGACCTGCATCGTGACGGTCGAGCGGTCCTGGCAGGAGGCGCACCGGTAAGGGACCTCGATGGCCTCGACCCGTGGCTTGGCTCCGAGCATATCGAGGAAGGTGTTGGCGCGCTCCAGGAAAACCTCCCCCAGGCTGCTGAACACGATCTCGAAGTCCCGCTGCTGGCGCGGGCCGATGTTCTCGACGCGGCGGATGAAGATCACCCATTGGCGCAAACCCGAGGAATTGATGTCCGTGATCCCCGCAAGATCGAACCTCAGAACGCGAGCTTTCGGCTCGAGCTTGAAAAGATAGTCCGAGACTTTCTGCAGGTCCGAGCTCTCATTGATCAGGCCGGACATCCGCAGCGTTACGATCTGGGCCTCGAGCTCGACTTCTGCGGTAACCGCGAAATGGGGGTCCTTGCATACGGGTATCGACAAAGCTTGGGGAGTCATTGCGCCTATGAGACCCCGATTTCGTTCATAGATCAAGGAATTAGCTATACTTGACTTTCTTAATACACTATATTAACCTGATTCTAGTCCACACCTCTCTCGTCTGCCGGGAATAAAAACTCGGCAACGACTCCTCTCCTGGCAAGCCTGGTCTCAGGCTTCACCGCCGGGAAAACCAATCCGAACCCAATTGAGCCTTTTCCATTGCCTGTAGTCCGTCGGCCTCGTCTTGCGGCTGGCAAAGGCTCAAAAAATACCGCCGGAATCCCGGAAAAAATCCCGGGCCTTCGGCATGGAGGAGTCTTGCCATGAAAAAGGTCACGACGGAGAGCCTGAGCTTGACGGAAAACGAGATCCTCATCACCGGCGCCACCGGCTTCGTGGGCCGCCACCTCTCGCAGCGCCTGCCGGGAGCGAAAAAATTCGACCGCCGCCGCCACGACTTCTCGAAGCTCGAGACGCTCGAGGAGCTGGTACGCGACGCGAAGGTCATCTTTCACCTGGCCGGCAAGAGCGCCGGATCGTCCTACGAGATCTCCAATCGCGAGCTCGTCGCGACGAACCTGGAGGCGACCCGCCAGCTCGTCCGCGCCATCGCCCGGTACTCCCGGCACAAGCCCCGCGTGATCCTGCTGTCGTCCATCCATGTTTACGAGAAAAGCCCGCTTCTGAGCGAGAACACCCCGATCGGCCCGAGCGCCGTCTACGGCGCGATGAAGTACTCGCAGGAGGCGATCCTGGAGCTCGCGGCCGAGCAGGGAATCATCGAAAGCGTCATCTTCCGCGCGACCCATCTCTTCGGTCCGGGCGCCCGCCCCTTCTACAACTCGGCCGTGGCCACGCTCTGCTGCAAGGCGCTTCAGGGCGAGCCGATCGACCTCTATGCCCAGGGCAAGGCGCCGATCGACCTGCTCTACGTCGGCGATGTCGTGGAATATCTGGTTCGGGCCGCCGCGGCAGAATCCCGCGGCGCGACCCAGGTGCTGAACCTCGCCTCTGGAAAAACCGTCACGATCGGCGAGGTCGTCGGTCTCATGGAGGGACTTCTGGGCCGGGAGCTGGCGAAGAAATCCCTCGACGGCAACGCGGGCCCGCTCGCGATCTCGACGGAACGGCTGCGCGAGACGCTCGGGAACTTCGAGCTCACCTCGCTCAAGGTCGGCCTCGCGCGCACCCTTCAGGGCTTCGCCGACGCCTTTGCCGAGTCTTTCGCAGCCACCGCGCGCCAGCTCGCGACGAAGCGCCCGGCAGCCGCGCCCGCGGAAATCAGCGACGCGCGGAATGCGGCCTGATTCACCTAAGAAGCGTTCCCACGGAATGGGAACGCTATATTTGATCCGACATATTGAATGACCCGGGGCGCGCCCGTTAAAAATAAGCATGGCCAAGATCCTGATCACGGGTGGCGCGGGTTTCATCGGTTCCCACACGGCTGACGCCCTGATCCGCCAGGGTCACTCCGTCCGGGCGCTGGATCCGCTGATTCCGCAGGTGCACGGCAAAGAGCGGCAAAGGCCCGCCTATCTGCATCCGCGCGTGGAGCTGCTCGAAGGCGACGTGCGGGACCCGGACGCGCTCAAAGAAGCCCTGAAGAATGTCGAAGTGATCTATCACTTCGCCGCGCTCACGGGCGTCGGCCAAAGCATGTATGACATCCGGGATTACGTCGACACCAACGTCACCGGAACCGCGCTCCTGATCGAGGCGCTCCTGAAGGAGAGACACCCTCTCAAACGGCTCGTGCTGGCGTCCTCGCGCGCCGTCTATGGCGAGGGCAGCTACGAATGCGGCACTCACGGCCGCATCTACCCTCAAGGGCGCGATCAGTCGAGCCTGGGCCGCGGCGAGTTCGCCATCCGCTGCCCGATCTGCCGGCGGGAGCTCCGCTCCGTACCCACGGAGGAGAGCCGCCCCCTCAACCCGCTCTCGGTCTACGCCTGGACGAAGCGGGAGCAGGAGGAGATCGTTCGCTTCGCCGCCGACACGTACGGGATTCCCGTCACGATCCTCCGCTATTTCAACGTCTACGGCTCGCGCCAGTCCCTGACCAACCCGTACACCGGCATCATCTCGATCTTCTACCGCAAGCTCAAGGCCGGCCTCGAGATCCCGCTCTATGAGGAAGGGCTTCCGATCCGCGACTTCGTCCACGTCTCCGACGTCGTCGGGGCGAATCTCCTGGCGCTGGGAGCCCCGCTGCCCTGGGGGCGGGAGTACAACGTCGGGAGCGGAGAGACCCATCGCATCGGGGATATCGCCCAGGCGCTCGGAGCGGCGGCGGGCCTGCCCGCGAAGCTCACGAAGACCCGCGACTTCCGGGTGGGGGACGTCCTGGCCTGCAGCGCCGATCTCTCCCGCAGCCGCGAGGAGCTGGGCTACTGGCCGAAGATGAAGCTCGCGCACGGCCTCCGGGAATTCGCCGCGTGGGCCGATGCCGCGTCCACCGGCGGGGCCCCGCCATCCGGTGAATCCTCGGAGCCCGCCGAAAAAGAGCGCGAAGAGCTCCAGCGCTTCGGCCTCATGGGCACCTCGGCCCGGGGCTCCTAGCCCCTGGGGCCAAGTGTTCCCAAAAATGTGCAGCAGCGTTCCCAATCCGGAGAATGCGGCTTGACACTTGAATTACACCCGTAATAGCAGAATCAGGTGCCCATTGGCCCGACCGTTCCCAACCCGAATCCCAGCCTCTGGCTGCAGGCGGAATTCCTGCGGCGCCGGGAGAGAAACCCCCGGTTTTCCCTGCGGGCGTTCGGCAGGATGTTGAACATCCCGCCCGGCAGGCTTTCAGAGGTTTTTTCGCGCAAGCGACCGCTGACGATCGCCATGGGCCAGCGCATCGCGGAGCGCCTGGCCTACTCTCCCGCGATGCGCATCGGGCTGCTGCAGGCAATCCAACGCCAGCAGCTGCTTCGCTCGGGCGGCCTTTCCCCGCATCCGGGCGCTGACGGCACCGAGCAGGGTGACGACAGCGATCGCCAGCTGCTGCGGGAAGACGAGTTCCGCCTCATCGCGGACTGGCAGCATTTCGCGCTTCTTTATCTCTTCGAGACCCGCGGCTTCCGGAGCGACCCGGCCTGGATGGCCCGGCGGATCGGGATTCCCCCGCACGAGGCCCAGGCCGCGCTGGAGCGGCTTGAGCGGCTCGGCCTGATCGCGCGCAGGCAAAAGCGCTACGTCAAGCTCGCCGGGGAGCTCACGACCACGCAGGACATCAGCTCGGCGGCCCTCAGGCAATCCCACCGGCAAAGCCTCGAGCAGGCGATCCGCGCCCTCGAGGAGGTTCCCCTGGAGCTTCGCGACGTGACGTCGATCACGATGGCCATCGACCCGCGCAGGATCCCCGCCGCGAAGCTCATGATCCGGGACTTCCGCCGCCGGCTTTGCCGCTTCCTCGAGCAGGGACGGCGAACCGAGGTCTTCAACCTCAACGTCCAGCTGGTGCCGGTCACGGTACCCGTCGCGCCCAGCGCTCACTTTTCCAAAAAACGAGGCAAAAAATGAAATTCCACGTCAAGACGATCCTCGCGCTCACCCTGCTGCTGACCCTCCCCTCCCACGCCTCCAACCTCGGCGGCGAGCGGGGAAATGGCGGTGACCGGTGGGGCGCCGCCACGGGCAGCGCCTGGTTCCTCGGAGAAGGTCGGAAGATCCGTTACTGCATCTCGGTCGCTCCGGATTTCCTGGGCGGCTCGCCGGCGCCGGGCCTGCCGCGGCTGCGGGCCGCGATCGAGGGCGCGTTCGCGGAATGGGCGCGAACCCTCGCGCGCCTGAGAATCGGGGGCGTGGAGCGCAGCTCCTCCGCCTCCTCCGGCATCCTCCGCTTTCCGCCGGTCCTTTCGGACGCGGAGTTCGCCGGACCCTGCTCCGAGGCGCGGGGCACCGCGGACCTGCAGGTGCTCTTCGGCGTGGATGAGCCGCAGGTGCGCGAACATCTGCCGCAGTTCCAGCAGCCGGCGGCGTTCACCCAGCGCCTGAGCTACGACCCGGTCCGGGGCTGGAGCCGCGGTTTCCTCTGGGTGGCGCGCTCGGGAACTCCCGACTGGACGCGCCCGCTGCGGCTCGAGGCCATCCTCCTCCATGAGATCGGGCATATCCTGGGCTGCGCGCACGCGCGCTCCACGATCATGCGCGAGGACATCGCGAGCCTCCTTGCTCAGCCCGACAGCCCCGCGCTGCTGGCGCGACTGAGCCGCATCGAGCACGAGCGCGAGCTCGTTTACGTGCGCCAGGCCATCGAGTCCCCGGGCGTGCTTTCGGATTCGGACTGGCGGCAGGAGCATGAAACCTCCTTCCGGCTGCTGATGGGGCGGGAGCCGAAAGGCCCGTTCCGGGCCCTTTTGAGGTCGGACTGGCAGGAACGGAACGTCAGCCTCGAGATCACGGACTCTGAAGGCAGCAGGACCTTCCGCATCTGGATCGAGGGAACCGACGGGGATCTCGATTACGATCCCGATCCGCTCACGCTCGTCGAAGGCCCCGAGATGTTCAAAGTGGCCATACCGGGGCTGGGTGGAGCGGAGCGCGCGGATCTGGAGGTCGCCGCCCGACGGCACCTGGGGGTCGCTTACGGCGGCAGGATCTATGTCAGGGGCCAGGAGTTCCCGCTGATCCTCGAACGCAACCTCTCGGATTCAGGCCCGTACCGGCTGCTGCTCACGGTGGCCGGCCGCTCCCGGGTCATCTTCGTTTCGCGGCCTTTCGCGGGGCCGGCGCGATGAAACGCCTCCTTTTCGTGGCGGAGTCCGTCACGCTGGCCCATTTTTTCCGGCCGTTTTGCGTCGCCCGCCGCCTCGATCCCGCTCGCTTCGAGGTCCACTTCGCCGCGCGCGAAAGCCATCGCGCCGCGGTCGAGGGCGCCGGCTTCCGTTTCCACCCCATCACCGGGATCAGTTCGGCAAGCTTCCTCGAATCGCTACGAACGGGCTCGCCTCCGTTCGACCTTTCGACCCTTCGCGCGTTTGCGCGCGAGGACGCCGAGCTCGTCGCGCGGGTGCGGCCTGCGGCCATGGTCTCGGATTTTCGCCTGTCGCTTCCGGTCGCCTCCGAGCGCGAGCGGATCCCGCTGTACACGATCACGAACGTCCACTGGGCGCCCTGGGCCCGGCTTCCACGTTGGCCGCTGCCGGATCTCTCGGGCTTTCCGCTGGGCGAAGTTCTCCCGGTCCCGCTCGCCCGGGCGATCTTCCTGGCCGCGCGGCCGATCGTCTTTTCAAAATTCCTCGCCCCGCTCAACCGGCTTCGGCGCGAGCATGGCCAGGAGGCGTTCCCTTCGCTCGGCGCCGCCTACACCCACGGAGATTTCCAGCTGCTGGACGACGTGCCGGGCCTGATCGGCACGCGAACTCCGGTGCCTCCGAGCGCTTACTTCTGCGGACCGCTGATCGAGGATGCCCTGGCAGGCCTGCCGACTCGCTGGCCCGAGGGCTGGGACCTCTCCCAGCCGCCACGAAAGGGAAGGACCTATGTCTCGATGGGGTCCTCCGGCTCCCTCGCCGCGCTCGAGGCAGTGATTCGCGCGATCGAGTCCCTCGGCTGGGAGGCCCTCATGGCGACCGCCACGCGCTTCGACTCGGGCGAGCTCCCGGGGTTCATCCGCAGCGCTCCGATCCTTCCCGGAGCGCTCTGCGCCCAGGTCTCGGATGTCGTCATCACCAACGGCGGCTCCGCGCCCTGCTATCAGGCATTGAGCCAGGGCAAGCCCATCCTCGCGCTGCCTTCGAACATGGATCAGTTCCTCTTCAGCGAAGCGCTGGAGAAGGCGGGCCTGGCCGTCGTGCTGCGCGCCGATCGCGCCCAGGCCGAAGAGATCGCCCGGGGGATCTGCCAAGCCAGGGACTGCCTATCCGCGGCTCGCGAGTTCGGCACCCGGATCCGCGAGCTTCAGGCGAGGAATATCGCGGCGGAAGCGCTCTCCGCGCCCTGACCCAGGTCCCCGGCGACACAGCCCGCTTTGCGCGGTCCTCGGATATAATTGAAGGACCGTGGATCGCTCCGGAAAGTTCCTCTTTTTGCTGCCCTGGCTTCTCTCGCCGCTCCTTTCGGGCTGCTCGCTCGAGTATATCGGGCGGCTCTCCGCGACCCCGAACGAAGCGAGAAACATCGGCGCATCATCGCTCGCCAAGGTCGCGGACCTGGGCACCACGACTATTCGCAACGGAGGCATCGCTGTCGGGAGTGTCTATTATTCCGAAGGTCTAGGCCAAGAAGGAGGGGAATTATGGCGGACCGATGGGACGCCAGAAGGCACTTATCTCGTCAAGGACATCCTTCCTGGAACCTTGACCAATGGCACCCCCAGCTCCTCCAGCCCTCAAAACTTTACCGAGGTAAACGGCATCGTCTTTTTCACGGCCCAGGACGCCAACACTGGAGTGGAGCTCTGGAAGACCGACGGCACCGAGGCAGGCACCGTAAGGGTCAAGGACATCAACCCAGGAGCCGACTCCTCAAATCCCTCTGAACTCACTTCTTTCCAAGGCCGGCTTTACTTCAGTGCCGAAGACCAGGGTTCCAACTCCGCCGAGCTTTGGCAAAGCGACGGAACGGAAGTCGGAACCGTCAAACTGAAAGACATCTATCCCGGCTCCACAGGTTCTAAGCCGCATGATTTTTTTCAATGGAGGGGGCTTCTTTATTTTTCCGCGCATGTCGATGCGACTTACAATTATCGCACCCTCCTTTGGCAGAGCGATGGCACCTCCGGCGGAACGACCCCGGCCCCCGACTTTTTATCAACCTGCTTACCTGAATTTCTCGGAGATCCCACTGTCATATTTCAAGACTCCCTGATCTGCCTCAAAATGGACTCAACCGGCACCTCCGAGCTCTGGAAGAGCGACGGTACGGCCTCGGGCACGATCCTCCTCAAAGCCGGGCTCTTGTCGACTCTCACCCATTTCAAGTCAGCCGGAAATCTCCTCTACTTCACTACGGGTAGCGAAGAATTCGGGCACGAGCTCTGGAAAACCGATGGAACTCCGGGAGGAACGGCCCTCATCGATATCGTCCCGGGCCCGGGATCCTCGTACCCAACCCTACTGGCCGATCTGAACGGCATCCTGATCTTCGCCGCCTGGGATCCGACCCACGGTAACGAGCTGTGGCGGAGCGATGGCACAAAAGAGGGAACCCGCATCATCCTGGATATCTCACCAGGCGCTATTCCAGGCATTTACTGCAGTTTCGGCGCCCTCGGGCACATTGATTACGGCTGCATAAAGAACTTTGTCGTGAGCCAAGGCCATCTCTGGTTTTCAGCCATTGACCGAGTACATGGCGTCGAACTCTGGAGAAGCGACGGTACGGCCCAAGGCACCGTTTTGGTCCAGGACATCGTGCCCGGATTCGACGGCTCTAATCCGATATTCATGAAGCTCGGCGAGACCCTCCTCTTCTCGACAGCCTCGGCTGGATCAGGGAAAAACGGGTTATGGAGAGTTCCATGACCTGGCGCCCGCCGCAAGGAACTGCCCTCATCGCGACAAGGGCAGGGATTTACCTCCCTCTCCTTCTGGCCGCGAGCGTGTTCGCGACCCTTTCGGGCTGCTCGCTCGAGTATATCGGAAAGCTGCGCGATCTCGCCCAGACGAGCCCAATCCTGATCGAGCCGCAGGTCGCGCCCCGCTACGCCGCGGCCGCGGATTGGAACGCCTACGTCAAAGCCGCCGCGACGGACACCCCTTGCGACGGGAACGAGCCCGGCTACTACGACTGCGTTCATGGTGGCGAGAAAAAGCGCGTCGACTTCCCGGGCACCTCGAGCTGCGCGGAGTATCAGATCCACGACGAGCTCCAGGCCTTCGACTGGGGTTGTGACGACAGCGGCGGCGCCGCCAGGCTCTTTTTCTTCAGCCGCGGCCTGAAATCCGGCAAGGGCTTGGCGGATCTCCTCGACGCCTCCGGCTGGAAGACCAACCGGGTCCTCATCCGCCGCGCGGGTGCGCTCGTTGCCGCGAGCCCCGTAGCCACGTGGTGGGGCAATCCCGTGCAGCCGCTGCCGGCCAATGAGGCGCTGGACACCTTTCATATCTTGAATGCACCCGGAACGATCTACACCGTCGCGCAGTCGATGGTCGCCCAGGGCGGCTACCAGTTCGCCGCCAACGGCGGAGGAAACCGCATCGCCATCGTCATTATGCCGGGACGGGACCTCACCTTCGCGGGCTCCACTCCTGCCTGCTACGCGATGGCCATCTCCGACTGCCTGCTCGACCTCACGACCTCCCGCTTCTTTTGGATCGAAGGGACCCTCAAATCACTGGCATTCGGCCGTGGAATCGCAGGGAATGGAGCCGCTCACGGAGTGATTCGCAAGGTCAGTGCGATGGGTTTCAGTTCCGGGGTAGGCGCGACAAACGGTTATATCTCCTCAACGCTTTATACCGAGCTTCGGCTTTGGAATAATCAGATCGGCCTCTCCCTCAAGGGAACCAGAAACATCATTCAGGATATTCTGGCGTTCAACAATAACGCAGGGCTGTTCATTGGAGACGTCTCCCCCGGAAATCTCATTCAGAGAGCGTCCTTGCTCAAAAACTCCTCGACTGGCAACGATGCGACCTCCACGACTGATTTGATCGCGATCAGCACCGATATGCTCGTACTCACGGGAAGTTCCGGAGGCAACATCCACAATCTTCTTACCGGATCGGCGCAACTGACGAATATAGGTCAGGTGACAATCGCTCAGTTCGTCATGGAGAGCATCATTCTCTCCCTGGTGACCGACGGCAAGTTCACAGGCAACTGGGTGTCCAACAGTGCTCCCACCTGCACTCTCAGCGGTGGAAATTCGACCCCCGGCTTGGATGCAGCGTGCACGGCCACCGGCGCTTCGGATTTCGTCAGGACCACGGCAAATGGTATCAGCGCCCCTTACGACCGCATCTTTACCGATGATGCCCTCAACGCCTCGGACTCCGCCGGCGGAGCCGCCTTCGAGTCGATTACCGACTGGCTGAACTTCGAGAACCCCTGGAGAGGCTGGGGCCCGGACTGGGCTCAACTCTGCGAGGCCGGCGCGCTCTGCCGCATCTTCGATTTCCGGGTCCTGGCCTCCGACACCCGGATCCGCAACACCACGGGCAATGGCGCCTCGCAGAACCCCGGCTTTCAGAACGGCGAGCTCTGTCCCCCGCTTCTCGATGGCAACGTCGTGACCGTCGACCAGAGCACCCCGCCCCGAACCTACCTGCGCAACGCCATCGAGATCCTGGGACGCGAAGGCGGCAACCACAACGGGTTTTGCGAGAGCGGCGAGACCTGCCTCTACACCCCGAACTTCGGCGCTTATCAGGGCGAAGGCGATTTCACGACCAAGTCCTGCGTCTTCAAGGACGGTATCGTGAGCGGCGTGAAGATCTACGCCTATCCCGTCAACGGCCCGGGTCTTTGATCCACGCGATAAGCCCACGCCACGAACAGCCACTGGGCAAGTCCCACAGCGCCCACCGTAGCGATGCCGGGTGGCGGAGGGCCCAGGAGGCTTCCAATCCAGATTCCAAGCAGCAACATCACCAGAGCGAGGAGCCCCAGTCGCCTTCCCCGTGTCGATGGCCGGAATTCCCGCCAATAAAGCGCGGCCGCTGCTAAAAAAAGCAGCCCCTCCAAAGGGACTGAAATCCAAGGATGGTTCCACAGCCCGATCCCCAAGCGAAGCTCGCCGCTGGGCATGACCGGGAGATCAGGGCGGTGAACCAGCAGATCCAGGAACCAATGACTGACCACACAGAGGCCCAGGACCACCGCAGAACGACCGCTCTTCTTGAAGAACCAGGAGCCCCCCGCGAACAAGGCGCCCCAGAGCAGTACCATCAAGAGACTATGCGAATAGGGGTAATCTAAAAAATCCAGTGGAACGAGTCGCGTGGCACCTGGAAGAACTTGCGCGTGTTCGATACCCAGGAGCAGGAGTAAGGAGCAAAGCAGATCCAGGAATAACGCTCCAGCTACCAAGGTGCCAAGCGAGGTTTTTGGCGCGGCTTTTTTCGCCACAAATGCCACGGCAATATGTCCGATAAACATCCCTGACTCCCTTCCAAAGCGCGTGCGCCGCGAGGTTCCAGACGCGCCCGGTCCACGCCCGGCCGGTCAAGCCACCCATTTCCCCCGCACAAAGCGGTAGGCAAACCACCCCTGGATCGCGACCGAGACGATCGCGCCGACGGTCACGGCCACGCGCCAGGCGCCCGTGAAGAGCGGGCCCTTGCCGGCCGCGAACCTTTCCGTCTGCAGCCGCGCCAGGCAGCAGGTGATCAGGATATAGGTCGGCAGCGTGTAGCGGATCATGCTGTCCATATCGGCATTGGCCTTGCCCGTGAGCGGGATGTAATAAAGCATGAACGCCGAGAAATACATCCCTAGCCGCTCGCGCGTGGTGGCGCTGTCCTTCTCGAATTTCCAGGCCAGGTAAAAGAGGAGCGCCGTGAACGGCATCGCCGCGCGGTTGAACGAGTTGACCGTGTGCTCGAAGAAAAAACGCGGAATATAGCTCAAAGGATCGAGCACCGCGAACCAGCGCCGATGATTGCGCCAGCCGATCTCCTCGAGCCGGAAGTAAAGATTCCACTCCCCGAAGCGCTGCTGGCACCAGGCGAAGAACGCGATCGCCCCGATCGTGCAGAACAGGCCCAGCCCCAGGGCCAGAAGCTGCTTGCGCGAGAGCTTGAGCGAAGGCGGCCAGCCCAGGAGGAAGCCCTGCCGGAAGGCCGGATAAGGAACCATCGCGAACGAGACGATCCGTGTGGCCGACATCACCGCGCCGTGCAACGCGATCGCGCCCGCGCTCCCGAAGCCCGAGGCGCCGCGCGCCACCCAGCGATCCGTCCAGTAGATGAGGCCCAGGAGCCCGGCAAGGAAAAGCGGCTCCGTATAGCCTGCGACCAGGAAGAACGCCGCCGGATGCAGCGCGATCAGGAAGCAGCTCCAGGCGATCGTCCGCCCGGGCACGCCGTGGAAGCGCAGCAGCCGGATGAAATAAAGCCAGAAGATCAGGCAGGAAAGATGCGCGACCAGCAGAAGAGCCGCATCGATCGAGAGACCGAATGCGCCGGCGACCGCCCGCGCGGTGAGCGGGTAACCCGGGAAAAACACCACGTTCGCGCGCCCCTCATGGATGTCACCGCTCGTGATCTCCGGGCCCGGGATCCGATAACCCAGCTCGGCGATGTCCCGATAACGGAAGGAATCCCAGTTCACGAGCTGGCGGACGCGCCCGTCGAGGTCCGAAGACGGCGCCGTGAAAAGCAGCGCCCAGCACAGTTGGAGCAGGACGATCAGCCCCGCCCGGAGCGTATCTCTGAGAAGTTCGCGCATACCCCTTTCCTACCCTCAGCCCTTTCGGAGCTCCAGGAAATATATTGAACCGTAGCGTCATCCATGAAAAGAATCCCTACCCATGCTCCCATTCATTTTTGTTTTACTTGCGACGTCCGCGGCCCAAGCCGCCACAGAGAGTCACCTTCTGATTTGTGCGCCGAACTCCGGCACGATCCTCGCGCGCCTGCTCCCGAGGGATGCCGAAGCCAAGGCTCGCACGATTCATTTCCTGGAAACTCCCGAGGCGCGCCTTTTCTCCCAGGGGATCATCCTGCGCGTTCGCGAAACCGAGGGCAAAAGCAAGCGCTCGCTCACGCTGAAGATCCTGGGCGCCCGCGCCACGCCGCCTGATTCCGAAGACGCCAAATGCGAGGCCGATTTCTATGGCGACACGCTGATCCGAAGCTGCTCCGTGGACGCCAAGGTTTCACGCGAGGAGCCCCTCGCGCTCTCGCGCGGCCAGGAGGAATTCCTGCGGCTGGCGCGTCCGGGAATTGCGCTTCCCGCGAAGCTGGAGGCCCTCGGCCCGATCGAGGCCACCGGCTGGGAGTTCGAGCACGCGGGCTTTCCTTTCAGCCTGGAGCTCTGGCGAGTGCCAGCACGCGGTGGCGGGGGACTTAGCCTGCGAGGGGGCGGGGGATTTGGCGGACGCGATGGCCTGCATAACGGCGCGCCCGGTGAACCGCGCGCCAGCGAGCGCCGCCTCGAGCTGATTGAGCTTTCCGTACGAACCGAACCCGCCGAAACGACCCAGGGACGCGCGGCGATGCAATCGCTGCTCCGCGAGCGGGCGCTCACGCCCTGCACCGATCAGGGTCAGAAAACCCGAGCCGCGATCCTCGCACTGACGGGTTCAGTACGGTAAGTTCGTAGCGGAATTCGCGATCCCCTTTTTCGCCCACGCTGTCGGTAACCGGCAGGCCCAACGAGATGGCCCCGCTTCTAACCGGGTGCGACGGCCCGCTCCAGCCAGGCGCGCGCTTCGGAATTGGCCGTCCTGGATAATAAAACAGCGCCGTCCTCGCTCAGGTCCAGGCACTGATAGCCGCGAGCAAGAAGCTTACGAACGGGCACGCCTGAAGCTTCCCAGAGATTCTTCAAAACGTAAGCCGCGACATTCCTGAAATCCCGGCCAAAGCTCACGATCCGAGTGAAGACGAGATGATCCCAGAACCCGCGAGCTCCCGCGGCCTTTCCAGGATTCAGCGGATTTCCCTTTTTGGCTCCCGTCACGATCATCGCCACGCCACCCGCGAGCTCCCGGATGAAGCCCTGCCAGCTCGCGCGACTCCTCGCGCGAACCAGCAGATGCAGGTGGTTTCCCGCATTTGCGTACTGATAAACGCGCACGCCCCAGCGCTCCTTGAGCCGCCAGACAAGCGCCCGCACAGGGTTGCAGTGCCTCGGATGCAGCATCGAGAGCTCCCCGCGCGCCTTGCTCGAGCGCAACACCACGTGCAGCGCTTGCCTGGGATCAAAGGGGCGGCGTTCCTTGCGCTTCCCGACCGCAGGACCTCCGCCGTGCGCGTTGTTGCGGGTCTTTCGAGTGAGCCCAGGGAGGGTTAACTGGAGTTCCTTGTTTTTTCTCGCCACGGAATAGATGTTATCAATGGGGCAATGGTTCTGCAAGTGATAAAATAATGGTGGATTTAGATGACAAGTGCAACGCTGGTTTTTTGGAGATCTTGGGAGGCTTATTAAAATGGACCTCCCAAGGAGTCAAATATCCGAGGCATTTTCTTGGGCGATGATTGAGCAGATCTTCGATCTCGTTCAGGCGGGACTGTGAGAGATTGGAAAAGCTGGTTTTCCTTGGAAGGAAGTGACGAACAATTTCCTGATCGCGCGTTCGAGCTGCACTCGTACGGAGAAACTCACTTGAAGTAACATCTTTCGACAGAAGTGACAACCTCGGGTCATTGCACCGCTCGCTCGCCAGCGGTACCGAGGGGTGCAACAAAGGAGTATTTATGAAACTCGGAATGATGATTTTGATTCTGGAATGGAGCGCACCGAGGAACTGACCGAGGATCGCACCTGGTTTTTCGCGCACGGCCAGGATTTCACCTATACCGTTTCCGTCCGCGAAGCCGGGGCCGGAACCAGCGCCCTCCTCACCAACCGCAGGTCCGGACGGAAAGCGGCGGCTGCCTTCGACGGAAAACTCGAGAACGTCTTCGTCATCTCTCTCGATCTCCGTGGAGAAGGGCGGTGACGCGGCCCATGCTCGACGAGGCCCGCCTCCACTGCTATCTCAGGTAACGCCGTTTTAGCATCGACGTCGATGGCCACAGTCGTACAGGAATGCTGGGCTCACCCCATGAGCACCCTGCGACCCATGTCTCCGGCGGAGTACGAGCGCTACCTGGAGCCCGGGACGAACCAACCGGTCGGCGAGCTCTGGTTCTGCGTTCGCGAGAAATTCGGCGTGAGAAGCATTTTCATTGCCGACCTCTTCATCGAAGAGACCTTCCGTGGAAAAGGCATCGGAAGAGCCGTCCTACGCTGGCTCGAGGGCAAGGCCGGGGAGCTGGGCATCCTCAGCATCGGGCTTCACGTTTTCGGCCACAACGCGGGCGCAAGGAAGCTTTACGAGTCGCTTGGCTACTCCCCCGTGAATGTCGTCCTGCGAAAGGACCTGGCCTCGATGGAACTGTCCGATTGACCTTCCGGATTCCCGAGTGAGATGATCGTTCCGGATGCCTTTTTCTTCTTTCACCCGAGAGCGAACCAACAAGTTCCTCGACGCGAATATCGGTATCGTCGAATACGAGGCCCGTCGCATGGTCGGGGTCAACTTCTTTTCGGAGGTGGATCTCACCCAGATCGAACGGATGCGCGGCCATTCCGGGACAGGCGAGCGACGCGTCCCCTACACGGCGTTCGTGATCCAGGCCGCCGCGCGCGCGCTGACGGAGTTCCCTTACGCCAATGCGCGCCTTTTTCCGAGATTCCCCTTCGGGAACTCCCTGGTGAGGTTTCATTCGCGCGATGTCGCCGTGGCCGTCGAGCGCGACGAGCCCGGAATGGAGGGCACGGTCTTCTGCGATCTGCTGCGCTCCGCGGACGAGCGGACGCTTTCGGAGATCTCCGGGGATCTTGCCAAGCTGGCTCGCGCCGATGAGACGACGAACCGCCAGTGGCGGGAGTTCGCCCGGGCGATCCGGCTCTTTCCCCGCTGGCTGGCCAGGCTGATCTTCCGGCTTCCCAGCGTGTTTCCCTCTCAATGGGTGAAATACCGGGGCGGAGCCGTCGTCGTCAGCTCGCCCGCGAAATACGGGGTGGATGCGATCTCGGCGCACTGGATCTGGCCCATCGGCATCTCCTTCGGCCTCGTCCGCAAGCGCCCGGTCGTGCGCCAGGACCAGGTCTGCGTCGCGCCGACCTTCACCCTCACCATGAGCTTCGACCGGCGCCAGCTCGCGGGCGCACAGGCCGCGCGGTTCTTTCATCGGATCGTGGAGCTGCTCGAGAAGGCCGAGACCGAGCTGAGCCTCTCGCGATAATCCTGCTGAAGCTCAGGCCACCTTCTTCGCCACAAGCTCCTCGATGGAGCCGGACTCGAGAGCCCGGATCGGTTCGTGGACGGCACCGGATTTCCTGGACGATGCGGCCCGATGCAGCTCCTTCAAAGCCCGCCGCAGGCCCAGATGATTTATCCGGAACTCCAGGCCGACCCCAGCCTCGAGCCGGGCGTTTCGTCCCGCAGGGGTCTCCCAGCGAAAATCCGCCGGGATCCGGAACGTGGCCTCCCGGAAGTTGAAGACCACCTCCAATTGCCCGTCTCGCGGCACCTTGCCATCCGTCACGAAAAAGCAGCCTCCTCCAGAGAGATCCCGGATGGTTCCGAAGACCGCCTCCTTGCCAGAGAGCAGCACCGCCCGGATCTTCGTGGGATAGCGAAATGCGCGCGACGAGACCGCCGGGAAGCAGCCCAGCTGATCCAGCGCCTCCGCGCCGAAGTGCACCTCGTAAGCGGAGCGGACCTGCGCGAGCGCCGCCGCGCTGAGCTTCGAGAACAGTCCGGTCTTCTCCATGAAAAAATGCCGCAGTAGCTCCGGCGTCATGACCGGATCGAGAGAGCATTCCCGCCTGGCCCGCGGGAAAACGAAGCCGGGCTCCGGCGAGTCGAGAAAGGCGGCGAAATTCCGCGAACGCTCCAGGCTCGGATAGCTGTAACGGAGCCGCTCCAAGCGGTCGCGCCCCGCGCTGACCGTCATGTGTAGAGCCTGGGCGCCCTTGACGCTCGAGTACGGCACCGGTTCGCCGTTCTTCTCGTAGCCCATCAACGCGGCATAGAAGTCATAGGCGCGGGGGTGCACCACCGCGCAAAACATCGAGGCATCCATGTACTCGCGGGCGTAGGCATAGAGATATTTCACCAGGAGGAACGTCACCACATGATGCTGATTGCGGTAGTCAGGCCGCACGGCCAGGGCGGAAACCTCCACCAGCCGCTCCCCCTGCTCGCGATAGCCGTCGTTATAGGCCCGGAACTCCTGGTCCGAGGGCAAGCCCGCCGAAGAGTCGCGGATCAGGCTGACCGTCCCCACCACCTGGTCCCCATCCTTGGCCACGATCGCGGTCGTGAAAGGCATCGCGCTGAAAAAGGTGCAGCGCAGCCCCGAAGGATGAGGGTCCATCAACCCGATGCCGACATAGCAGTCGTGCAGGAGCCGGTAGGCGGCCTCGAGATCTTCGCGCGTCTCGGCGATCTGCACGGAGAACCGGCCCGGCGGATTCTCCGGAACGACGAGCGCGCGCCGCAAGATCTCGTGGCGAAATTTCTCTGGGAATTTTTTCAATAGCCGTTGAAAATTCACGGTCTTACCCCTAACCCGAAAACCATTCTGAATGAAACTGACCCCGTCTTTAAATTGTATACTAAATCACTCAGGAATCAAGTCGCAATAGAACCGACCCCTGTCTTCGGGGACACATGCTCGCGGAACGCGGAATCAGGAAGCAACAGTCCCGAGCGACACGCCTTTCAGGCCGCTCGCAGACCATTTATGATCTTCAGAATGGAGCAGTACGTACGCGGAGCATCTCTATGCCTGCTTTTCGCGCTTTCAGCCAAGCTTTACGCTCGCCCCACGAATGGCGTACCGTGAGCCCTCAGCGCTCAACAGCCCGTCGGATTCCTGACCAGATAAAGTTCTCCGTTCCGGCCGATAGCGAGCAGCGCGGGGTATTCGTTCGCGCCGGTCGAAACCTTCAGATAGAGGAGATCAGCCCGGCGATCCCCATCAAGATCGAAGGCGACTCCCGGGCGCAGGGAGACGATCCCGATCTCCGGATTATCCTTCGGGACGCTCAGCTTTGACTGGAGCGACGGCAGGATTTTCTTCCAATCATAAGGGACTTCGACAACGGGAGAGGCGGTCCCCTTTTCCTGCCGGAAGAACAGGATCTTCTCCCCGCCGCTCATCTCGCGACCGTCCTTTCGGATCAGCGAAGCGTCCGAGGGATCTTTCGGATCCGTGCGGAACTGAAAGATTCCCCCGGCGTGGAGCTTGTTCTCCTCGACGTCGTAGGTGAACGAAATCTCTCCGGGCGCGATCCCTTGTCCCTTCAGGTCGAAATAGCCTGCCTCAACTCTGAAGCCGGACACGATCTTTCGCTCCGGCAGGCGGAATTCCGGTAATGCATCCGCATAGGCGGAGAGCGCCGCCAACGCCAAAGAGAAACCTACCCAGCCCCGCACGGCACTCGCGCCCATAGGAACCCTCTCTCCTATTTTTTCGGTCCCGAACCCGCCTGCGCCGACTGCAGGAACGCCTCCGCGCTGCGCACGATTCCGTGCATGAGCGCGGCCGTCTCGGCGTAGGTCGACTTCTCCTCGATGTCCTGGCGCAAAAGCGCGTTGATCCGATCGATCACCGCGACCGCCTGGTCGACCTTGGGATTGGCGCCCTTCACATAAGCGCCGATGTTGATCAGGTCCTCGGCCTGCGCGTAGAGCGCCAGCCATTCCCGGATCTGGCCCGCCCACTGCCGGTGCTCGCGGCTGATGACCGCGTTCATCACGCGGCTCGCGCTTTGGAGCACGTCCACGGCCGGGAACTGGTTGCGCTGCGCGATCCGGCGCGAGAGCACGATGTGACCGTCGAGGATCGAGCGGGCCGTATCGGCGATCGGGTCATCCATGTCGTCGCCTTCGACGAGCACCGAATAGAGCCCCGTGATGCTCCCTCTGCCGGGCGCCATCCCGGCGCGCTCCATGAGCTTCGGGAGCGCGGCGAAAACGCTCGGCGTGTAGCCCTTGGACGCGGGCGGCTCCCCGAGCGAGAGCCCGATCTCCCGCTGCGCCATGCAGAAGCGCGTGACCGAATCCATGAGCAGGAGAACGTCGTTGCCCTGATCGCGGAAGTACTCGGCGATCGTCGTCGCGAGATAGGCTCCGCGCATCCGCAGCAGCGGCGACTTGTCGGAGGTCGAGACCACCACGACCGAGCGCTCGAGGCCTTCCGGGCCGAGATCCCGTTCGATGAACTCACGCACCTCGCGGCCGCGCTCGCCGATGAGCGCGATCACGTTGACGTCGGCCGAGGTGTTGCGCGCCATCATGCCCAGGAGCACGGACTTGCCCACGCCGGAGCCCGCCATGATCCCCATGCGCTGACCCTTGCCCGCGGTGAGCAGTCCATTGATGGAACGGATGCCCAGGTCGAGCGGCTCGCGGATCACCTCGCGCTCGAGCGGATGCGTGGGCGCCCCGTAAAGCGATCGCTCCTCGAAGCGCCCGATCATGCCAGGCGCGACCAGCGGCCCTTTGCCGTCGATCGGGTTGCCTTTGCCGTCGATCACGCGTCCGAGCAGCGCCTCGCCCACCGGAATCGTCGAGATCCTCTTCTGGAGCATGACGAGCGTGTCGTTATTCACCCCGTGAGCCTCGTCGTAGGGCATGAGCATCACGCGCTTGTCGCGAAAGCCGATCACCTCGGCGTCCACGCCCCCCGCGGCGCGCGGATCGCCCGAGGAGAGTATCCGGCAAATGCTTCCGATCGAAGCGCCCGGCAGGTGGGCCTCGTAAACGAGGCCGAGGGACTTCGTCACCTTGCCCGCCTCGTGATACAGCAGGGCATGGTCGAGGCGCTCGCCGATGCTCTCGCGATCGAGCATCGAAGTCACGGGACCTCGCCGGCCGAAGCCGCGGGCTTGCCGATCAAGGCGGCATAGACGCCGCTCAGCTGCGTCTCGATGCTCGCGTCGATGGCGTTCCACGCCGTCTCGACCGTGCACCCGCCGCGGCTGAGCTGCGCGGACACCTCGATGTTCAGGTTCTTGAGCCCGCCGAAGGCCTGGTCCAGGCCCTCTTTGAGCATCGTGAGCGACTCCTTGTCGTCCGGGTGAATCCGGATCGTGATGTTCTCCCGTACGCCCATCCGCTCGATCAGCTCGCGGGTCAGTCGCAGCAGGTACTCCTTGTCGGTGGCGAGCTCCTTGAGCAGCACCATGCGCGCGATCCGGTAGACCAGCTCCAGCAGGAACTTCTCGTTGGCGCGGAAGATCTCCTCCTTCGCCGCCTCGGCGGCCGCGAGCACCTCATCGAGTCGCGCGAGGCGCTCGGCGCCCTCCTCGCGGAAGCGTCGGAACGCTTCGGCATGCCCATTCTTCAGGCCTTCCTCATATCCCTGGCGGGAGGCTTCGGCTCTGGCCTCCTCCCGGATCGCGTTGACCCGGGCCTGCACCCTCTCCTCGAGCGCCCGCCGCTCCTCCTCTTCGACCGAGAGCGGCCCGCGCACGAGCTCATGCAACGCGAAACGCTTGTCCTTCTGGCCTGGCTTGCGGTGATCGGGGTCCGTCACCGCGAGGGCGCCGTACTTCTTCTTGAGGCTGCCGTAGTCGCGCGGGGCGTTCCCCCGCAGGCTCTCGTACTGGAAATCGCGGACCTGCCGGTCGCCGATGCTTTCCTTGACGACACGGACCTCCCCGGCCTTGGCGGGGGCGGCGGCATCGACCTGATACTCGTTGGGCTTGAATTTCGACATGGCTTATACGAGCGCGTCCGCCTCGCCGCCGCGGCTGATGATGATCTTGCCTTCGGCCTCGAGCCGCTTGGCCACGTTGACGATCTCCTGCTGCGCGTTCTCGACGTCCGAGAGGCGCACCGGGCCCATCGCCTCGAGATCCTCGCGGAGCAGGTCGCCCGCCCGCTTGGAGATGTTGCGGAAGATCTTGTCCTTGATCTCGTCGGGCGCCGTCTTGAGGGCGATCGTGAGCTTGGAGTTGTCGATCTCCTTGAGGAGCTGCTGCATCCCGCGGTCGTCGATGAAGACGATGTCCTCGAAGACGAACATGAGCTTGCGGATCTCCTCGGCCAGCTGCGGGTCCTTCTCCTCGACCCGCGCCATGATGTTCTGCTCGCTGTTCTTGTCCATGACGTTGAGCATCTCGGCGATCGGCTGGACGCCACCGAGCTGCTGGGTGTCGATCGAGCCCAGGGTCGCGAGCTCCTGCTTGAGCACCTCGTCGACCTGCGCGATGAGGTTCGGGGAGATGAAATCGAGGTTCGCGATACGGAGCACGACCTCCGTCTGGATCGCCTCAGGGAGGCGCTTGAGGACCTCGCACTTCTTGCCCGGCTCCAGATGCGCGAGCACGAGCGCCACCGTCTGGGGATGCTCGTTGACCAGGAAGTTGGCGAGCGTCCGCGGGTCGACGAGCTCGAGCGCCTCGAGCGTCCGGCTGCCCTCGAGCACGGAGAGCTGGCCGAGCACCGTCTTGGCGCGGTCCTCGCCCAGGGTCTGCAGCACGAAGTCGCGCCCCTGCGCATGGCCGAAGATCAGCGTGTCCTCCTCGGCGATCTCCGTATAGAACTCCTCGAGCACCTGCTTGACGGTGCTGATGGGCACCTTCGTGACCTGCCCCATCGCGCTCACCATGCGCTTGACGTCGTTGTCGCGCATCTTCTTGAAGATCTGCGCCGTCACCTGGTTGCCCAGCACGTTGAGCAAGAGCGCCGCCCTCTCGAGACCCGTCATTTCCTGGTAGTTTTCGTGAGCCATCGGGGTTCCTTTTCTTCAGCTCAAGCCGAGGCCGGCTTGCCCTTGCCGCCGCCGCCTTCCTCGTTCTTGTCCTTCTCGGCCTTCTTCTTGGCGTCCGCGTGCAGCCAGTCCTTCAGGATCAGTGCCGCCTTGTGCGGGTTGGCGTCGACCAGGGTGACGATCTTCTCCTTGATCATCTCGCCTTCGACCTTCTCGGGATCCATCTTCTCGGGCAGCACCGGCACGACCTCCTCCAGCCCGGGGAGGTTCGAGTTCTTCTGGAGCCGCTCCAGCTCCTCGATCGTCTGCGGCAGGAAGGTGTCGACGCTCTCGACCGTGTTCTCGGTGATCCACTTGATGAACGGCCGCACCACGAAGAGGAAGAACAGGCCGATGGCCAGGCCGATCAGCGCGTAGATCACCATGTTCTGCAGGTAGCTCTTGCGCTCCTTCTCGGCCAGGACCTTCTGGGCCTCGTCGAAGTCCTCGCGGGTGAACTCCATGTTGCGGATCTCGAGCGTGTCGCCGCGCTTGCGGTCCACGCCCACGGCGCTCGCGACGAGCCCCTCGAACTCCTTGAGCTTCTCGGCGGGCCAGGCCTCCACCTTCGCCTGCGCCTTGCCGTCCGCGCCGACCGCCTTGACCTGCTTGCCGTCGACCAGCACGGCGACCGAGAGACGCTTCACGGTTCCCACGGGCTTCGTCGTGCGGCGGACCGTCTGCGGCACCAGGTTGTTCACGACCTCGTTGGCCTTCGTCGTGTCGCTGCGGACCTCGGGAACGCCGCTCTGCTGGCCCGGAAGGTTCGAGGCTGCGCCGGCCGCGCCCACCGGGCCCGGACGAACGTGGTTCATGGTGTCGTTGCGGCGCTCCACCGAGAGGACGGCCGCGCCATCGGGATCATAGATCGTCTGCGTCTCGTTCACCTGCGAGAAGTCCACCTCGGCCGTCACCTTGGCGGCCACATGCCCTTCGCCCACCACCTTCGAAAGGATGCCCTCGATGCGCTTTTCCAGGTCCGACTCGACCTTCTGCTGGTAATCGAGCTGCGACGCCGTCGCCGCCGCCAGCGAGTCGCCGGCGTTCTTCGAGAGCGTCTTGCCATTGGAATCCACGATCACGACGTCCGCGATCTCCATGCCCTCGACCGCGCGCGAGACGAGGTTGCCGATGCCATAGACCTGCTTCTCGTTGAGCTGCGTGCCGGGCTCCAGATCCACGACGACCGACGCGGTCGCCTTCTTCTGGTCCTCTACGAACGCGCTCTTCTGGGGGGTCGCCAGGTGCACCCGCGAGCGGCGAACTCCGCGGATGGTGTTGATCGTGCGCATCAGCTCGCCCTCGAGCGCGCGCTTCTGGTTCACCTTCTGGACGAAGCTCGTCGTACCGAGCGACTGCTTGTCGAAGAGCTCGTAGCCCACGACGCTCGACTGCGGGAGGCCCATCGTCGCGAGCTCCAGGCGAAGAATGTCGACGCTCTCGGGCGGCACCGTGACGTTCCGGCCGGTGGGGTCCACCTGGAACGGGATGCGCTTCTCGCGCAGCACCCGCATGATATTGGCGGCGTCCTCCGGATTGAGGTTGGTCATGAGCGGCGCGAAGGTCGTCCTTCCGGCCCAGAGGAACATCGCGACCAATCCGATCACGATCCCGCCCGCGGTCACGCCCGCCGCGGCGAGCTTCAGCGGCGGCTGTGCCTTCAGGAACTTCGCGGTCTGCTCGAAAACTCTCTTCAGGTACTCGATCACGTCAGCCCCCTAACGAACTAAACCTGCATCCTCATGATCTCCCGATACGCATCGAGGATCTTGTTCCTGACGGACATCATCAGCTTGAGCGAGGCATCCGCCCGCTCGATCGTCAGCATGGTCTCATGGATGTTCTTGCTGCGGCCGGCGACCAGCTCGTGGACCGCCTGATCCGCCTGGAACTGCATCTGGTTCACGCTGTCCACGGACCGGGTGAGGATGTCGGCGAAGCTCGCGCCCCCCGCCTTCTCCGCGCCGCCCACGGCTTCGGCCTCGAAGGGCTTGAGCCCCTGGGCCTCCATCTCCTTGCGGACGCGGAACTCCCCGGCCGTGGCGCCGCCGCCGCCCAGCAGGGCCTCGGTATCGCCCGTCGAAACGATCCGGTTCAGGTTCTCGACATTGAGGTTCGCCATTATCTACCGATCTCCAGGGCTTTCTGCGCCATCTGCTTGGCCGCGTTCATCGCCGTCACGTTCGCCTCATAGGACCGCTGCGCGGCGATCATGTTGGCCATCTCCTCGGCGCTGTTGACGTTGGGCATCGCCACGTAGCCCTCGGCGTTGGCGTCCGCATGGTTCGGGTTGTAGACCAGCCGGGGCGGCCGGGCGTCGCGGTTG
Organism: Oligoflexia bacterium; assembly: GCA_023701205.1. Lineage (GTDB taxonomy): Bacteria > Bdellovibrionota > UBA1018 > UBA1018 > UBA1018 > JAMPXJ01. The sequence continues at coordinate 146,880 of JAMPXJ010000004.1, forward strand.
ACGTCGACGACCTGCACGCCCTGAACGGCCTCGTCCAGCTCGTTCTGGAGGATCTCGCCGAAGGTCTCGCGGTCCGTCTGCGCGGCCAGGATCACGTCCTGCTTGCGGTACGGGCCGCCTTCGGCGGTCCGGGTCGTCTCGGCGTTCGCCAGGTTGCTCGAGATCGTGTTCATCCGCTTCATCTGGGCATCCAGGCCCGAAGCGCTCACTCTCATGGATGAGAAGAAGTCCATCAGCGATTACCTCCGCCTTCCGAAATCGCGTACTTGAGCATGCCGAGCTTGCGCTTGAGCATTTCCGCCGAAGCGTCGTAGAGCTGCTGGTTCTCCACGAGCTTGGCCATCTCGCCTGCGCGGTCGACGGTGTTGCCGTCGAGCGACTCGACGCCGTTGGGGTCCTCGTAGATCAGCGGCTCCACCGAGTCGGTGGCGCGATGGACCTTGTGGCGCGGGTCCCCTTCGGCCATGGGCAGCCGGTCACCCACGCCGAGCGCATCCCGGAGCGCCCCCTCGAACTCCATCGACTTCGCCTTGAAGCCGGGGGTGTCGGCGTTGGCGATATTCGAGGAGATCACGTTCTGATTGATCAGCCTGAGATTCATCGAGGTATTCAAGGCCCCGATGGTCGCGTCGAATCCGCTGTCGATCATGCTTCCGTTTCCCCCGTCTGAGACATCAAAAGTTCAAGTCCCATGCCGTTCCTGCCGAAGAGAGCCCTTCCGAAACTCCCTGTGCTTTGACCCGGTTGGCCCGGCTCCTTCCACCGGGTCCGTTCCCGCCCGGCAGGAACTTCCCCGGGCAGGGAGTTCGGGAGGCAGGAATTTCCCGCCTCCCTCCTTGCCTAGCGCTTACAGATGAATGCCGATCTTGCGGTAATCCGCGAGCTTGTTGCGCAAGGTGCGGATCGAGATCCCCAGCGCGCGCGCCGTGTGCGTGCGGTTGCCCTGGTGATATTGAAGCGCCTCGATGATCACGCTGCGCTCGATGTCGTCCAGGGTGCGCCCGGGCGCCCAGCCGAGATCCTGCCGCGCGGGCGCCGCCGCCCCGAGCAGGTCCGTCTGCCGCCGCTCGACGGCGATGTCCTGCGCCGTCACCTGCGAGCCCTTCGCGGTGATCACCGCGCGCTCGATCGCGTTCTCCAGCTCGCGCACGTTCCCCGGCCAGGCGTGGGACTCGAGCATCGCGAGCGCCTCGGTGGAGAAGCCCGCGAGCTGCTTGCCATTGCGGCCGGAGTAGGCCTGCATGAAATGGTTCGAGAGCAGGGTCACGTCCCCGAGCCGCTCGCGCAGCGGCGGGATGGTGAGATTCACGACATTCAGGCGGTAAAAGAGGTCCTCGCGGAAGGAGCCTTCCTTCACGCACTCTCCGAGATTGCGGTTGGTCGTGGCGACGATGCGCACGTCCACCGGCACGGGCCGGCGGCCGCCGATGCGGTCGACCTCGCCCTCCTGGATCACGCGCAGGAGCTTGGCCTGGAGCCGGATATCCATCTCGGAGATCTCGTCGAGGAGGATCGTCCCGCCGTTGGCGAACTCGAACTTGCCGGCCTTGCTGGTCACCGCGCCGGTGAACGCTCCCCGCTCGTAGCCGAAGAGCTCGCTCTCGAGCAGGTTCTCCGGAATCGCCGCGCAATTGATCGCGACGAAGGGGCGCCCGGCGCGGGTGCTGTTCTCGTGCACGAGGCTCGCCATCAGCTCCTTGCCCGTCCCGCTCTCGCCCTGGATCAGGACGGTGGCCTTGCTCTGGGCCACGGTCTTGGCCAGCTGGATCAGCTCGCGCATCCGACGATCAGCAGTGATAATCTCGCTCATTTTCTGCCCTCCTTGGCATTTTGCGATTCACGATTCCTCTCGTTGGCCAGGGTTTCCATGGCCAGCTTCTTCCAGTAAATCCCCTCGGGCGCCGCGTCCTTTTGCGCGAGCTGCTCCAGCATTTCCAGCCCCTTGGCGCGCTGCCTGCGCTCTGCGGACCTCAGCAGCGCGCGCGCGAACCCGTACGTCGCCTGGCCTCCGCCCTGCCCGCCGTCCACGAGCCGCGAATAGGCCGAGGCCGCCTCGCCCCACCGCCCGAGCTTTTCCAGGATGCCGGCCTGCGCGAACACCAGCGCCTCGCGAGTCGGCACCGGAGGCACCCCGAGCGCGGCCGCCGAGCTCCAGGAGTCGTCCGTCCCCGCGCGCTCCTCGAGCCCGCGGATCATCTCGAGCGCCGATTTGAGGTCGCCGGCTTTGGCCTCGAGTCCCGCCAGCCAGGCCCGGATGCGTTGTCCGCCCTGCGCTCCGTCTTTCGCCTGCGCGGGCTGCAGCAGCTGCGCCCGCAGCGCATGGGCGCGAGCCTCCTCGAAACGGCCCTTGGCTTCGGCCATCAGGCCCAGAATCAGCTCCCGCTCGTAGGAGAACGGCGACTCCTCGCGCACCTCCTGCAGCAGCGCCCGGATGCGGCTGTCGCTGTCGGGCGCGCGCGCGATCCAAAGCGCCTTGGCCTGGGTGAAGCGCTCCTCCGAGTCCCTCATCTGCTTCTCGGTATCGTCCAAAGCGGCGGCCTCCGGCAAAACGGCGGCCTCCGGCGCGCCCGCGCCCGAAGCCGGGCCCCGGGCCTGCGCCGCGGCCTTCTCGTAGACTGCCGCGAGCTCGCCGGCGAGCTTGCCCATCCGGAGATCGGCCGCCGCGCGCGAGAGCGAAAGCAGGTACTCCGGCTCCGCCAGGCGCGCCTCCTCGGGGAGGAACCGCGACTTCTCCTGGAAGAACGCGATCGCGTCGTATTTGCGCCCTTCCGCGAGCAGGCTCCGGATGCGCTTGCGATAGAGCACCGAAAGCATCGAGCTCAGCTCGGAGCGCAGCTCGGCGCCGCGATTCGCCTCGATTTCCGCGGCCGCCGCCTCGACGGCGCGGTCATCCCGGCCCCACGCGACCAGCGCCCGGACGCGCGCCAGGCCCTTGAGCTCGCGATAACGCGTCAACACGACTTCGCCCTGGCCATCGCCCTTGCCGAACGCCTCCGCTTCCGTCTCGAAGAATTTCTCGCCCGCCGCCGCCGAAAAACCGCCCTGATCGCCGCAGGTGATGAGGCGCAACCGCGCGAGCGTCGCGCCGGGGCTGAACGGATGCCGGTTGATCGTCTCGAGATAGCGCGCGCGCGCCTGGGCGTCGCCCGCCCGACCCGCGATCTCCCCGAGTCGAAAGGTCGCCCGCCAGCCCGCCGGGTGCGCGGGGAACTTCTTCAGAAACGCCTCGAAGCCTTCCTTCGCGCGCTCATACTGGCCGATCTGATACAGCGCCTCGGCGCGATTGACATGGATCGAGGGAAACTCCTCGAGCTCCTTCTCGAAGTAGCGGAGCCCCTCGGAGTACGAGGCGAAAGCCTGCTCGTACTGCAGCTTCTGCAGATAGATATCCCCCGCGCGCGAGGCCGCTTCGGCCTGATGTCGCCGCTCGGGGGCGAACTCCATCACCCACTGGTACTCCTTCAGGGCGCGCTCCACCTGGCGCATCGAGTAGTAGATCTCCGCCGCGCCCAGATGGAACAGCCACGCCAGCCGGTTCTGCGGATAGTTGCTGATCAGCCAGAGGAACGGCTCGAGCGCGGCGTGCCCTCCGTCCTTCATCGCGCGCCGGGCGGCCAGGAACATCCCCGAGTGCAGCGCCACGGGCGAGTCCTTGGCATCGACCATCAGGCGAGCCAGGATTTCCTCGGCCTCCTTCTCCATCCCGACCTTCAGCAGCGCGTTCGCCTTGAGGAAGCGCATCTCCTGGCGGTAGGGCGAGCCCGGGTGCTCGGACTCATGGAACTCCAGCGTGCGGCTCACCAGCGCGGGCTTGCCCTGCCGGTAAAGCGCCAGCGCCAGCCGGACATACTGCGCGTCGCGGTCCTTGCCCTTGGGCTCGAAATACACGAAGTGGCTGTCAGGCGTCGTCGTCGCCATCCAGCGCGAATAGTTCACCGGCTCATGCAGCGGCAGGAACGGTAGGAAGACATCCGTCCTCTCCGAAAGCGGCTGGCGACAGAAGCGCCCCAGGTCCTCGCCCTCGGCCTTGCGCTGGAGCGAGGCGAGCCTCCGCTCGGCCCGGGCGCGCGCCTGCTTTTCCGCACCCTCGAGCGCCCGGAGCTGCCGGAGCTGGCCCTTGCGCGAGCCGATCTCGGCGAGCGTCGGCCCTTTCTTGAGCCAGAGGTCCACCACCAGCTGCGGCGGATTCTTGTCGCGGTAGTCGAAAGCTTCCATGCGCGGCGTGGCGGGCGCCGCAGATCCCTTGGGATACTTCCACTTGCCCTGAATCTTGAGGTTGCCGCCGGTCTCCACGAGCTTCAACCCCGCGATGCGCGCATCACCCTGGGCTTCCAGGCGGCTTTTCCAGGCCTCCTCCTCGCCGAGCGGGGCGCCCAGGTCCATGAGCCCGATGCCCTTGAGCAGGAGCTCGAAGCCTTCGGCGGTGTTTTTCCATTCGCTGGAGACGCTCTCGTCGACGCGGACGACGATCCGGCTGTGCGTCTTGAAGGTCTCGATGCGCAGGGAGTCCCCCGCCGGCAGCTCCGCCAAGGCGGGACGGGCGAAGGAGGAAACGACGAGAAGCATGCCGGAAGAGATTTTTTTTGAGAGCTTCGTCTTCATCAAGCCTCTTACGGGCATCCTGCCCGCGAGTGGGAGCCTTGCGGGCTCCGGCACTGAGTGTTGGCCCCAGCATCCTGCTGGCTGGCTCCGGAAGGTACTGAAGCAAATCAAATGCCAGGCGGCGCGCGCTGCCGGCTCGTTTCTGCCGATGGGACGAAAGCTCCGTTCGGACTGGGTAATTCCACGGCGGAACCTGCCCGGCAGAATCCATCCACGGGCAAAGTTCGCCACGAAATTTTGACCCTCCGTCAGGAACCACCACAGTTTTCGTTATTCCTTTGACGAAGCTTGCTTTAGATTAGGTTCAGATGCCGCCTCGTATCCGATGCATTCCGCTCACGTTCGCGCTCGGCGCCACCCTGCTCCTGCAGGGCTGCGCGCTGCTCATCGGGAACATCAAGCCCGTCGAAGAGAAGTCGCGCTCCTATGGCGTCATGGATCTGGCGCAGGCCAAGCCCGGCGAATGGAAGCGCCTCTCCCCCGAGAAGGTCGCGCCCGAAACGAGCTCGACGGAGATCTCCGACGTGGCCTACCAATCGAAGGCGACCTCCGCGATCATCTCGCTGAACTCCGCGTGCCGCCCGGGCGGCCCCGACAGCCAAGCGGACCGGCGCGATCTTCAGACGCTGACGAATCTCCTTTTCCTGGGAATTTCGGACGTAACCCAGCGCGTCGAATCGGGTATCGAGCTCCAGGGCTCGATCCCGGCGCTGCAGACGATCCTCCAGGGCAGGATCAACGGCGAGGAGATGAAGCTCCGGACCGTGGTGTTCCGCAAGGACTCCTGCGTGTTCGACCTTGTTTACATGTCCCGTCCGAGGAATTTCGAGCAGCACGACGGGGACTTCTCCCATTTCATTGCTTCTCTCAGGGTCAAAGAGTAGCCTTGGGTAAGGCGGGCCCCGCCCGCTACTCGCGACCATGACAGAACTGGTGACTCCCTATTTTCAGCGTCTGGGACACAAGATCCTGGACCAGGTCCGTTTTGCCGGCGGCTTCGCCGTGCTTTGCGGGCAGATGGCGCGCGAGCTCGTCACGCCGCCTTTCTACTTCCGCCTCGTGGTCGAGCAGGTCTTCTTCATCGGAACCCAATCCTTCCTGCTCGTCGCCGTGACGGCGCTCGCGACGGGCTCGGTGATGGCGCTCCAGTTCGGCAACGGGCTCGCTCGCTTCGGCGGGACGCTCTACGTCCCCAAGGTCGTGGCCCTCACGATCGCGCGCGAAATGGGCCCTGTCTTCACCAGCCTGCTCGTGGCCGGCCGGATCGGTTCCGGAATCGCCGCCGAGGTCGCGTCCATGAAGGTGACCCAGCAGATCGACGCCATGCGGGCGCTCGGAACGAGCCCCATCAAGCGGATCGTGACCCCGCGCGTGCTGGCGAGCCTCATTGCGCTGCCGATCCTCACGCTTTTCGCCGACTACATCGGCCTGTTCGGCGCGCTTCTGGTCGGAAAAACCGAGCTCAACATCAACACCGAGTACTTCATCTCCAAGGCCGTCGAGACGCTCCGGATGTACGACCTGCTCACCGGGATGGCGAAGACGATCGTCTTCGCCTTCTTCATCTCGGTCACGGCCTGCTGGCGCGGGCTGAACACCGAAGGCGGCACCCAGGGCGTGGGCAACTCCACGACGTGGGTCGTGGTGACCTCGAGCATCTTCATCATGGTCAGCGACTTCTTCCTGACCAAGCTCTTCATCGTGACGGTCTATCCCAGGTACTGAGAAGATGAAAACGGTGCTGGAGCTCAAGGACATCCAGAAACGCTTCGGCGAGAAGATCGTCCACCGCGGAGTCACGTTCGATCTCCGTGAGGGCGAGATCCTGGGCCTCTGGGGTGGCTCGGGTACGGGCAAGAGCGTCATCCTCCGCTCGATCATCGGCCTGGAAAAGCCCGACTCGGGCCAGATCCTCTTCGAAGGCCGGGACATCACCGGCCTCAACGAGCGGCAGCTCATCGACGTCCGCACGAAGATCGGCTACGTCTTCCAGAACGGGGCGCTCTTCGACTCGCTGACCGTCGAGGAAAATCTCTCCTATCCGCTGCGCGAGCACACCAACCTCAGCGCCGACCAGATCCGCGAGCGCGTCAACCGCATGCTCGAGCTGATCGATATGCGCGGCGCCAATCATCTTTATCCGTCCGAGCTTTCCGGCGGGATGCAGAAGCGCGCCGGAATGGCCCGCGCCACGATCCTCGAGCCGCGCATCATCCTCTTTGACGAGCCCACGGCAGGCCTCGACCCCGTCAACACCAAGCGTCTCCTCGAGAACATCCACAAGCTCAAAGCCAAGAACATCACCGGGATCTTCGTGACCCACGACATCCCGGCCGCCTTCGAGATCGCCGACCGCATCGCGATCCTCAGCAACGGGCGCATCCACCTCATCGACACGATCGAGAACATCAAGAATTCGCAGGACCCCCTCGTGCTCTCCTTCATCAGCGGTATGGTGGAAGCATGAAACCCGGAGAACGGATATGAACAAGCAGCTCGAAATGGAAGTCAAAGTCGGCTTTTTCGTCGCCATCGGCATCGGGTTGGTGATGCTGGCGATCCTGGTCCTGGGCAGCACGGAGAACCTGCTCACGCGCAAAACCGATTATCACTCCCACTTCCCCAACGTCGACGGCCTGATCGAGGGCGCGAAGGTCGTGCTTGGCGGCATCCAGGTGGGCACGGTCAAGAAAATCAGCTTCGACATGGAGAAGCGCGACATCCGCGTCGACTTCGCCGTGAGCCGCGACTCCGCCGCGTGGATCCGCGCCGACTCGTCGGTCGAGATCGCCACCCAGGGGGTGCTGGGCGACAAGTACGTCGCCGTCCTGCCCGGCAACGTCAGCTCCCCGATCCTGGCCGCCGGCGGCGAGATCCCCAACCGGCCGAGCAAGGGCATCGCGCAGTTCCTCACCAAGGGCGACCAGCTCATGGTCAACATCGACAGCCTCGTGACCACGCTCGATCGCGTCTTCAAGAACTTCGAGACCGGCGGTCGGAGCGACATTTTCTTCCAGGGCCTTTCCTCCACCGCGCGCAACCTCTCGCAGGCCTCCGACAAGCTCAACCGCGAGCTCGACGAACTCCGGCTCAAGAAGATCAGCCGCAATCTCGAAGGAATCCTCGAGAAGATCAACAACGGGCAGGGCACCCTGGGCGCGCTGGTCAACGACCCCGGGCTCTACGACGACGCCAAGAAGCTCGTCGGCGAGGCCAACCGCAACCGCGTGCTGCGCAACCTCGTGCGGCAGTCGATCCGGGACGCCAAGGAGCCCGAGAAGGAATCGCAGGAGCGCCGCTGAGCTCGGAGCTTTTCAAGTCAATGGCCGGTGAGGCCTCCCACCGGTGCGGACTGCCCGCTAGCGGCAGGCTGCGCTCCCGACGGGTGCTAGCCCGCCCCGTGTTCCGCCATTCCGCGCCTGCCCAGGAACATCTTCGCGTGAGGCACCATGCTGCCGATCATCACGACATCCCCCCAAAGCTCCGCTCGATCGCGCGCCTGTCCCTGGTCGGCCTGGCGCCTGAGGTCGATCAGCGCGCCGACCGGGAGCTCGCCTTGCTTCACGCGGCCCGCGACTTCGCCGAGCGTCCGCTCGCGATCGTCGGAGCTCTTTGAGCGCATTCCGAACATGAGACCCATGTCATAGCCCATCTTCGCGAGCAGGCCCACGCCGACCACTGCATTGATCGCGGGTCCCACGGTCGGGAGCCCCTGCGCCAGGACCAGCGCGCCCCCGGCATAGGCGCCGCCAACGGCACCGGGAGCGAGTGCTGCGTTCCAGGTATCCCGGATCGCCTTCTCCCCTCCCTGGCTCACCTGCCGGGACAGCTCGCAAAGCATGCGGGAGCCCTTGGCGTCCGACCCAAAATACGCGGGTACATGAACCCCATATTCGGCAACATGTTGCCGAATTTCTTAACTACTTGATTTTTAAATTACTTTTAAAGTCTTTCTCATTGCGCTCGATCGCCCGACAGAGCCTCGACACCCTGCGAGCCGGAATTCGCGTACTCCTGAAACTCCTTACTGACTCTCTGGGAGACCTGGGCGGCCTGATCGATCGCATCGGCGAGCGCGGTTCGGGTGGCGCTGTCGAAGAATTTCTCATCTAAGATCATGATTCCATCACCGATCGAATAGCCCGTCATAAAGGCCCCCGTAAGCGCGGCTGCGGCGCCACTGGAAATCATGAGGATGGTGCGACTTGCGAAGCCAGCCCTGGCCGGAATCCGGAGAAGCTTCCCCAGAGCCTTGCTTACCTCTGAGAAATTCTTGCCATCGCCGGCGAAGCTTGAGGCCTGCCCGACAATCTTGTTCCCCATGTATGCCGGCGCAACGCCGCTGATCGCTCCACTGACAGCACGCAGCGCATCGTCCTCTGTCTTCGAAGAATCTTGCGTATCCGCCACCGCAGGTAAGGCGGAAAAAATCACGACGAGTGCCGCCGGCAATGAAATCCACCTCATGACCTTCCCTTTCTGAAAAAACCTACTCAACGACGAGGCCTCCTCCCGCACGCGCCCGGCCCTCCCCCCGAAATAAAAAGGGCGCCAAATCCATTTGGCGCCCCCCTACTTCAGGAATCTTCAGCTAGAGAAAAAATCAGACCTGCGGCTCCGGCGCCACGGTTACGGACTCGATCTCCCCGCGCTTGCCCAGGGTCACGATCATCCCGCGCTTGCGCAGCTTCTCAACCAGCGTCGTGCGATTCATCTTCAGGAGCTCGCTCGCGCGGTTCTTGTTGCCGCCGGTGCGGGCCAGCGCCTGATCAACGAGATGATTCTCGAACGCAGCGACGATCTCCTTGAGATCGCAGCCTTCCTTCGGAAGCACCATGCGCGGGAATTCCCAGGCCGAGAGCGCCCCGTCGCCCTGCGGGCGGCCTTCGGCGTACTTGCGGAAGATCCGGTGCGGAAGATCGCCCAGATCCACCGTCCCCTGCCCCTTGAGGATCACCAGGCGCTCCATGAGGTTCTCGAGCTCGCGGATGTTGCCCGGCCAGTCGTAGGCCATGAGCGCCTCGAGGATCTCGCCCGTCGGCGCGGCCACGGAGTGGCCGGTCGCCTCGTTGAACTGCGCCACGAAATGGTTCACCAGCTGCGGGATATCCGTCTTGCGCTCGCGCAGCGAGGGAACCCGAAGCGGAATCACGTTGAGCCGGTAATAGAGATCCTCGCGGAACTCCTTCTTGCTCACGAGATCCTCGAGATCCCGGTTCGTCGCGGCGATGATCCGCACGTCGACTTCGAGGGTCTTGGAGGAGCCCACCGGCTCGAACTGGCGCGTTTGCAGCGCCCGCAAAAGTTTTACTTGGAGATGGAGGGGAAGATCGCCCACCTCGTCGAGGAAGAGCGTGCCGCCGTTGGCCAGCTCGAAGCGGCCCTGGCGGTTCTGCGTGGCGCCGGTGAAGGCGCCCTTGAGGTAGCCGAAGAGCTCGGCTTCGAGGAGCTCGGAGGGAATCGCTCCGCAGTTGACGATCACCAGGGGCTTGCCGGCCCGTGGCGAGTTCTCATGGATCGCGCGGGCCACGAGCTCCTTGCCCGTGCCGCTCTCCCCGGTGATCAGGACCGTGCTTTCGGCCTGCGCGACCTTCTCGATCGTCCTGAAAATGGCCTCCATGGCCGCACTATCACCCACCAACGGAGATCTGAAATTGAGCATCAATGCTCCCCCCTTAAACTCTTCCTGAGTCCCGGCCGATCATCGGCCCCGATTTTTTTCACCCGTTTCACCCCCGGAATTCGTTTTTCCCGGAAGCGCGTGGAGAAGAAATTTCCTATCTGCTCTCCACATAAAAAAGGCTAAGCAAGTTTTGCCGGGCTGTCAAAAATTTTTCTTCCGCCGCCGTCTTTCTGGAAGGCTTCCAAGCCCACGGTCTGGCCAAAGACTTGCTCTTTGAGAGGGTGGCGGCCGTCCATCTCCGGACCCTCTGCTGTAAATCCCGTGCAAGTTCCCCGCGTTGGGACAGGAGCACCCGAGTAGCCCCATGGAAAAGCTGAATTACCCCCGATCATTGGCCAGTCTCCTGTTCATTGCCTTGACACTCACCGCGGCCTGCGGAGCCGTTACGAACGACTACTCCCGGAAGCGTCTGCGCGGCGACAAGGGGGTTTATCAGCCGGGGATGAGAGTGGGCTTTTCGGCCGGGGAACTGCTGCGGACCTCCCATTTCGACCGGGTGGTCGTTGAAATCCAGTCCGTCCGGGGCTTCGCGCCCTCGCAGGAAGCGGTGAACTTGACTCAACGCTTTCTCGAGCGCCACCTGAAGCGCTCGCCCGGCCAGATCCAGATCCACGCTTCGGACTCGATCCCCGTGGCCTCTCTCGGCGGAAAAACGCGCTTCACGCTCAGCGACGTGCGTTTCATCGAATCGCGCTACCGGCGCCGATACACCCAGAAGGGAACGCTGACGATCTATCTGCTCTTCCTCAACGGCAGCTCCGCCGACGATCACGGTGAGTTCAAGATGCTGGGGCAGGCGCACAGCAACACCTCGATCGTCATTTACGAGAACACGATCCTCGAGAAAGTCGCCGAGAACCCGAACGCCTCCCGTCCCGTCGCCGAAGCCACGATCATTGCCCACGAGCTTGGCCACGTCCTGGGCCTGGTCAACATCGATCGGCGATCCGGCACGGGTCACGAAGATCCGCTGCATGCCAACCACTGCGATGACCCGCGCTGCCTGATGCACTTCACGGCCGAAAACACGCTTTTCGTCTCGCCCACCGGCGCGGTACCGGAGCTGACCGAGAGCTGCCTCCGGGAGCTCGAGGAGCTGCGCTCACTCGAGCAGTAAGGCGCGCACCCAGCGATCCGAGTGCAGGTCGCCGCGATAGACGATCCAGAGCACCGCGCCCACGACCAGGCCCACGGAAACCATCGCCGCGGGAAACCGCAATGGGCTACGCCGCCGCCAGAAAAAGACCGTCAGCTGACCGAAGACCAGCGCCATCGGCACCGCCCACCACGGAAACGTCCTGGCAAGCAGGAAGACGAAATGCATGCGGCGTTACTTCAGGCTGCGCAGCGCCGACACCTGGTCGGTGCGCTCCCAGGTGAACTCCGGCTCGGCGCGGCCAAAATGGCCGTAAGCCGCCGTCTTGGAATAGATCGGGCGCAGGAGATTCAACGACTCGATGATGCCCGCCGGACGCAGATGGAAGATCTCGCGCGCGGCCGCTTCGAGCTTGCGGGACTCGATCTTCTCGGTTCCGAAGCCGTTGACCATGACACTCACCGGCTCCGCCACGCCGATCGCGTAGGCCAGCTGGACGAGGCAGCGATCCACGAGACCCGCGGCCACCAGATTCTTGGCGACGTAACGACCCATGTAGCAGGCGGAGCGGTCGACCTTCGAGGGATCTTTCCCCGAGAAAGCGCCACCGCCGTGAGCGCCATGCCCGCCGTAGGTGTCCACGATGATCTTACGGCCGGTGAGACCGCAATCGCCCATCGGGCCGCCGACCACGAAACGTCCGGTCGGATTGATGTAAAACTTCGTCTTGCCGTCGAGATAGTGCGCCGGAATGACTTTCTTGACGACTTCCTCGATGATCCCTTCCTGAATCTGCTTGTGAGTCACATTCTCGTCATGCTGCGAGCTCACGACGACGGCGTCCACGCGCTTCGGAAGGCCGTTCTCGTATTCCACCGTGACCTGCGTCTTGCCGTCCGGGCGGAGGAAGCCGAGCGTACCGTTCTTGCGGACCTCGCTCAGCCGCAGCGCCAGCTTGTGGGAGAGGTCGATCGTGAGCGGCATGAACTGCTCGGACTCGCGTACGGCGTAGCCGAACATGATGCCCTGGTCACCCGCGCCCTGTTCCTTGGTGTTGTGCATTCCCTGGCCGACCGTCACGCCCTGGGAAATATCCGGAGACTGACGATCCAAGGTCACCACCACGCCGCAGGTCTTGTAATCGAAGCCCTTCTCCGACGAGTCGTACCCGATCTTCTTGACGGTCTGACGCGCGATATCCGCATAGTCGATGCGGGCATTCGTGGTCACTTCGCCGGCCACGACGATGAGGCCCGTGGTGACCAGAGTTTCACAGGCCACCCGTGACTTTGGATCCTGGGCCAGCAACGCATCAAGAACCGCGTCGGAGACCTGATCCGCGATCTTGTCCGGATGACCTTCGGTGACGGACTCCGACGTGAACAGGTAGTTACCTTGCATGAAATCTCCCTATTACTCGATATGGATCGGGAATTTCGGGGTCGTTCCTTTGTTCTGCTCCGCGCGCTTGCGGGCTTTCCCTTTGCGGGCTTTGCGGATCTTGCGAGCGATCTTGGTCTTCATCCTGCGTGACGGCATTGAAAAATCTCCCAGTAAAACATGAAGAAAAACGGCAAATAACCCGGAGTTTGCTTGATATCCTGCAACTTTCGGCAACTTCCGGGCGCCACGGGCGCTAGCGCCGAGCGGGAAGAGCTGAGAAATTTACGGGCAACCTGCGGATTTGCCTAGGTTTAAGACCAACCTTGTAGCCCTGACCGAAAGGCTTGTCAATTCCGTTTCACGTCCTCGCCCGGCTGGCGCTGATCTTGCCCCACCGCCGGTCATGAATTTCAATTTTTCGACCGCGACCCTGTTGGTGATTTCGATCGTTTTCAGCGCTCCCGTCAAGGCCTGGTCCGATCCGGCCAATGGCGAAATCCTCGAAAAGGCTCCATTGCTCCTGGGGCAAGGCGAGCAGCGGCTCCTGAAATTACCTGGACTTAGCCGTTACTCGGTCGGCAGCTCCACGATCCGCATTCATCCCCTGGGCACGGATCAGCTGCTCGTCAAAGGGGTCTCCCCAGGCAACAGCGATCTTTGGATCTGGAAGCTGGACGGAAATGCCGAACATCGTCCAATCCGCGTCGAAAAGCTCGCTGCCGGAGAACTCAAGCCGGGCCTCGCCAAGGCGCTCGGAGCGCTCGAGGAGGCACAGGTCCAGCTCACGGGCTCCGGCGTCGTTCTGCGCGGGGTGATTCAGAGCGCCGAGGAACTCGCGCGGATTCTCGCGCTAGCGGAGTCCTTTCCAGGCGAGCTACGCGACGAAACCGAGCCCTCCTCCCGGCTTCTGGCCGCGGGCGAGGAGAAGCTCAGCCGATGGCTGGCCCAGTCGCGGCTCACGGATAAGCTCCGCTTGGAGCGGCGGCAGGGATCCCTTGCTCTCGTGGGCGCTATCGAGCGGACGGGAGAGAAAAGCGCGCTCCGCCGCAAGGCGCGCGCGCTTTTTCCCGCAGTCGTCCTGGAGCTCGAGACGTTGCCGGATGATTCACCGACGGTGCATTTCAAGGTCTTCCTGCTCGAGCTCAAGCGCGACCGCATGCATAGCCTCGGCCTGAGCTGGCCCGCGATCCAGGAGGGGGCCTTTCGGGTGACCTCCACGGGGATCGCGGATCTCCTGCAGCTCGATCTGGCGCTCCAGGCGCTCGAAGGCGAAGGCTCGTTGAAGATCCTCTCCAATCCCGAGCTCGTCGTGCGCGCGCCCGGCGAGGCGGAGCTTTTCTCCGGCGGCGAGCTGCCGATCCAGAACCAGGGACGCTTCCATGCCAGTGTCACCTGGAAGAACTTCGGCCTCATGCTGAAACTCAAGGTCACGCACACGACGGCCACCCGAGTCCGCCTGGACATCTCCACCGAGGTCAGCCATCTCGACCCCTCGATCGCGAGCAACGCCGTCCCCGGCATCCAGGCCAACAGGCTGCGCACGCAGGTCGACGCCCGGTACGGCTCGCCGCTGCTGCTTTCAGGCCTGCTTCAACAGGGAACGCGCAAGAGCGCGCGGGGGCTCCCCCTGCTGCGGCAGCTCCCCGTGTTGGGCGCGCTCTTCGGCTCCGAGGAGTACCTGAACGAGAAATCCGAGCTCGTGGCAGTCCTTCAGCCTTCGCTCGCGCCGCCGCCCCCGCCGATGCACCGACTCGAATCGACGGGTCCCCGCGGGCCGGTTCCGGCGCCACGCAACTGGCTCACTCCCGCGCAGGAGCGCGAGCTGCGAGCCGACCCGTCTTTTCCCTGGAATGTCCTGAGCGAGGAAGCGCGGGAGAGCCGCTCATGACACCTGCCTGGCTCGAACGGATCCTCTCGTGCACCAGGATCACGGACATCTGCCTGAACGGCCCGGAGCAGATCTTCGTCGATCAAGGTGACGGCCTCGCGCCACTCGCGGCAGGCCACGCCCCCTGGAGCGAGGAGGAAATGCGGCGCTGGGTACTGGACCAGATCACGCTGGCCGGAAAGAGCTGGGATGCGCGCCACCCCTTCATCGATGCGACGCTGACGACCGGGCACCGGATCCACGTCGCGTTTCCCCCGATGGCGCGGCAGGGAATCCTCGTCTCGATCCGCCGACCGGCCTCCTACAGCGATGATTCCCGCTGGGCGGATTCGCCGCTCTTTTCGCTGCTTCGCGATGTCGTGCGCCAAGGCGATTCGGTCCTGATCTCGGGGGCGACCGGAAGTGGCAAGACCACGCTCGCCTCCGACCTGCTTTCGCATGCACCCGAACGGGAGCGCATCCTGGCGCTGGAAGACACGCCCGAGCTCCTGCCCCGTCACCCGCATTTCGTGAGCCTGGTCAGCCGTCCCCCGAATGCGGACGGTTATGGCGAGATCACGTTGCGCGTGCTGCTCAAGCAAGTTCTGCGCATGCGCCCGGACCGCGTGGTGCTCGGCGAATGCCGCGGACCGGAGGTGCTCGACCTGCTTCAGGCCCTCAATACCGGGCATCGTGGAGCGCTGGCCACGCTGCATGCGAACTCCCCTCGCGACGCGCTGAGACGGATCGAGCTGCTCTGCCTGCTTGCCGGCAACGGCACGATACCGGTCGTGGCGATCCGCGAGCTGCTGAGCGTCGGCGTGCAGTGGATCGCTCAGGTGCGACGCGAAGGCGCCGCGCGGAGGATTTCGGAAGTCTGGCGAATCGAGGGCCGGGAAGGGGATACAATTCTGATGAGGCCAATGCTATAAATCCTCCATGTCCACCTCGGATGACTCCACCCAAGACCGGCCGGCTGACGCCCGACCTGAAACGGCTCCCGAGCGGTTTCCGGCCCGCGAACCCCTGCTCCAGCCTTCTCCAGCGCCAGCCCCGCTATTTCAAGACGAGCCGGCACCGATCGCTGACACCGCTCAAACAGAGGTTCCCGTTACACCCCCGCCCTCCCCCACTCCTGTCGCTCCAGCGCGGGCCACGGATCATTTTCCCTGGAGCATGCGCCTATTGGGTGTGGCCTACGCGCTGGGAGCCGTCGTTTTCGTCTTTTATCCGACCCAGCTCGTTTACCTTCTCAATGTCGGCCCCAAGGCTTTTAACTTCACCGAAGCGATTCCCGATCCCGCCGAGCACTTCTGGATCGTGATCGCGGCCGCCTCGATGGCCATGCTTTCGGCCCTGTCGTTTTTCTCGGCCGAGTCGCCGAAGGTCCGCGGGTACTTTCTGGTGCATCTGCTGGCGAAGGTGGTGACTTTCGCGGGCTATCTCTACATGTTTCTCAACGAAAAACCCTATTTCGCCTACCTCCTCGGCATCATGACCGATCTCCTAATCGTGGCGATCGTTCTCCGCGCGATGATCGGAAGCAGGCGCAAAGTCTTATGAGCGGAGCCAGCAGCGTGAGCAGCGAAACTCGGCAGGCAATCCAGCTCCGATCCGGCTCCATCCTCTCCGGTGGCCCGCTTCACGAGGTCTGGTACGCGAAGCTCAACGAGCTCCCCGGCCAGCGCTCGCTGTGGATCGGCATCTCTCTGCTCGCCAGCGAGAACGGCTTTCGCCGCGTGGCCGAGGCCTGGGCGGTGCAAGCGCATCGGAGCGCTTCGCGCGAAGTAAGCAAAGTGGCGGTGAAGCAGACCTTCGAGCTCGACTCCTTCCTGTCGCCGTCGATCCCGACCTCGCCCCGCTCTTCGAGCGCGCGGCTCGGAGAGTGCGAGCTCCGGGAATCGCTTACACGTGGGACGATCCGCTCCAAGGGACAGGAGATCAGCTGGGATCTCACCCTCGCGCCGCGGACCGAGGCGCGCTATGAGCTGATTCCGGCCCCGCTGCGGAAATTCCGGATGACCCGGAGCTCGGTCGAGACGGTTCAGGCCGACGCGGTCTTCAGCGGCACCATCCGGGTGAACGGGGAGGTTTTCCGCATCGATCGAGCACCGGGAATGCAGGGACACTGCTCGGGCTCGCGTCCTGGCCACTCCTGGGTACGCGGACACTGCAACTCCTTCGTCACCGAACAGGGACAGCCCGGCACGCTCGTTTTCGAGGGAATCACCGCGCGCGCCCGGCTGCTCGGCCCGATGCCCAGCCCCTGGGTCTCCTCGCTGAGCTTCATCTACCAGGACAAGACCTTCGCCTTCCATTCCCTCAAGGACGCCCTGCGCATCCGCTCTTCGCACAGCCTCACGGAATGGAAGTTCCAGGCCGAGCGCGGCGACATCCATTTTCGCGGCACCTGCAGCGCGGAACACAAGGATTTCGCGGGCCTCACCTTCGAGGATACCAACGGCTCACTCATCTTCTGCTCGAGCACGAATCTGGCCGATATGCGCATCCATGTCTACCGGCGCGGCAAGCTGGAGGCGGCGTTTCACTCCGCGAGCTCCGCGGGACTGGAGATCGCGAGCCGGACGAAGAATCCCTACGTTCCGCTCCTGCTCTAACCAAGAGCTTCGCGGAAACTCCCACGGTCTTCCCGAGAGCGCGAGAGCGTGAATCAGCGTCCAGAGCGCCCAGCGCACCCACGCGTGTTCCACGGGCTACCTCACGCCCCCATGGCGGCCGTCCAGGCCAGCGCCATTCCTGCGCTGAGCAGGCCCAGGAGCGCCGGGGCGACGCAGAGGAACAGCGGCTTCAAGGCACGGTTCCCCAGGAGCGCCAGCTCGCGATCGACCGAAAGGCGAAGCTCCTGGCGCAGCGACTCGAGCGCGCTTTCGACCCGTTCCGCGCAGGGCCGCCCTTCCATCAAGCTGACCTGGATGGCCTTGCGAATCGCGAAACCGGCATTGACGATCGCGCTTTTCGCCCCGCCCGGGGACGCGGGCTTCGCCGGCGAAGGCGCGTAGATCGAGGCACCCCAACTGCTGGCCAGCTCCGGCGCGAGGCCTGCGAGCATCGTGTTCCAAGCCAGATCCGGTGGATGACCGCTGCGCAGCAGCGCCAGGAAGCGCTCACCCGCGCACTGAGCTGCCAGCATCCAGGGCCGCTCCATGGCCGCAAGCCCGCCCCAGCGCGCCGCCTCCGCAAGAGCATGCAGCCAGAGCGAGCCCGCGCAGGTCAGGCCGAGCGCGGCCAGGCAGGCGAATCCCCACATCCAAGGCCGCTCGCTCACTCCTGGCAGCAGGAGGTATAGAATCAGGCCGAAAAGCGGCGCCAGCAGCGCGCAGGCGAATGCCTGCCCGAGCGCCTGGGCGGATTTCGCTCTTCCTTCATCCCATGCGACCGCATGAGCCGAGGCCAGGGCCCGCACCCTCCTGAGCGTCGGCAAGAGCGCGCCGCCCGCCGAACGAAGCTGACCCAGGCTCTCCGAGGTGAGCTGAGCCCAGGGGGCCGAAAGACTCTGAAGCGCATCCCAGCGCGCGGGAGCAGGCAGCAACCCGGCCTCGAGCGTTTCCTCCAGGTCCTGAAGCGCCGCGACCACCTGCCGCAGCTGAGCCCGCTCGCGACCGGAGAAAAAGACCTGCAGCACCCGCTGCCCTTCCGTGAGCGAACGCACGCCCAGAAGGAGGAAAAAAAGCGAAAGGGAAAAAAGCAAGACGCCCATGACAGGCGCTCTGCAAGAAGGCTGTTCCGCGCGCCGCCGTTTTCGAGGAAGGCCGGGAAGGAAGCCGGACCCGCCAAGCGGATCCGGGACTCGCGCCGCGGCTTGGGCCCAAGCTTTACCGCGCGGGCTAAGGAAGCCGGTAGATCACCACGTCCTGGTCACCGAGACGATTCAGGAGGCCGTCGACCTCCTCCTCGAAGCCGGGCGGGATCCTGAGCTCCAGGTCCCGGTGGGGATCCCCGGCAACGAAATCCAGCGTCGAGTAACTCACGACACCCTCATGGGACTCCAGGACCCAGTAGACGAAGACCGAATCCTCTTTCCGCATTCGGATTCGCTTCACGGTCGAATGGATAACCGGGGTAGGGATCACTGGGCTTTCCTGAATCTTTCCTGAAGCTTCACTTGCTGAATTTCCCGAGCCAACTTATCCTATATAGCGTATGGGCAAAGCAATCAGATTCCACATCCTGCCGCTTTTGGCCCTTTCGCTGGCCGCTTGTTCCACCTTGATTCCGAAGCAGAAAGGAACGGAGGAACCCGCTGCGGGACCCAGCCCCGCGCCTTCGGCTTCGCCCGTAGCGGAGGGCGCTGGCGCTTCCCCGGCTACCCCCGGCAAATCAGCGCAGGCGGAAAATGCCGAGCTTCACAACACCATCAGCGTCTTGAATGCCCGGCTCGAGGCCGCCGAAGCCAAGATCGCCGCGCTGAGCGATCGCCTCGCCGCGAGCAAAACCTCGCTCGATCCGCCGCCCGCGGCGCTTCCTCGCGAGAAGACCGGCAAGGTCCGCCTCGCACCGGTCGAGAAGTATCCAAGCGAGGTCGGCGGAACTCCAGTCGTCCCGGAACCCGAAGCGAACGATCCGGAAAGCGGCTTCGCCAATGACGAGCCCGTCCAGGAGTACCGGCGCGCGATGATCCTTTTCAAGGCGGCGAAGTACCCGGAATCGGTGCTCGCCTTTTCCGGGTTTCTCGAGAAGTTTCCGGATCATCCGCTCGCAGGCAGCGCCCAGTTCCATGTCGGCGAGTCGTATTTCCTGCAGAAGGAATATAAGCTCGCGATCCAGGAGTTCGAGCGCGTGCTGACCAGCTATGATCGGAGCACCCGCATCGCACAGACGCTTCGCGCGCTGGCCGAGGCTGAGGAGAAGGTCCGTCGCACGGAAGAGGCCGCCCGGCACCGCCAGCTCCTGAGCTCGCTCTTCCCCCATTCGCCCTACGCGATCCGGACCGCTTCGTCCAAGCCGGCGCTCCCGGCGACCGAGTCCGGAATCACGCCGACGGCTCCGCCGACGATGCCGCCAACCATGCCAATCGATCCGATGCCCGAAACGCATTCCAACCCGCAGGCGCCCGCGACCCGATGAATCGTAACGATCGGGCCCGCCGGCCACGCCGCAAAGCCGCGATCCCGCTGCCGCTGGTGGCGCTGCTGCCGCTCTTCGCCGCGTCCGCGGCGCACGCCGCGCTCACGCCTGAGCACGAGCTCGCGCGGCTCTCGAAATTCCTGCGGCCCGTACCCGACGAACAGTGGGAGGAGATCGCCGGCGAGCGCATCTCGGAAAGGTACGAGATCGTCAAGGGCGACACCCTTTACGACATTTCCAAGCGGCTCTTCGGCGACCCCAGGTACTGGCCCAAGATCTGGGCGCTGAATAACCGCAGCATCACGAACCCGCACTGGATCCGGCCGGGACGGAAGATCGCGTTCATGCCGGGCACCGGCACCTCGCTTCCCGCGGTGGCCCTGCAGGACGGCGAGACCCTGTCGGACGCGGGCTCCTCGCCGCCCGAGTATTTCGAAAGCGGCGAGCCGCGCCCCTCGAGCGAATGGAAGAAGCTCCCCCCACAGCGCTGGGACCTTTTCAACGCTTCCATCGGGAAGCGCGTCGAGGAGATCGGCTTCGGCTTCGATACGAAGGATCGCATCAAGAAGCTCCAGTCGCTGAACTTCCGTCTGAAGGTTTTTGTCAGGACGGAGCCCGAGGAAATCCTCGGCACGCTGCATGGCTTCCTCACGGAGTCCGCTTCGCCAGGACTGACTCATGAGGTTTTCCTCCTGTCGCCGCAGGAGCGGCTCGAGGTCGGCACGACTTATGCCATCGTCCAGGAGCCCCAGCAGTTCGGCGATGAGGAAAGCCCGCGCCGGGGCTATGGCTACCTGATCCTGGGGACCGTGAAGGTCACCGGCCGCAAGAACGACGGCCTTTATCTGGGCAAGGTGAATGGCCTTTATCACTGGATGGAGCGAGGGAGTTTTCTCGTCCGCATGCCGGCTCGGATCCCGGTGCTGACTCCGGTTCCGGGAGCCCAGCCGCTCGACGCGGCACTCCTGGTGGATCAGGACAACTCGACCAGCACGATCGCGCAGCACAAGCAGGTTTACCTGGACCGGGGCTCCGAGGACGGCGTCGCTCGCGGAATGGTCTTCCGCGTCTACCGCACCGAGGACCCGAATACGGGAGCGCGCATCCAAGGGAACGACTTGGTCCGTGAAGCCGAGCTGATGGTCATTCAAACGAGCGCGCGCTATTCCACCGCGATCGTGACGTATAGCGCGCGCACGATCGAGGAAGGCACGATCGCCACTTTGGTCACGGATGCCGCGGAGCTGGGGGTATCGCCGGGCGTGCGGCAGATCGTTCCGGAAGAGGACGAGCTGGATAAGCTTGATACCGACGAGGAGCTGCGCCAGAACGAGGCCAAGGAGCTCAAGCAGCTGGAACGCTGGAAGGAAAATCCGCCGTCCGCCCCGGAACCGGTCCCCAGTCCCACCGCAAGCCCGGCTCCGACCGAGGCCGCCGAACCGGCATTCCCGGCGCTCGAGCCGGCGCCTTCTCCGGAACCCTTGCCGCAGCCGACGCCCGAACCGACTGCCGAAATTCCGTCTCCGACTCCCCAACCCACGGCTGAGCTCGCGCCCGCGGACGAGCTTCCACCGCCCCAGCAGCCCGACGTGAGCGCCGCGGAGATCCTGCCGCAAGCTCCGGCCGAATCGACGACCGAGGAGCCGCCTCCGCCGATCATGCCCGAAGACCTTCCGCCGACGCCGTAAGATCCCGAGCCTGCGCGCGGCACGCTTCGTGCTGCCGGACCGCGCATGCCTTACTGTCCTTCGCTGCGCCTGGAGTTCGACTCTCACCCGTTTCCATCCCTCTGGCAGGTACCCGATCCGCCTTCGCATCTCTTCGTTCAGGGTAGCGATCGAGCGCTCGCCCTGCTGGAACGGATCCCAGAGGATGGGCTCGCGGTGGTCGGGACGCGCCATCCGCAGGCGCGCTCCCGAGCCCTGGTGCAGGACTGGCTTCGCGTGCTGCGCTCCGCGCGTCTCATCATCATCTCGGGCCTCGCGCGCGGGATCGATGCCGAGGCGCACGAGGCCGCGCTGGATTCAGGACTGCCGACGATCGCGATTCTCGGCACGCCGCTGGCCAGCGAATACCCGCGCGAAAACGCCCGCCTCCGCGAGCGGATCCTCGCGCAGGACGGACTGGTCGTGAGCGAGTTCATGAATGAGGAGGCGACGTTTCCCTCGCATTTCATCCGGCGCAATCGGCTGATCGCCGGCTGGTCCAAGGCGACCTGGGTCGTGGAGGCAGGCAGCCGCTCCGGCGCCCTGAACACCGCTCGCTGGGCCCGCGAGCAGAATCGGCTGTGTTTCGCGACTCCCGGCTTTCCGGGAGATCCCGCGCTGGGCGGAAATCTCCAGCTGCTTGACCGCGAGGATGCACTCCCGCTCTGGAGCCCGCCCACCCTGGGCCACGCCTGGCCGGAACTGCCTTCGCGGCTGGCCTCATCTTCCCGCCGCGGCAGCTGCCGCGAAAATGCCGGACTCGACGAGCTGCCGGGCGGTGGTGACGCGGGATCCCTGACGACCTGGGTGCGCGAGCGTGCCGCCGCCGCGGGCGGTGCGTCGGTGCAGGAGCTGCTGGACCGGGCCATGGCGGCCGACTGGACGCCGCAACGTTTTTTTTCCGCGCTCCGAGACGCGCTTCAGACGGGCCGACTCGCGGATGAGCAGGGCGTTCTGGTTCCCAAAAACTTCCGGATTCCGGAACTTTGAAGCCACAGCGAACGGGCCGTCCTCTCATTGACTTGAAAAAAACCAATAAGTCCGCCTAAAGTAGGGCATGGCAAAGAAAGCGCTCGTCATAGTCGAGTCACCATCCAAGGCGAAGACCATCCAGAAGTATCTCGGCCGGGAGTACATCGTGAAAGCGAGCGTCGGGCACATCAAGGATCTTCCCAAGAGCAAGCTCGGGGTGGACGTCAAGAAAGGCTTCGAGCCGGATTACCAGCTGATCCCATCCAAAACCAAGGTGATCGAGGATCTCAAGAAGGCTTCTGAGAAAGTCCCCGTGCTCTATCTGGCGACCGACCCGGACCGCGAGGGCGAGGCCATCGCCTGGCATATTAATGAGGAGCTCAAGGCGCGCGGCAAGAAAGTGCATCGCGTGCTTTTCAACGCGATCACCAAGCCCGCCATCATCGAAGCGATGGGGAATCCCCAGAAGCTCAACTCCGACATGTATCACGCGCAGCAGGCGCGCCGGATCCTTGACCGGCTCGTGGGCTACAAGATCAGCCCCCTGCTCTGGGACAAGGTGCGGCGCGGAATCTCGGCGGGGCGCGTTCAATCCGTCGCTCTGCGACTGATCGTCGATCGCGAGACCGAGATCAAAGCCTTCAAGCCCGAGGAGTACTGGTCCATCGAAGGGACTTTCGCCAAGGACGGAGTGGAGTTCAAGTCGCGGTTCTTCAAGATCGACGGCAAGGACCCCGAGCTCCCGAACCGGCAGGCGGTCGACGATATCCTCAATGCGATGCAGGGCGCGAGCTGGACCGTCGCGAGCATCGAGCAGAAGGAGCGCTCGCGCAAGCCCGCGGCGCCGTTCATCACGAGCCGCCTCCAGCAAGAGGCCGCGCGCAAGCTCGGCTTCAGCGCGAAGAAGACCATGACTCTCGCCCAGCGCCTCTACGAAGGCGTGGACCTTAGCGACCTCGGCACCCACGGCTTGATCACCTACATGCGTACCGACTCAGTCAGGACCGAGCCGGGCGCGCTCGAAGCGGTGCGCGAGCATATCAAGGCGACTTACGGGGCCGCGGCGCTGCCGGCCGAGGCGAACGTCTACAAGTCCCGCAAGAGCGCGCAGGACGCGCACGAGGCGATCCGCCCCACCTCGCTCGAGTTCCATCCCGAACGGGTCCAGGGTTTCCTGGATAAAGACGAGTTCCGGCTCTACCAGCTCATCTGGAACCGCTTCGTCTCCTCGCAGATGAAGCCCGCCGTCTACGATCTGACCGCGATCGACATCAGCGCGCGGGACAAAAAAGGGCGCGAGCAGCAGTTCCGGACCACGGGCTCGGTGCTGAAGTTCGCGGGTTTCACGGCCGTCTACGGCGAGAGCGATGAAGATGACAAGGAAGGCAGCTCCGAGGGAGGGGTTCTGAAGCTCCCCGCGCTCGAGGAAGGCGACAAGGTCCGGAACCAGGGCACCGAGCCCGCGCAGCATTTCACCCAGCCGCCGCCGCGCTACACGGACGCCTCGCTCATCCGCGATCTCGAGGAAAAAGGCATCGGCCGCCCGTCGACCTACGCCTCCATTCTCTCCAACATCCAGGATCGCGAGTACGTCGAGAAGCGCGAGAACAAGTATTTCCCGAGCGAGCTGGGCACGGTGGTGACCGAGCTGCTCGTTGCGTCCTTCCCCGACATTCTCAACAGCGAGTTCACCTCCGAGATGGAGGATCAGCTCGACGGGATCGAGGAAGGCAAGAGCGACTGGAAGAAGACCCTGGGCAAGTTCTGGAAGCCTTTCGAGAAGACCCTCGAGCAGGCCAAGAAGAACATGAAGAACGTGAAGCGCCAGGAGGTGCCCACCGACATCAAGTGCGAGAAGTGCCAGCACACGATGGTCATCAAGTGGGGCAAGCTCGGCTCCTTCCTCGCCTGCTCGAACTATCCGGAGTGCAAGAACACGCAGGATTTCAAGAAGGACGATCAGGGCAGGATCGTCATCATCCCGAAGGAATTCACCGACAAGAAGTGCGAGAAGTGCAGCAACCCGATGGTGATCAAGAGCGGGAAGTTCGGAAAGTTCCTGGCCTGCTCGGATTATCCCAACTGCAAGTCCACGCAGCCGTTCACGCTGGGCATCCCCTGCCCCGAGTGCAAGGTGGGCGAGATCGCGCAGCGGCAGTCCCGCTACCGCCGGCTCTTCTACAGTTGCAACACCTGGCCCAAGTGCAACTTCGCGATGTGGGACAAGCCGCTGAACACGCCCTGCCCTAAATGCGCCTTCCCGATCCTCTCGGAGAAGATCACCAAGCGCGCAGGCCTCATGCACAAGTGCGTGAAGAAGGAATGCGGCTTCATCGACGTCATCGATCCGGATGCCGGCAAGGCGCCTGCGCCGGAAAAGGGCGCGGAGGTCGCGTAAAGCGCGCGCGCCGGAAAAACCCGGCAGGATTAGCCTAAACGCGACATTTTTGTTGAGGCAAGTTTTCAGGAAGTACCGGAAGCGACCTGGAATTCGGCTACTTTTGGAGACCTGACTATGCTTCGGGTTCGTTCCAACCAACCTGAACTGAAAAGGATCATCTATTGTTCGCCGGCAACAAACGGCTTTATACCCTGGTCGCCCAGGCAGCTGGACACGGTTTTGTGGTCCGTGCGTTTCTCTTTGACCACGAGCTCGCAAAGCTTGCGCTTGTACTTCGTACTGATTCCGCACTCGCTCTTTTCTTTCAGGTCGCTCGCCGCTGCCTTAAAACACGGACTTTCCTGGATAACGATTTCATCGTCGGTTTCAGCGATAAAGCCACAATATCGGGCAATCCAATTTATCGGCGCTCCGTCGATCGAACAGGCACCTTTACCCGCCTTCTCGCCAGGGTATACGGACACTGGGAAAATCACCCCTATAAGAGCGCACAAAATGATTTTCCTAAAAATCATGGAATTCGTCCTCCTTGAAGATTGTAATGCGTACGAGGCCCGATCCACAGAGAAAAGACTTCTCCGATGCCCGGACTATTACCCACGTGACACCCGGTTCAGGCGACCGGAATTCTCCACATCCGTACGTCGAATTTTCACAAAAGCAGGATGAAACAGCCATAAATGGCTCTGAAACACGTGAGGACGTTCGGCATTCCGCCCATTCTCCGCTTCCGCCGACTGCCTCGTCGCCTGTCGAAATCGGCTCCCCTCGGGCATTCCAGTGCGTCTGAGAGGCCCGAAATTCCCGTGGTATCCGATGGGAGTGAATACCCTCAAATCATTGTCCGATCCCGAGCTGCTCACGCAAACCCGCCTCATAGTCTCACGCGAGCGCGAGCTCACGACCGAGCTTCTGTGGCACCTCCGGGAAGTGGAGCGCCGCCGGCTCTACGCCGAGCAGGGCTACTCCAGCATGTTCCACTACGTCACGCGCGGCCTGGGCTATTGCGAAGGGAGCGCGGTCCGGCGGCTTCAGGCCATGCGACTCCTCAAGGAGCTCCCCGAGCTCGAGCCGGCTCTGAAAAGCGGCGAACTGAGCCTGTCAAACGCGAGCGCCGTGCAGTACTTTTTCAAAACCCGTCTCCGAAGCGGATAAGCGCAAGTTGGTCAACGAAGTCACCGGCAAGTCCCGCCGGCAGTGCGATGAGCTTCTGGCGAGTCTGGCTCCCGAGGCGCCCAGACCCGAAAGAGCGCGCCCGATCTCGGCGACTCATACGGAAATCCGCTTCACCGCGGATCAAGCTCTCCTGGCGAAGCTAGAGAAGCTCAAAGGCCTCCTCTCCCATCGCAATCCCAATCCCTCTTACGCGGAGCTAATCGAGCTGCTCGCCGAAATCGCGCTAGGAAAGCTCGATCCCGAGCGCAAGCCGAAACGAAAACCGCAACCTGATACTGAACTGAAACTGCAACAGAAACAGAAACCGGAACAGAAACTGGAACAGAAATCAGAACTGAAACCAGAACCCAGGAAAGAAGTACAGGCTCTGTCGCCGCCCGCAACTCCGCCGGCGGAGCTCCCGTCAACCCCCCTCCAAAGATCCCGCTATCTCCCCTCCGCGCTCCGGCGCGCCGTCTGGAAGCGCGATCAAGGCCGCTGCACCTACGTGAACGAGAAATCCGGCCTCCGCTGCGATTCCCAGCACCTGCTCAAAATCCATCATCTTCATGAATTTTCACGAGGCGGCCCGCATAGCCTCGAAAACACGACCTTGCGCTGCCGAAGTCACAACGCATTTGCCGCGATCCAGACTTTCGGAACCGAGCTCATGGGCCGGTATCTGAGAAGCTGAAGCAAGATCCCGGCGCCCCGAGCTGAGCGAGAACACAGAGCCATCGGCACAAGGCCAGGCGGCGGCGGCGGCCCCGCCCTTAAGAAACCGCTCCGAAACTCGGGGTGCGCCAGGGGGTCCTGGGCTCGACGGGGAGCTGGCATTTCAAATTCACGATGATTCCAGTCTCGATTGGAAAGGTGCCCGGGAGAGGAAGTTGCATCAACGCATTTACATCTGGAAACCTGGCTCGACCGAGCCATACTTCTTCACGGCTCCGAACTCGGAGTCGCGAACTAGTCAATGGCCAGCAGCGCCTTCACGTTTTCGGGAGGGCGCCCGATCACGGCTTTCTTTCCATTGGTCACGATGGGGCGCTCGATGAGAATCGGGTTCTTCACGAGAACATCGATCCATTCGGCGCGCGAGCGCGGCGGCTTCGCCTCGAGCCCCAGCTCTTCGTACCGGTCCTCGCCTTTGCGGACGATGGCCTCGGGCTCAAGCCCGAGCTGATTGAGAAGCGCATCGAGCTCGGCCGCGGTGGGCGGCGTTTCGAGATAGTTGACGACCGAGTACGAGCCTTTCGCCTCTTCGAGGATCTTCAGGGTCGCGCGGGATTTACTGCACTGCTGATTGTGGAAGATCGTGAGCTTCGGCATTCAGACTCCAGAACTCAAAGCGCATAGCTGACGCCGAGCGAGCTCGACAGCAGCGTGATCCGGTTGGAAACCCCGGTAAACTGGATCGCCGCGTGCGCGAGGTCCAGCGTCAGGAAGATCGGATGCGGGATTCCCACTCGCGTAATCTCATAGCTGCCGCCAGCGGCGATTTCGCGGCTGCTCAGGGAAACCGTGAAGGAGCTGTCGGAGATCGGCGCGAGCTTGACGTAGGCGCTCCACGATCGCCCCGAGGCGAGCGTCGCCCCGCTCACCGACGCCAGGAGCTGCGGGCCCATCACCATGCTGGTGCCGTAGTTCGCGCCGGGAACGAGCATTCCCCAGAGATACCAGCCCAACGAGAACTTCATATTGAAGTTCCCCAGCCCGTGCGACTCCTTCCCGAGCTGATAGCCGATCCTTCCGTTCAAGCCGAAATAGCGGCTGGGCTGGACGTCGAGCCCCGCGGGACCGCTCGCGCTCGAAAACAGCGGAAGCAGCGTGATGTAGCCGTTGGCCGAGATGTCCGTCGTCTCGGGCATGAGCCAGTAGTTGAACAGGTATTTTCCGGTAAGGCCGCCCGAGTTCACCCGGATCGACTGCGGCGCCTCGGTGTACATGAGATAGCTCAGGCCCAGCGACGCGCTGTGGGTGAAGCGCGGCTTCTCACGCCGAGGCACCCACTCCACGGAGTAGGCCGCGGCCTGTTTCTTGGTGAAGCCCTGTGTTCCCGTGAGCCGGAATTCGCCCAGATCGTAGGGCGGCGCGCCCGCCGAGGGCTGCGGCTTCGCGATCTCGAAAAGCTGTCGCTGAGGGTCGGCTTTGCCCAGACCCGCGCCTTTGCCCGCGAGGGTCGCCGTGCGCAGCTCCACGCCCGCGGACCAGACCAGGCTCAGCTTGAGCTTCTCGCCTTCGACCTTGCAATGCGCGCCGACGAAGAGATGAGGCAGCGCGCTCTTCTCCTTGACGCGCAGGCGGACGTTTTCGGTAAGACAGCTCTCATGCGTCCAGATCTGCGGCTCGGTCTCGTTGAGATCGATGATGAGGGTCATCTGGCTCGCGAGGTTTCCCTCGGTGTCCTTGAGGTTCAGCCGGACGACTGTCTGGGGCGAGATCGTGTCCACCGCCATGATCTGGCGCCCGAGCTTGCGGGTGGCCTCTTTCTCCTCCGCGCTCTGGACGAAGGTGATCTGGCCGCCGGAAACCTCGAATTTCTCGATTTTGACGCTGTCCGGAATCCTCACCGCCGTGCGGAACACCGGCCGGTCATGGGGATCCAGCGGAAGGAATTTCAGCCAGCGCCATTCGGAGCTGAAAGGCCAGGTGGCCTTGAGAACCTCCCCTCCCGGTCCTACCCAGCGGAACTTGGCTTCGGGCAGGCGCGATGGGACGGGACTTTCCGCCCGGGCCGCCGGAATCGCCGAACCGGAGGCGGCAAGCGCCGCCATCGCGGCAAGGATCGCGATCGGCATCGATCGCTTCATCGATGAAACTCCCGCACAAGCGCCTGTTTGCGGGCATGTCGCGCGACCGCGAGATCGATGAGCTTCGACAGGAGCTCCTGATACGGGATGCCGGAGGCCTCCCACATCTTCGGGTACATGCTGATGGAGGTGAAGCCCGGGATCGTGTTCACCTCGTTGAAGTAGAATTTCCCCGAGCCTCGGTCGATGAAGAGATCGACCCGGGCCAGCCCCTCGCACTCGAGCGACTCGAACGCGCGCGCGGCGATGCGTTGGGCCTCGCGGGTCTGCGCCTCCGTGAGTCGCGCCGGGATATTCAGCGCGGCCCCGTTCTCGTCGAGATACTTGGCTTCATATGAATAAAACTCATGCGTGGGCACGACCTCGCCGGGAACGCTCACGAGCGGGGCCGCGCCGGCCTCGGAATTCTCGAGCACGGCAAGCTCGACCTCGCGCGCATCGATCGAGGTCTCGATCAGGACCTTCGTGTCATAGCGGAACGCGTCCTCGAGAGCGGCGTCGAGCGCCGCGGGTTCCTTCACCTTGTGGACGCCCACGCTCGAGCCGAGGTTCGCGGGCTTGACGAAAACCGGATAACCCAGCTCGCGCCCGACCCGCTCGCGGACCGCCGCGCGATCGCGCCGCCAGCTCTCGCTCCTGGCCGAGACGTAGGGCACGATCGGCAGGCCCGCGTCGCGCACGAGGCGCTTCGTGACCTCCTTGTCCATGCCGACCGCCGAGGCAAGGACGCCGCAGCCCACATAGGCGACATCCGCGAGCTCGAGCAGCCCCTGGATCGTGCCATCCTCGCAGAGCGGGCCATGCAGCACCGGGAAAACCACATCCACCTTGCGCGGAGCCGAGTTCGCGCCCGCGCCGAGCGGGATCAGCGCCGTGCCGTCCAGCACCGGGTTCGGCGGAAGGACCACCGGATGATCCTTGAAGATCGGGAGCGCCTGCGCGCCCTTCTCGATGAGCGAGACGTCGTTCAGGAGCCAACGCCCGTCCTTGTCGATGCCGATGGGAATCACCTCGAACCGGGACGGATCGAGATTGCGGATCACCGAAGCAGCCGAGCGAAGGGAGACCTCGTGCTCCCCGGACCTTCCGCCATAAAGTACAGCGATCTTAAGCTTTTTCCCCGATGATTCCTTCATCCTTTCAGAATGAACCCAAGGTCCGGGTTTGCCAAACAAAAAGACCGGAGTTATCGTTTCGGACAGGGGGAATGACATGTCCGATTCGAAAAGCCTGAGCTCGCATCTTTGGGATTTCAGCGATCTTTACCGCAACGCGGTCCTGCAGCTGGAGGAGGCCGCCACGACGATGCGGCTCGATCCGAACATCGCCGAGCGGCTGAAGGTGCCCAAGCGGGCCCTCATCGTCAGCGTGCCCATTCGCCTGGACGACGGCACGATCAAGGTTTTCGAAGGCTACCGCGTCCAGCACAACATGACGCTTGGCCCCGGCAAGGGCGGTATCCGCTTCCATCCCGAGGTGAACCTCTCGGAGGTCGCGGGACTTGCGATGCTCATGACTTTCAAATGCTCGCTCGTCGGCCTGCCCCTCGGGGGCGCCAAGGGCGGCATCCGCGTCGATCCCTCGCAGCTCTCCCGGCAGGAGGCGCAGGCTCTCACCCGCCGATACACGAGCGAGATCAACATGATCATCGGCCCGGACAAGGATATCCCCGCCCCCGATGTCGGGACCGACGGCCAGCACATGGCCTGGATGATGGACACCTTCTCGCAGGAAAAGGGCTTCGCCGTGCCGGGAGTCGTCACGGGCAAGCCGATCGAGATCGGCGGCTCGCTCGGCCGCGCCGAGAGCACCGGCCGCGGGGTCGTGTATACTATCCAGCACGCGGCCAAGCACCTGGCGGCCATCGGCAAGCCTGCCGTCAAGCTCGATGGCTCGACCACCGTGTCGGTCCACGGGTTCGGGAAGGTGGGAGCGGTGGCGGCGCTCGAGATCTATCACCTCGGAGCCAAGGTCGTTGCCGTCAGCGACGTGAGCGGCGGCATCTACAACAAGAACGGGCTGAACATCCCCGACGTGCTCAAGCACGTGAGCCGGAACAAGGTGCTCGCGGGTTACCCCGAGGCCGAGACGATCTCCAACGAGGATCTGCTCGCGCTTCCGGTGGACGTGCTCATCCCCGCGGCGATCGACGGCGTCATCACCGAGAAGAACGTGAGCCGCGTGAAAGCCAAGATCATCGCCGAGGGGGCGAACGGCCCAATCACCACCGATGCGCTCAAGGTCCTCGAGGAAAGAGGCGCCTTCATCATCCCGGACGTGCTCTGCAACGCGGGCGGCGTGATCGTCTCCTACTTCGAGTGGGTCCAGGGGATGCAGAACTTCTTCTGGAGCGAGAACGAAGTGAACGCGAAGCTGGCTGAAGTGATGGAGAACGCGTTCCGCAAGGTGATCGAGATCCAGCAGTCCTACCGCTGCGGAATGAAGACGGCCGCGTTGATCGCGGGCGTCGACCGACTCAACCGGGCCATGCTGCTGCGCGGGCTTTTCCCGTAAGTTGCAGCGTACGCGAGGAGACTATCTCGCTCCAGCTCCGTCAAAACGTCGATCTCAATCACCGACGCGGTCGCGGTCGTCGGAACTCTGCTATTGCTGCGAGAGCCACTTTCCAGGCTTCTTGGCAATCTTCCGAGAGTGACACGGTACCCGCCGGAGCCTCAGCTCATCCTGCCGTTATGACGGCGGGAGCCGGATCAGGAGCGCGGCCAATACGACGAAGGAAGATCGGATCATGGCTCTCAGTATAACCTGGGGTCCGGGAGCGCGGGTCAAGCGCAGAGATATCTTGCGGCAGTCGCCCCGGGTCACCCAATGAGCGAGAAGAAATCCAGGTTGAAGCAGTAGAGCGTCTCTTCCCGCGAGGGCTTCACCGTCTTAGCGTACTCCTCGATCAGGGCGACGAGGCGCCCGCGGAGGACCTCGGCATCCGCCACCGAGAGGCTCGAGACGGTCGAGTAGTGGGTGTCCGTGGCCTTCTGCGCTTCGAGGGACTGAATTGCCTTGAGCCGCCAGTGCGTGTGGTGCCGGGCGATGTTCAGCGAGGAGCGGTCCAGGTGCAGCTGGGTCGAGCCGGGGCGCAGCTTTCCCTTGGTCTCTTTCAGAAGGCCGAGCTTCACGAGGAAAACGGCCGCGTCCCGGACCGTCGCGGGAGTGAGCCTGAGCGCGCGGGCGATGCTCTCGATCGTGCCAAACTCCGGTATCGTGCACAGGATATGGATGGCGGCGTAATACCACTGGCTATAGTAGGTGTTCTGCGCCTCCTGCGTGAGGATGCGTTCGGGCGTCACGCGATTTAGGATCTTCAGGTGCCTTTCGCGAAGCTCGGTCATGAGGGATAGGAAGTGCGTCTTGAGCTCGTCGGTGCCAGCTCTTCCGAATTCGATCATCCAGAGAAAATAGTCTCGCTCCGTGGAGTTGAGTTTCAGGAAGGGGCGGAGCTTCAGCGCCTGCTCGAGGCTGAGATTGGCCTTGCCGTTGAGAACCTGCGAAACGAAGGCGCTTTGGCAGCCGATCTGCTCCGCCATGCGTGAACGAAAGCCTTTTTGCAGCTGGGCATTCGAGGCCTCGAAGTGCTTGAGGTAAGACTTGTAGTCGGTGAAATCAAAAATCGTCTTTTCGGTCATGGGTTCCGCAAATTCATGGCTTTAAGTAAATGTTAAAGCCATGCATGGAATTTAACATCATATTAATTCAAAAAATAACGCACCGCATGTAGATTGATTTTCGCGACAGGCGAATCAACGCCTGTGAATTGAAGAGGTGATCCATGAAAGGCACGAGCGGCATATCGGTTGCACAATCAACTCAGTATTCAGGAGAGTTTATGAAATCGCTGGGAAGATCCCTGGTTCACGTGTCAAAAGTTTTGACAGTGCTTCAGCTTCTGGTCGGGATTCCCGTCTTCGCCGCTGGCGGAAACAGCGGAGGCGGTGGCCATCTCATTGAGGCGGGCTTCAAGGTGAAGGTTCTTGACGTCTTCAATGACATGATGAACCTGACGACGGAGTCCCAGGCGCTTCTCGCCTTTGATCCCGCCGAGGTCTACGGGACCCTGGTCGCGAGGGATCGGTTCCGCCCGCTTTGCGCGAGTGGAGAAATTCAGGACGCCTTGCATGACGAGGCCAAGATGGCGCGGGTCTATTCCAGTGATCCCTCGGTCGTCCATCTCAACTGCAAGGACTATTCGCTCGAAGACTGGAAGGTGCTCTTCGCGTCCGGGAAGCTCGAGGACATCATCTTCTTCGCGCACGAAGGACTGCGCGCCGCCGGCCGGGAAGGCGAGAACGATTACGGAGCATCGTCGAGCTACGTGAAGGCCTATAACCGCGAGCTGCGGCTCGCCAAGAAAGTCGCGCGCGAGTTGGCTTATCCGGTGGGCGGAGGAGGGGGGCGGTGCAGGCTCACGACCCGCGAGGAGAGATCGCGGAGCGACCACTGGGGCGTATTCCAGCACTGGACCTATGTGGAGCTCTATGCGGATGGACATCTGGTGATGCAGAAGCTGCTCAGCACGGGCAGGGGCGATGACAAGCTGGTCTGGAACCATCTGACCGAGAAGGAAGCGCTCGCGGAAGTCTTGAGCGGTGACGCCTCGAAACGGGGGTTTTCGCTTGTGGATCTTCTCCAGCTCGCGATCGAGAATAACTGCGTGCCCAATCTTGACCTCCGAGTCGCCACGCTTGATCCCGCGGCCGTGGTAGCCGCGCTTTCGCCTTCGGTGCCGGCCGGGCGCCTGCCCGCCTCGGTCAGCGAGGCCCGCTCAGCGCCGGCTCGCGCGGAATCGTGGACTGCGGGGGCCGTAGTGGCCGCGAGTTCGGAGTCCGGCGCGGCCTCGGTCGCATCCGTCGCGCGGTGAGCGCCTTGTGAAGCAACGTACTCCTCACTCAGGGCCGGCACGGCCAGGGAATTCAGGTACCGAAACCAGGACCTGGCCGTTGCCGCTGTTCATGATAACGCAACGCTTTGCCGCAGGGTAAACCCCCTTTCGAAACCAGAAACGTTTTTCGAAAAGGAGAACCCTTAAGAAAGCCCCAGTACTCGCCCTCGTCACCCTGATCGCCACAACCCTCGGCTCCGCCTCGGCCCAGGCCGCGAGTCGGAACCCGAGAACCGCGGCTCGCGAAAACTCGCGCTGGGTACCTGAAGGAGGTATTCGCTAAGGGCAAAATTCCAGATTCATGCAACATCCTGTGTAAACGATAGTACCTCAGGCCCGCTTGCGGGCCTCGACACGGTTCCGAAGCGAGGAGACTGCCTCACTCAGTTCAGCGAGCTAAGCCGCATTTGGACCAGGATGGTCCCAAATGCGGGTTTGTTGTGGCCAGGATGGCCCTCGCGAGCCTGAACTGAGTGAGATAGTCTCCTCGCGGACAGGTCCTACTCGACCGCGCGCCGGATCCCGAGCTCCTTGAGCTTGAGCTGCAGGCCCTTGCGCGAGAGCCCGAGCTTCTCGGCCGCGCGCGTGACGTTGCCTCCGGTTTCCTCCAGCGCCTTCTCGATCAGCTCGCGCTCGATCGATTGGGTCTGCTTCTTGACGATCTCCTTCAGGGTCGAGGGGGAGCTTTCGGCGCCGGTCTCGATAGCCGTCCCGGGAACGATGCCCGAAGCGGCCGCGACCTCCTCGGGAAGGTCGTCAAAGCCCAGGACGCTCCCATCGCTCATGAGCACCATGCGTTCGAGCACGTTCTCGAGCTGCC
Organism: Oligoflexia bacterium; assembly: GCA_023701205.1. GTDB lineage: Bacteria > Bdellovibrionota > UBA1018 > UBA1018 > UBA1018 > JAMPXJ01. Next base: position 181,357 of record JAMPXJ010000004.1, read on the forward strand.
GGATATTGCCCGGCCACGGATACAGCCGCAGCGCCTGCAGGGTCTCGGCTGTCAGGCCGGTGATCGCCTTGCGGAGCTTGGTATTGAACTGCTGCAGGAAGAAGCGCACCAGCAGGTCGACGTCCTCCTTGCGCTCGCGGAGCGCCGGCAGGTGGATCGGCACCACGTTCAGGCGGTAAAAAAGGTCCTCGCGGAAGCGTCCTGCCTTCACCTCCGCGTCGAGGTCCTTGTTGGTCGCGGTGATGATGCGCACGTCGACCTTGATGGTGTTCACGCCGCCCACGCGCTCGAACTCCTGCTCCTGCAGGACGCGCAGGAGCTTCACCTGCATCTCCATCGGCATCTCGGCGACCTCGTCGAGGAAAAGCGTCCCCTCGTGGGCCAGCTCGAAGCGCCCGGGCTTGGAACCCACGGCGCCGGTGAAGGCGCCCCGCTCGTAGCCGAACAGCTCGCTCTCGATGAGGGTCGCCGGGATCGCGGCGCAGTTGATCTTGATGAAAGGCTTGCCGGCGCGGTCGGAGTTGCGGTGGATCTCGAACGCCACGAGCTCTTTGCCCGTCCCGCTCTCGCCCCACACCAGCACCGTCGAAGGCGACGCCGCGATCTTCGAGATGACCTTGAAGATCTCCTGCATCTGGGGACTCGCCCCGATGATGGAGGAGATCGAACCGGCCGGAACATCGGCGGCGGCCGGGCCGATCAGAGGCCCCTGGATCGAAACCGGCTCCTTCTGCCTCTGCCGAAACGTCGAAACCGCCTTCTGCACGACCGTGAGGATCTCCGTCTGCTCGAACGGCTTGGTCACGAAGTCGAACGCGCCGCGCTTGAGGGCCGCGACGGCGGATTCCACGGTGCCGTACGCGGTGATGATCACGACCGGCAGCTGGGGGCGGTTCTTCTGGCAGTATTCGAGAATTTCCATCCCGCCCGGTCCGGGCATGTAGAGGTCCGTGACGATCGTCTCGAACTCCTCGTCCTCGATCGCCTCGAGCGCCCGGGCGCTGTCATTGAGCACGACGGCCTCGTAGCCCGCCTTCGTCAGCATGGCCTGGATCACGAAGGTGATGTTCTTCTCGTCGTCAACGATCAATACCCGGCCGGTCACGCGATTCTCGCCTTTCATCTTCCCCCGCCTTCTCTCACGCCTTCTCTCAAGCCTTCTCCGGAAGAGGCAATATCACGGAAAAGCGGGTAAAGCGTCCCTCTTCCGATACCACCTCGAAGCGGCCGCGGTGGGCTTCCACGATTTTTTGGGAGATCGAGAGTCCCAGGCCCGTGCCGCTCGGGGAGGTGGTGAAAAACGGTATGAAGAGCTTCTCGAGATGTTCCTTGCGGATCCCGCGCCCATTGTCCTCGACCGTGATCGTGGCCTCCGTGCCTGCCGCCTCCAGGCCGACCCGGATCAGCGGCTCCGCGGCGCCCTCGAGCGCCTTGACGCTGTTCTGGATGAGATTGATGAGCACCTGATGGAGCTGTCCCGAGGCGGCCGTCACCCAGACGGGCTGCGCGGGAACGGTGACCTCGAGCTTCATTCCGGGCGGAAGGCTCGCGCGCAGGGTATCGACCGACTTCGGGAGCAGCTCATTGAGCAGGACGCGGCTGAAATCGGTGTTGGGCGGCTTCGAATAATCGAGAAACTGCGTCACGACGCGGTTGAGCCGGTCCACCTCCTCGATGATCACATGGAGAAAGCGGCTCTCCGGCCGGTCGGCCGAGGGATCCAGGAACTGCGCGGCGCCCTTGATCGCTCCGAGCGGGTTGCGGATCTCGTGCGCGAGGCCCGCCGCCATCTCGCCGAGCGCGGCCAGGCGTTCCTTCTCGCGCTGGCGCACGAAGATATCCATGTTCTTGAGCGCCTCGCCGGCCTGCTCGAAGTAAGGATAGATCACCGGGAGCAGCCCCCAGTTGTTGCCCCAGGGCTCAGGCGGATCGGGAACCCGGAGGGCGACAAAGCCCAGGATGTCGCCGCCGCCGAACATCGGGATGAGCAGGTTGGCATTGAGCGCGCGCAGTCCCTCGATCAGCGCGCGGAAAGCCTCCCGCTGGGCGCGGCTCGCCGAGCGGTCGACCTCGTTCTCGAGGATCTGATCGAGCACCACCGGGGCGTCGCCGCGCCGGCGCAGGCGCTGGCAGTACTGGAGCAGCGGATGGTTGGCGAGGATCTCCCTCAGGGCGGGCCGCCCCGAAGAATCCTGCTCCCACTCATGGTACCTCAGCCGCCGGAACTTCGTGCCGTCCCCCGTGAGCACGAAGACCGAGGCCCACTTCGGCTGCAGCGCCTGCTCGGCCAGGTTCAGGATCGCCTGGAAAAGCGCCGCGCGATCGATGATCCCGGTCAGCTTGCGCTGCGCCTCGCGGAGCACCTCCTGCAGCCGGCGGTGCCGCTGGGTGACCAGGCGCTGGGTCAGGTAGCCCACGAAGGAGCGGATCGGCTCGAGCAAGGTCACCAGCAGGAAAGAGACGATGAAGGAGTTGAGGAAAAAAAGCGCCGGAGAGGCCTGAATCCAGGCAAAAAGCATCGAGTAGACGGCCGTCAGCATCAGCGCGATGGAAAGCAGAACGAGAAAGCGCGAGAGCAGCGCCTCGAAGTTCAGCAGCCGCTGCTGCGACACCGCCTGGCTCACGAAAAACAGGTAGACCGTGAGGCCCAGGTTGCCGATGAAAGGGATCTCCTGTCCGAGAAAGCCCACGTGATCCATGACCGAAGTGGACAGCACGAGCAGGCCCCCGAGATAGATGAGATTGCGCCGGCTGAAGCCCACGATGGGAGCCTTGGGGCTTCGGGGCGCTCCCTGGCGCATGCGACGGTCGATCCACATCAGGCGCAGCAGCTGGAAGACGATCAGCACCGGCAGGAAGTAGACCAGCTGGAGAACCCAGGGGATCGCCTCGTAGCCGAAGAGGATCGCCACCGAAAGCAGCAGCGCGGAAAGCAGGCCGATATCCAGCAGCCGCCGGCTCAGCGTGTCCTGCAGCCGCACCATCGTGAGAATGAGCCACAGGCCCATCGGGGCGATCCAGACATTGAAGAAAAGATGCCAGCGGTAAAAGGCCCCGCCTCCCCAGACCTTTTCGAGGAAAAAGGCGATCGCCCAGCCGCAGATCACGGCCGCCAGTCCCGCGAAAGTGAGGAAGAGCTTGTTGCGGACGTTGCGCGCGAGCAGCGAGGCGCCCAGGGCGAAGCTCGTTACCCCGACCAGCAGGGAGGATTGGCTCAGCAGATCCATACCGGACCGACCTTACCACACCGCCGGAGAATGCCGAAAGCTCAGGCCGCCTTCTTCTTGCGGTCCGCGCCCAGCGGAATGACCTTGGCGAGTTTCGCCTTGCCGTTCCGGCGAGCGCGGCCCCCAGTGCGGGCCTCCGGCGCCGGAACGTCCGGAACCCAGCCCTGCCCCGTCTTCATCAGGCGGGTGAACCAGTGCCTGAAGCCGCTCTCAGGCCCGGGACGGCGTCCCGCGCTCTCGAGATCCAGTCTCTTGAGGATGCCCGCGAGACTGCGCGCCTGGCGCAACGAATCGGGCGTGTGCCGGAACTGCAGGCCGTAGCCCTTCGCGCCGTGCGTACGCCGATGGACGATCCGCGCGTCGAACCGGAAATCGCGCCCGAGCACCCGGAAGGACACGTTCAGCGGCGAATCCGACGGTAGCTTCGAGGAGCATTTCACGAAGGCCCCTCCCTCGGAGAAGTCCACCAGAAGGCTCTTTTTCTCGCCGAAGTCGCCGCTCAGCAGCGCGGGGAAATTCATGTCGAAGCGGGGCTTGGCCTCCCACCACCGCAGCCGCCGGTCGGCGTAGACCTTGCGAACGGCGGGAAGAAGGAAGTAGCCAACGAGCGCAAGGTTGATGACATAGGTGACCAGCAGCAGCGAGAGGCTCATCTGCCTGGGATGCGCCTGCCATGTCTGGAAATTCGAGAAGGCCAGCAGCAGCGTCACCGCGAAGAAGACGGGGTAGCTCCACTTCTTCATCACCCAGATCGCCACGGCCGCGATGGGCGGCAGCAAGAAGAAGCTGATCAGGCCCCAGGCCGTGTCGGTACGCAGGATGTGCACGAAGTATTTCGCCAGGGGGACATGAAGGATCGCGGCGCTCATCGCGAGATTGAGCGCGGGCGCGATCAGGTAAAAAGCCGCTAGAAGGACCAGGGGCCAGGGACGGGTTTTCATATGCCAGGTATCGGCAAAATGTACCCACCGACTTTAGGGTCTTAACTCTCAAGCTCGCGCCCCGCCTGGCCGATAGGCATCATGCATGGAAAATCAGGCAACTCCAGCAGGCACAGGCACGACTCAAGGAACCAGGCGCTTCCGGACTAATCCCGTTGAAATCGTCATCTTTTTAGCCGCCGTCGGGGTTTTCAGCCACTCGGTCTACAAGCTCTTCAACGATAGCCCGAGCTATCAGGCCGCGGCCCTGCTCCCGTCCGCGGGCAACCCCGTCTCCGAAGGCCGTTCGCCAGCATCGGTAGCGCCGCCCGCCTTCGCCAATCTCGACCTCCGCTGCGACGCCGGCTCCGAGCAGAATACGCAAGCCGCGAAAGTGCGCCTCTCCGGCGGGCTCTGCGGGCTGGATGCCGCCACCGATCCGGGCAAGCTCATCAAGACGACCGTGTCCAATGGCGCCAACAAGTTCACCGCGACCGTCTTCATGGACGTGAACGCCGCGAAGTTCTCGACCGATTACATTCCGCTGAACGCCGGCAAGAATCCCATCCAGGTGGAGTTCACCTACAGCGGCGGCAAGATCGTGAGCCAGGAGCTCGTGGTCAACCGGAATTAGGCCCATGAGCCCCGCTCCTGCGAAAAAGCTGGGTTTCCTCGCGGCGGCCGCGGCGCTGGCGACCGCGGCCGGGATCGGAGCGCTCGCCCATCTCTCCGTCGATCAGGCGCTTTCGTCGGCTCTGCGCGCGGGCTCGCGCGAGGCGGCCGCGCTGCTCGCCTCACGGCTCGGAGCAGAGCTGACCCGGCTTGCCGAAAAGAACCAGGCCCTCGTTCTCGCCGCGCTTCGGGAATATCCCGAACCCGCGACCCAGCTCCGTTTCCTGGAGCGGAACCTCCCGCTCGATGACGTGCTCATCGGCGTTTCGGTTCATGAGCGCCTCGCCGCAAATCCGCGGCGCTGGCGCCCCGTGCTCCGCCTGAGCCGGCCGCAAGGGGACGCCGCGCATCTCTCCGACCGCGATTTCCGAGACCTGGAGCTGAGATATCCGGTGGATTTCCGGCGCGCCGCGAAGGGAGCGCTCGAGATCGGCGCCGGCGCGATCGGCGAGCGGTTTCAGGTCTTCCGCCTCGCGGTACCGCTCGAAAGCGGGAACGCGAGCCGGATCCTCGCGCTTGAGCTTCGACAGGATCGCCTCACCGCAGCTTTCGCGGAAGGCGCGGGCCGCAGCACCGCGCTTTTCGATCGTGACGGGCGCGTGCTGGCCCAGGGCTACCCCGCGCGCTTCGCTTTCGACGAAGATCTTTCGCATCTTCCCTTGCTCCGACAGGCACGGCAGAACGTCGCGCAAGAGAGCGGCGGCCTGGATTTCAGCGAGATTCCGGGCGGCCCGCTCCAGTACGGCAGCTTTCACCGCCTCGGGCTCGGCGAGCTCGTGCTCGTGAGCCAGGCTTCCCGCGCGGAGCTCGAGCGCGAGCTCCGCGACCTGGATCTTCGCCTGGCCGGTGCCGCGCTTTTTGCCGCGCTCGCGGCCTACGCGCTATTCTGGCGGATCGGCGGCCGTCTGCCCGCGGCGACCGTGCCTGCGCACGGCCAACCCGGATTGACGCTGCCGAAGCGCCGGAAGAAGAGCCGGCGAGCGCTCGAAGCGTCGCGTGAGGCGGTGGTGGCACAGGGCCGGATCCTGGGACTGGAGAAGCTCACCGAGCATCCGGAGCTTCTGAGTCCTCCGCTCGAAAAGCTCAACGGCCGGATCGCGGCCGCCCAGGCGAGCTGGCGCGCGAACGTCGAACCCTTCTTACAAGGCAGAATCGCGGCCTACTGGCCGAAGACCGATCGCGCGGCGGGAGACGCGGCGCTGAGCTTCGGCCTGGAGCTGCGCGCGGCCACGCGCGATTTCAACGACGAGCTGGAAAGGCTCGGGCTGCCGCCGGTACGGCTGGAGCTTTGTCTTCACGCAGGGACCCTGGGGACGGCAAGCCAGCTCGCGGCGAAGCTCGCGCCCATCGCAACGCAGTTCGCGACGGAGCTCCTGGTGACCGGTCCCGCGCTCGCGCTCGCGCCTCCCTGGTTCTCCACCGACAAGCTCGCCCCTGGCGATGAAAGCACGCCGGAGCTCCATGAGCTTTTAGGCAAGGCCGCGCAAACCCGCGAAGCGGCCTGAACGCCACCACAGCTGCTGGCACTTTGACACTGGTCCCGCTTCGCTTTACCTGAGGAATTCCCGAGGTCTCTCTTCCCTATCTCTCTTTCTTTCACGGCCTTGACGCGTGCCTGAATTCCAAGAAAACGAGCGGCACCGACCTTGCTCAGGTGCCTTCTCGAATCAGGAAGAAACCTGATCAGGGGAAAAGAATCCAAAGGGGGATCTATGGAAAGCATTCAGAGGAAAATCACGATCGTGGCGATTCTAGGCCTGCTCACCGGGGTTTCGGCCTGGGGCGACGATATCCGGCTCGGCGAGCCCAGCTACGGAGGCACCGGCTGTCCCGGCGGAACGGTCGCGACCGCGCTGAGCCATGATGCAAAAACCTTGTCGATCATCTTCGACGGATTCGTGACCGAGGCCGGCGGATACACCGGCAAGCGCGTCGATCGCAAGAGCTGCCAGATCGCGCTGCCCGTGCACGTGCCGCAGGGCTATAGCTTCTCGATCGTGCAGATCGACTACCGCGGCTTCAACTCGCTGCCGCGTGGAGGCCGGTCTCAATTCACTGCGGAATATTTTCTCGCCTTCCCGGGCGCGCCCGCGGGTCGCGGCCTGCGCTACAACCGCTCCTTCATGGGGCCGCTCACCGAGGATTACCTGATCTCCAACGCGCTCAGCCTCGAAGCGGTGGTCTGGTCTCCCTGCGGCCGGGACGTCAACCTTCGCACCGTCGCGAGCCTGATGGCGCAGACCAACGGCTACCAGGAGCAGGTCATGTCGACTCTTGACTCCATGGACATCAGCGCGGGCGTCATCTACCAGCTGCAGTGGCGGCGTTGTAACTGAAGCACGCCGACAAGCGATCTTTGAGCGGCGCGATCGCCGCTCATCCCCGCCTCACCGTTGCCCGATCGGTGGGGCGGGTTCGCATGCCAGGCTGCGGACCTTTCTTCCGCGCGCCAGCGCGCGATCCAGCAGGATCGACATCCTTTCGCGATTTCCCGCCGCCGCGTAGCCATGAAAAGACACGAGCTGATCGGCGAGGAGCGAGAGCTCCTTGCGCAGCTCGCGGAAGCGCGGATCCCTTTCAGCCACATCCATGAAGTCCTGCACCTCGTTGATCCGCGATTCGGCCCAATCGAGCCAGTGCTCGCGATCGAATTCACCATGAGACAGCGAGGCCAGCGCGCGCCCCGTGCCCGGCGCCGAGAGCGCCGCGCGCGCCTGCTCGAAATCCCGCTCCGTGCGCGGAAATCCCGAGACGCAAAGCTCGCTCACCGAGGAGGAGCAGCTGCCGAACCCGCTCAAGGACAAGGACGTCAGGCTGAGGAGCAGTAGACGGAATCTCATGACAAGACCCCATCGGCAGAAACTGCCCGGCTTTAAACAAACAAAATAGATCAGACTTAAGTCCGACTAACTAAGTACGGTATAAGTTACCGATTTCAGGCAATTTTTTCCTCAAGCGAAAACGGACCCCGCCGATAGGTCCAGTGTAAGTCGGCAGGGATTGCCGGCGGACAAACCGAAGGAAACAGAGGTCCTGCGGTCGCTAACCGTCTCACGGAGGAAATTCACGATGAACACAACATAGGTATCCGTAGGAGGATCAAATGAGTCTGCGTATCGCCACTAACGTCCAGTCCCTTGCCGCCCAACGCGCCCTCGGCCAGAACCGCGAAGCCCAGGACCGCACCCTCGAAAAACTCTCTTCCGGCTCCCGCATCAATCGCGCGGGCGACGATGCCGCCGGCCTCGCCATCAGCGAGAAGTTGAAATCCCAGATCCGGAGCATGAAACAGGCCACCCGGAACGCCAACGACGGCATCTCCCTCATTCAAGTCGCCGAAGGTGCGATGAACGAAGTGGGCAACATCCTGACCCGCCTGCGCGAGCTGTCGATCCAGGCGGCCTCCGACACGATCGGCGACAACGAGCGCGGCTTCGTCGACAAGGAAGTGCAGAGCCTCAAGGCCGAGATCGACCGGATCGCCTCTACGACCGAGTACAACGGCACGAAGCTCCTCAACGGAACGTCGCCGAGCCTCGACATCCAGATCGGCATCTTCAACAATCCTTCCGAAGACCGGTTCATCTTCGACTCGAAGAACCTCGTCACGAGCCTCGAGAGCCTGAACATCGGCGATGTTCAGACCTCCACGAAGGAAGGCGCGCAGACGAACCTCGCGAAGCTCGACTACGCGATCAACCATCTCAACAGCAACCGAGCCCAGCTCGGCGCGCTCCAGAACCGCCTGTACTCGTCGATCAACAACATGACGATCTACCGCGAGAACCTGGAAGGCGCCAACAGCCGGATCCGCGACACCGACATGGCTGAGGAGACGGCCGCGATGACCAAGTCCAGCATCCTCACCCAGGCCACCGTCTCAGTGCTGGGCCAGGCGAACGCGGCTCCCCAGCTGGCGCTGAAGCTCCTGAGCTGATCCTGATTCCCGAGCGCGGGCCGTGCATCGCCAGTGAAGCCGCCGGCCCGCCTCCCTGACCCTGACGTTTGAAGTTCCAAGCGGCAAAGAAGGCCTCCCGGAGCGCGGGCGGCCCAAGTGGAAGCGGCACAAGCGGAAGCGGAAGTCGAAGCGGCATTGAAGTGGATACAAAGTTGGCGGTGGAAACACTGTCGATACGCAGCATGCGGGAACCCCGAGATCCGGACGGTCAGAGGGTTCCCGCTTGTATCATTTTTCCCCCTTCCCTTTCGCGGAAGCGTCGGCTAGGTTCCGGCCGGTGCATCTCCCCATCCATCATCCCGACTTCCGGTACCCGGAGTCGCGCAATCCTTACTGGAAGAAGCTTCAGTCGTTCGCCGGCAAGGTGTTTTCCGACAACGAAACCGAACGCCTGCGCGGCAGCTGGCGCCAGGCCTTCCCGCAGGCGGCCGCGGGCGGTCGCCTGCACGTGGAGATCGGCTGCAATGCCGCGCATGTGCTGCTCGAGTGGGCGAACCGGAACCCCGGGGACGCGTACATAGGGATCGACTGGAAATACAAGCCCATCTTCTGGGCGGCCGAGAAGGCGGCGAAGCGCGGGATCGGCAACGCGCTCTTCTTCCGGGCTCACGCCGAGCGCCTGCACTACATGTTCGGTCCGGGCGAGATCGACCGCCTTTACGTCTATTTCCCCGACCCGTGGCCCCGCAAGAAGCAATGGAAGAACCGCTTCGTGACGGTCGAGACGCTCACGGCGTTCGCGCCGCTGCTCAAGGCGGACGGGATCTTCCATCTCAAAACGGATCACCCCGGGTATTTCGAATGGATGGAAGACGCCGTTGCCCGCACCTCGGATCTCTGGAGCGTGCTCGAGCGCACCGATGACCTGCACCAAGGCCATCCGGACCCGACGAAGCTCGCGATCCCCGAGGTCACGCTTTTCGAGCGCCTCTTCATCCGCGATGGCCTGAAGATCCACAGCCTGAAGCTGCAGCCGAAGGCTCCGCCGCCGGTCTCCTTCCGCGCGTGAGCCTCAGCGCCGCAACCTGCGTTTCAGATCCCGGGAAAAGTAGCCGGCCATCTGCACCGGAAGCTGGTCCTGGCAGCCCGGACGGGTGTACCGTTCGGGCCGGAACGCGCCGGGACTTCGGGCGTCCTTGAAAAACTGCAGCATGCGATGGATGCGCGGCCCCCGCAGCTCGACGAACTCCGAGGCCTTGCGGTAGTAGCTCCCGCCGGCGCCGATCAAACTCGTCGTCGCCCCCGAGGTGAGCGTCGCGGCATTGCAGCCCGTGGCGGCTCCGGGAACGAAAGGCACCGCCGCGCTGCTGCCGCGGTTCTCGGCCATGCCGGCGAAAACCGCCGCGTGGAAATATCCGAGATAGTCTTCGAGCGACTCGCAGCGATCCAGCAGCACCCCTTGTGTGATGCTCGCCCCCGCGGGGAGCCCCAATGAGGCGCTCACGCCTTCGTATTCCACGACTCCGACTTCGAGCGCGTCCCCGCCCTTGGCCAGAATGATGAGCTCCCGACCGGTGGTGAACGAGGCGCCCAGGGAGGCGCCGATCTCCAGGCCCATCAGGATTCCCTCGACAGGGCGATCATTCGAGGGAAGCCACTCCTTGATGTCGCGCGAGATGCAGCAGGGGTCCCAGTTCGTCTCCCGAATCGCTTCGAGAAAAAGTTCCGGATGAGTCTCATCGCGTGAAGCCTCCAGCAGCGAGGCGAATCCACAGGGCGCCTTATTCCTTCCCTCCAAGGTGACCGGGCCCTCCCCGCCGAAGCTTGCGGGTCCCCGCCAAGGCCGTCGCGAATCGCAAACCCGGGGAGCTCCGAAGAGCTCCCGGAAATCCTCAGGAGAAATCGGACAGGACCTGGGCTCTGCCGCGACAAAGTGAGGCATCAGGGTTAAAGCCCAGACCAGATGGCAAAATCGCAGTATTTTTCGACCGAATCCCATCGTCGGCTCATCGGATCTTTTCGGTTAAAATTAAATAATCTTTCTTAACTAAGTAATATTATTGAGAATTATTAGCATATATAATCAATCAGGAATAAGCACTACCAACGCCGTACTGAATTGATACACTTTTCTTAAGAACATGAAGCCAGCTGAACGTTTGCTCTCGATTACTGTTCTTGCCGTAAGCCTCGTGATTGGGGCGACATTGCCGTTTCTAGCGAACGCCTCGCTTCTTTCTCCTCAAAGCTTCACCTTCCAGGGCCGCCTTTATGACGCCACCGGAATTCAACCTCTCAATGATATCATTGAATTAACTATTGGAATCACCTCCCCTGACGGCACCTGCCTTCTCTACGAAGAAAAGCAATCGGGTATCGACCTTTCGGCTACTGCCGGGATCTTCGCTGTCCAGGTAGGTTCGGCCGTGGGAGATGCGAAGCGCTCGGCCGGGTCCGATCCCGGCCTGACCATGGCCAAGATCTTCGCCAATGGCGCCGGCCCGATTCGCTCCGCAGGAGCCGGCTGCGCCTCGGGTTATACGCCTTCGGCGGGCGATGCGCGACGCCTGCGCGTAACGGTGACTCCCGTTTCAAGCGGCATCCCGGTCACGCTCTCGCCGGATCAGACCATTCTGGCGGCCCCGCAGGCCACTGTCGCTGAGACCGTGCAAGGCCTCGGACCCAGCGAGCTGATCCAGGTTTCCGGAAACGTCTCCCAGGGAAGCCTCGATGCGCTCACCAACGGCTCAGACGCCTCCTCGCTCCACATGCACGACTCGCTGTATCTTCGGGCTGGCGGCTCCTCCAATCAGAACCTGGGTTCCGGCATTACCTATACCGGTGGAATGTTCGGCATCGGTACGGCCTCACCGACAGCGGATCTTGCTTTCGGAGGAGATGTGCCCCGCGAGATCCACTCCGAGCGCAACACCATTCCGGGGGCAGCCGGCAGCAGCCTCACGGTGGCAGCAGGCGGTGCGGCCGCGGGAAGCACAGATCGCAATGGCGGCTCTTTGGTGCTCTCTTCGGGAACATCGACTGGCGCGGGCGATTCCTCGATCGTCTTCCAGACCTCCTCCGCCGGGGCGAGCGGGTCCGTCGATAATGCCGCCTCTCCCAAGATGCTCATCACCGGCAATGGCCGGGTAGGCATCGGCACCGTCGCTCCCAATGCCACGCTCGATGTCGCTGGAGATGGCATCTTCAATGACAATCTCCAGGCAGCTTCCTATTCGGTGGGCTCCTACGGAGCCGTGATCAGTTCCACTGGCGTGTGGCTGGGTCAGCCCATCAGCGGTGGCGCCGGCGGTGCAACGGGCGCCACAGGTGAAACTGGCGCACAGGGCTTTACCGGCGCTACGGGCACCACTGGCGCCACAGGCGCGACCGGTGCTGATGGCGCCCAAGGTTCAACTGGCGCTACGGGCACAACGGGCGCTACTGGCGCTACTGGCGCTGATGGCGCGCAAGGCTTCACGGGCGCCACGGGTGCTACTGGCGCTGATGGCGCCCAAGGTTCGACGGGCGCAACGGGTGCTACTGGTGCCGATGGCGCCCAAGGATTCACGGGCGCCACGGGTGCTACCGGTGCTGATGGCGCGCAAGGTTCAACTGGCGCTACTGGCGCTACTGGCGCTGATGGCGCGCAAGGTTTCACGGGCGCAACGGGTGCTACTGGCGCTGATGGCGCCCAAGGTTCGACGGGCGCAACGGGTGCTACTGGTGCCGATGGCGCC